>DASXGX010000018.1:0-4087 GCA_036488815.1 Roseiarcus sp.
CGGCGCGCGCGACCCTGTCGGCGCAAATCTCCAGGGCCTCGTCGCCGCCTATCGCGGCGCCGGCCTCAACCCCACCGTGCGCATCTATCCCGACGCCCGCCATGAGCTGTTGAACGAAACCAACCGCGAAGACGTCAAAGCAGAGCTGATCGGCTGGATCGACGGCGCCGTGGCGAAGACCCCCGCCGCCGCGACCGCCTGACCGCCTCGCGCGCCGCGCCTTTGCCCCGCTTTTCGCCGGCGTGACATCGCGGCGATTTGCCGATAAGCGTGCGGCGCAGCAGCGCGGAACGGAGTGCGTGACGATGGCGGTCGAAGGAAGCCTCGGGGCCCGCCCGACGACGCAACAGGTCTCGCTCACCCACCCCGGCCTCGAGATCGCGCTTTTCCTCGGCTTCGTCGCGATCTGGTCCGTCTATTTCACGATTTCCGAGGCGCCCGCGTCGATCCACAACGACATGGCGGAGGCCTACGCCTGGGGCCGCGAGTTCCAGCTCGGCTACAATCAGCACCCGCCCTTCTGGTCGTGGCTCTGCGGCGCGTGGTTCATGCTTTTTCCGCGCGCCGACTGGTCTTTCGCCATTCTCTCCAGCCTCAACGCGGCGATCGGCCTCGTTGGCTCCTGGAGGCTGATCGGGTTGTTCGCGCAAGGCGACAAGCGCGTCGCGGCGACCGCGTTGCTGCTGCTGACGCCGTTCTACACGTTTCTCTCGCACAAATATAACGCCAATTCGATCTTCCTCTCGATCTGGCCGTGGACGCTGTTTTATTTCGTGCGGTCGATCGAAGGCGACAGGCTCGCCGACGCCGTCCTGTTCGGCATGACCATGGCGTTCGCGCTGCTGTCGAAATATTTCTCGCTTGTGCTGGCCGCGACCTGCTTGCTCGCGGCGATCCAGCACCCCCGCCGCGGGCGCTATTTCGCCTCCGCCTCGCCCTATGTGTCGGTCGCCGTGGCGGCGGTGATCTGCGCGCCGCATGTCTGGTGGCTGGCCACCAGCGGGGCGCCGCCGCTGCGCTATCTCGCCCAGATTTCCGACAAGCACATCAGCCATATCGCGGCCGCTTCGGCGGCGACCTTCTTTGGCGCGCTGGCGCAGAACGGCGTCGTCTTCGCGGTCGTCGCCTTCGTCGCCCAGCCCTCGCTCGCCGAAACCGTCGCTCGGCTCAAGACGCGCTGGACGGAGCCGCAGTTCCGCCTTCTCTCGATTCTCGCCGTGGCGCCGCTAATCCTCGCGGTCGCGGCTGCGCTGGCGCTACGCACGAACCTCTCGACCAACATGCTGATCGGAACCTTCAGCCTGATGCCGCTGCTGGCGATCGAGTGTTTCGGCTGGCGCGGCGCTGACCGTCTGCGCTCGCTTTCGGTGCGGCTCGCCGCCGCCCTGACAATCGGCGCGCTCGTCGCCTCGCCGGCGGTCGCCCTGGCCCAGGCGTGGCTGTCGCACGACAACAACGAGACCCAACCCCGCAAGGAACTGGCGGCGGAGGCGACGCGCTTGTGGCGCGAGGCGACCGGGCGGCCGCTGCTCTATGTCGCGGGCTCGTGGGAGTATGACAACGGCGTCGCGTTCTATAGCCCGGAGCGGCCGCACGTCTTCGTCGACTTCTCCACCTTCCGCAACCAATGGGTGACGGCCCAGGCGCTTGCCGACGGCGGCCTGCTCTCGGTCTGCGTCGCAGGCGACGACGTCTGCCTCTCCGCCACCGCGCCCTTCGTCACGCCGCAGACGACGCGGCGCGAGATCACGCTCGCCCACGACAGCTTCGGCCACAAGGGCAAGCCGGTGACCTTCGTCGTCACGATCATCCCGCCGCGGCAGGCTTGACCGCAGGCCGGGGCGCAAGCCCATTGCCATGCCGCCCGCGCGCGTCTATTCGGACGCCGACCCCTTAGTTTTTGTGAGGACGACCCGCCTTGAGCGACAGGGAACCGAAAGTCGACGAAGCGCTGGCGGTCGACCACGGGCTGAAGCCTGAAGAATATGCCCGTCTCGTCGCGTTGATTGGACGCACGCCGACTTTCACCGAGCTCGGCATCGTCTCGGCGATGTGGAACGAACATTGTTCGTACAAATCCTCGCGCCTTCATCTGCGCAAGCTGCCGACCAAGGCGCCCTGGGTGATCCAGGGGCCAGGCGAGAACGCCGGCGTCGTCGACATCGGCGACGGCGAGGCGGTGGTGTTCAAGATGGAGAGCCACAACCACCCCTCCTTCATCGAGCCCTATCAGGGCGCGGCGACCGGGGTTGGCGGCATCCTGCGCGACGTCTTCACGATGGGCGCACGGCCGGTCGCCTGCCTCAACCTTCTGCGCTTCGGCTCACCTGACCATCCGAAAACGCGCCACCTCGTCAGCGGCGTCGTCGCTGGGATCGGCGGCTACGGCAATTCGTTCGGCGTGCCGACGGTCGGCGGCTCGGTCGGCTTCAATCCGCGCTATGACGGCAACATTCTCGTCAACGCGATGGCGGTCGGCGTCGCCCGCGCGGACGCGATTTTCTACGCCAAGGCGACCGGGATCGGAAATCCGATCGTCTATCTCGGCTCCAAGACCGGGCGCGACGGCATCCACGGCGCGACGATGGCCTCCGCGGCCTTCGAGGCGGACGCCGAGGCGAAGCGCCCGACCGTGCAGGTCGGCGACCCCTTCGCCGAGAAGCTGCTGCTGGAGGCGTGTCTCGAACTGATGGCCTCCGGCGCCGTCATCGCCATCCAGGACATGGGCGCGGCCGGCCTCACCTCCTCGGCGGTCGAGATGGGCGCGAAGGGCGACCTCGGCGTCGAACTCGATCTCGACCGCGTGCCGTGCCGCGAGACCGGCATGACCGCCTACGAGATGATGCTGTCGGAGAGCCAGGAGCGCATGCTGATGGTGCTCCACCCCGAGAAGGAGCCGGAAGCGGAAGGCATCTTCCGCAAGTGGGGCCTCGATTTTGCGGTCATCGGCCAGACGACGGCGAGCAAGCGCTTCGTCATCAAGCAGGGCGGCGTCGTCAAGGCCGACCTGCCGATCAAGGAACTCGGCGACGAGGCGCCGCTTTACGACCGGCCTTGGACGCCGACGCCGCGCTCGCCGGTTCTCGACGCGGCCGGCATCGCCGCGCCGATCAGCAACGGGGAAGCGTTGCTCAAGCTGCTGCGCTCGCCCGACCTTTGCTCCAAACGCTGGGTCAGCGAGCAATACGACACCTTGATCCTCGGCAACACCGTCGAGGGGCCCGGCGGCGACGCCGCCGTGGTCAGGCTCGGCGACGGGCCGAAGGGTCTGGCGCTGACGACCGACGTCACCGAGCGCTATTGCGAGGCGGACCCGATCGAGGGCGGCAAGCAGGCGGTGGCGGAAGCCTGGCGCAATCTCGTCGCCGTCGGCGCGCGGCCGCTGGCGCTGACCGACAATCTCAATTTCGGCAACCCTGAGAAGCCGCACGCCATGGGCCAGTTCGTCGGCTGCCTGCAGGGCATCGGCGAGGCGGCGCGCGCGCTCGACTTCCCGATCGTCTCCGGCAACGTCTCGCTCTACAACGAGACGATGGGCGCCGGCATTCCCCCGACGCCGGCGATCGGCGGCGTCGGCCTCGTCGCCGACGTCGCCAAGACGGCCTCGCTCGCCTTCAAGCGCGAGGGCGACGCGGTGCTGCTGATCGGCGGCGCGCCCGGCTGGCTCGGCCGCTCGGCCTATCTCGCGACGATCCTCGGCCGCGACGAGGGCGCGCCACCGCCGGTCGATCTTGCCGCCGAGCGGCGCAACGGCGACTTCGTCGTCTCGCTCATTCACGCCGGCCGGGTCAGCGCCGTCCACGATCTCTCCGACGGCGGCCTCGCCGTCGCGCTCGCGGAGATGGCGATGGCGGGAGGGCTCGGCGTCACGATCGATGCAGGCGCGATCGACGGGCCCGCACATGCGTTCTTCTTCGGCGAGGATCAGGGCCGCTACGTCGTGACGGCGCGGCCTGAGAATGTCGCCGCGCTCATCGCGGACGCGCGCGCAGCGGGCGTTCCGGCGGCGCAGATCGGGACTACCGGCGGCGACGCGCTCACGCTTCCCGGCGAGGCGCCGATCGTCGTCGCCAAGCTCGCTGACGCT
>DASXGX010000019.1:0-3206 GCA_036488815.1 Roseiarcus sp.
GGAGATATTCTCGCAGTCGATGCATACGCATTGCTCGAGGGCGACTCCCGGTCGGTTCTTATCGATGTCCGAACCCAAGCGGAGTGGACTTACGTGGGGACACCGGACATTCAGGCGTTCGGTAAGACGCCATTGTTCTTGGAATGGCAAAGCTATCTTTCGATGGCGATCGACGCCAACTTCACCGCCCGGCTTGAAGCGCTGCTCCAAACGGGCGGCGTCGAGCAGGGCGCTGCGCTCGTGTTCCTGTGCCGTTCGGGCGCGCGGTCGCGCCAAGCCGCAACAGCGATGACCAACGCAGGGTGGTCCCCTTGTTTCAATGTGTCGGACGGGTTCGAAGGCGCGCTCAGCGAGTCACGCCGAAGAGGGATGGTCAGCGGGTGGAAGGCGGGCGGGTTGCCCTGGACGCAAACATAAAGCGTCAAGGAAATTCCGTTCCCCGGCAGCGCCGCAACGTCGGCTGTCCACCCAACGCCCGAGACACGATCATGGATATGTATGACGAACCCAATCCGGATCGCTTTGACCATCGCGGTTCCGGCGGTCCTCCTTTTGGCGAAGCGTGGCGGCGCTGCTGCGACCGTTTGCGCGCCGAGGTCGGCGATGCGGTCTTCAACAGCTGGTTTGGGAGCCTCACTCTGGAGTCGGTCGGATCGGGGCAGGCCCGGCTTTCCGTTCCGACACGCTTCCTCAAGAGTTGGATCGTCACCCACTACGCCGGGCATGTGGCTTCGGCGCTCAACGCCGAAGTTGGCCCGGTCGGGCAAATCCTTATCTCCGTGCGCTCGTCGCCGTCGCTCGCGCCGTTGACCAAAGGTCCGCCGCCCGACTGCGCCTTGCCCGGTAAGACCCCGCCCAAGCCACTGGAGTCGCCGGTCGATCGCGGCGTCCCCGATCGTCGTCCGCCTAGCCGAACGCCGGCGATCGTCGCGGTTGGCGACGCCTTGACCGGGTCCCCCCTTGATCGGCGGCTGACCTTCGCCACTTTTCAGGTTGGACGGTCGAATGAGCTCGCCTTTAACGCCGTGCAGCGCGTAGCCAACCCCAATCGGGGCGGGAGGCCGGCCTTTTGCCCGCTCTACCTGCATTCGGCCGTGGGCCTCGGCAAGACCCATCTCTTGCAGGCCGTCGCCCATACCGCCGCTCAACAAGGGCGTTCGGTCATCTACCTGACGGCCGAGAGATTCATGTACGGCTTTGTCGCCGCGCTTCAGTCTCAGACGGCGATCGCCTTCAAGGAGCGGCTGCGAGCGATCGACCTCCTTATCTTTGACGACGCGCAATTCCTGCAGGGCAAAAACATCCAGGCTGAATTCGGTCACGCGCTCAACGCCTTGCTTGACGCGGGGCGTGAGGTGATCGTCGCCGCCGACCGCCCTCCGAACGATTTGGAATCGCTCGACGAGCGCATCCGCTCGCGCCTGAGCGTCGGCCTTTGCGTCGAGATCGGCGCGCTCGACGAGCCGTTGAGGCTGAAGATCTTGGAGGCGCGCGTCGCCGGCGCGCGCGCGGAAGACTCCCACTTCGACGTTTCGCCGGGTGTTCTCGCCTATGTCGCGCGCGCCATCCGTTCGAACGGCCGCGATCTGGAAGGCGCGGTCAATCGGCTCAGGGCGCACTATACGCCGACGGGGCCTGCCCTCACGGTCGAGACGGCGGAAACCGCCATCCGCGACCTCATCCGCACGCACGAACTCAAGCGGGTGAAGATCGAGGATATTCAGAAGCTGGTCGCGAGCCACTATAGCGTCTCGCGCGCCGACATCCTCTCCTCGCGTCGCACCGCCGCCGTCGTCAAGCCGCGCCAAGTGGCGATGTTCCTCGCGAAGATGCTGACCCTGCGCTCGCTGCCGGAAATTGGCCGACGGTTCGGCGGCCGCGACCATACGACGGTGCTGCATGCCGTGCGCAAGATTGAAGGGCTGTTGCAGACCGACACGATCCTGCGTGAAGAACTTGAGCTTTTGAAACGGATGCTCCAAGAGTGAGGAAATTTGGTTCGCCCGCGGGCAGTTGAACCTAGGGAGGGCTCGTCTCTCCAATTGCGGGTCCCGTCGATCGTGACGCGCGATGCGCTTTTGCGGCCCCTGTTGAGAATGGTTGTCTATAAGATCGTCGCCACTGAGGAATGGGCCGAGGCCGAGGCGGCTGGCGTCTTTAAGGGCGCATCCGTCGACCGCGCCGATGGCTTTATCCATTTCTCGACCGCCGAGCAGGCGCCGGAGACGGCGGCCAAATGGTTCGCCGGCCGGGACGATTTGACCCTGGCCGCGGTCGACGCGAAAGCGCTGGGCGGGGACCTGCGCTGGGAGCCGTCGCGCGGCGGGGCGCTCTTCCCTCATCTTTACGCCGCCCTGCCGATGAGCGCCGTGGTTTGGTCGCGCCCGCTGCCGCTGGGAGCGGACGGCGCCCATGTTTTCGGGAGCCTTGACGCGTGAGATTGGCCAAAGTCGCAGGTCGGGTTCTGAAACGGCTGCCGCCGGAAACGGCCCATCGAGCGGCGATCAACGCCTTGAAGATCGCGCCGCCCGCGAACGCGCCCTCTTCCGATCCGCGCCTCTCGGTCGAGGTCCTGGGCCTCAAGTTCCCCAATCCGCTTGGGCTCGCCGCCGGCTTTGACAAGAACGCCGAGGTTCCGGGCGCGATGCTGAGGCTCGGTTTCGGCTTCGTCGAGGTCGGCACGCTGACGCCGCGGCCCCAGCCTGGCAACGCCCGTCCACGGCTGTTCCGATTGCAAGAGGACGCCGCCGTCATCAACCGTTTCGGCTTCAACAATGCAGGCTTCGAGCGGGCTCGGGCGCGGCTCGAGCGGCGACCGTCTGGCCTCATTGGGGTCAATCTCGGCGCCAACAAGGATGCGGGAGACCGGGTGGCGGACTATTCGCTCGGCGTCAGGACCTTCGCGCGCGTGGCCGACTACCTGACGATCAACGTCTCGTCGCCCAATACGCCGGGATTGCGCGACCTGCAGCGGCGCGAGGCGCTCGACGATCTGATCGCCCGGGTGGTCGAGGCCCGCGACGAGACGGAGCCGCACCGCCCGCTTATGCTCAAGATCGCGCCGGACCTCGACGCCCGCGGCCTCGAGGACATCGTCGCGACGGCTGTAATCCGGCGCATCGACGGCCTCATCGTCTCGAACACTACGGTCGCGCGGCCCGCGACCCTGACCTCCAGGAACCGCGGCGAAAGCGGCGGCTTGTCGG
>DASXGX010000041.1:0-9789 GCA_036488815.1 Roseiarcus sp.
CGCGTATCACCAAGGACGGCGTTACCGTCGCCAAGGAGATCGAGCTGGCCGACAAGTTCGAGAACATGGGCGCACAGATGGTGCGCGAAGTGGCCTCGAAGACCAGCGACCAAGCCGGCGACGGCACGACGACCGCGACCCTGCTCGCCCAGGCGATCGTACGCGAGGGCGCCAAGGCGGTCGCGGCCGGGATGAACCCGATGGATCTGAAGCGGGGAGTCGATCTCGCTGTCGACGCAGTCGTCGATGACATCAAGAAGCGCTCGAAGAAGATCTCGACCAACGAGGAGATCGCGCAGGTCGGCACGATCTCGGCTAATGGCGAGCGCGAGATCGGCGAGATGATCGCCCAGGCGATGCAGAAGGTCGGCAACGAGGGCGTCATCACGGTCGAGGAGGCCAAGAGCCTCGAGACCGAACTCGACGTCGTCGAGGGCATGCAGTTCGACCGCGGCTATCTCTCGCCCTATTTCATCACCAACGCCGAGAAGATGGTCGCCGAACTCGACGATCCATACATACTCATTCACGAGAAGAAGCTGACCGTCCTGCAGTCGATGCTCCCCATTCTCGAGGCGGTCGTGCAGAGCGGCAAGCCCTTGCTCATCATCGCCGAGGACATCGAGGGCGAGGCGCTCGCCACGCTCGTCGTCAACAAGCTGCGCGGCGGCCTGAAGGTCGCGGCCGTCAAGGCGCCCGGCTTCGGCGATCGCCGCAAGGCGATCCTCGAGGACATCGCGATCCTCACAGGCGGCCAGATGATCGCCGAAGACCTCGGCATCAAGCTCGAAAACGTCACCCTTCAGATGCTTGGCCGCGCGAAGCGGGTGCGCATCGAGAAGGAGAACACTACGCTCGTCGAAGGCGCGGGCTCGAAGAAGGACATCCAAGGCCGCATCGGCCAGATCAAGGCGCAGATCGAAGAGACCACCTCCGACTACGACAAGGAGAAGCTGCAGGAGCGTCTCGCCAAGCTCGCTGGCGGCGTCGCGGTCATCCGCGTAGGCGGCTCCACCGAGGTCGAGGTCAAGGAGAAGAAAGACCGCGTCGACGACGCGCTCAACGCCACCCGCGCGGCGGTGCAGGAAGGCGTCTTGCCCGGCGGCGGCGTCGCGCTGCTGCGGGCGGCCAAAGCGCTGAACAGCCTGACCTTCGCCAACGACGATGAACGCACCGGCATCGAGATCGTCCGCAAGGCGATCCAGTCTCCGGCGCGCCAGATCGTCGAAAACGCCGGCGTCGATGGGTCGGTGGTGATTGGCAAGATCCTAGAGGCCAAGGACTACGCTTTCGGCTACGACGCGCAGAACGGCGAATACGGCGACCTGTTCAAGCTCGGGATCATCGACCCGACCAAGGTCGTCCGAACCGCCCTGCAGGACGCCGCCTCGGTCGCGAGCTTGCTGATCATGACCGAAGCGATGGTCGCGGAGAAGCCGAAGAAAGAGACGCCCGCCCCCGCGATGCCCAGCGGGATGGACTATTAGCGCCTTCTGCATTCTGGCGGACGCGGAGACGCCGAGTCCCAGGGGAATCGCTTCAGGTTAACGACGCGGTCTGGCGAATCAGGGATTCGAGGTAGGCGGGGTTGAGGTTGGCGAGTTTTCGCCGGACCTTGAGGCTATGCTTGTCTTTGGGGTTGCGCACGAGGTTCACGGCCATGGGTTTGACGACGGCCATGTTTTGCGGGCCGTTGGCGCTTCGCAGGCGGGCGAGGTCGTCGTGAAAGACGACGTCGAGCACCCAGTGCAATCGGTTCTCGACGCCCCAATGGGCTCGCACTGCCGCGGCGAAGGTCTTGGCGTCGAGCTTGGCCGAGGAGAGATAGTATCGTCGCTCCCGCGCGAGGGCGCCATTTCGTTCGACTCGGCTTTCGACCATGCCGATCATGGCCAGGTGAGGGAAGCGCGGCTCGTCGGCGTAGCGGCGATCCGAGAACAGCCAGTCGACGTCGTGGCAGACGACATGACGGCGTTCTTCGATGCGGCCGTGGTCGGCGTCGGTTGTGACGTGCGCGGGCTCCAGCATTTGAGCCGGGGGATCGTCGAAGAAGGCGACCGCGTCCTGATGGAGAACCGGCCGATTGGCTTTCAGCGCCAGCAGGTAGTCGCCGCCGCGCGCGACGATCTGGTCGGCGATGTCGCTCTGAGTTCCCATGGCGTCGATGGTGACCAGCGCTCCGGTCAGTTCGAGCCGTTCGAGAAGCCTGGGAATGGCGACGATCTCGTTGGACTTCTCGTCGATGGCCTGCTGGGCGAGGACGAGGCGTTGGCGCGCCGCCCAGGCGGAGACCATGTGCAGCGGCGCCCGTCCCTTGGCGCGCGCGTGGGCTCGCCGCGAAGTCTTGCCGTCGATGGCGATGATGTCGGGCGCGCGCTCGCGCAGCGTCTCCACCCAGTTGGCGAAGCAGGCCTTGAAAAGCTCGGCGTCGAGCCCGTTGATCACGTCGTTGAGCGTGTCGTGGGCCGGCAAGCCGCGCTCGTAGGGCAGGAAGCGTCTCAGGAACCCCAGCCGCTCCTCGCCCCACAGCCTGATTTCGACGAAATCCTCCATGCCGCAAAGCGTGGCGCACAAAACAAGCAGCAGGATTTCCGGCAGCGGATAGACAACCCGCCAGCTCTGACGTGGGTCCGAAAGCGCGGAAAAATGATCCAGCAGGCAGGCGGTGCGCGGCGCTTTCGACATGGCGGGCTCCGAATCATCGAAGCCGCCAAAGAATCACATTCTCTCAGCCGCCGCTCGTTAACCTGAAGCGATTGCCCTGCGCCGAGTCCCTTCTCCCCTTGCGGGAGCGGACGAATGCTCCGCATTCGCCTAGGGAAGGTGGCGCCCCGAAGGGGCGTCGGTTGAGGGGTCCCGCCATTGGGCGCGGCTTCCATTCCAGCAAAGGCATTTTCGCTCTCGTTCGCTCTCGCCCCAAACGCGCCTTGCGGCGCGACCCCTCATCCGGCCGGCTTCGCCGGCCACCTTCTCCCGCAAGGGGAGAAGGGGACGCCGCGTTGCGTCAATCGCTCGGCGCGACGTGGCGCGGAGGGGCGTGCGCGAAGCGCTTGTGGCCCCATTCGCGTAAGTGCTGGAAGACGACGTAGAGCATGGGGATGAGGAAGATGCCGATGGAGCTCGCCGCCAGCATGCCGGCGAACACCGACGTGCCGATGTCGCGCCGGCTGATCTGCGCCGCGCCCTCAGCGACGACCAGCGGCGCGAGGCCGAAGATGAAGGCGAAGGACGTCATCATCACGGCGCGGAAGCGCATGCGCGCGCCGAGCGTCGCGGCCTCGACGATCGGCCTGCCCGCTTCGCGTTGCTCCTTGGCGAATTCGACGATCAGAATGCCGTTCTTGGCGGCGAGCGCGATCAGCACGACGAGGCCGATCTGCGCGTAGAGATCGAGCGAAAGGCCGGCGACCAGCACGCCTGCATAGGCGCCGAGCACACCGACGACCACCGACAGCAACACCGGGATCGGGATCATCCAACTCTCGTAGAGCCCGACGAGGAAGAGATAGGCGAACACGACCGCCAGCGCGAGGATGGGCCCGGTCTGGCCGCTCGCCTCGTGCTCCTGGAAGGCGGTGCCGGTCCATTCGAAGGCGTAGCCGGGCGGCAGCGTGCGATCGGAGACCTCCTGCATTGCGGCGAGCGCCGAACCCGAGGAGCCGCCCGGCGCGGGGCTGCCGTTGATCGTGACGGAGCGATAGTTGTTGTAGCGCGTGATGACCTGCGGCCCGGTGACGTAGCGAAGCTGCGCGATCGAGCTCATCGGCACCATCTCGCCGGCCCTGTTGCGCACATAAATGCGCCAGATGTCGGAAACGTCGCGCCGGTCGGACGCTTCGCCCTCGATGTTGACCTGCCAGGTGCGTCCATAGAGGTTGAAGTTGTTGACGAAGTAGCCGCCGAGCGTCGACTGCAGGGCGGTGAAGACGTCGTTGATCGTGAGACCCAGCGCCTGCGCCTTGTCGCGGTCGATGTCGAGATAGATCGATGGCGCGGTCGCGGTGAAGGTGGAGAAGACACGCGCGAGCCGCGGGTCCTGATTGGCCGCCGCGACCACCCCCTGCACGACGGCGCCGAGCTTCACGGGATCCTGCCCCTCCAGCGCTTCGAGCTGGTATTCGAAGCCGCCGCTGGTGGACAGGCCGATGATCGGCGGCAGATTGAACGGCACGACGACGGCGCTGCGAATCTGCTGAGAGCGCGCGAACATGGCGCGGATCAACGCCTGGGCCGAATTGGCCGCGCCGAGACGGTCCTCGAACGGCTTGAGCTTGGCGACCAGGAAGGCGGCGTTCGACTCGTTGGCGCTGTCGAGCAGGGAGAAGCCGATCACCGCAAAAGCGTCCTGCACCTGCGGAAAACTGCGCAAGGTCTCTTCGATCTTGCGCACCGCGTCGCTGGTGCGCGCGACCGAGGCGCCGTCAGGCAATTGAATGTTGAGGAAGAACGCGCCCTGGTCCTCCTCGGGCAGGAAGCTGGTCGGCGTGAGGCGCGAGAGGCTATAGGCGCCGGCGCCGAACGCCGCGAGGAGAAGGATCGAAACGAAAGAGATCCGCACCAGCCGGCGCACCGCGCCGGCGTAGCCGTCGCGCACCGCGTCGATGCCCCTCAGCACGCCGCCCATCAGGCCGCGGCGCGGTCCCTCGTGACGCAGCACGAGCGCGCAGAGCGCCGGCGACAGGGTCAAGGCGTTGATCGCCGAGATCAGCATCGCCGCGCTGATGGTGACCGCGAACTGACGGAACAGGGTTCCAGAAATGCCGGGAAGGAAGGCGACCGGCACGAACACCGAGAGCAGAACCAGCGTGATGGCGATGATCGGGCCGGTGATCTGCCGCATCGCCTTGATCGTCGCCTCGGCGGGCGAGAGGCCCGGCTCCTCCTCCAGCACGCGCTCGACGTTCTCGACGACGACGATGGCGTCGTCGACGACGATGCCGATCGCCAACACCATGGCGAGCAACGACACGGTGTTGGCGGAATAGCCCATCGCTAGCAGCACGGCGAAGGCGCCGATGAGGCTGACCGGCACGGCGACGGCGGGAACCAGCGTCGCGCGCAGATTGCCGAGGAACAGGAAGACGACAACGACGACCAGCACGAAGGCTTCCGCCAGCGTCTTGAGCACCTCGTGGATCGTGTCGCTGACGAAGACCGTCGAATCGTAAACGGTGTGCACCTTGAGGCTCGGCGGGAAACGGGCGGCGAGTTTGGCCAGGGCCTGGTCGACCAGCGCCGCCGTCTGCACCGCGTTCGCGTCAGGGGTGAGATAGAGCGCCATGCCGACGGCGGGCTGTCCGTTGATGCGTGTCACGACGTCGGAATTCTGCGCGCCCATCTCGACGCGCGCGACGTCGCGCACGCGCACGACCGATCCGTCGCGATCCGCCCTGAGGACGATGTCGCCGAACTGCTCGGGCGTCGTCAGGCGCCCTTGCGTCTGAACGTTCATCTGGAACTGCTGATCGTTCGCCACCGGGCGCGCGCCGATGCGCCCGACGGGCGCCTGAACGTTCTGGGCCTGGACGGCGTTCACGACGTCCGACGGCGAGAGGTTAAGGCTGGTGAGCCGCTGCGTATCGAACCAGATGCGCATCGAATAGTTGAGCTTGCCGAACAACAGGGCCTGCCCGACGCCGGGCACGCGCGAGAGCTCGTCGAGCACGTTGATCGTCGCGTAGCTGGTGATGAACACCGGGTCGAGTTGGCCGCCCTCGCTGTAGAGCGTCATGAAGCGCAGCACGGCGGTCGAACGCTTGACGACCGTGAGTCCCTGCAACTGCACTTCTTGCGGCAATTGCGCCAGCGCGGTCTGCACGCGGTTGTTGACGCCCACGGTGTCGATGTCGGGATCGGTTCCCGGCTCGAAGCTGACCGTCAGATTGTAGCTGCCGTCGTTGCCGCTGGTCGACTTCATATAGATCATCTTGTCGACGCCGACGATTTGCGCTTCGAGCGGCTGGGCGACCGAGGATTCGACGACCGCCGCCGACGCGCCGGGATAGTTGGCGGTCACCTGCACCCTAGGCGGCACGATGTTGGGGAATTGGGCCACCGGAATGCGGATGATCGAGATCAGGCCGGCCAGGGTGATGACGATGGCGATGACGATGGCGAGCCGGGGCCGCCGGACGAAGAGCGCGGAGATCATTTCGTCTCCGCTTGGCTCGCTGTCGGGCCGGGCTCCGCGGAGACCGGCTGAGGCGCGACGGGCTGACCGGGCCGAACGCGCTGCAGGCCCTCGATGACGACCTTCTCGCCCTCCTTGAGACCGTTGGACACGACGGCAAGCTGCGGCGCCGGCGACGAGCTCGCCAGCGTGA
This sequence comes from Roseiarcus sp., assembly GCA_036488815.1. Classification (GTDB taxonomy): domain Bacteria; phylum Pseudomonadota; class Alphaproteobacteria; order Rhizobiales; family Beijerinckiaceae; genus Roseiarcus. The sequence continues at coordinate 6,324 of DASXGX010000041.1, forward strand.
CGCGACGCTGTTCGGCCTTGTTGTCGTTGTCGACGACGAACACGTAGTCGCCCGCCTGGTCGGTGAGCACCGCCGCGCGGGGGATGGCGAGGGCCATGAGCGGCTGCGCGTCTTCGACGATCGCGGTGATGAGCTCGCCGTCTACAAGCTGGCGCGCGGGCAAGTCGTCGGAGGTTTTCGTTGCGGGTGGATTGGGAATGACCGCGCGCAAGATGATCGTGTCGGTGCCGGGGGCGACCGTGTTGTCGAGGAAGTCGAGCTTGCCGGTCTGATTGTAGAGGCGTCCGTTCGGCAGCCGGACCTTGACGACGAGCGCGCTTATGCCGCCCTTCTCGACCGCTTCGTCGCGCAGCGTCATCGCCGTCCGCGTCGCGACCGGGAAGACGACATACATCGGATCCTGGCTGACGATCGTCGTCAGCACGCCCGTGCCCGGCGTCACGTAATTGCCTGTTGTGACCGCGGTGCGCCCGATCTTGCCGTCGATGGGGGCGCGAATGTCGGTGTAGCCGAGATTGATCTTGGATTGTTCGAGCTGCGCCTGCGCGTTCAACATCTGCGCTTGCAGCGACAATTGATTGGCGAGCGCCGCGTCGACGATCGATTGCTGGCCGGCCGGCGTGTTGAGCAGCGTTCTAGCGCGTTGCAGCGTAAGTTCGGCGTTCTGAAGCTGGGCCTTGTACTGGTCGACGACCGCCTGTTTGGCCTCGACGTCGGCCTGGAAGGGCCCTTGTTCGAGGCGATAGAGCGGGTCGCCCTTCTTGACCTCCGAGCCCTCCTTGAATGAGCGGGTCTCGAGGAAGGCGGCGACGCGCGCCACGAGATTGACGCGGTCGGTCGCCTGGATGCGGCCGATATAGTCGCTCGATGGCGTGACGGGAGTCAGCGTCACCGGAACGACCGTGACCGCCGGCGGCCCGGACTGCCCCATCTGGGCGTGGGCGCTGAGGGGCGCGGCGAGGAGCGCAGCGGCGAACAGCCATCGGCGCCAAGATTCAGCCAACATTCCCTTACGTCCTCCCGTTCGATGCTTCCGGCACAGTGCGGAGGCCCCACACACTATCTGGAATTAACTCGGGAAAACAGTGCGAACCCCAAGGGCTTTTCGCTATGGCGCCGGCTTGGCGCGCAGCAGCATGCCATAGAGGTCGCGCGGATCGTCCGGATCGGCCACGAGGTCGAGTTCGACAAAGCGCCCGGTCCGATCGAGTTGATCGCGCACATAGCGCAACGCCGAGAAGTCCTCGATGGCGAAGCCGACGCTGTCGAACAGCGTGATCTGGCTAGGATCGCACCGCCCCTTCTCTAAACCGGCGACCACGCGCCACAGTTCCGTGACGGGATGGTCGTCGTCAAGCTGTTGAATCTCGCCCTCCACGCGCGTCTGGGGCGGAAATTCGACGAAGATGTCGGAGCGCAGGAGAATGTCGCGGTGCAGCTCGGTCTTGCCTGGGCTGTCGCCGCCGATCGCGTTGATATGCACGCCGGGCCCGATCATGTTGTCGGTCAGGATCGTGGCGAACTGCTTGTCGGCGGTCGAGGTGGTGATGATCTCGGCGCCGAGAATCGCCTCCTCGCTAGATTTGCAAGCGGCGACGGTGAGGCCGCTCGCGGCGAGGTTGCGCGCCGCCTTGCGCGTCGCCGCAGGGTCGATGTCGTAAAGCCGCACCGCCTCGACGCCGCAGACCGCCTTGAATGCGAGGGCCTGGAACTCGCACTGTGCGCCGTTGCCGATGATCGCCATCGTACGGCTTCCCGCCGGCGCGAGAAACTTCGCCGCCATGGCCGAGGTCGCGGCGGTGCGCAGCGCGGTCAGGAACGTCATCTCCGACATCAGCACCGGATATCCCGTCGCCACATCCGCCAGAACGCCGAAGGCGGTGACCGTCTGCCGGCCCTCGCGCACGTTCTTGGGGTGGCCGTTCACATATTTAAACGCATAGAGGACGCCGTCGCTCGTCGGCATCAGCTCGATCACGCCGTCGCGGGAGTGGGTCGCCACGCGCGCCGACTTGTCAAACGCCTCCCACCGACGGAAGTCCTCCTCGATGTAGGCGGCGAGGTGGTTGAGAACCGTCTCGACCCCGATATCGAGCACGATGCGCATCATATGGTCGACGCTGACGAAGCGAACGAGGCTCAAAGGGCCGGGCGCGGCCATCGGAGGGCTCCAGGCTGAATCCGCGAAGGCAGGTGGTCACTATGCGCCGCTCGGGTTCGATTTTCGAGATTTATGTCGGGCCGCCAGTGCCTCCGCAAGGCGCCGAACGAGAAGGGTCGCCCGGGCTGCAGGGACTGCGCTTGCTTGAGCAGTGATCTTTCAGTATCTCTATCATATAAATATACTAAGGCTTGCCAATGCCCAGAACTCTGCCTCCCCTCAACGCTCTGCGGGCCTTCGAAGCGGCCGCGCGGCACATGAGCCTGACCTTGGCCGCGGCGGAGCTTCACGTGACGCCGGCCGCGATCAGTCACCAGGTCCGGCTGCTTGAAGACCACATCGGCTTGCCTGTTTTCGAGCGCAATGGACGCGGCCTTGCGCTCACCGACGCCGGCGCTGCGGGTCTGCGCGATCTGCGCGAGGGTTTTGCGCGGCTCTCCGACGCGATGGACGCCATCGCCTCGCTCGGCGAGGCGGGGGCGCTCACCGTCAGCGTCGCCCCGTCCTTCGCCGCCAAATGGCTGTTGCCGCGCCTCGGCGCTTTCGAGCGCCTGCATCCCGAGATCGACGTGCACGTCTCCGCTTCGATGAATCTGGTTGATTTCGCGCGCGATCGGGTCGACGTCGCGGTCCGCTATGGACCCGGCGGCTACCCGGACGTCTTTTTCGAGAAGCTGCTGACCGAGACCGTCATCCCGGTGTGCAGCCCGGCTCTGCTCGAGGGCCGCATGCTGCGCGCGCCGCGCGACCTGCTCGACCTGCCGCTGCTGCACGACGACAGCCCCGACAACGATCCCTCGTGCCCGAGCTGGGACATGTGGTTGCGCGCCGCCGGCGTCGAGGGCGCCGACGTCGAGCGCGGGCCGCGGTTCAATCAGGCGAGCCTGGTGATCGAGGCGGCCATCCTCGGGCGGGGCGTCGCGCTCGCCAAGTCGGCCCTTGCGGCGAGCGACCTGCGCGCCGGCCGCTTGGTTCGGCCGATCGAAACCGAACGTCCGGTCGACTTCGCCTATTACTTCGTCGCGCCGCAGCCCAAGCTCAATTTGCCGAAGGTCGTCTATTTCAGGGATTGGCTGCGCCGCGAGGCCGGCTTGCAGGCGGACGAGCGCGCGGTCGCCTAGCTCAGCTCAGGCGCCCGTCCTCCGACCGCTTCAGTCGCCCCGTGATCCGAGGAGCGCGAGCGTGCGTTCGTCCATGCGCCCCTGGCAATAGCGATCGAGCGCTGCGCGAAACAGCGGCTCCTTGTCGCTCGCGCAGGCGAAGAGGGTCATCGACGAGCGGAATTTCATGTCGTCGGGCGAACCG
>DASXGX010000044.1:0-87935 GCA_036488815.1 Roseiarcus sp.
CGCGCGCCGTTGGGCGCGCCGACATAGTGGTCGAACCGCCCGGCGATATAGGCGCTCTCGAACAGGAAGACGTCCGTCAGCGGCGCCGCGAGCTTCTCGGCCGACATGTAGGCCCGGTGCAGGAGCGAGCCGGGGCGATAATTGAAGCTGCCGCCGTGCGGCGTGTAGGCGCGGATGGCGTCGCGCTGTCCTGCGAGCCGGCTGAAGCGGGCGTAGACGCCGCCCTTCGAGCCGTGCCCGTGGACGACGTCGGGATTGAGCTTGCCCATCCAGGCGCGCAAGCGCGCCATCGCCGCAAAGTCGGACGGTCCGGGATTGCGATGGATCGGCGCCGTTGCGACGCCGAGCTTGAGGCCGCCGGGGATGCGCTGGAGCGCGTTCCGCACGCGCTCGCAATAGGCGCCGCTGTCGAAGAACATACCGACTTCGTGGCCGCGGAGGGTCTGCTCGGCCGCAAGATCGACGACATGACGAAAAAGGCCGCCGAGCGGGGCGCGAAAGACATGGACGATCCTCAGCTTGTCGGGATCGGCTTTGTTCGGGGCGGCCATCGTTCCTACCTGGGGATGATGGCCTTTGCCTAACGCGATATCCTAAAAGAACCGTTCCCGAACCTGAATGGTGTCGCCCGGCCGAACTGGGAAGGTGATGGGCACGGATGCGGTGACCGCCCGGCCGTCGATCATGCGGGTGAGGTCGACGCTGCTCTGCGCCCCGCGCGGGGTGAAGCCGCCCGCGACGGCGACCGCGTTCTCCACGGTCATGCCGTTGACGAACGGATATTGCCCAGCGGTCGTCACCTCGCCCAGCACGAAAAAGGGCCGATAGGCCTCGACTTCGACCGAAACGCTGGGTTCGCGCACATAGCCCTGGCGCAGTTTCGCCTCGATGGAGCGAGCGAGTTCGGCGGTCGTCAGCCCTTGCGCGTGGACCAAGCCGATCAAGGGCATCGCGATGTTGCCCGCCCCGTCGACCGAGAAGGAATTGCTGAGATTGTCCTGGCCGAACACGATCACGCGGAGCCGGTCGCCGCTCGCGAGCTGATAGGGGGCGTTGATCGGCGTGCGCAGGGCGTCGGCGCTGTAGCGGGCGGTGGAGCAGCCGCTCAGAGCGGCGAGCCCGACGACCAATGCGACGCCGAGGATACGATTCATGACGAGACCGCGAGTGACTTGGCTTTAAAGCTTGATTTAGCCGGGCATGGTTAACGAAAGGACAATAGCCGGGCGCAACGTCAGCCCGCTTAACGCGTCAGCAACCTTAATTGCCCATAAACGTCCGCAATTCGGCTGCGCGAGCCATGTGGAGTAGCGGATGAGCGGCGACGGACTGGGGGAAGGCGGCGGTTCGAGCGCGAAGGGCGAAACCATCGACCTCATGCGGCTGTCGCGGGCGCTGCTGCGCCGCAAGCGCTGGATCCTCGGGCCGACGCTGGTCTGCTTTGCGCTCGCGCTGGCGTTCGTCTTCGTCGTCAGCCCACGCTACACCGGCGTCGCCAAAGTGCTGCTGGAGAATCAGGAGAGCTACTTCACGCGGCCGGACAAGGCGACCGCCGATCCGGGGGAGAACTTCGACGACGAGGGCGTCCAGAGCCAGGCGGAGACGGTCGCGACCACCGAACTCGCCCGGCAGGCCGTCGCCAAACTCGATCTCGCCCAGCGCGACGAGTTCAATCCTAAATCGCCGCCTAATCCGCTCGGCCTTATCCTCGGCCTGTTCGGCGGCCGCCCGGCGCCGGACCGGGTGGTCGACGCCTTTCTCTCTCGCCTCACCGTGTTTCCGATCACAAAATCGCGCGTGTTGCAGATCGAATTCGTCAGCGAGGATCCGGCTCTCGCGGCGCGCGGCGCCAACACGGTCGCAGACCTTTATCTGACGCAGCAACAGGACGCGAAGCGGAATGAGGCGAAGGCGGCTTCCTCATGGCTGTCGCAGAAGATCGAGGAGCTCCGCGGCAAGGTCGCGGACGCGGAGGCGAAGCTCGAAGCCTTTCGCGCCAATTCCGGCTTGTTCGCGGGCGCGAACGGCTTGAACGGGCCGGCCCAGCAATTGGCCGACCTCAACACCCAACTGGCTTCAGCGCGTGCGCGTCAGGCCGACGCGGCCGCCAAGGCGAAGGCGCTGCGTGTCCTGCTGCACGACGGGCGGCTCGACGAAATTGCTGGCGTGGCGCAGGACGAATCGTTGCGACGCTTCTTCGAACAGCGCGTCGCCCTGAAGGCCCAGATCGCGCTGGAAGCGCGAACGCTGTTGCCGCAACATCCGCGCATGAAGGAGCTCGCCGGCGAGCTTGCCGGGCTCGACGCGGAAATGCGCCTGGCCGCGTACAAAGTGGTGACCGCGCTCGAAAACGACGCCAAGGTCGCCGCCGACCAGGTGGACGGTCTGAACGGCCTCCTCGCCGCGCAATCGAAGACGGTCGCGACCGGTAATCTCGACGAGGCGCGGCTGCGGGAACTCGATCTCGACGCGAGCACGGCGCGCCAGCAGCTCGAATCCTATATGGAGAAATATCGCGAAGCGGTGGCGCGCGAGGCGGACAACGCCGCCCCGGCGGACGCGCGCATCATCGCCAGCGCCCCCGAGCCGCGGACGCCGACCTTTCCCAAGAAGGTCCCGACGGTGCTGCTCGCCACGCTCGCAGGCTTCCTCATTTCGCTTGGCGTCGTCGCCGCGCACACGCTGGCGACCGACGCGGGCGAAGAGGAGGCGCCTGAGTCCGATGAGCGCGCTTCGACCGCGCCAGTGGACGCGCAGGGCCAGACTGTCCCATCTGCGGTGGAACCGCCCTCAGACATTGAGGCCAAGGCGATCGACGCAGCTGCGGCCGTCGAGGCGACCGACGTCGTCGAAGCGCCCGATTGCTATTCTTCGCCGGAGGCGCTCGCCGAGCGGCTTCGCGAGACCGGGACGGCGGACGGCGCCGTCATCAGCATCTTGGCGGGAGCGGGCACCGGACGCACGCTCGCTTTGGCGCTGAGCGCCGCGCGCGCGCTCGCCAAACATGGACGCACGGCGCTGGTTGATCTCGGCGTGTCGCAGGACTGGCTTTCGGACGTCGTCGATCGTGAGGGCGAGGGCGAAGGACGGCTCGCCGGCGTGGCGGAGCTGCTCGCTGGCCGCGCGTCGTTTGAGGAGATCATCCATCGCGATCTTTCCTCCGCGCTCGACATCGTCCCGGCCGGGGCGGGGGCGATCGAACTCGAGGGCCTCGGCGAGGCGCTGACGGCTCTCGGGTCGAGCTATCAATTTGTCGTGCTGCACGCCTCGGACTGGCGCGCTCCAGAGGTCGGCGCGGCGCTCGAGGCGGTCGCAGCCTTCGTCATGGTCGCGCCGGCCCGCCGCCTCGAATCCGCTCTGCAGCGCCTGCGCGCCGCCCTGGAGGAAACCTCCATCGTCACCATCGGCCTCGCCTCGGGCGACCGCTCCCGGATCGAGCGCGCCGCCTGAGTCCCGCGATTGTCAAAACGCCTCGTTTGGATCAATGGTCGCGACCGTTGGCCGTGACAAGAGGACAAAGCGATGGCGCAAAAAGTTTGGTTCATCACCGGATGCTCGACTGGCTTCGGGCGGGAGCTGGCGCGCTACACGCTCGAACGGGGCGACAAGGTCGTCGTCACCGCGCGCAAGCCCGCCGAAATCGCCGACCTCGTGGCCGGGCGCGAGACGAATGCGCTGGCGCTCGAACTCGACGTGACGAAGTCGGGCGACATCGCCGCCGCGGTCGCCGCCGCCGAAGCGAAGTTCGGCCGCATCGACGTGCTCGTGAACAACGCCGGCATCGGCTATTTCGGCGCCGTCGAAGAGAGTGAAGACGCCGAAGTGCGGCGTATGTTCGAGATCAACTTCTGGGGCCTCGCGAACATGTCGCGCGCCGTCCTGCCGGGCATGCGCGCACGCCGGTCCGGCCACATCGTCAACATCTCCTCGATGGGCGGGATGCGCGGCGCGCCGGCCGTCGGCTATTACAACGCGACCAAGTTCGGACTGGAGGGGCTCTCGGAAGCTCTGGCGCAGGAAGTCGAGCCGCTTGGGATCAAGGTTCTGATCGTCGAGCCGAGCGGCTTTCGCACCGACTGGGCAGGGCGCTCCGCCAACCAGACGCCGCATCCGATCGCCGACTACGATGCGACCGCCGGCGCCCGCCAGCGCGCGATCCGGGGCTACAGCGGCAAGCAGCCTGGCGACCCCATCCGCGCGGCGGCCGCGATCGTCGAAGCGGTGGAAGCCGAGAACCCGCCGCTCCGGCTGATGCTCGGCAAGGCTGCGCTCGCCGCGGGGCGCGCCAAGGTCGAGGCCCTTCGCAAGGATTTCGAGGATTGGGCGGCGGTTTCGGAGGGCGCCGACTATCCACAGGGTTGAGGGCCTCGCTCCCCTAACCTGCGAAAAACTGGGGTGAGGGATTAATCCTCTCACAATCAATCTAACGCATGGTCATCCTCCACATGCATCTCGTATAAGAGATCCTTTCGATGATGACCGGCGTTGGGGCGTCCGCTCCTTTGGGAAACCAAAGCGGGGAAACGCTGTTCGATTTCGAAAATTGGGTTCGCCAAGCGCCCTCGATGCTGCATCTGACAGACGCCGCGGGGCGTCTCGTAAGCGTGAGCGAGGCTTGGCTGGCGAAGCTCGGCTACAGCCGCGAGGAGGCGGTCGGGCGACGGATTTCCGATTTTCTCGCTCCTGAATTCGCCGGGCCGGTGGGTCTGGGAAACGGCGAAGATCTGGCGGCCCAGATGGTCGCCAAGGACGGCCGCTTCATCGACGTGCTCTCGTCTGGCGTTCTCGATCAAGATTCGGGAGCGCCTCAAGGCCTCGCCGTGACAGCGATCGTCGACGTGACGGCGATGAAGGAGGCCCAACGCAAGCTGGCGGCGGGCGCGAGCCAATATCGAAGCCTCGTCGAGAATCAGGTCGAACTCGTGTCGCTCGCCACCGTCGAGGGTGAGTTTCTCTATGTGAACGAAGCTCACGCGCGCCACTTCGGAAAACGCGCGGAAGAGATCGTCGGCAAGAGCATTTTTGACTTCCAGCTGGAGGAGGGCCGCGTCAAGCTCAAAGAGCATCTGCGACGGGTCTGCGAGGCCCGAGGCAGCTTGACGAACGAGAATCAGGTCGTCCTGCCGAATGGCGAAGTCCGCTGGACATCCTGGACGAATCGGGCGCTGCGAGACGAATTCGGCGAGGTGACGGCAATTCATTCCGTCGGCCGCGACATTGAGCCGATCGTGGAGGCGGAACGCCGCCTCAAGGAGAGCGAGGCTCGCTACCGGCTTCTGGCCGAACACAGCACCGACATGGTGCTTGAGCTCGATGCGGATCTGCGGCGCCGCTACGTATCGCCCGCTTGTCGCGAGATATTCGGCTTCGAGCCGGAGGAACTGATCGGCGGCACGACCGGGGTGATGTCGCATCCCGAGGATTCCGAGCGGCTCGCCGACGCCTTGCAGGCGCTTTTGGACGGCCGCGCCGACCGCGAGACGGTGGTCTCACGCAGACGCCACCGCGACGGGCGCTGGATTTGGGTCGAGACGCGCTATCGCGCGGTCAGGGACGCGCAGAGCGGCGCGACGACCGGCATCATCGCCTCGGTGCGCGACATCTCAGAGCGCAAAGCGGTGGAGGATCGGCTCGCCGAGGCCAATCAGCTGCTCGAGGCGGCGGCGCGCGAGGACGGCCTGACCGGATTGGCGAACCGCCGGACCTTCGACGATGCGCTCGCCAGCGCGTATGGGCGCGCGCAGGGCGACAATCGAAACCTCAGCCTCATCATGATCGACGTCGACGGCTTCAAGCCGTTCAACGATCGCTATGGCCACCCGGCGGGGGACGAGTGCCTGCGCAGGATCGGCAAGACGCTCGCCGGAGCCCTCCTGCGTCCTGGCGACCTTGCGGCGCGGTACGGCGGTGAGGAATTCGCCTTGCTGCTGCCGGACACCGACGAACTCAGCGCGGCCGTGATCGCCGAGCAGATCCGCCGCACGGTGATGCAAATGGAGATCAAGCACGAAGGCGCTGCGCGCCGGATCATGACGGTCAGCGCAGGCGTCGCCGCGATCGGACGCCGCGCCCACGAGGGGGGACCAGCGGCGCTGGTGCAAAGCGCCGATCGCGCGCTCTATCGCGCCAAGCGCGGCGGCCGCAACGCGGTGGTGCTCGCCTCGACGTCGCACGCCGCTGGCCTGATCTCGCCCGACGCGGCTTAAGCTTGATCCGCCCCCAGCCGTCATCGCGAGCGAAGCGCGGCGATCCAGAGATCGAGGCGTCGGCCGATTGAGGCGCGCACGGAACGACTCGCGGCTAGCTGGCGAGCCCTCGATCGCTGGATTGCTTCGCTTCGCTCGCAATGACGGAGCCACGTAACTGTAAAGAACGCTCTAGATTCCGAGCGCGCCGCACAGGCGCCGCGATAGGGCGAGCAGCCGCGGAGACTGCTTGACGCGCCGCTTGATGCGCTGCTTCGCAAGATAGGCGAAGGCGGCCGCCGCGCCGAGCGGCGTGACGGCGTGGGCGCTGTCGAACAACTCTTCCCGCGCTTCGCAGGCTTCGCTCTTGTAGCGCGCTTCGCCCACGCCGAGATCGAGCGTGCGGAAGCCGCGCGCGATAGCGTCCTCCACGGCTGCGTGAACGATAAGCTCGCCCGGGCTGCTGCGCGCGATCTCAGGATCGGCGTCGAACGACAGGAACAGTCCGCTCAAGCGGTCCCCTGCGCTGAGCGCGCCAAAGGTCGCGACGATGCGCTCGCCCACCGTCAAGGCGTGAAGCTCCAGGCGCGGCGCGCCTTCGTCGAGCCCGCATCGGGCGAGCTGGGCGAGACATTCGCGGGCCGCCGTCGTCCCGTAGTCGTCGGCGACGCCGAGCGAGCGCATCCGAGCGCTCTTCTGCGCCTCGAAGGCGCGCAGGATGCGGTCCGCCTCGGCGGCCTCGGCGGCTCGCCGATGCACGAGCGGTCCGAGCGTCTCGAGCCGCTTGATTTTCTTGCGCTGCTTCTTCTGGGCGTCCTTCGAGGCATGGGCGTCGCGCCACGCCGAGAATTCGGCGGGGAGGGCGCTCTTGTAGGCGAAACTCGGGCTCGGCTGGCCGCGTATTCCCGCCATCGGGTTCGGCGCGCCCTGCCATTCCCAGGGTTGGTTGGCGAAGAGAAAGGCGTCGAGGCGCGGCGCGGCGGCGCGCGCGCCGGCGTCGAGCAGCGCCTTGACGGCCTCGTGCGACCAATCGAGGTCCGGCCGGAACAAGCCCATGCCGAAATTGGCGTCCTTGCCGCCGAGGAGGACGGCCAGACGCAACGGTCCGCCCGGCAGCCGCGCCAACGGCAGCAGCGCGGTCGGCGAGCCATCCTCGTCGCGGGCGACGATGATCAGGGGAGTGAGGCGGCGTTCTGCGCCGACGGTCTCCGCCCAGATACGGGCGAAGTCGAAACTCTGATAGGGGCTCGCCGCCGCCGAGCGCTCGATCTGCGTCCAAGGTTCGCGGGCGGCGGCGAACGAGTCGAAAATCTCGACGCGCGCAAAGGCTGACCGGGGAGATGCGGCGCGGCGCGGGGCGCGAGGAACAATCGGCTCGGGGCGAAGAGCGGTCGCGAAGGGCAAGGCGGTCAATCCTGGGGCTGCGGCGAAGGAGCTTACCCGTGGAGAGGTCAACGCTTGGTGTATCGGCCAGCCGTCATGACCGCCGGTAAAGCCTTGGCAACGCGCCAGCGGTAGGTTGCAGGCATGGGAATGAAGAACCAGTTGATCGCCGCCGGCTTCACGGCTTTCCGCCTCAGCCGCCTGCACAAGGCGCTGGCGCCGATGACGCGCGGGCAGGGCGTCATTCTCATGTTTCATCGAGTGCGCCCCTTCGAGGACCCCGGCTTTGCGCCGAACCGGCTGCTCGAAATCACGCCGGAATCGCTCGACGCGGCGCTCGATCTGACGCGCCGCCTCGGCTTCGAATTCGTAACGCTCTCCGAAGCGCGCCGGCGCCTGGTCCACGGCGGCCGACGCTTCGCCGCGCTGACCTTCGACGACGGCTATCGCGATACACGCGATAACGCGCTGCCCGTGCTGGAACGGCACGAAGCGCCGTTCACGGTGTTCTTCGCCCCCGGCTTCATCGAGCGCACCGCGCGCCTGTGGTGGATCGAGCTCGAGGAAGCCGTGCGGCGGCTCGACGCGATCGCGTTCGAGCGCGACGGCGTCTGCCTGCGGCTGCCGGCGGGCAGCTTGCCCGAAAAGAACGCGGCCTTCGCGCGCATCTATTGGGCGTTGCGGGCCCGGCCCGAGCAGCAGTTGCTCGACGCCGCCGCCGCGCTGGCCCGGCAGGCCGGCGTCGACGGGACGGCGATCGCCGACGCGCTGTTCATGGACTGGAGCGAGGCGACCGCTTTCGCGCGGCATCCGCTCGTGTCGGCGGGCGCCCACACGATGACGCACCGCATGTTGGCCAAATGGCCGGCCGACGTCGCGCGCGCGGAGATGGCGGAGTCCAAGGCGGCGCTCGAAGCGAGAATGGGGCCTATCGAGGCGCTCGCTTACCCCGTGGGCGACCCGACGAGCGCCGGGCGGCGCGAATTCGAACTGGCGCGCGAGCTAGGCTTTTCCTGCGCGGTCACGACGCGGCCCGGGATGCTCTTTCCTGGCCATGCCGCCCATTTGACGGCGCTGCCGCGCGTCTCGGTGAACGGGCTCTGGCAGGGCGCCGGCGCGATGGAGACGCTCCTCTCCGGGGCGCCGTTCCTGCTATGGAATCGCGGCCGTAGGCTCAACGTCGCGTAGGCCGGCGCAGTCGAGCAACATGGCCGCGGCCCGGTCCCAGGAAAAGTCGTTGAGCACAGCCTCTCTCGCCGTGCGCCAACCCTCCGGCCGAACGGCGCCGGCCTGGCAAACGCGGTCCATTGCCTCAACCAGATCGTCGACTCGCGTCTGCAGGAAGCGGCGCGGCGGGAACCCTGGCTCCGCTTCCAGGGCCCCGGCGTCGGCCGGCACGCGCGTGGCCAACGGCTCAGGGCAGAAGTCGTCAGTCACCCCCCCGGCTGTCACGACAACCGGAACGTCGCAGGCAATCGCCTCCAAGACAGGCAGATTGAATCCTTCCGCCCGGTAGGGCGAGACGTAAGCGTCCGCGACCGCAAAGAGTTCCCTGAGCTGCGCGTGGTCGAGCATCGCCGGGATGAGGCTGATGGCGCCGAGCGTTTCGGCCGTCAGCAAGGCGGGACACCGCGCGCCGACCTGTTGAATCGTCTTCTTCATGTCGAGCCCATAAAGACTGCTCTGGTCCTTCATGAGCAGCCGCACCCGGCGCCCGCGCGCGCGCAGCGCCGCGAAGGCCTCGAGCAGGAGGTCGACTCCCTTGTTCCAGAAGGGGCCAGCGATGTTGAGCAGGATGGTCTCGTCCGGCGCGAAGCCGAGGCGCTGGCGCACCGTCGCGCGCTCGATCGGTGGGAGCGGGTAGAAGATGGTCCGGTCGACGCCATGTGGGACGACGCGCACGCGCTCGGCCGCAAATCCCGCTTCCACGATTCGGTCACGAGTCCAAGCGGCGGGCGCGACGATCACGTTCTCGCCGCGGGTGAAGAAGCCGAGGTCGGTTCCAGGGACGAAGTTCGATGGCACAAGCCCCAGTTCGGTCACCATGAAGGTTACGACGCGGCGCGCATCGCCCGGCTCTTTGCTGTGGCAGGTGCCAGATATGCGATATTCCGCGTCGACCGGCTCGTCGGCGTAAGCCGGGATGGCGGCGATCCGCGCCACGTCCTGCGGGCTGAATCCGGACGCCTGGCGCGTGCTGTCCCAACCGTTCGGGTAGGGAAGGTCGCGATGGAACAATTGCACGTCATTGCGACTCAGCAGCGCCAGCGCCTGGAATTGGTTCACGAGCGCGATAGACTGACTGATCCCGCGCCAGCCTTCGAGGAGAAGCTTCATCGGCCCGATGTGTCCTGGCAATGTCTGTCGAGGGGAGAAAACGCCCGACCGAAAGTGCAGGCAAGGCCACTCAGAATGGAGCCGCGCGCCCCGTCCTGACGTCGAGAGGACTCGACGGACCTTCTGCCCAGTTCCGGCCGTTCAGGGCCGCGGCGCGTTCGGCGCCGGCGGGCAGCCGTATCCGACCGTCTCGCCATGCGAATAGGCGGCGCCGGGGCATAGCGTGGCAGGATCGACGCTGGGACCCCGATTGAAGTTCGTGCCGAGTTCCTCGAGACAGCCGCCGAGCGGCAGCGACAGCGCGACAAGCAATGCGCCGCATCGAACGGCGCTGAAACGAACAATGCGGCCTCGCATCCTCAGCCTCCCCTCCCGGTCGCAACGTCGAATCGACATACCGGGCGACCCTTGTTTGCAGGGTCGCCCGCGCCAATGCAAGTCAGCCAAAAGCGATCACATGCACATGGCTGGATCGAAGTACGCATAGGCGGGATCGCAATAATATCCGCCGTAGTAGCCGTAGCCGGCGTAGGGACCCCAACCCCAGCCGCGGCCCCACCGGCCGGCGTAGCGTCCGCCATATCCACCACGGAACCCGGCGTAGCCGCCACGGAACCCGCCATAGCCGCCGTGGAAGCCGCCGCCGTGGAAGCCGCCGCCGCCAAAACCGCCGCCGTGGAAGCCACCGCCGCCGAAACCGCCGCCATGGAATCCGCCGCCGCCATGGAATCCGCCGCCCCCGCCACCACCGCGGGCTAATGCAGGCGTCGCGCAGGTCGCGGCCGCGACCAGGGCCGTCGCGGCAAACACGCCGGCCAGCTTACTTCTGAGCGATGAATGCATGATCATATCCTCAAAAACCCGACGCCCAGAGGGCGCGGAAAGCGTTTCTGCCGTCATTGAGAACATGGTTGGCCAATCGTCAGAACGAAAGGGCCTGTATTTTCAAGTAACGGTGAGGTCGCGCGGGTTGCAGAATATTTACGATTACGCAAAAGTGATGGACGATAACAACAAGTTGAGCGCGAATCTCCCGGCGTGTGGACAGCTGTTCATTGTTATTTAGGCTTTTGCGGTGGGCGGTTCGATACCCTCGCTTTGCTCTATGCGCATAGAAACGGGCGCCGAGCGGCGTCAGGCGCAGGCGCTTCCTAGCGAGAGGCTTGCTGCGGCCGCCTGGGCTCCGCTCTCGCGGGGGCGACACGAGAGTCTTCGCGGCGTCGGCCTCAGCGCAGCCGAACCGCGCCGATGCGCGCGTTAAACGATCCTGACGGCGCGGCCTTCCCCAGTGCGCTCCTGCCAGCCGTGTCGCGCAAGTTCCGGATCTTCGTGTTCCTCGCAGGGCCAGCCGATGCAGAGGTACGCGATCAATTTGTGGTCGCCCGGCGCCTCGAGGTCGGATGCGAGCGCAGCCGGGTCGAGGATCGAGATCCAGCCGACCCCGAGCCCCGCCGCGCGCGCTCCGAGCCACAGCGACGTGATCATGCCGACGACCGAATAGTCGAGGGTTTCCGGCATCGTGCGCACGCCGAGGCCATGGCCTTGCGTCGTCGCGCGGTCGCAGAAGATCGCAAGCTGAACCGGCGCCGCGTCCAGCCCCTCGAGCTTGAGCCTGGCGTAGAGCGCCGCGCGCTCGCCGCGCTGAGTCGCCAGCGCTTCGGCGTTGCAGCGCTCGAAGTTGGCGCGGACTGCGGCGCGCTTCTGCGGGCTCTCGACGCTGACGATGCGCCACGGCTGGCTGTTGCCGACGGAGGGGGCGAGCTGCGCGAGATCGAGGAGTTGGTCGATCAGGCCGGGGGGCGCCGGCTCGCGGCGGAAGCGCCGGACGTCGCGGCGCCAGGCAAAGAGGGTCGCCAACCGGTCGCGGAAGGCCGCGTCGAACACCGGCGGCTCGCGATTCATGACGGCTCCCGCATCACTGCGGCCTCCCTGGCTGCGCTCATCGGCCTCGATCGGCCCGCTCCATCCACTTGATGAGCGGCGCGAGCGGCAATGTCCAGGCGAGACCGAGCACGACATAGCCGAGGGTCTGCACCAGGGCCGGCGCCTCCTGCAGCGGACGCGATTGAGCGAGGGCCATCGCGATCAGCGCATAGACGACGATGAAGGCGATCATGGCGACGCCGCCGATCAGTTTGCGGATGCGCGCGGGCATGGCGGGGCTCCCGAAGTCGCGCGAGTTTAAGCGTTTGCCGCGCGCGGCGCGACCGCTTATGTCTTGCGCCGGCAAAGGACGCAAGTCGGCATGAGCGAGATGCGATTTCGGAATATGTCCCAGCAAGACCCACGGGCGGAGAGCCTCGCGCGGACGGCGGCGAGCGATTCCCTTGCGCCGGTGCGGACGTGGCTGTTCTCGGTCGCGGCGCTGATTTTCGCTATGGTCATGATCGGCGGCGCGACGCGGCTCACCGAGTCCGGGCTCTCGATCACCCAGTGGCAGCCGATCACCGGGGTCATTCCTCCGCTCAACCAGCAGGACTGGGTCGCCGAATTCGATCGCTACAAACAGATCCCGCAATACGCCGCCTTCAATACGGATATGACGCTCGACGGCTTCAAGACCATCTTCTTCTGGGAGTGGACGCACCGGCTGGTCGCTCGCCTGATCGGCCTGGCGTTCATCGTCCCGGGGCTTTGGTTTTGGCGTCGCGGCCGTCTCAAAGGAGCGCTCGGGCGGCAGGTCCTCGTCGCGACGGGGCTCCTGGCGCTTGAGCCGATCGTTGGCTGGTGGATGGTGAGCTCTGGCCTCGCCGTTCGCACCGAAGTCGCGCAGGACCGCCTCGCGGCGCATCTGCTCATCGCTGCCGCGACGTTTGGCGCGCTGGTCTATGCGGGCGTCGGCCTCGCCGTGAAGCCGCGCGAGAGCTCCAGCCTTGGCTTTGTCGCCGCCGCGGGCGGGCTCGTCGCGCTGATCTTCTGCCAGCTTGGCCTCGGCGCCCTGATGGCGGGCCTGCGCGGCGGCTACATCGACAATACCTGGCCGCTGATGGACGGCGCCCTGATCCCGAAGGGCGTCTTCTCCTTGACGCCGTGGGCGCGCTCGATCGTCGACGACATCACGACCTCGCAATTCGACCACCGCCTCGGCGCCTACGCCGTCTTCGTTGCGGCCATCGCGATGGCCGTCATGGCGCGCCGCCGCGCGCCCGGAAGTTCGCTTGCGCGCCGGAGCGGAGCGCTTGCGCTGCTGGCGGTCTTGCAGGTGGGACTTGGGATCGCGACCCTCGTGCTCGTGATGCCGATCGAAATGGCGCTCGCCCATCAGGCAGTCGCGCTGCTCTTGTTTGGCATGGCGGTGGCGCATTGGCGCGTAACGGCTATGGAGCGCAGGACGGGCCGTGCGAGGGCGTTCCCGCGTCGCGCCGGCCCCGCGGTTGTCCTTCCCTTCGAGCGTCGGGCGCCGTGAGCGGCGCGCTTTCGCGCCGCGCATTTCTCGTCGCCGCTGCGCGCCTGCGCGCTTTCGTTCGCTCGAGCGAGCTGTCGCAGGTGGTCGCCGCCGTGCTCGTCGGAGCCATTGCTGGTCTTTGCGTGACGGCGATGACCTTCATCGCCGAGAGCGCGCATGTCATCTTCTACGGCATCGCGCTCGATGAACGCCTCAGCGCCGCCGCACGCGTCTCTCCACTGGCCGCCTTCATCACGCCCGCTCTAGGCGCGATTGCGCTCAGCCTGATTGAAAGCTGGCGCACGCGACGCAAGATGCCGCGCGTCGTCGATCCGATCGAGGCCAATGCGCTGCGCGGCGGGCGGATGTCCCTGCGCGAAAGCGCAGTCGTGAGCGCGCAGACCGTCATTTCCAACGGCTGCGGCGCGTCGGTCGGCCTCGAAGCGGGCTATGCGCAGATCGGGGGCGCCGTCGCCTCGCGCATCGGTCTCGCGTGCCGCCTGCGCAGGCAGGACTTGCGCGTGCTGGTCGGCTGCGGCGCCGGAGGAGCGATCGCCGCGGCGTTCGGCGCGCCGCTCACCGGCTCCTTCTACGCGGCCGAGCTGATCATTGGCTCCTATTCGCTCGCCAATGCGGGGCCGATCTTCGCCGCGGCGCTCGCCGCGACCCTCACGGTGAAGGCGCTTGGCGGCGCGCCCTATGTGGTCGAGGCGCCGACCGTCGCCTCGCTCACCATCGAGCATCACCTCGCCCTTATCGCGCTCGGGCTCGTGGCGGCCGCGCTCGGCGTCGGCGCGATGCGGTTCGCCGCGGTTCTGGAAGCGCTGTTCGCAGCCTCGGGCGCGCCGCGCTGGGTTCGGCGATTGGTCGGCGGCTGGGCGATCGGCGCAATGGCGCTCTACACCCCGCAGGTGCTCGGCGCCGGCCATGGCGCGCTCGAACTCGATACGCCCGCGCAGCTCACCGCGATGACCCTGCTTGCGCTGATCGCGCTCAAGCTCACCGCGAGCCTCGTCTCGCTCGCCTCAGGGTTTCGCGGCGGCTTGTTCTTCGCTTCGATTTTCATCGGCGCCTTGCTCGGCAAGCTCTACGCGCTCGGCGTCAATTTCGCCTTCCCGGGGCTAGGCCTCGACCCGACCGCCTGCCTTCTCGCCGGCATGGGAACGCTCGGCGTCGCCATCGTCGGCGGCCCCCTCACGATGACCTTTCTCGTGCTCGAGAGCACCGGCGATCTCGGCGTCGCCGGCGGCGTGCTCGCGGCGTGCATCGCAACGAGCCTCACCGTGCGCGCGACCTTCGGCTATTCCTTCGCGACGTGGCGCCTGCATCTGCGCGGCGAATCGATCCGCGGCGCGCAGGATGTCGGCTGGCTGCGCGATCTGACCGTGGGGCGGCTGATGGTGCGATCGCCCCCGACCTTTCCCGCCAAAGGGACTGTGCGTGCATTTCGAGAGGCCTATCCGCTCGGCAGCGCCCATGTGGTCGTCGCCATCGACGAAGCCGCGCGCTATTGCGGGCTGATCGGCGTTCCCGAGGCCCATGCGCTGACGTTTCCGGGCGACGATGACGGTGGGCCGGTGGCCGCCATCGTCCGAATGCCGCAGACGACGCTGCACCCGGATGTCGACGTGCGCTCGGCGCTTTCGATCTTCGACGCCGCCGCGGCCGATACGCTCGCGGTGACCGATCGCGTGACGGCGGCGGTGATCGGCACGCTCAGCGAGAGCTTTGCGGCGCGCCGCTACGCGCAGGAGACGAGCCAGGCCGCCGGGGAGATGCTCGGCGGAGGGTAGATCTGAGCCAGTCACTTGAACAGGGGCGCGTTTTCCTCGATCGCCGCGTTCTGCAAGCGAGCGTCCCTGGTCGCAAGCGGCAGCTCCGTTCTCAATGTCAGTTCGAGATAGCAGGCGTCGTATACAGAGAGACGGTGTCGGCGCGCGAGGCGGATCGCTTGCATGTCGTTCGGCGCGCCGTCGATCTCGATCGGCAGCCTGTTCAAGATCGAAATCGCCGTGTTCGTCCGCTCCTCGTCGAGCCGGCCGCGCCGTTCGCTGACGATCAGTACGTTGCGCACCTCGAACCAGAGGATCGCAGGCGCGATCACCTTATCGCGTCGCAAGGCTTGCAATGCGGCGCGGGAAAGCGGGTCGTCTTCGTCCGGAAGCAACCAGGCCGCCACGATCGACGCGTCGGCGACGAAAGGCATCAGAACGTGTGCCCTTCGTGACGCGCCGCGAGGATTTCCTCGAGCGTCAATCTCGGCATGGTTCGGCGAAAGGCATCGAGTTCGTCGAGGGCTTGGTCAATGGTGCGTTGACGCGGATCGCCCTCCGGCGCGAGGCGGGCGATCGGCTTGCCATGCCGGCTGATGACGATCGTCTCGCCGCGTTCGACCTCATCGAGCAGTTCGGCGAGATGCGCTTTCGCGACGGAGGACTGGACTTCTCGCATTGAGACGGGCTCTTTATTGACCGGTCGATTTGACCAGTCTATCAGCAATGGCGCAACCGCGCAACCGCGATTCGCTTCCGGCTAACCTCTAGCCAGCGCCTGATCCAAATCCGCGATCAGATCCGCGACGTCCTCCAGTCCGATCGACAACCGCACGACGTCCGGCCCTGCGCCGGCGGCGATCTTCTGGGCGTCCGCGAGCTGGCGGTGCGTGGTCGAAGCCGGGTGGATGACGAGCGAGCGCGTGTCGCCGATGTTGGCGACGTGCGAGAACAATTGCAGCGTCTTGACCAGATTGACGCCCGCCTCGTAGCCGCCCTTGACGCCGAAGGTGAAGACGCCGCCGGCCCCGCGCGGGCAATAGCGCTGCGCCAGCGAATGGTATCGCCCGCTGGGCAAGCCCGCATAGGAGACCCAGCTAACCGCCGGATGCGCTTCGAGATGCTTGGCGACAGCGAGCGCGTTGTCGCAATGGCGCTGCATGCGCAACGCCAGCGTTTCAATGCCTGTGAGAATGAGGAAGGAATTGAACGGCGAGATCGCGGGCCCCAGGTCCCGTAGCCCCAGCACCCGGCAGGCGATCGCGAAGCCGAAGTTGCCGAAGGTCTCGGCGAGCGTCATGCCGTTGTATTCGGGCCGCGGCGCAGAGAGCATCGGATAGCGCGGATCGCCCATCCATTCGAACGAGCCGCAGTCGACGATCACCCCGCCCATCGAGTTGCCGTGGCCGCCGAGATATTTGGTCGCGGAATGGACAATGATGTCGGCGCCGTAGTCGATCGGACGGATGAGGTAGGGCGTCGCCAGCGTGTTGTCGACGATGAGCGGGATCTTGGCCTCGTTCGCGACCCCCGCGATCGCCGCGATGTCGGTGACGACGCCGCCGGGATTGGCGATCGATTCGATGAAGATCGCCTTGGTCTTTTCGTTGACCGCGCGCTTGACCGCGTCGACGTCGTCGGGGTCGGCCCATCGCACCGTCCAGCCGTAGTTCTTGAAGGCGTGGTTGAACTGGTTGATCGAGCCGCCGTAGAGCTTGGTCGAGGCGACGAATTCGTCGCCCGCCTGCATCAGCGTGTGGAAGACGACCGCCTGCGCCGCATGGCCCGAGGCGACCGCGAGAGCCGCCGGCGCCCCCTCGAGCGCGGCGACGCGCTCTTCGAGCACCGCCGTCGTCGGATTGGTGATGCGGGTGTAGATGTTGCCGAAAGCCTGCAGGCCGAACAGCGAAGCCGCATGGTCGACGTCGTCGAAGACGAAGGCGGTGGTCTGGCTGATCGGCGTGATCCGCGCGCCGGTCGTCGGGTCTGGCCTCGCGCCGGCGTGGATCGCAAGCGTCGAAAAGCCAGGTTCGTCGTTCGTCATGGTTCCCCCGTTGGGCGTAGGAGGCTCTATGTTGGCAGATACGTAGGGGCAGGGAAAGGCGGGGCCGCCGTGGTCCTGGCGGGAGGCTATTCGCCAGTTGACGCGGCCGGGCGGGGGACGCACCATCCCCTCCCATGTCGCGCATCCAGCCGAAGTTCGAGATCACGCCCGACATTCTGCTGCGGGCCTATTCGATCGGCCTCTTTCCGATGGCCGAGAGCCGCGACGCCGACGCCCTTTATTGGGTCGAGCCCGAGGAGCGCGGAATCTTCCCGCTCGACGGCTTGGCGGTCTCGCGCAGCCTCGCCAAAACTGTGCGCTCCGACCATTTCGACGTGCGCGCGGACCTCGATTTCGAGGCGGTGATCGACGCCTGCGCCAACCGCGACAAGACCTGGATCAACGCGGAAATCCGCCGCCTCTACGTCGAACTCTTCGAGCGCGGCTTTGCTCATTCCCTGGAGGCTTACCAGGGCGGCCGTCTGGTCGGCGGCCTCTACGGCGTCAGCCTGGGCGGCGCCTTCTTCGGCGAAAGCATGTTCCACGAAGAGCGCGACGCCTCCAAGGTCGCGCTCGTCCACCTCGTCGCGCGCTTGCGGCTCGGCGGCTTTCGCCTGCTCGACACCCAATTCGTCACGCCTCACCTCGCCGGGCTCGGCGCGGTGGAGATCTCTCGCGAGGACTATCGCAACCGCCTCACCGCCGCGCTCGACGTCGCCGCCGACTTCGAGCGGTGGCGAGCAGGCGAGCCGATGACGGGCGCGCAGGCGTTGGCGCTCGCCGCGCCGGCTTGACGGCATGAACATTGCTTCCCCGTGGTAAAGGGTCGCGGGGAGAGAGAGGGTCAAATGGGGGCGGTCGGCTCTTTCGATGAAATGGGCCTCGGCGCCGAGCGCATTCGGCCGATTTACCGCAAGATCGCGCGCTGGCTGGAGGAAACTCCGCCCGACGTGCTCGCCTCCCGCCGCGCGCAAGCTGAATATATGTTCCGGCGCATCGGCATCACCTTCGGCGTCTATGGCGACAAGGACGCGGCGGAGCGTCTGATCCCGTTCGACATCGTGCCGCGCGTCATCTCCCGCGCCGAATGGACGCGTCTCGAGGCGGGCCTCACCCAGCGCGTCACCGCGCTCAACCTGTTCCTCAAAGATGTCTACGGCGCGCGCGCAATCTTACGGGAGGCGATCGTTCCCCCGGAGCTGATCCTGCGCAATCCGCACTATCGCCCGGAGATGATCGGCCACCGAGCGCCGCACGACATCTGGGTGCAAATCGCCGGCATCGACGTCGTTCGGGTCGGCGAGAACGATTTCTACGTGCTGGAGGACAATGCGCGTACGCCCTCGGGCGTCTCCTACATGCTCGAAAACCGGGAAGTGACGATGCGCCTGATGCCGGATCTGTTCGCGCGGCACCGCGTCGCCCCGGTCGACGACTATCCGGACGAGCTGCTGGCCTGCCTCGCCTCGGTGACGCCGCGCCCGAGCGCGAGCGACGCCACCATCGTTCTGCTGACACCGGGGCCTTACAACTCCGCCTATTACGAACACTCCTTCCTGGCCGACAAGCTGGGCGTCGAACTGGTCGAGGGCAGGGACCTTTTTGTCGACGAGGACGTCGTCTTCATGCGCACGACGCTGGGGCCGAAGCGGGTCGACGTGATCTACCGCCGCGTCGACGACGAATTCCTCGATCCGCTCGCCTTCAATCCGGAATCGCTGCTCGGCGTGCCCGGCCTGCTCGGCGCCTATTTGGCGGGCGCCGTGACCATCGCGAATGCAGTCGGAACCGGCGTCTGCGACGACAAGGCGCTCTACAGCTACGTGCCTGACCTCATTCGCTTCTATCTCTCCGAGGAGCCGTTGCTGCAGAACGTTCCGACCTACCGTTGCCGCGAGCCGGAGATGCTGCATTTCGTGCTGGAGCGGCTCGACCAGCTCGTGGTCAAGGAGGTCAACGGCTCAGGCGGCTACGGCATGCTGGTGGGGCCGCACGCCAGCGCCGCGCAGCGCGAATTCTTCGCCGGCAAGCTGATGGCCGATCCCGCCAACTACATCGCTCAGCCGACGCTGGCGCTGTCCACCTGTCCGGCGTCCTTCGAGAGCGGGCTGTCGCCGCGGCACGTCGATCTGAGGCCGTTCGTGCTCTCCGGGACGAACGGCGTGCGCATCGTGCCTGGCGGTCTTACCCGCGTCGCGCTCACAGAAGGTTCGCTGGTCGTCAACTCCAGTCAGGGGGGCGGCACCAAGGACACCTGGGTCGTCGACGACGACCTAACCGGCGGGGAGGGTTGAGCCATGCTCGCTCGCACCGCCGACAACCTCTTCTGGCTGGCGCGCTCGATGGAGCGGGCCGATTTCACTGCGCGGATGATCGAGGCGACGCTACGGCTCGAATATCTGCCGCGCAGCGGCGTCGAAGAACCGGCGGTCGAATGGGCCGGCGCGCTCAACGCCGTGGGAGCGTTCGACGGCTTCCATGCCGACCATGAGGAGGTCGACGAGGCGAGCGCGATCGACTACCTCACTTTCGAGCGCTCCAATCCCTCCTCGATCTGCAATTGCCTCGAAAACGCGCGCGCCAACGGCCGCGCGGTGCGAACCGCGCTCACCGTCGAGACGTGGACCGCGATCAACGACGCCTGGCTCGAGCTGAAGCGCTTCGAAGCGACGCGCCGCTCCGGACGCGATCTCGACCGGGAGGCGCTGACGCGCTTCCTCGACTATGTGAAGAAGGCTTCGCTCGACTTCGACGGCTCCTGCTATCGAACCATGCTGCGCAACGACGCCTATTGGTTCAACCGGCTGGGGATATATGTCGAGCGGGCCGACAACACGGCGCGGCTGCTCGACGTGAAGTACCATCTGCTGCTGCCGTCGAACGAGAAGATCGGCGGTTCGCTGGACTATTTCCAATGGGTCGCGATCTTGCGCGCCGTCTCGGCGGTGACCGCCTATCACTGGGTCTACCGGGACCGGGTGAGGCCCTGGCTGATCGCGGATCTGTTGATCCTCAAGGCGGCGATGCCGCGATCGCTGATCGCCTGCTACGAGAGCATCGACGTCGCGCTCGATTCCCTCGCGCGCGAGAACGGCCGCAGCGGGGCCGCGCAGCGCCAGGCGCGCGCGATGCTGTCCTCGCTCGAGCGGGCCAATATGAGCGACATCTTCCAGGACGGCCTGCACGAGTTCATCACGACCTTCATCGAGGATAATGCGAGGCTCGCCGCGGCGATCTCCGAGCAATATCTCTTTTTGTGACGACGACGCCATGCGGATCCGGATCTCCCATCACACGACATTCGCCTACGCGCCGCCGGCGCGTTCGGTGATCCAGAACTTGCGGCTGACGCCGCGCAGTTTCGAGTCGCAATATGTGCTGCGATGGCGCGTCAGCGTCGACGTCGACGGCTCGCTGCGCCAGAGCGAGGATTCGCTCGGCAACATTATGCACGCGTTCTCGTATCAGCGGCCGCTCGATCGCTTCACCGTCGCCGCGGTCGGCGAAGTGGCGACGACCGACGCGGTGGGCGTCGTGCGCGGCGCGGTCGAACCGCTGCCCGAATCGATGTTCCTGCGGGCGAGCCCGCTCGCCCAGGCCAATGGCGCCTTAAGGGAGTTCGCGCTCGATACCGTCGAGGCGTCGAGCGATCCGCTCGAACGCCTCCACCTGCTGATGGGCGCGATCCACGAAGCGATCGTCTACGACGCCGAGGAGCGCGCCGACCTGAGGGCTGGCGCGGCTGAGGCTTTCGCCTTGCGGCGCGCCGGAGCCGCGGGTTTTGCGCATATCTTCATCGCCTGCGCCAGGCATCTCGGCGTTCCCGCTCGTTTCGCCAGCGGCTACCTCGCGCCGCGCGAGGGCCCGGCGCCGCAAGGCCTGTTCGCCTGGGCCGAAGCGGCGGCGCCCGTGCTCGGCTGGGTCGCCTTCGACGCTGTCCATGATCAATGCGCCGACGAGCGCTACGTGCGCGTCGCGGTCGGCTTCGACTCGTTGGGCGCGGCGCCGTTTCGCGTCGCGCAATTTGGCGGCGGCGGCGAGACGATCGACGAAAGCGTCCGCATCGAGCAAGCTGCGGGACAGAGCCAGAACTGAGTCGGCCGCCCGGGGGGCGGGGGCGGGGGAATATGGAGACTGTGATCTGCGTCGGCATTGCGGCGCTGGCGTTCGGCTTCGGCGTCGCCGGCCTCTATCTGCAGAAGCTTCTGCCCGACCACCATACCTCCGACCGCTCGCGCGACATGATCGGCGCGATCGTCGGGCTGATTTCCCTCCTGCTGGCCTTGGTGCTGGGCACGTTGGTCGGCTCGTCCTACGTCTTCTACTCGACGCAGAAGTCCGAGCTGGAGACCTTTGCATCGCGCGCAATTCAACTCGACCTCGCGCTGGCGGAATACGGTCCTGAAACGACGCCGGCGCGCGTGCGGATGAAGCAGACGCTCGAAGTCATCTACGATACGTTCTGGGGCAAGAACGCAGGGCGCCTCACCCCGGAGAGCCTTACCGTTGCTCCGGTGATCCCGCATCTCAAGCAGATGGACGAATATATCGCGGGCTTGACGCCGCAGACCCCGATGCAGCGACAGTTCGCGAGCGCGGCGAGTGTTCATGCGAGCCTTATCGAGCAGACCCGCCTGCTCATCTCGCTGCAACTCGCCAGCCCGGTCTCCTGGCCGCTCGTGGTGATCGTCGTATCCTGGGCGCTGATCCTGTTCTTAGGCTATGGCCTTCTGTCGCGCGTCAATTCGACGACCGTTATGGCTCTCGGCTTCGGCGCTTTCGCGGTGGGGAGCGCCGTTTTCCTCGTTCTCGAACTCAGCGCGCCTTTCACAGGCTTCTGCCGCATCCCGCCGGGCGCGTTCGAGCAGATGCTGGCGGCGATTGGAACCTGACTGACGGCCGCTCGCCTATCGCAACTCGCCGCGCTCGAGCCGCCGAGCCACGGCTTGGACTTCGGCGAGGCTCGGCAGACGCTCGCGGTTGACCGCGAGATAGCGGCCGAGCCGGAGCGCTTTCGCCTCGCAGCCGGCGCGGCGGTCGCGATCGGAAATGTGCTCGAACTCTGCGATATGCGCGAGGCCGAGGATGCGCCGATGCATCTCGACGCCCGCGAAGCCGAGCGCATCCTGCCAGATTTGATGCAGGAGACCGGCCAACGCCTGCTCGGCGGCGAGCGCTTGATCCTGGTCTTCGTAAAGCGCGGCGGGATAGAGAATGCCGCGCCGTTCCGTGCGCCACAGGCGCGCGAACTCGGTCGCGAAGGTGGTCCAGATCGTCGTTGTGACGCCGAGAATCCAGTCGCGATAGGCGTCGCGCTCTCCCGGCTCGCGCTCATGACCGCCTTGCGCGAAATAGGCCATCAAGAAGTTGGCGATCAGCATTCCGACATCGAAGCCGAACGGGCCGTAGACCGCGAATTCCGGGTCGATCGCGCGGGCGTCCTCGCCGTGAACCATGATCGAGCCGGTGTGCAGATCGCCATGCAGCAGCGTCTCGGCGTGGGCGCAGAATTTCAGCTTCAGATGCTGGGCCGCGACCTTGAGGTCGACGTCGGCGCGCAATTGCGCGACGAGCGCATCGAGCTGAGGGCTCGTGTGCCGGTTGAGCGGAGCGGCGAAATAGGGATCGGTGAAGACCAGCGCTTCGGTGATGTCGCAGAGTTCGACATTGCCGGCGAACAGCGCGAGGTCAGCCTTGCGGTCTGCGGTCGGCATCGAAAGATCGGAGCCGCGGAACAAGGTGCGCGCGAGGAAGAGGCCGAGCGTCTCGCCGAGCCTGGGATGGACGAGGCCGGCCTCGAGGCTGCGCCGCAGGATCACATGCGGCGTCAGGTATTCCATCGCGATCAGCGCCTGGCGCTCGTCGAAATGATAGACCTCGGGCGTGCGCCCGGGATCGCGCGCGCCTTGCCGGATCAAGGCGTTGTACTCGAAGAAGGAGCGCTTGAGCGGCAGCGGCCAGCTTTCGCCGACGAGCCTGACATAGGGCAGGGCCTGCTTCACCACCACGCCGCCGGCGGCCCCCTCGACGATGAAGACGAGATTGAGATTACCGTCGCCGACTTCGCGCGTTCGCCACGAAGCGGGCGCGCCAAGGCGCAGGCGCAGAGCCTCGACCGAACCGAGACGATCGGCGAGGGTTTCGACGGTCAAGGGTCGATAGGACGCCGGCGAGGTTGTCGCGAGGGTCTCGACCGGCATGGCTCACAGCGTCCCTATGACCCGAGCGCCCGCGTCGCGCGCAGCCGCTCGGCGTAGATGTTGATCACGAGCGCGACGAGCAGAATGAGGCCGCGGATGAGGATCTTCAGGAAGCTGTCGATCTTCACATAGTCAAGGCCGTTGTTGAGTACGCCGAGCACGAACAGGCCGACGATCGTATTGCCGATGCCGCCACGCCCGCCGAACAGGCTCGTGCCGCCGACCACGACCGCGGCGATCGCGTCGAGCAGGAAGGTGTCGAACTCGTTCTGCTGCGCGCTGCCGAAATAGGCGACGCCCAACATGCCCGCGAGCCCCGAACAGACCGCCGAAATCGTCATCACCGCGCCGATGATGACGCGCACGTTGACGCCGGAATATTCCGCCGCCTCCCGGTTGCCGCCGACCATATAGACGTAGCGGCCGAAGCGCGTGTAGCTCAGGACGAAATGCGCCACGAGCAGCAGCAGCGCGGCGACGATGATGATCCACGGCACGCCCGCGATCGACTTCGCGCCGAGCGTCAACACGAGCGGGGGAACCGAATAGGCGATCTGGCCGCGCACCAGGACGGCGGAAATGCCGGCGCCGATCTGCATCATCGCCAGCGTCATGATGAAGGACGGAATGCCGATCTTCGTCACGCCGAAGGCGGTGACGAGGCCGAGCGCGAAACACGCGGCGATCGCGAGGACGATCGCGACAGAGCCGGGCAGGGGGATGTTGGCGATATTCACATAGTCCGGCTGCAGGGTGAAGTAGGTGAGGACGATCGCCGTGGCGTTGGCGATCGCCCCCACGCTGAGGTCGATTTCGGCGGTGAGGATGACGAAGGTCAGGCCGACCGCGATGATCGCGGTGATCGACACCTGCTGCAGGATGTTTTCGAGATTGCCGACCGTCGCGAAGGACGGCGAGGCGATCGTGAAGAAGGCGACGAGGATGAGCAACGTGGCGAACGGCGCGATGTTTCGCAACTGATCGCGCAAGAGGCGGCCGAGATCGAAGGCGGGGCGGCGGCTTACGGCGTCGGCGTCATGCGCGTCCATTCATGGCTCCTCATGCCGCCGCCAAGAGGCGGTCCTTGCTGATCGCGCAGTCGGCGAATTCTCCCGCGAGCGTCCCCTTGCGCATGACGAGGACGCGATCGGCCATCGCCAGCACGGTCTCCGGCTCGGTCGAAAGGACGATCACCGCCATGCCTTCGGCCGCCAGCGAGCGCACGATGCGCACCACATCCTCCTTTGCGCCGACGTCCATGCCGCGCGTCGGCTCGACCAGCACCAGCGCCTTGGGCGGCCGGGTAAGCCATTTCGCCACGGCCACCTTCTGCTGATTGCCGCCGGAGAGCGCGCCGAGCTTCGCTTCGACGCCGGCAGGCCGCACGCCGAGCCGCTGTGTCTGAGTCGCCGCCTCGGAACGCTCGGCCGCTGGCCGCAGCAGCCAGCGCGAAATCCATTCGAGGAAGGCGATCGAGACGTTGCGATAGATCGGCTCCTCCCGGAACAGCATGGCGCGCCGGCTTTCCGCGACATAGCCGACGCCGGCGTTTCTTCCGGCGGTGGTGTTGGCGAGCCGGACGACCTCGCCGCTCATCTTGATAAGGCCGCTCGTAGGCCTGAGCTTGCCGAAAAGGGTGCGCGCGAGCTCGATCTGCCCGCAGCCCATGAAGCCGTAGACGCCGAGGACTTCGCCGCCGCGCGCGACGAGCGAGACGTCGCGATAGAAGGGCTCGAGCGTCAGCCCATGCGCCTCGAGCACGGCCGGCGCGTCAACACGGCTCTTGAGCGCAATATCGTGGAGATAGCTCTCCTCAAGCTCCTCGCGGCCGGCGCCGATCATGCGTTCGATGATCCAGCTCTTGTCGATCCCCGGCCCGACCTTGGCGGCGGCGACGCGTGAGCCGTTGCGGAACACCGACACTTCGTCGGAGATGGCGAGAATGTCGTCGAGAAAGTGGGAGATGAAGACGAGGCTGCGGCCGCTGTCGCGCACGCGGCGCAGCACGTCGAACAGCCGCGCGATCTCGGGCGGCGACAGCGCCGAAGTCGGCTCGTCGAGAATGACGATGCGCGCGCCCGAGAACAGGACGCGCGCCAGCTCGACGAGTTGCTGCACGCCGATTGGGAAGTCGCCGAGGCGCGCCGTCGGATCGATCGTCAGGCCAAGATTGTCGAGTTGCGCCGCCGCTTCGCGCGCCATGCGCCGCCACGCGACCAGGCCGAAGCGGGTCAGCGGCTGCGAGCCGAGGAAGACGTTCTCGGCCACCGAGAGGTCAGGGGCGACGCTCAGCTCCTGGTGCACCATGCCGACCCCGGCCGCGCGCGCATCGCGCGTCGAACGGAAATGCACCGGGCGCCCGTCGATCCGCATCTCGCCGGCATCGCCGGCGTGAACGCCGGCGATGATCTTCATCAGCGTGCTCTTGCCCGCGCCGTTCTCGCCGGCGATGCCGTGGATCGAGCCGGGCTCGAGCGAGAAGTCGACGCCGCGCAGCGCCTGGACGCCGCCAAACGCCTTGGAGACATTGGTCAGTTCGAGGCGAGGCGGCGTCATCGCGACGCTCGTTAGATCAGGAACTGATCCTCCATCCACAACATGCCGTCGGCGTTCGCCTTGGTGACGACCGGGCCGTCGGTGACGATGTTCTTGGGGATGTCGGTTCCCGTCTTGGCGCCGTTCACGACCGCCCCGACGCCGGCGATGATCGCGCCGCCGTGGATGCGGCAGGAGGGGTTGCGCACCGTCGCGTACATCGTGCCCTGCTGCACCGCCTTGATGGCCGGCGGCATGGCGTCGACACCGCCGATCTTGGTCTCGGTGCGGCCCTTCGCCTGCATCACCTTCGAGGCGGCGAGCGCCATGTCGTCGTTGTGGAAGAAGGCGGCGTCGATCTTGGGATATTTGGTCAGCAGCGCTTCCCAGATGCGCGCGACCTTGGTGACGTCCCAATCCGCCGGCTGCTCGTCGAGCACCTCTATTTTCGGGAACTTGGAGACCACCGACTTGAAGCCGCGCGCGCGCCCCTGCGCGCCGGTGTGGCCGAGCGCCCCTTGCGTCATCACGATCGTGCCTTCGCCGTTGATCGCGTTGACGAGGGCCTGCGTCACCGAGGCGCCCATGAATTCGTTGTCCGGCGCCAGGAACGTATGAACATTGATCGTGTCGAGAGGCGCGATCAGCGTGTCCATGTCGATGACGGGGATGCCGGCGTCGATCATCTTGTTGACCGGGGCCGTGAGCGTGCCGATGCCGAACGCCTGGATCGCCACGAAGTCCCACTTCTGGGACGCCATGTTGTCGATTGCCGAGCGCTGCTTGACCGCGTCGAGCTGGCCGTCGAACCAGGTGACCTCGACGTTGAAGAGGGAGCCCCAATATTCGGCGGCCTGCTTGCCCTGAGCGCACCAGGTCGCCTGCAGGCCGGCGTTCGAGAAGGCGGCCTTGAGCGGCTTGGTCGATTTGCCGGCTTCCTTGGCCATTGCGCTGGCGATCAGGGGATTCATTCCGAATCCGCCGAACAGCGCCGCCGCGCCGCCGCCGAGGGCCGCGCTGCGAATGAGTTCACGCCTAGTATGAGAATCGATTCTCGTCGTGCCCATAATGCGTTTCTCCCTTGGTCACGCGCTCAGCCCTTTTTGGGTCTGCGATCGGGTCTCGCCGGCGCGAGGAGAAAGGATAACATCACGTTTCGAGCACAAGCAACAGCGCCGGACCCGCAAGAGCCCGACGTCAGCGACGGCGGCGTGGGGTAAGCGGCGAGGTCAGGCGGGCCCGGTCGCGACCGGGCAGTCGGACCGCGCGCCCCATTCGGCCCAGGAGCCGTCGTAGAGGCCGGCGACGCGGCCGCCGGCTTCCTCGACGGCAAGCGCGAGCATGGCGGCGGTGACGCCGGATCCGCAAGTCGTCATCACCGGCTTGCCGAGATCGACGCCGCGTTGCGCGAAGACGCCCGCCAGCTTCTCGGGCGACTTCAGATGGCCCTCCTCGACGATCTCGAGAAAAGGCAGGTTCAGGCTGCCGGGCATGTGGCCGCTGCGCAAGCCGGGCCGCGGCTCCGGCGCGCGCCCTTCGAAGCGGTCGGCCGGGCGCGCGTCGACGACTTGCGCCGCGCCGCTTGCGAGCGCCTTGCGCACGTCGTCGACCGAGGCGACGAAGCTGTGATCGAGGCGCGGCGTAAAGCGCCGCGGCTGAGGCCTCGCATCGCCCTGTTCGAGAGGTCGACCTTCGCGCACCCACTTGGGCAGGCCGCCGCCGAGGATCTTGACCTCGGTGACGCCGAAGGCGCGCAACATCCACCAGACTCTCGCCGCGGCGAACAGGCCATGCGCGTCGTAGATGACGAAATGCATGCCGTCGCCGAGGCCGAGGGCGGCCATTTCCTGCGCGAATTTGTGGGCGTCCGGCAACATGTGCGGCAGGTCGCTCGAGGTGTCGGCGATGAAGTCGATGTCGAAGAACACCGCGCCGGGAATGTGCTCGACGCGGAACTCGGCCGCGCCGTTCCGCCCGGTGGGAGGCAGGTGCCAGGAGGCGTCGATGATCCCGAGGCCCGGCTCGCCGAGATGGGCGGCCAACCAATC
Organism: Roseiarcus sp.; assembly: GCA_036488815.1. Taxonomy (GTDB): domain Bacteria; phylum Pseudomonadota; class Alphaproteobacteria; order Rhizobiales; family Beijerinckiaceae; genus Roseiarcus. The sequence goes on from DASXGX010000044.1 coordinate 27,890, forward strand.
CGTGGAAACGAAGTTTTCGCTGGGCATGTTGGAAATCTCGGCTGCCTGTTGACTGATGGTTCGCGCGGCTCAGGGCGCCTGCAAGGCGATGCGCACCCGTCGGTTGATCCGTCCCTTCTTCTCGATGCCGGTGACCTCGGCCCGGCCGATCTCGCCGGTGCGCGCGACGTGGGTGCCCCCGCAAGGCTGCAGGTCGAGACCGGCGATCTCGACGAGGCGCACGCGGCCGGTCCCGGTCGGCGGCTTGACCGACATGGTCTTCACTAGGCCGGGATTGGCGGCGAGTTCGTCGTCGCTGATCCAACGGGTGCGGACTTCCGCGTCGGTGGCGATCAACTCGTTGAGACGCCGCTCGACGTCGGCCTTGTCGAGCGCGGTTTCGCCGGAATCGAAGTCGAGCCGCCCGTCGCCGTCGCCGACCGAGCCGCCCGTCACCGGATAGGGGAGGACGACGGAGAGGAGATGCAGCGCGGTGTGGGCGCGCATACGCCGATAGCGCAGATCCCAGTCGAGCTCCGCGACCAGTGTTTCTCCCGCAACGGGAAGGGTCGAGCCTGCGGCGGGAACATGGAGGATCCCGCGTCGATCCGCGTCGTAGATCGTGTCGACGATGTCGATCGCCGATCCGTCGGCGCGCCGCAAGCGTCCGCGATCGCCCGCCTGGCCGCCGCCGCGCGCATAAAAGATCGTTGCGTCGAGCATGACGCCCTCCGGCCGCGCGGCGACGACGCGCCCCTCGAGCTCGCGCCGATACGGCGCCTCGCGAAAGAGCGGCTCGGTCACGCGAACACCTGGGGCACGCTGGCGCGCCGTTCGAGCCAGGCGGGGACGGGGAGGTCCTTGGACCGTAGGAAGACCGGGTTGAAAAGTTTCGAGGCGTAGCGCGAGCCGGAGTCGCAGAGCAGGGTGACGATGGTGTGGCCGGGGCCGAGCTCCCGCGCCAGCCGCATCGCGCCGGCGATATTGATGCCGGACGAGCCGCCGACCAGCAGGCCCTCCTGCTCGACGAGATCGAACACGATTTGCACCGCCTCGTCGTCGGGGATGCGATAGGCGAAGTCGACCGGCGCGCCCTCGAGGTTCGCGGTGATGCGTCCCTGGCCGATGCCTTCGGTGATCGAGGACCCCTCGCTTTCGAGAACGCCGCGCGTGTAAAAGGCGTAGAGCGCGGCGCCGTAGGGATCGGCGAGGGCGATCTTGATGCTGGGATCGCGCTCTTTGAGCGCCATGCCGACGCCCGCCAACGTGCCGCCCGAACCGACCGCGCTGACGAAGCCGTCGACCTTGCCTTCCGTCTGCGCGTAGATCTCGGGGCCCGTCGTCTCGTAATGGCCGCGCCGGTTGGCGACGTTGTCGAACTGGTTCGCCCAGATCGCTCCATTCGGCTCGGTTTTCGCAAGCACTTCAGCGAGTCGCCCCGAATATCTGACGTAGTTGTTGGGGTTGGAATAGGGCACGGCCGGCACCTCGACGAGTTCCGCGCCGACGAGCCGCAGCATGTCCTTCTTTTCCTGCGCCTGCGTATCGGGGATCACGATCACACTGCGGAAGCCGAGCGCCGCCGCGACCATGCCGATGCCGATGCCCGTGTTGCCAGCGGTTCCCTCGACGATCACGCCGCCGGGCCGCAACTGTCCGCGCGCCACCGCGTCTTGGATGATCGCGAGCGCCGCCCGGTCTTTTACCGATCCGCCGGGATTCATGAACTCGGCCTTGCCGAGGATGGTGCAGCCGGTCGCCTCGGAAGCCGCCCTGAGCTTGATCAGGGGGGTGTCGCCGATCGCTTCGATGACGGTGGGGCGGTAGGGCATGACGTCCTCTTTCATTCGATCAGGCTAAGCGAAGGCGCGCGAGCCGACAAGAACGCCGGCTGGCGCGTTTCTCTAAGATTATAGGCAGGCTGGATTGACAAGGGGCAAACACCGGCGGTCTTGAGAAAATCCCATTTCTACCGTTATTTCGTCGCGCAGCCGAATGGACGCGAGATCGACCCCGATGTTTTTTATCGCCTCCAAGGTCGTGTGGTTCGTCGCGGCGCCGGTCACGTTTCTGCTGTTGGGCGCGATCGCCGGGGCGCTGTTCGTGCCGCGCAAGGTCGGGTTTTCACGCAGCGTCACCCTCTTTTGCTCGGGCGCGCTGCTTCTGATCTCGGTCGCCCCCGTCGGGGCGCTGATGATTGAACCGCTCGAAGACCGCTTTCCACCGCCGCCCGCGACGATGCCGGCCCCCTACGGGATCGTGGTGCTCGGCGGCGCGATCGACGACGAAGCGAGCGCCATCCGGGGGCAAACGACGTTCGACGACAGCGCGGCCCGACTGACCGAGGCCGCGATCCTCGCGCGTCGATACCCCTCCTCCCGCCTTCTCTACACCGGCGGCAGCGCATCCCTGTGGAATCCCACCTCGAGCGAGGCCCTCGAGGCGCGCAAGCTGCTGATCGCGCTCGGCGTCGATCCCGCCCGCATCACGACCGAGGACAAATCCCGCAACACCGACGAGAACGCCCGTTTCAGCGCCGCCATCGAGCATCCGAAGCCCGACCAGGCCTGGCTCGTCGTCACCTCCGCCTACCATATGCCGCGCGCGATGGGCCTCTTCCGCAAGGCGGGCTTCTCCGCTGTTGCCTATCCCGTCGACTATCGCTCGCTCGGCGGCTGGCGCGACTGGCGTCTCACCGTCGATCCGGTTCGCGGCATGCGCGTGCTCGATCTCGCAGTCCACGAATGGATCGGCCTTGTCGCCTACCGCGCGAGCGGGCGCATCGACGACTGGTTCCCGGCGCCCTGAGCGCTATTCGACGTTCGGCGCGCCGAGGCGGTAGACGCCGCGAAAATCGTGCGGATCGACCGGCTTGCCTTTGCGATAGATGACGAGCCGGCCGGCGTCGGCGAGCCGCACCGCCGCCGCGCGTACGCCTTGCAGATGGCTGCGCCAAGCCATCTCGCCTTCGCCGCGCCCGGCGGCGTAGGCCTGCGCCGCGTCGGTCGGGCAGATCGTCCGCCCCGGCCGCGTTTCGGCGCAGAGCGTGAGAATGACGCTCTCCAGCGTCGGGGTCGAATCGGACGTATCGGGAGGCGCGTTCATCGCGGCCTCATGCGGCGAGCGGCGGCGGCGGTCAAGACGAAGCGGCCCGGCCGCGCGCGCTCCCTTGACATCGCCCGGCCGCCCGCCGATTGAACTCCTGTTCTCAGACGGGGGAAGCGCATGGCGCGGTTGAAGCTGGTCGTCGCCAACAAGGCCTATTCGTCCTGGTCGCTGCGGCCTTGGATCCTGCTCGCGCATTTCAAAATTCCCTTCGAGGACGTGACGATCCCGCTCGACCTCCCGGAAACGCGGGCGATGATCCTCGAACATTCGCCGACCGGCAAATGCCCTGTCTTGCATGACGGACCGATCGCGATCTGGGAGTCGCTCGCGATCGCCGAATATCTCGCCGAGGCCTTTCCCGACAAGGCGATCTGGCCGCGCGACAAGGCGGCGCGCGCGCACGCCCGCGCGCTGTCGAGCGAAATGCACGCAGGCTATCAGGCGCTGCGGCAGCATTGCCCGACCAACTTTCGCCGCCCCGTGCGGCGGATCGACCTGACCGACGCCGTCAAGGCCGACGTCACGCGCATCGAGGCCGCCTGGGCGCACGCCCGCGAGACGTTCGGAAAAGCGGGACCGTTCCTGTTCGGCGATTTCAGCGCCGCCGACGCGATGTTTGCGCCCGTCGTCAACCGCTTCCATGTCTATGACGTCCCGGTCTCCCAGGGCACGCGCGACTATATGGACGCGATCATGGCTTTGCCAGCCTGGAAGGCGTGGATCGCGGACGCCGAGGCCGAGTCATGGCGAATCGAAAAATACGAAAGCGTGTGACGTCCGCCTTCCGCATCCTCACCGGCCGCGCAGGGCGAAAAACGCCGCGTCCTCGCGTTCGCCTCGTCGGCGGACGCCGGATCATCGCCGACGGGCTCGACGGCGCGGTGTGGACCGACTTCTACCACAACGCGATGACGGTGAACTGGCCGACCTTCTTCGGCGGCCTCGCCGCCGCCTTCGTCGCGATCAATATGATCTTCGCCGTGGTCTACGACTTCGGTCACGATCCAATCGCCAACGCGCGGCCTGGAAGTCTCGCCGATTACTTCTTCTTCAGCGTCGAGACGACGTCGACCGTCGGCTACGGCGACATGCATCCTCAGACGCTCTACGCCCACCTCGTCGCGACGAGCGAAAACTTCATCGGCATGGTGTCGATCGCGGTGATGACGGGATTGACCTTTGCGCGCTTCTCGCGGCCCCGCGCGCGCCTCGTCTTCGCCAGACACGCGGTCATCACCGTCTACGAGGGCAAGCCGACCCTGGTCATCCGTCTCGCAAACGCGCGCGCAGCCTTCATCAGCGAAGCGACGGCCAAGATGTGGGTTCTGCGCCCCACCGTGACCCTCGAAGGTCGGCGCTTCGTCGCCTTCCAGCCGCTGCGGCTGATCAAGAACGAGAATCCAGCGCTCGCTTTGAGCTGGTCCTTGTTTCATCCCATCGAGGCCGACAGCCCGCTCTACGGCCTCGAGATGGAGGAACTGCTCTCCAGCGAGACGAACTTCATCGTCAGCATCAGCGGCTTCGACGAAACCGCGGCGCAGGTCGTCAGAGCCAGACACACCTTCGCAGCGCAGGACGTGCGGCCAGACCATGAATACGTGGATATCGTCAGCTTCGACGAATCTGGCGTGCGCCATGTCGATTACGCCAAGATCCATGATACGCAGCCGAGACGCCCCGGGTCGGCGCCGCTTTCATGACGAGTTTGCCGATGGCCTTATTTTTTCGGCCGCTGGCGGAATGTTTTGACACGGAGAATGAGGCTCATGGCGGTGATTCCCAGCGCGCCGAGGCAAGAGGCGGCGGCCGACGCAGCCAACCGAAAGGCGTGGCGCAGCCTCCTCGACGAACTCGACGAGCGCCGATCCGCCGCCGCTGCCGGCGGATCGCCCAAAGCGAGAGAGCGCCACGTCGCGCGCGGCAAGCTGCTGACGCGCGAGCGCGTGGCGCGGCTGATCGATCCGGGCTCGCCCTTCCTCGAGGTCGGCGCGCTCGCCGCCTACGGCATGTACGAGGGCGACGTGCACGGCGCCGGCATGGTCGCGGGAATCGGCCGCATCGAGGGCCGCGAGGCGATGATCGTCGCCAATGACCCGACGATCAAAGGCGGCGCCTACTACCCGATGACGGTCAAGAAGCACCTTCGCGCGCAAGAGATCGCGCTGGAGAACGCGCTGCCATGCGTCTACCTCGTCGATTCCGGCGGCGCCAATCTGCCCTATCAATCCGAGGTGTTTCCCGACCGCGAGCATTTCGGCCGCATCTTCTACAATCAGGCGCGCATGTCGGCCGCCGGCCTCTCCCAGATCGCCGTCGTCATGGGGTCCTGCACGGCGGGCGGCGCTTATGTCCCGGCCATGTCGGACGAGACGATCATCGTCGAGAAGCAGGGCACAATCTTTCTCGCCGGCCCGCCGCTGGTGAAGGCGGCGACCGGCGAAACGGTCTCGGCCGAGGACCTCGGCGGCGCCGACGTGCACACCCGCATTTCCGGCGTCGCGGATACGATGGCGCGTGACGACGCTCACGCCTTGGCGCTGGCGCGCCGCGCTGTCGCCAATCTCAACCGGCCCGCCAAGGCGATCCCGGACATCGTCGCGCTGGTCGAGCCGCGCTACGCGATCGAGGACCTGGAGGCCATCGTCCCGGTCGATCTGCGCAAGCAATATGACGCGCACGAGGTCATCGCGCGGCTGGTCGACGGCTCGGAGTTCGACGCCTTCAAGGCGCGCTACGGCACCACCCTGATCACCGGCTTCGCCCGCATCGGCGGCATGTTGATCGGCATCGTCGCCAACAACGGCGTCCTGTTCTCCGACAGCGCGCTCAAGGGCGCGCATTTCGTCGAGCTGTGTGCTCAGCGCGGCGTGCCGCTGCTGTTCATCCAGAACATCTCCGGCTTCATGGTCGGGCAACGCTACGAGGCGGGCGGCATCGCCAAGGACGGCGCCAAGCTGGTGATGGCGGTCGCCTGCGCCCGCGTGCCGAAAATCACGCTGATCGTCGGCGGCTCGTTCGGCGCGGGCAACTACGGCATGTGCGGGCGCGCCTACGGCCCGCGCTTCCTCTTCACGTGGCCAAACGCGCGCATCAGCGTGATGGGCGGCGAGCAGGCGGCGAGTGTGCTGGCGACGCTGCGCCGCGACGGCCTGGAGGCGGAGGGCAAGTCCTGGGCCGCCGAGGAGGAGGAAGCCTTCAAGGCGCCGATCCGCGCCAGATACGACAGCGAGGGCTCGCCGTACTTCGCCACCGCCCGCCTGTGGGACGACGGCGTCATCGCGCCGTCCGAGACCCGCCGCGCGCTGAGCCTCGCCTTCTCCGCCTGCTTCAACGCGCCAATCGAGCCGACGCGGTTTGGGGTGTTTAGGATGTGAGGGGGAAGGACGTCGGGCAGGTCCGCTTTCAGTGCGCCAAGAGCAGCGACTCGCGCATCGCAGCAAACCAAACACGATCGCCGACAATCCACTAGCGAACCCGCCCCAAACAGTTCTACATTTGTTCGAAAGCTCTGGGGGAGAGTCTTGGCGGCAGGCGTTGCATCAGGAGAGAAGCCCATCTCGCCGACCGCATTCATGCGGAAGCTCCGTCCAGAGAGATATTCTGATACGCGCGTACGATCAGCGTATCAACTTGAGCGGGACGTCTTCGAGTACCGCCTGGAAACCATCACGAGCCGCAACGAGACGAGCGAATTCGAGCTGTTTTGCCGCAAGCTTTGCGAGCGGACGATTTGCCCGAACCTGCGGCCCCAGACGGGGCCTGAGGGCGGCGGTGACAGCAAGGTCGACAGCGAGACACTTCCCCTCGCCGATGAGATCGCGACGCTCACCTACATCGGCGAAACGAACGCCGGTAGGGAACGCTGGGCCTTCGCGTTCAGCGCGAAGAAGCAATGGATCGGAAAGATTCGCAGCGATGTCGCCGGCATCTTTGAGACCGACCGCCGGTATCAACGCATCATTTGCGTAACTGCTCAATTCGCCCGCGCCAAAGCGAGGGCAGCCCTCGAAGACGAGCTCACTGCCAAGTACGGCATCCCCGTCACGATTTACGACCGGTCCTGGATCGTGAAGGAGGTGATCGAGGGTGAGCGCAAGGATCTCGCTTACAACTATCTCGGCGTTGGGCGTTTGGTCGAAGACGGCCGCCGTCTCGGCCCGAAGGACTATTCCCGCAGCCAGCAGCTCGAAGACATCGAAAAGGAGCTGAGCGATCCCGCGACCTTTGCGGGGCTGAAGATGCAGAGGGCAGCCGAAGCTCTCGTCGGCGCGAAGCTGTCACGCGAGCTTGAACGGCCGCGGCATGAAACCGAGGGACGCCTAATTCGCGCCATCCGGCTTGCCGAAGACGGTGGCACGTTTCATCAGAAGCTTGAGGCCCATTACGAAAGCCTCTGTACGTTCGTCTGGTGGTTTGACGAGATCGAACCAGTGAATGCTGGTTACGCGGCCTTCGAGGCCATGGCGCTTTCGAGTGAGCACGCCACGAGCCTCGAATTCCTCGTCACTTTGCTGCAGCACCTAGTCAATGCTGTTCTCCTCAGAGTCCTTTCGGCTGAGGAGTGCGACCTCGCGAACCGAGCCCAGCGTTTGTCGAAGCGGCTGGCAGAACTGATCGAGGACAAGGAGCGGCCGAACAACAATCTCCAAGCCAGGACACTACGGCTGAACGAAGCGATGATCGCGCGAGACCACGGAGCCATATCCAACGTTTGGCCGAAATTTTCGAGCATTCTCAAGCAGGCAGAAGGACTTGGGGAGTTCGATGCCCTTCGCTTGATCAAGATGATCGAGGTGCTCGGCGGAGTGGCCCGCGACGACCCCCAATATACCGCGCTCGCCGAGCAAATGGCAGCCTTCGTCGGCAAACGCACGGGCGAAGCGGCGGGGGCTATGGTCCTTCTCAGGCGCGCCAAGCAGCTCGATTTCGATCGCCACTTCGATATGATCCGCCTCCTCGGCCGAGCGGCACGCCAGCTCACCAAGAAAGAGTATGCCGACGAACTTATCGAGGCCCTCCAACTACTGTGTCATGCCTATCGAAGCGCCGGGCTTCTCTGGGCGGCGCGTGCGGGTTGCGTCTTCGCCCTCGCGACGATCCTGATAGAAAGTGACGAAGAGAGCCAGATTCGCATTGAGATGTTGCCCACCGTCAAAGTGTGGGCGTGGATCGCTTTGGAAATGCGACATCTCCCTGATTTCCTCGAAGCGGTGCAGCTCTTCAATGGGATGTCTCGATCGCTTCCACTTACCGAGGAGACGCAGGCAACAGTAAAGGAGGACATTCGCGAGTTGGATGGAGCCTTCGGTAGCTACGTTCTGAACCTCACGGAAGACGAGCTCACAGCAGTCCAGCGGCTGCCCGATGTTCTCGCTGGACTCGACCTCTGGCTGAGCCACAGCGCGCTTCTTTACGTCCTTGGCTATGAGGACAGGCTACGGGCAGACGGTGTCATTCCACCTGAAGAGACGCCGGACCACCTCCACGGTTTCTTCACCGACCTTGCTAGCCAGCCAGTCTCAGCCGACCGGTATGGGCCCCTAATTACCAATCCAATCGGGCATCAGTCCTACAGCTCAACCGTTCTCGGCGTCTCAGTTGAAGTCAACTTCGATGGATCAGCAAACGGCATCCTAATGGCCGAGGGCGTACTCGGCACGATGGAGGCTTATTTCGCGACCGCCGCGGAAATGGCGATTCACCCGCATACAGAGCGGATGCAAATCGAGGTGATCGAAGACACCACGACGTCCAAACCGAAGGTCGCATTCGATCAGCGAGTCATGCGACTCAGCCTGACTTGGCCAGGGTGGGCACCTGCAGCGTTCGAGCATAACGAGGCGGCGCAGCGAGCGTTCTTCGAACTCTCCGCTGTCGCGATGGTTGCGGCGTGTGTGGTTCAAGACCCTGAAGTCATCCTCAAGAAGCTTGCGGAAGATGACGCCGTGTTGGAGCGCATCGCGATTATTTTGGCAGCGGGGAACAGCTATCATCGTTTTTCCGGGCGATACTTTTCTCGACTTGCTGACAAGGAGGCGCTTTCTACGGCGGGGTATCCGACCTGCGAAACGCGGCCCAAGATCAAGCGGCGTAAACTCGATAATTCAAGGAAAGAGTCACCGAGAGATTTCCCGGAATCCGCCGAAGGGGTATGGACGAAACTCATCCACAATCATCGGGACGTCGCAGTTCAGTCTGTCATCGACGTCCATCTTTGGGATAAAGCCGGCTGGCATGCGACCGCCTTTCTTAGCTACGGGCCATCCCAGCCGCCGGGGCTCGCGCTGGTCTTTGAGGACAAGCAGGCAGCCGCAGACATCTTCAAGAGATGGCGCGCGCGATTCGGCGCGACGGACAAAGGCGACGAAATCTACGTGAGCATCGTCCGGGGAATATCGAGCGAATATCCTAACGACTACGCAGTTGTCGTGACCTCCCGGCCGCCGGTCAAGGAGGACTCCTCTCTTGATAAGCTTTTGACGATCATTGCGCGCACGAACGACATGCACCCGGATTCGAGCGCCAACCTCGAAGTGTTCCTAGCATCTTACGAGGCGATCGGCTCATACGTTTTGATGCCGGGCCAGATGGTTCCTGGCGGTAAACTCAAATTCGGATTCGGCCTCGGGCTACGAAAGTGTGCCCTGACTGTTAAACAAGCGAGCGAAGTGGGGCCTCACGACATAGAGCAACTTGCTATACGCCGTCACAGGCGAAGGTAGATCGTTTAGTGGGTAAACGCCGATGTCTGCTTCGCGAGCTGACCATAAGATCTGCTTCGCCAGCTGACCATAAGATCGGCTACTGGCGAAGCTGCCGCTTTTTTGATTGCGCGCGAACAAACCACTCTCGACCCAAGCCGAGTCATCCGGCGGTCCGCGATGAAGGACACACCGGATCGATGCTGCCGTCTGCGTCGAGCGACGAAGCGCCCGAGTTTATCCAATGAATAGCCTCAGCCCGGCTTGTAGTCGCGCGTCGCCTCGGGATCGTCGGTCGCCGCCGGCAGCGCCATAAGTTCGTCCCACATCGCCTCGGGGATGGGGAAACTGGCCCATTCGTAGGTCTTTTGGACGTGTCCCACTTCGCCGACGCCGCAGATCGTCGAGGCGATGCGCGGGTCGCGCATGGAGAACTGCAGCGCCGCGGCGCCAGCGGGCACGCCGTAACGCGCGCAGATCGCCTCGATCCGGCGGATCGGGTCGAGCGCGGCGTCCGAGGATTCCTGGTAGACGTAGCGCGGATATTGGGCCGTGCCCTTGGCGAGCACGCCGCCGGCGTAGGGGGCCGCGTTGAGGACGGTGACGCCGCGCGATTGCGCCAAATTCAGCATCGGCTCCGCGTTGCGGTTGGCGAGCGTGAAACGGTTGTGCGTGATCAGGACATCGAAATCCCAGTCGCGCAGCAGAGGCGTCATCATCGAAACCGGGCCGGCCGCCAGACCGACCGCTGTCACTAGCCCTTCCTCCTTCATGCGGAAAAGTTCGCCCAAGGCGCCGTCGCGGCTGGTGGTCTCCGCCTGCGAGCGGGAATGCTCGGGGTCGTGCAGGTGCAACAGGTCGATCCGCTCCAACCCCAAGGCGGCGAGGCTCTGCTCGAGCGAGCGGCGCGCCTGCGCGGCGTCGAAGACGTTTGTCTCGAGGTCGCGGTCGAGCTTGGTCGAGACCAGGAAGCCCTTGGGAAGGCCGCCGCGCTCGCGAATGACGGCGCCAATGCGCTCCTCGCTGCGCCCCATGCCGTAAATGCGCGAGGTGTCTATGTAGTTCGCTGGCCCCTCGAAGATCGCCCGCACCGTGGCTTTGGCTTGTTCCTCATTGACGCGGTAGCCGTAGGTGTCGGGCATGTCGCCGAGGCCGGTCGCCCCGAAGCCGAGCTTCGTGACCATGAGGCCGGTTCGCCCCACCGGCGCTGTCTTCGCATCCGCCTCGGTCATCCTGTGTTCCTCCCATAAAGTGGTCGCTGCTTCCCTAGGCCGGTGAGGGAAAGGCGGCAAGGGCTGGTTTGCGAATGGCGCGCACAAACTCGCGCTGGCGGCGCTGGTCATAGCCCGCGCTTCGCCATATCGTCGCTGCAAAAAGGAGACGCCATGTTCGCCAACGTCCTCATCGCCAATCGGGGCGAGATCGCCTGCCGCATCATCGCGACGGCGCGACGGATGGGGATGCGGACTCTTGCGCTCGCGACCCCCGCCGACCGGGGCGCCCGCTTCACGCGGCTCGCCGACGAGACCCACGAGATCGGCGCCGGCGCCGAGGGCTATCTCGACGCCAAGGCGATCGTCGCGCTGGCGAAGCGGGTCGGCGCGGAGTGCCTTCATCCCGGCTACGGCTTCTTGAGCGAGAATGCCGACTTCGCCGAGGCCTGCCGCGAGGCGGGCGTCGTGTTCGTCGGCCCGTCGCCCGAGGCGATGCGCGCGATGGGTCTCAAGAGTTCCGCCAAGGCGTTGATGGCGAAGGCCGGCGCGCCGATCGTGCCAGGGTACCACGGCGACAATCAGAGCCCGAAGTTCCTCAAGGAGAAGGCCTACGAGATCGGCTATCCCGTGCTCATCAAGGCGATCGCCGGCGGCGGGGGACGCGGCATGCGGCGGGTCGACGCGCATGTCGATTTCGAGGCGGCGCTCGACAGCGCAATGCGAGAGGCGGAGGGCGCCTTCGGCGACTCTCGCGTCCTCATCGAGAAATATGTCTCGGCGCCGCGCCACGTCGAGGTGCAGGTGTTCGGCGATATGCACGGCGGCGTCGTGCACCTTTTCGAGCGCGACTGCTCCTTGCAGCGTCGCCACCAGAAGGTGATCGAGGAGACCCCGGCGCCCGGACTGCCGGAGGAGACGCGCGCCGCTATGTGCGAGGCGGCGGTGGCGGCGGCCCGCGCGGTCGGCTACTTCGGCGCCGGCACTGTCGAGTTCATTGTCGATTCCTCGCGCGGGCTCGGGCCGGACAGCTTCTATTTCCTGGAAATGAACACGCGCCTTCAGGTCGAGCACCCCGTCACCGAGGCGATCACGGGGCTCGATCTCGTCGAATGGCAGTTTCGGGTCGCGGCGGGCGAGCCGCTGCCGCGCGCGCAAGACCAGATCCGCAGGAGCGGCTGGGCGATCGAGGCGCGCCTCAACGCGGAGGATCCCGAGAGCGGCTTTCTGCCTTCGCCGGGCCGAATCCTCGCGCTCAGCCTGGAGCCAGTCGAGGGCTTGCGGGTCGACGCCGGCGTCGAAGCGGGGGACCGCGTGACGCCGTTCTACGATTCGATGATCGCCAAGCTGATCGCCCATGCGCCGACGCGCGCCGAGGCGTTGGCGAAGCTGCGCGGCGCGCTCGCCAGGGCCGTCGTGATCGGCCCCAAGACCAATCTCGCTTTTCTCGACGCGTTGCTGAGCGCGCCCGAAGTCGAAGCCGGCGCGTTCGACACCGGATTCATCGACGCCAATTTGGGGCCTCTCGGCGCTGAGCCGCGCGGGCCCGATCCGTTCGCCGTCCTCGCCGGGGCCGAGGTTTTGCTCGACGGCTTACCAGCGCTTCCCCAACGAGCGCCCGCCCACGATCCCTGGTCGATCGCCGACTCGTTCGACGTGATGGCGCCGCGCGCTGTTGGTCTCGACGTGTACGTCGACGGCCATGTCGAGCGCCTGGTGAACATTGGGAGGGACGGGGCGGCGAGGCTCGCCTTCGCCGACGGGCGCAAGCCAGGGCCCGCTGACGCTCCGCCAACGATATACACCAGCGAGGGAACCGCGTTCGTGCTTCGCGGCGGCCGTCAATTTCGGGTCGCGCTGACGGAGCCGCTCGAGGGCCGCGCCTTGGGCGCGGACGAGCGGTCAGGCGTGGTCGCCGCCCCGATGCACGGAAGGTTGATCGCCCTTTCGGTCAAGGACGGCGATGCGGTGGAGCAGGGCGCACGTCTTGCGGTCGTCGAGGCGATGAAGATGGAGCATGCGCTGGTCGCGCCGCGCTCCGGCCGCGTCGTCGATCTCGCAGCGCGGATCGGCGATACGGTCGAGCAAGGCGAGCGGCTGATGACCGTCGAGGCTGAGGGGGACTGAGCCCGGGGGCCTCTCCACCCACAATCAGGCCGCCTCGGCCGTTTCTGTGGTCACAGACCCTCGCCGTCGTCGGAGCGCCCGGCCTTGATCTCGGCGAGGAGCTTCTGGACCGCCTCGGGCGCGGGGAGCGGATCGCAGGCGAGCGGTCCGCGCGTCCATATGATGAGGCCTGCGCCGCCCTTGTCTTTCGTAAGCAAGACCGCGCCGTCGCCCGGGGGAAGCCCCGCCGGCGTGAACGGCAGCGCGGCATAAAGGCCTTGCAGGAAGTGGAACTGCGCGTCCGTCAGGGGGGAGACCGTCGTGTCCTTGCCCGCCTCCTGCTGCACTTTGTCCAGCGCCCCGCAATGCGGTCCTTTCTCTTGAGCAAGCGCGGGAGCGGCGGCAACCAACGCTGATAACGCAACGGCAACTTTCAACATGGCTTTTCTCTCCTCTGTCATTCGGCCGCGCTCATGTCTTCAATCGCGTGGCCGTTGGTGGAACCGGGTCGGTCTGGCTCGACGATTCCGGCGCCGACTATCTCGGCCGGCGCCGACGGTCGCCTCGTCATACCGCTCACATCTTGGCGGGCAGCGTGCTCATGGCTCTCCGGTCAAGCTGGTACATTCCTTGATCGTTGCCGATGCCCAGCGGATCGCCGGCGCCCTTGCGGGGTTTGGTCTCGCGCTTTTCGAGTACGGCGCGCTGCCCGTGCGCGATTGCGTCTTGGGCCTGGCGAAGCGTCTTTTTCATCTCTTTCGTCAGCCGCGTTTCGTAGGCGCGCGGAACATCGTTGGTTCGGAGCCAAAGATCGACCTGTCCCTCGTCGTCATGCGCCACGAAGGCGACAAGCTCGGCGTGATCAGGCAAGGCGGATGCGTCCGCCGACACCGGGAAGCCCATAATTGCGCCGGCCGCGACCGGCGCGTAACAGGCGAGCGCCAGGGCGGCGACAGGCACGGCGATCTTCGCCCACAGCGGCGCGCTCGCAGTCCGAAAGAGCCACGCGGCGATGACGCACATCAACGCGAGCAGCGCGCCGAAGGACAAAACGAAGTGAAGGTAGAGGCTCATGGCGAGGCGACTTCTTTCTGATAGGACGCGGTGATCGGGGTGAGGGGCGGATCGCCAAGCGTGATCTGGCCATCCCGCGCCATATCGAACGATGCCCAATTGATCGTCTGGCCGACGTAATCCAGAACCAAGTCCTTCGCGAAGACGACGCGGACAGAGGGATTGAGCGCGAGGATTTCCGCGTGAACCTTGAGCCCGATGGCGCGGCGGTCGACCGCGCCGTCGCGATCGGTGTATAGGTTTGCGCCGAGGTCGTAGTGGCCGGGCTCGATACACCGCAGCGCGATCGTTTCCTTGTTGCTGTCGACCTGGGTTCGCGAACCGTCCGCCAAGGTGATGAACGAGTCGATGAAGCCGCGGTTGTCGCGGTCGAGCGTTGCGCAGCCGACGTCGCGGGAGGCGTAAAAGACCGGCTTCTTGCTGGGCGGCATCAAGTGAATGTCGACATCGGCGTCCTTGTGGACGTCCCATTCGAGCGAGAGAAGATATTCAGCCTTCTCCTTCACGCCATTGGCCTTCGTCTGCGGCGGATTGACCGCGACGATGACAATGGCGAGAACGGCGAGCGCCATGTCGCAAAGACCGATCCAGACTGCCGAGCGGTCCGTCATCGTTCAGCCTTCCTGATTGCAACCTCGAGATTGAAAGTCATGACGGCCACCAGAGCTGCCGCGAGCACGCCGCATGCGGTGCAATACAGCGAGGTGGCGAGCGGGGCGAAGGCAGCCGCTCCGCCGGCGAGCGACTTAGCCTGGAGGCTCAAGCCGAAGGCGGTGCCGAAGAGCCCAAGCATCGGGAGAAGACGCTCGGCGAGATGGCCGAATGAGGCGTCGGCGGCGTCAGGGCGCCAGGCCTGCCAGCCGAGCCACGCCGTTGTGCCGAGGAACACGACGCCGATGGCCGAGGTCATCATGCTCTGGTCATTCGCCCAGACCGCCGTGAACACGCCTTGAATATAGGCAAACCAGGCAGCCGCGCCGATGGCGAGGCATAGAACGAAGTGCGAGAGGAATGCACGGCGCTGCATGAGGCGACAATCCTTTCCAAAAACACATGCGCTGCTCTCAGGTCTTGCTTCCCGAGAGCACGATTGGACGCAAGCTCAGCAAATTTTCAGCGAGTTGAGATCGAGGGCTTTCGCCACGTCGTCTTCTATTGCAGGCGCAAATGTAGCACTGTCAGACGGGGCCTACCCATTGGGTTAAGGTCGCGTGCGTCTAAACACCTGCAGATCTGGAACCGCATAAAGCATAATTGCGCTGATGCGTTGGTTTGGCCGAGGGCGCCTATTGGTGACCTCGCGCCGCTTCCACGCGGTTGTCGGCGTTGAAAATCGTACGACGCCTGCGGTCGCAGTTTCCTGCCAGATTGACTCGTCGCAACGATTCGAACTTTCGACCGTTAGCTCAGGGATTTGGCCCTGCGTACGTCCGTTTTCGGACGGTAGGTCGGAGCTGCGGAACAACCGAGGACGGGTCGGAGGCCGTCATTCAAACTCAGGCGGGTCAGCCAGCCCGCGCTCGATTCGCGCTTTTCGCGATACAACCGTTAACGGGTTGTATACGGATGGCGTCTACCTATGCGTGCAATCGATTGTCGCCGCTCGCATCGGAAGCGCCGCTCGCGTGTCGAACTCGCAAACGCTCGAGAATCAGACGCCCGATGCTGGGCGGGCGGGGGTGATCGCGGCCCCTCGCGGGGCGAGCGGCGCCACGAGCGCGCTGTCGCGCCTCACGGACTGGCTCGACGGCGATCCGTTCGCCTTTTCCAGGCGCCCGCTGGCGGCGCCCGAACGCGAGCGCATCCGCGCAGCGCAACTCGCCTCGACCCAGCGCGGCGCTCTCGCGCCCATGACCGCGGCCGTGTTCGGCGCCATGGTGCTGACGGTTGGGATGTGGAGCACGCCGGTCCGGACGCCGCTCATGTTCTGGGCGCTGGCGCTGGTGGCCAATCTCGGACTGTGGCGCATCCTTCCCGGCAAGGGCGGCGGCAACATCCGCGTGCTCCGTCGGGCCACCATCCGCACGATGCTGAACGCGGCGATCTGGGCGCTTGGCCTCGCCTTGGCGGCGGGAGTCGCCGACGGCGGCCAGCGCGCCTTGATCGCAACCCTGTCGATGTGCGTCATGAGCGACGGCGCCTTGCAGCTCGCTTTCTCGCCGCCGATGGCCTACGGCTTCATTGCGCCGCTCGCGCTCGGGTGCGTCGCCGTCGCCTATGAGACGCCCGACGCCGCGGCGCTGCCCATTCTCGCCGCGCAGCTCTTCAACGCCGGCTTCCTGCTGTTTCAGGCGCATTTCCAGGCGACGCAACTCGCCAGGCGCACGATCGCGCATTTCGCCGACGAGACCGCGGCCAGGCTCGACGGGCTCACCGGGCTCGGCAACCGGCTCGGCCTTACCGAACATCTGGCCCTCGCCTTCAAGCGTCTCGGCGAGGGGGGAGAGCGGTTCGCGCTCTTGTGCTTCGATCTCGACAGCTTCCAGCTCGTCAATGAGACCTTCGGCCATTCGGCTGGCGACGAGATGATCCGTCGCGCCGCGCAGGCGCTGCGGGCGGCAAGCGGCGAAGACGACTATGTCGCGCGGTTGGGTGGAGATGAGTTCGCTCTGGTTGCAGCGCATGTTAGCGGGCGCGATGCTGCTCGGTCGCTCGCGCAGAGCATCGCCGCCGAATTTCGCCGGCCTTACCCATTCACCTGGGGCGAAAGCGTGTGCGCCGTGACCATCGGCGTCGCCGTCGCGCTCGAGCACGGGCACGACGGCGACCATCTCGCCCGCAGCGCGGAAGCTGCGCTCTATCGCGCCAGGCATCGGGGCCCGGGATCGGTCGCTTTGGTCGACGACATGGAGGGCCGCGAGGCGACCGAGCGGCGCAAGACGGAGGCCGCGCTCCGTCAGGCGCTGCGAAATGGCGAGATGCGTCTCGACTTCCAACCGTTCGTCGATGTCGCGAGCGGCTCCGTGACCGGCTTTGAAGCGTTGTTGCGCTGGCGGCGGCCGGGCCATCCAGAGGCGCCGGCGAGCGCCTTCATCCGCGCCGCCGAAACCTTCGGCTGCCTGGAGGAGATCGGCGTCTGGGCGTTGCGCGAGGCGACGAGGGTCGCCTCCCGGTGGCCGAAGCGGCTGCGGGTCGCCGTCAACGTGTCGCCGGTTCAGCTCAAATCGCCGTTGCTGGCGGCCGTGGTGAGGGACGTCGTCGAGGCAGGCTTCGACGCGCGCCGCTTGGAGCTCGAGATCTCGGAATTGGCGCCGATCGAGGATTTCGCGGCCGCGGCGGCGAGCCTCAACGCGCTTCGTCACTATGGCGTCTCGATCGCTCTGGCTGATTTCGGCGCGCATTTCTCCTCGATGAGCTGCGTCGCGAATCTGCCGCTCGACCGCATCAAGATCGAGCGCGCTTTCGTCGCGGACGCGCTCGCCAATCCGCGCGCGGCGGCGGTGATCCGTTCCGCCGCCAGGCTCGCCAAAGAGCTTGGACTGGCGCTCACCGGCGAAGGCGTGGAGACGGCCGCGCAGCTCGATCTCTTGCGTTCCGCCGGATGCGACGAGGCGCAAGGCTATTGGCTTGGCCGCCCGGCGCCTGCCGAGGAGCTGCCCGCTCTAATCAAATACTTCCCGGTCGCCAAACCCGAAGCGGGCGTTCGTTGCGAGGATTGCTCGATCCCTTGGTGCGTCGAGGCGGGCAAGTGCCGACGGCGGACGGCGATGGCGAGCTGAGGCGCCGGCGCGCTCAACCCACCGGCGGGCACTTGCCCGGGGAAGCGCCGCCGCGCGCGGCGGAGGGCAGGGGGATGTCCAGCGTCTTGATCTCCCCGAAGCTGCGCGGCCGCCAGCCGTCGACGAGGCGCTTCGCCGCGCCGATCTCATCCGTCGTCATATTGGGCTCGATCGCGGCGCGGACCTGGGAGTTGTCGTGAAAGGGGCTGCGCGCCGCAAGCCGGAACCAAACGTCCGCCTGGGCGAGATCGACGCCGAGCCGGGCGCCATGGTCGTCAGCGTCGCCCGAAGCGAACATCATGCTGAGTTTTTCCTGCGCCTGCGGGTCGCCGAGCAAAGCGGCGCGCATCAGCCAGCAGAAGCTGAGGTTCAGGTCGCGTTCGCTAGAAGAGTTCCAGGAGTTCAACGCGAAGTAGCCAATCGTGACCATCGCCTCGACGTCGCCATGGCGGGCCGAGGATTCATACCACTTGAGGCTTTCGCCGCGGTCCCGCGGGACGCCGGGAGCGCCTGCCGCGTAGAGGCTGGCGAGGTCCGCCTCCGCGCCGCTCGAACCTAAGCTCGCGGCGCGTTGCAGCATGGCGAGGCCGCCAGCCGCATCCTTTTGGGTTCCGCGGCCGCGCATAATCATGGGGCCAAGCGCGCGCATCGCCTCGCGGTCGCCGGCCGCGGCGCGCCGTTGCAGAGCCGTCGCGATCTTCGTCTCGTCGACCTCGACCGAAGCGCCGTTGCGGAGCCGCTCGGCGATGTCGCGCGCGGCGTCCGGCTCGCCGTGTTCGGCGGCGCGCGCGACCCAGGCGAGGCCAGCTTCCCGGTTCTCCGGCAGCCCGTCGCCAGTCAACAAGGTGAGGCCGAGAAGATATTCCGCGGCAGCGTCGCCGGCGATTGCGCGCTTCATCGTGTCGAGCGCCTCCCGGGACACCGGGCAGAACGGGGGAACAATGCAGAGCGTCGACAGAAGCTTGTAGGTCTTCTCGATATTGGCCGAGGCGTCGTCCTGGGCCGCAGATCCGGCGATTTTCGCCGACGCCGCAAGCCCGACGATCACGCTGAGCACGATTCCCGCAATCTTGCGCAACCGCATGGAAGGCCTCCGCTCGGCGCCTCGCACACAGCCTGTACCACGCTACAGAATTGGACAAGCATCAGGGGAGCGCGGCTTTCCTCCATCCACAGGACTGCGTCGCGGCCCCTACGCCTGGCCGCCAAGATTTGCCATAAGGGCGTCATGACGCTTCACCTGATCAAACTCTGCGTCGGCGCCGACTCGATCGCCGATCTGGAGGAGTGGATTGCGCTGCGCGTGGCCGAGCGCCGGGCGCGCGGCGAGCCGGCGCGGCACCCGCACATAACCCGTATGGTCCCCAAGCGCGGCGAAGACCTTCTCGACGGTGGTTCGCTCTATTGGGTCATCAAGGGCCAGATCGCTGCGCGCCAGCGCCTGTCCGACGTCGAGCCCTTCGTGGACGCGGACGGCGTCGGCCGCTGCCGGCTTTGGCTCGATCCGCTCGTCGTCCCGGTCCGCCCGCGCCCGTTTCGCGCCTTTCAGGGTTGGCGCTATCTCGCCGCCAAGGACGCGCCGTCCGATCTCGACGAGGCCGGCGTCGGCGCCGCAGCGATGCCCGAGGAGCTTCGTCGGGCGCTAGGCGAGCTCGGCCTTCTCTGACCGGCCCTTGCAGCGGCGTCGCCGGGCGCCGATCTGAAGGGCTCGCGTTGTCACGAGTGGAGGAAACCATGTCGCGCGAAAGCGGCAAATCGCCGCTGGCGACGAGTTCAAGCGAGGCCGTCGACGCCTTTCTCGAGGCGGCGCGGCGCGCGCCGGCGCCAGCCGCGACGGGCCGGGGACGGATGATCTTCGCGCTCGACGCGACGATGAGCCGCCAGCCGACCTGGGATCTCGCGCAAGGGCTCCAGGGCAAGATGTTTCAGGCGGCGGCCGGCCTCGGCGGCCTCGATGTCCAACTCGTCTATTTTCGCGGCTTTGGGGAATGCCGCGCGTCCCGCTTCGTCTCGGGCGGGGAGGGGCTCGCCGCCCTTATAAGCCGCATCTCGGTTCGCGGCGGTCCGACGCAACTCGGCAAGGTGCTGGCCCATACGCGCGACGAGGCGCGCCGAGCGAAGGTCGGCGCCCTGGTCTTCGTCGGCGACGCGATGGAGGAAGACCGCGATACGCTGCTCGGGCTGGCGGGAGAACTGGCGCTCGCGGGCGTCAAGGCCTTCATGTTTCAGGAAGGCGCCGATCCCGATGCGCGGCGCGTATTCCAGGAGATCGCGCGGCTCACCGACGGGGCGTACAGCGCCTTCGACGCGGGCGCGGCGTCGCGCCTCGAGGCGCTGCTGCGGGCCGCCGCCGCCTACGCCTCCGGGGGGCGGGCGGCTCTCGAAGCGCAGGCGATCGGCGACGGTCATGCCCGGGCGCTGCTGGCGCAGATGCGCCGTCCGTGAAATGAGCGTAGTTTGACGCCATGACCCTGCGTCTATTCCGCCGCCGCGCGGTCCCCATTCGAGAAGCCCAATCATGCCGACCCTCATAGCCGGACTCATCGCGCTCTATCTTCTGCTGGCGGCGATCAAGATGTTCGGCCGCATGACCCCCGCGGCGGCCGCCAAGATCGTGCGTCGCGGCGGCGGCGCGCTGAACATTTTGGGTTATCTACTCATCGCAATGGGCGGCCGCTACAGGCTCGCCGCCCTTCTCGGCAGCCTCGCATTCGGCGCGGCGCGCCGCGGCGGCGCGGGGCCGTTCGGATCGGCGTTTCGAGCCGCCGGTCCGGGGGCGAAAACGCGTGTGTCGAGCGCGCGCTCCGCGACGATCGAGACGCGGCTCGATCTCGAAACGGGCGTGATGACCGGCGTCGTTCTCGGCGGGCGCTTCCAGGGACGGCCGCTCGACATGCTGACGCGGACGGAGTGTCTGGAGCTTTATGCGGACTGCGGGCGGGACGATCCAGACGGCGCCCGGCTAGTCGAAGCGTATCTCGACCGCCGGTTTGCCCGTTGGCGTGACGCAGACGAGGGTCAGGGCGAGGCGAGGGGGCGGGCTCGCAGCGGCGGCGCGATGACGCGCAACGAAGCGTATGAAATCCTGGGCCTGGCGGAAGGCGCGAGCGGCGAGGAAATCATTCGGGCGCACCGAACGCTGATGAAGAAGCTTCATCCAGACCATGGCGGATCGACCGCTCTCGCCGCGCGGGTCAATCAGGCCAAGGATGTTTTGCTCGACCGACATGGCTGACGTCAATCGCGAGTGGCGAAGCAGGCGAAGCCGCTGCGCTTGAGCGACCGGCAGGCGTATTCCGCGGTCGCGGAATCCAGGCCGGCGAAGCGGGCGCGATAGAAGACGTCGTCGCCGCGCTTGACCTTCTCGGTGAGCGGCTTGGCCGTGGCGAGCGCCGTCCGCTCCTTTTCGCGCGCCCGGGTCAGGAGATCGTTCGCTTTGCCAGCGTCGTCCGTCGCGCCGATCTGGATGATCCAACCCTCATGGGCGCCCGCGCGGGGGGCGTCTTCGCCGCTCGCTTCGTCGTTGCGCGCGATCTGCGTCACATCCTTGGCGCGGGCCGCCGGCGGCGCTGCGGCCTCGAGCTTGGCCGCCGGTTGCGGCCTTTCCGCGACAGGCGCGGGTCCCTTGACCCAACCGAGGGCCTCGGGGGTGGCGGCGGCGGTGCGAACCGGCAGCGCGGCGGCCGCGGTCTTGCCCGCCGGCTGCGGCCTTTCCGCGACAGGGGCCGGATCCGGCCCCTTGACCCAGCCGAGCGCCTCGGGGGTTGCGGCGGCGATGCGGACCGGAGCCGGAGCCGGGGAGGCCGCCACGCGCGGCGCAGGTTGAGCGGGCGCGACCGCGGCGACCGGCTGGACGGGCTCGACAGCTCGACGCGGCGCGAAGGCGAGGCGCTGGGCGATCTTCGCCGGCGGCAGCACGGCGGCGACGCGCGGCGCGCCATCCTCCTCGTCGTCGTCCGCGTCGCCCTCCTCGATGGGCGCGAGGGCGGGCCTTGCGGGCGGCGGGAAATGAGCCTCGGCGACGATCGGCGGAGCAGGTCGCGGAGCAGGCGCGAGGACGGGCGGCTGCGGAACGTGAGCGGGTTCGGGCGCTTGCGCCTCCGCGATCATCGTCGCCGTGTGGCTCGTCGAGGCCTGCGCGATGTGGTCGCCGATCAGCGTTTCCATCAGCGCGTCTCGCGCGCCGGCCGTATGGCCGCCCATCACGACCGCGATCAGCGATCGTCCATCGCGATGCACCGACGTCAGCAGGTTGAACCCGGAGGCCCGCGTGTAGCCTGTCTTGATGCCGTCCACGCCTTCCACCTTGCCCAGAAGGTGGTCGTGGTTGCCGATGACCTCGCCGTCGTAAACGAATTCGTGCGTCGAGAAATATTTGAAGTAGCGCGGGAAGCGTTCTTCCATTGCGCGCCCGAGGGTCGCCAGGTCGTGCGCGGTGGTGAGCTGCTGGTCGTTTGGCAAGCCCGAGGCGTTGACGTACTGCGTGCGCGACATGCCGAGCTCATGCGCCTTGCGCGTCATCATTTCGGCGAACCGGCTCTCGTCGCCGCCGACCGCTTCGGCGACTGCGACGGCGATGTCGTTCGCCGAGCGCGTGACGATCGCCTTGATGGCGTCCTCGACGCTGATCGTGTCGCCGGGCGGCAGGCCGAGCTTCGAGGGTTCCTGCGCGGCTGCATGTTGCGAAATCGGAATCTGTGACTGCAGCGTCAGCGCGCCCTTGTCGAGCTGCTCGAACAGGAGGTAGAGAGTCATCACCTTGGTGATCGAGGCTGGATGACGCTGCTCGTTCTCATTCACCGAATAGAGGGTGCGGCCGCTGTTGGCGTCGACGACGATCGCCGCAAAGGGAGGCTCGTAACCGCCCTGCCGGCGCGCATAGACATGGCGCGTGTAATGGGCGTGTCGATGATCGTGACGCCAGCCCCGCGCCTCGGCCGACGATGCGCTGACCGCGACCGCGGACAGAGCGACGCAAACGCCGACGGCGATGTGGGCGATACGCAAAAACCGAGACTCCAAACCACACAACGCCATGAACGCGCCCTGTACATTCGATCTGGCGCCCGCGCCGGTTCACGACCGTGGCGCGACGCACACAGTCATGAAGGCTATGGGAACGCGGTTACGGCTGAGTTAACGCGTGGCGGCAAATCGCAGGCTTCGAACGGGAACCGACTGGAACCGTTCAAGAATCCAACTGCGGGGACGGGACGGAAAATCGGGTGGTTTAATTAAATCCTCGTGACGAAAGACGGTTAATCCATTCCGCGGCCGTCAATTCCGATCGCGCCCGGCGCCTGTGTCCGCTTTTGTTGCGCTGCAACAATTTTACTTGACATTCGTTGTGCGGCGCACATATTAGGCGGACCTGACGCCGACGCTTCGCGGCGTCGCTATTTTCGAGTCAAGTCAACGAAGCCAACCGAGGATCCGCCATATGACGACCCCGTCCTTTGAAGACTTCCAGAAATTCAGCAAGCAGCAGCTCGAGGCCGTGAGCGCGGCGACGGCCACCGTCGCCAAGGGCCTCCAGGAAATTGCCGCGGAGTCCTCGGAGTACTCCAAGAAGTCCTTCGCCCAAAGCTCGGCCGTGGTCGAGAAGCTGCTCGGCGCCAAGTCGGTCGAGAGCGCGATTCAGATCCAGACCGAATACGCCAAGTCGGCGTATGAGGGCTTTGTCGCGCAGGCGAGCAAGATCAACGAGATTTACGTGAAGCTCGCATCCGAGGCGTTCAAGCCGGTCGAGTCCGCGTTCGCCGTGGCGCAAGGCAAATAACTTCGTTCGAGCGCTCTTAGCGAGCGTTCACGTTCGCACATTTCACGCTTCCTGGGGTCGGCTCGCAGCCGGCCCTTTTTTGTTTGCGCCTCTTGCGCGCCGTCGACAAATTGTTGATCCTGTCGACGTCGCGTCGGCCCTCTGGCGCCAAGCGTTCGCGGCGCCTAGATGAGGCTTGGGGGAGTGCGGCGACCCTGGGCGCGACGGCGCGGGGCCGCCCGTATTCTTGTAGAGGTCGACCGTGATCGCCGAATCGCATCCGTTGGTCAGTCGTTTCCGGGCTGGAATGGCGCGGCTGGCGCGCTTCTTTTTTGCGCCGCGCGCCGCGTCCGATCCGTCGGCCACTATCGTCGCCGCTTCGCGCGAGCCGCGTCGCGGCGGCGAAGTTCCGGGCAGCGGGGCCGCGGTCATCACGCGGACTCGCACGCAGACCAAGCGCCCCAATATGTACCGCGTTCTGCTGCTCAACGACGACTACACGCCGATGGAGTTCGTGATCGCCATTTTGCAGGCCTTCTTCAACAAAAACCCTGAAGAAGCCACACAGATCATGTTGCATGTGCATAACAACGGCGTCGGCGAATGCGGCGTCTACACCTATGAGATCGCGGAGACCAAGGTCGCTCAGGTGATGGACCACGCGCGCAAGAACCAGCACCCGTTGCAATGCATAATGGAAAAAAAGTGAAAGGTTCGTGATGCCCGTATTCTCCCGCGCGTTGGAAAAGACCCTGCGCAAGGCGCTCACGCTGGCCAACGAACGCCGCCACGAGTATGCGACGCTCGAACACCTGCTGCTTGCTCTGCTCGACGATCCTGACGCCGCCGCGGTGATGCGCGCGTGCAACGTCGATCTCGACGCCTTGCGCAAGAACGTCGTCCACTACGTCGACACCGAACTCGAGAACATCATCGTCGACACGGTCGACGAAGCGAAGGCGACCGCCGGATTCCAGCGCGTCGTGCAACGCGCCGCCATTCACGTGCAGTCGTCCGGACGCGAAGAAGTGACCGGCGCCAACGTGCTCGTCGCGATCTTCGCCGAGCGGGAGACGCACGCCGCTTATTTCCTGCAAGAGCAGGACATGACCCGCTACGACGCGGTGAATTACATCAGCCACGGCATCGCCAAGCGCCCCGGATTGTCCGATTCCTCCCGCACGCCGCGCGGCGCCGACGAGGACGCGGATGCTCGCGACGCGAAGGACGCGAAAGAGAGCGTGGACGGCAAAAAGAAGGAAGGCGCGCTTGACGCCTATTGCGTCAATCTCAACAAGAAGGCGCGCGACGGGCGCATCGATCCTTTGATCGGCCGGGAGGCCGAGGTGCAGCGCACCATCCAGGTGCTCTGCCGGCGCCAGAAGAACAATCCGCTCCTCGTCGGCGATCCCGGCGTCGGCAAGACGGCGATCGCCGAGGGCTTGGCGCGCAAGATCATCGGCGCGGAAGTTCCGGAAGTGCTCGCCGGCGCGACCGTCTTCGCGCTCGACATGGGCGCGCTGCTCGCCGGCACGCGCTATCGCGGCGACTTCGAGGAACGCCTCAAGCAGGTGATGAAAGAGATCGAGCAGCATAAGGACGCGATCCTGTTCATCGACGAGATCCACACCGTGATCGGCGCCGGCGCGACGTCGGGCGGCGCGATGGACGCCTCCAATCTGCTTAAGCCCGCGTTGGCGCAGGGCTCGCTGCGTTGCATCGGCTCGACCACTTACAAGGAATATCGTCAGTACTTCGAGAAGGACCGCGCGCTGGTGCGCCGCTTTCAGAAGATCGACGTCAAGGAGCCGAGCGTTCCCGACGCGGTGGAGATCCTCAAGGGCCTCAAGCCCTATTTCGAGGAGTTCCACAAGGTGCGCTACACCAACGAGGCGGTGAAGGCGGCGGTCGAACTGTCGGCGCGCTACATCCATGACCGCAAGCTGCCGGACAAGGCGATCGACGTGATCGACGAGACGGGCGCATCGCAGATGCTGGTCGTCGAGGCCAAGCGCAAGAAGACGATCGGCGTCAAGGAGATCGAAGCGACGATCGCCTCCATGGCGCGCATCCCGCCGAAATCGGTCTCCAAGGACGACACCGAGGTTCTGCAGCACCTCGAGCAGACCCTGAAGCGGGTTGTGTACGGCCAGGACGCAGCGCTAGGGGCGCTCGCTTCCGCGATCAAGCTCGCGCGCGCCGGCTTGCGCGATCCCGAGAAGCCGATCGGTTGCTATCTCTTCTCCGGCCCGACCGGCGTCGGCAAGACCGAGGCGGCGCGCCAGCTCGCCTCCAGCCTCGGCCTCGAACTGACGCGCTTCGACATGTCGGAATATATGGAGCGCCACACCGTCTCGCGGCTGATCGGCGCGCCTCCCGGCTATGTCGGCTTCGATCAGGGCGGCCTGTTGACCGACGCGATCGACCAGCATCCGCATTCGGTGCTGCTGCTCGACGAAATCGAGAAGGCGCATCCGGATCTCTTCAACATCCTGTTGCAGGTGATGGATCACGGTAAGCTCACCGACCATTCGGGCAAGCAGATCGACTTCCGCAATGTGATCTTGATCATGACGACCAACGCCGGTGCGCAGGATCTCGCCAAGGAGGCGTTCGGCTTCCATCGCTCCAAGCGTGAGGGCGACGACACGGAGGCGATCAACCGGCTGTTTTCGCCGGAATTCCGGAATCGTCTCGATGCCATCGTGCCGTTCGCGCGGCTGCCGGAATCGGTCATCTCCCAGGTGGTCGACAAATTCGTCATGCAGCTCGAGGCGCAACTCGCCGACCGCAACGTCACGATCGAGCTCGCCGATGAAGCGCGCACCTGGCTGGTCAAGAACGGCTATGACGAAGCAATGGGCGCACGACCAATGGCGCGCGTCATCCAGGCCCAGATCAAGACGCCGCTCGCCGACGAGGTGCTGTTCGGACGTCTCAAGAATGGCGGCGTGGTGCGGATCGTCGTCACGGCCGACGATGACGGCGTGAAGAAGCTCAGCTTCGTCTATCCCGAAGGACCCTCGCAGCCGCGTCTCGAGCGCGACGTGATCGTCGCGGGACGCCAGCGCGCGGAAGGCGAGTCCGACGCGCGCAAGGGCAAGGGCCGCAAGCGCGCTGGCGGTCCTGGCGCTTCGCCGGACGAAGACGCCGCGCCAGACGAGGCCTCGCCGAGCGAGCCAAGCGAACCGCAGGCGATGTGAGAACCCTGGCCTCCGCGGGCGTCACGTCCGCGAAGGCGGCATGCGGCGGGCGCGGTTACACGCTCCGCCGCTCCCCGATCGCCGAGAGCAGTACGGCGACGACGCCGGTCAGAAACACGCCGTCGAAGGCGCCGGCGCCGCCGATCGAGGCGACCGGCGCGCCGAGGGTTTGAAGCTTGTCGAGATTCAAGAGATCGGCGCCGACCAGGACGCCCATGCAGCCGCCGATATAGGAGAGGGCCGCAGGATAGACGCGCGACAGCGCGACTGCGGTCAGCGCCGCAATGAGCGGCGGGGCGATGAGCGGCACCGAAATGCCGACGCCCGGAACCGGCGTCGCGAGCTGATGGACGATGTACGCCACCACCGCGACCGCGATCGCCGCCTGGATGAAAACCCGGTTGTGAAAGACGAGATAGATCGACAGCAGGGTCGGTATGACGGCGCCGCCGACATTGACGGCGACGATGACGCCCGGCCAGTCCACGACTTGCGGGACGTAGTAGGGCACGCCAAAGATGTCGATGATCGCCTTTCTCGCCACGACCGGCGCGTCCGGCAATTGAAAGAGCGGGATGTTGATGTAGCTGCCGACCAGCGAGGCGAGCAGCACCAGCATGGCGACGCGCGGCTCGAGCCCGAGCCGCCGATAGGCGCGGTTGAGCAGCCCGATCTGCAGCAGGACCAGCAGGACGACGATAAAGCCGCCGAGCAGCACGTAGAGCAGCAGCTCGGCGGGGAGATAAAAGAGATGGCTCGAACCCATCGGCGCCTCCGGCGCCTCGGGCGCCTCTCAAAGCGTTGCGCGAAAGACCGGCCGCGGCGCCTGCCGGTTACAGCGTCTTCAGCGCCGCGCGAATCTTGGCCGCGTGGACCTCGAGCTGCTCAGGCGGGGCGATCGGGCCGCCCGGGGGCCGCAGCGCCACTCCCGTCCAGCGCGGCAGCACGTGGAAATGCAGATGGAACACGACCTGGCCGCCCGCGCTCTCATTGAACTGCTGCACGACGATCCCTTCCGCCCCGAGGCCGGCCTTCACCGCGACGGCGATGCGCTGGACGGTCGGCATGAGGCGGGCGAGATCGACAGACGCGATGTCGAAAATGTTGCGGGCGGGCGTCTTGGGCACCACCAGCACATGCCCTTCCGCGCGCGGCATGATGTCCATGAAGGCGAGCGAGAACTCGTCCTCGGCGACGCGCACGCAGGGCGCCTCTCCGCGCAAGATCTTGGCGAAGATGTTGTTGGGATCGTAGGACTCGGACATAGGCTCTCCCTAGACATTAAATTCCGCGATCAGGCGTCGCGGCGAAAGGGCAGGTGGTCGGAATATTCCGCGATGGCGTCGTCCACCGCTTCGCGCTCCTGCGTAAGATAGTCCGCCACAGCGCGTTGGAACCGCGCATCGGCGAATTCGTGCGCCGAATAAGTCGGGACCGGTCGGTAGCCGCGCGCCAATTTGTGTTCTCCCTGCGCTCCCGCCTCGACGCGGGCGAGACCGCGCCCGATCGCGAATTCGATCGCTTGGTAATAGCAGATTTCGAAGTGGAGAAAGGGACGCTCGACGATCGCCCCCCAGTTGCGCCCGTAGAGCGCGTCGTCGCCGATGAAGTTGATCGCCCCGGCGACATATTGGCGGCCGCTCTTGGCCATCACCAGCAGGATGCGCGCCGCCATGCTTGCGCCGACCAGATCAAAGAACTCGTGCGTCAGATAGGGGCGGCCCCATTTGCGCGAGCCAGTGTCCATGTAGAATGAGAAGAACGCGTCCCAATGCTCTGGTTTGATGTCGCTTCCAGTCAGACGCTCGACCGAGATGTCGTCGCCCAGCGCTTCTCGCCGCTCGCGCTTGATCGCCTTGCGCTTGCGCGAGGCGAGGGCGGCGAGGAACTCGTCGAAATCGCGGTAGCCCTCGTTGACGAAGTGAAACTGCTCGCCGGTACGCGAGAGAAAACCGACCCGTTGCAGCGCCTCGTTGTCGGAGCGATTGGGAAAGGTGACATGAACGGAGGAGGCGCCGGCGGCTTTGCGCAGCGCGCGCCAACCCGCGACCAGCGCCTCACGCGCGCCGCTCGGCGCGTCGGCGGCGACGAGCATCCGCCGGCCGGTGACCGGCGTAAAAGGGACGGCGACCTGAATTTTCGGATAATAGCGCCCGCCGGCGCGCTCATAGGCGTGCGCCCAGGCATGGTCGAATACATATTCGCCCTGGCTGTGGCCCTTGAGGTAGGTCGGCGCCGCGGCGACGAGGCGGCCTGCGCCGTCTTCGACCAGCACATGGACAGGCGTCCAGCCTGAGCGGCCGCCGACCGAGCGGGATTGCTCGAGGGCGAGCAGAAAGGCGTGGGTGACGAAGGGATTGAAGCGCTCGCCGTCCGCCGCCTCGCTGGTGAGGCCGGACGGATTGGCGCAGGCGTCCCAGGCGGCGGCGGGGATGTCGGAGACGCCCTCGACGGAGCGGACAGTCAGGGATTGGCTCATGATGCAGCGCATCATAGCGCGCCCGCCGGAGGCGCCAAAGCGCAAAGGAGCGCGCGCTCGTCATATGCGAAGGCTTCTAGGCGCTTCGCCGCGAATCGCCTAAGCCTGCGAGCGGCGGCGCGTTACGCCGCCAAGGATCGAGATTGCCTCATGCGCCGCGCCCATATCCTTTTCCTCGCCCTTGCGACTCTGACCGGTTCTGCGTTCGCTGAGGACGCGCCCATCAGCCTGACCGCGCCGGCGCCGCTCGCCTCCGGGGTCGCCGCCTTCCCCAAGCTCTCCGGCCATGACGCGATCGCCAGCAAGATCAATGCGGGGCTCGTCAAGCTCGATGAGCGGGTGCGCAAGGCGCGCGCCGAATGCGTCACGTCCAAGGACACGGACTGGTCGCGGTCGATCACGGTGACCCTACGCGGCCCCCGCTACCTCAGCTATCTCGTGACGGATTCGCTCGATTGCGGCGGCGCGCATCCGGACGCCTCGATGTTCGCGCTCGTCTACGACCTCAAGAGCGGCGCGCCGGTCGACTGGGCGACGCTGCTGCCGAAGTCGATCGTCGAGCGGACTTCGCTGGAGACGGCGGCGGACGGCGCGAAAATCGGCGTGGTGGGTTCGAAGACGCTGAGCGCGCTTTATGTCGCGGGCCTCGGCAAGGACGCGGACCCCGACTGCAAACAGGCCTTGAGCGAGACGGAACTCGATTTCGTGCTTTGGCCGGACGCTGAGGCGAAGGGGCTCGACATCGAGACCGTCAGCCTGCCCCACGTCGTTCAGGCATGCGCCGACGTCGTCACGATTGGCTTACCGAAATTGCACGAATTGGGCGTTGCGGCGAGCCTCATCGAAGCGCTGCAGACGAAATAGCCGCGGCTCTCGGATCGGTCGCCGAAACGTTAATATCTGTGCATGGCCCAAGGCTTGCCCTGATTGGCTGCGCTTTTCGTGCTAAGCGGCCCGACTCTGTGAGGCTGTCAGAGGGCGTTGATGGGAGCGGGTATCGACATTGGGATGACGGGCGCCGGCGCGCCGGTCGAAATCGACCTCGAGGAACTGCTCGCCACGCGTCTGCTCGTCCAGGGCAATTCCGGTTCCGGAAAATCCCATCTCCTGCGCCGCATCCTCGAGCAGAGCGCGAACCGCGTGCAGCAGATCGTCATCGATCCCGAGGGCGATTTCGTTTCCCTCGGCGAGCGTTACGGCCATGTGGTGCTGGACGCCGCCGAATGCGAACGCGAACTCGCCGCTATCGCGGCGCGTGTGAGGCGGCATCGCGTCTCCGTTGTGCTCGATCTCGAGGGCCTCGAGGTCGACGGCCAATTGCGCTGCGCCGCCGTCTTTCTCAATGCGATGTTCGAGGCGGATCGGGACCATTGGTTTCCAGCGCTCGTCGTCGTCGACGAAGCGCAGCTCTTCGCCCCGGCCGCCGCAGCGGACGCGTCCGAGGACGCCCGCCGGGCGTCTCTGGCGGCGATGACCAACCTGATGTGCCGCGGCAGAAAGCGCGGCCTCGCCGGGATCATCGCCACGCAGCGTCTCGCCAAACTCGCCAAGAACGTCGCCGCCGAAGCCTCGAACTTCCTGATGGGCCGCACCTTCCTCGATATCGACATGGCGCGGGCGTCCGATCTTCTCGGCATGGAGCGGCGCCAGGCGGAGGCGTTCCGCGACCTCAAGCGCGGCGCGTTCATCGGCCTGGGGCCGGCGGTCTCGCGGCGTCCCTTGCCGGTGACCATCGGCGCCGTCGAGACCGCCGACCGGGGGACGGCGCCGAAGCTTCTGCCTTTGCCGGAAGCGGTCGCGGCGATCGAATTGCAGAGCTTGATCCTCGCCCCGGCGGAGAGCGCGCCTCAGCCTCGCCGGCCGCGTCCGGTGAGCGAGCAGCGCGGGCGCGAGGTGCTGGCCCGCATCGACCAGAGCCCGCCGCCCGCCTACGTCGCCGCTCCGCCGCCGGAACTGACCGGCGAACAGCGGGAAGCGGCGATCGCCGACATCCTTTCGCAGATGATCGCCGACCCCGACTGCGCCTATCAGCAGCCCGCTGCGCTCCATCGCGACTTCCTGGTGCGCTGCCGCGTGCGGCGGCTCGGCTCGGCCGTGCCCGATCTGGCGGCGTTTCGCCATAGCTTAACCGTCGAGCGGGCGCGCCTGGCCTATCCCGACGGGGCGGACGAAGAGGCGTGGGCGCGCGCGGTCGATCTCTCGCGCCGTCTGCCGCATGAATTCCAGGGGGTGTTTCTGCTCCTCTGCCGGGCCGCCGCAGCGCGCGCCGGGTGCCCGCCGGACGAGGACATCGCCCGATTTTTCGGCAGCCACTCGCCGGGCCGGGCGCGCCGCGTGCTCGGCCAGTTAGAGCAGATGGAGACGATCGTCATTCGCACCGACTTCCAGCAGCGGCGGATCGTCGTCGTCCCGGAGCTGGAGATCGAGACGGCGCCCGACCAGGCGGTCGACGCGCCCTGAACGGGTTGGTCGACGACCGCCGCGGCTGCAAAACAGGCGGCGCTATTCCTTGTTCGAGAAGGCCGAGAAAGCATCCATGACCCGGCCAGCGTAGGTGACGGCGGCGCCGGCGTTCATCGCCACCGCCACCCCCATGGCGTCAGCGACCTCCTCGCGCGTGGCGCCGAGCTCGATCACCCGCTTGGTGTGGTTGGCGATGCATCCGTCGCTACGGGTCGTCACCGCGACCGCCAGGGAGATCAGTTCGCGCGTCTTCTCATCCAAATGCCCGCTCTTCGCGTCGAAGGCGCAGATTTGACGATAGCCGACGATGGTCTCGGGGCTGGCGTCGGCGAGCGCCTTCACGCTGCCTTTGACCTTGGGGAGGAAATCGTTCCAGTCGATGAGCATCCGCGCAATCCTTCGCGAGGTGGATCAAGACCGCGTTGATCGCACTTAAATCAGCGGTAGTCCAATCGGCGCTCGGCATTGTAATTTTCCCAGATGCACCGAACAGCACAGCGCCGAAGGTCGCTTTTGCGAATCGCGCCTCCAGGTTAACGTTCTGCGCCTTCAACATCTTTCATCGCATCCGGACGGTCGCGACCTTCGGCCTTGCAATCAAGCGTCAAGAGAAACATTCCTGGAAACCGCGCTCTATCTCCCGGTCAAGCGGCATCTCGAAAGCCTTGGCTATCGCGTCAAAGGGGAGATCTGCGGCTGCGACCTCGTCGGCCTCAGCGAAGGCGATCCGCCGGTGGTGGTGATCGGCGAACTGAAGCTGACTTTCACCTTCGATCTCGTCTTGCAGGGCGTCGACCGTGCGCGCGCCGGCGACGAGGTGTGGTTGGCGGCGCAACTGTCCCGCCGGGGCAAAGGGCGGGAGAGCGACCCACGCTTTCGCAATCTCTGCCGGCGGCTCGGCTTCGGGCTGATGGGCGTCGATGCAAACGGAGGCGTGCATGTCCTGCTGAGCCCCGAGGCGCTCCCGCCGCGTCGCGACGCCAAGCGAAGGTCGCGCTTGGTCGCAGAGCATCAGCGCCGGCAGGGCGATCCCAGCGAGGGCGGCGGCTCGCGGCGTCCCATCATGACCGCCTACAGGCAGCAGGCGCTGGTCTGCGCCGCCGCCCTCGCCGCTGGCCCAAGCCGGCCGCGCGATCTGAAGGCCCAGGCGCCTGACGCCGGCAAGATTCTCCTCGACAATGTGTACGGCTGGTTCGACCGGACAACCCGCGGCGTCTATGCTCTGACCGAGGCCGGACATGAAGCGTTGAAACGCTGGCCGCATGGCTAGGGAGGATGGGATGCACCGCAGAACTGTCATAGCCGGCGCGGCGTCGCTCGCCGCCGCTCCGCTCGTTCCGAGCGTGAAAGCCGCCGGCGCCTCGATCGCGGAACGGTTCGCTCAGACGCTCACGGCGCATGATCTCGACGCCTTCGGCGCTTTGTTCGCCGACGACTACGTCAATCATCAGTCGAGCGCCGCCGCGCCGCCGGCCGCCGGCATCGCGCCCAGGGCGGCGACGCTGGCGTTTTTCGCCGCGCGGCTGAAGGGATTGCCCGACCTGAAGGTTTCGATCGAGGCGACGGTCGCCGAAGCGGACCGGGTCGCGGCGAGCTTTGTCTACGAGGGGACGCACCAGGGCGTCTATTTCGGCATCGCGCCGACCGGCAAGCGGTTGCGCTTTACGTCTTGCGACATCTTCCGAACAGCCGGCGAACGCATTGTCGAACATTGGGGCATGGGCGATATCGCCGGCGTTCTGGCGCAGTTGAAAGCGTGAGGGCAGGAGGCGCTGGCGCGTCCGCCCGAGGGCGCCGCGAGCGCGCGAAAAAATTCATTTCGTCAACGCCTTGAGCGGGTCTCCTCTGTTTAGCGTTCGGAAAGAGTTAGACGCTTAGCGTTGCGCGCAGAGGCGTGTCGCCTTCATTTTGATAGGACATTTTTTATGACCATTTCTGCGGTCAGCTCCGCCATTCCCCCGGTGACCTCCAGCGCCTCCGCCACCAGTTCCTCCGCCTCCGCGACGGGCGCATCCGGCTCCGCGGCCGGTTCGTCCTCGGCCTCGTCCAGCTCATCCGCCTCCGGCAACAGCAAGGCCCAGGACGCGCACGACCACGGCGGCCCCAGGGGCGGAGCGCAGGGTTCGCCGACTGCGACGAGCTCGAGCAGCGTCCAGTCCGGACTGTCGTCGCTCACGCTGGGCGGCTGACCCGTCTTTCCTCGACGCCGAGCGCCTCGTCTGTTTTGGCGGTTAGAGGGCCAAGCGGCAGGCGCCATCGCCCTCTCGTTAGGCCATTTGCAGATGGGTTGACGCACACCGTCTTGGCCGGGCTTGTCCCGGCCATCCACGCGGCGCCGTCGCGAAGACTCTCTGACGTTAGAATCGTCGGCCTAGCGTGGGCGCCCGGCACAAGGCGGGGCATGACGAAAAGAGCTGCTCGGCGCATCGACCAGAATGCAGGGACAGCCACAGGGCGGCTCAGGGCGCGGCGCGCTCGAGGCGCTTGGCCTCGTTCCACAATGCCTCCATATCGTCGAGGCTCGCGGCTTCCGGCGCTCGTCCCTGTTCGGCCAAGCGCCTTTCGATATGCCCGAAGCGGCGCTGAAACTTGGCGTTGGCGCCGCGTAACGCGCTCTCCGGATCGATTTCGAGATGCCGGGCCAGATTGGCGACGGCGAACAACAGATCGCCGACTTCGCTCGCAGCCTTGTCCCGGTCGTCCGCGTCAAGTTCAGCTTCGATCTCGTCGATCTCCTCGCGCAATTTGGCGAGAACGGCGCGCGGATTGTTCCAATCGAACCCGACCTTGCCAGCCTTTTCCTGAAGCTTGAGCGCGCGAGTGAGCGCGGGCAGGGCGGTCGGCACGCCGGCAAGGGCGCCGGCGGGGTCGTCGACCGCGGTCCCAAGCGCCGCACGCTCCGTGGCGCGCAGGCGCCTCTCCTCGGCCTTGATCTCGCCCCAGAGCGCCTTCACCTGCTCCGGCGAGAGGGTGTTCGCGGCGCCGAACACATGCGGATGGCGGCGGATCAGTTTGGCGGTGATCGCCTCGACGACGCCGCCGAAATCGAAGCGGCCGGTTTCCTCCGCCATGCGAGCATGGAACACGACCTGAAGCAAAAGGTCCCCGAGTTCGTCGCGCAGATCGGCGAAATCGCCGCGCTCGACTGCGTCGGCGACCTCATAGGCTTCTTCGATCGTGTAGGGGACGATGGTCTCGAACGACTGTTCGAGGTCCCAGGGGCAGCCGCTTCCAGGCGTACGAAGCGCGGCCATGATGTCGAGAAGGCGCTGAATGTCGCGCGAAGCTTGCATCGGCTGGTTCCCGGCCGGGAGGGGCGCCCGCTCACTCATGGACGAGCAAAAGCCGGCCGCGTCGAAGACGACGGGCCGGCGTGTCTCAGCGAGGAGACCTCAGAGCGAGATCGAAATGGCTTCGCGGCCCTTCGGCGTGTCCACCACGCGCATGTTCACATGCTGGCCTTCGGCCAGATGAGAAATGCCCGCCGGGCCGAGCACCGAAATGTGGACGAACACGTCCTTGCCGCCGTCGTCGCTCGCCACGAAGCCGAAGCCCTTGGCGTCGTCGAACCATTTGACCTTGCCGCCCACCGGCACTGCGGTCGACGGATCGGGCGCGGCGCGACGAGGAGGACGCGGCGCATCGCCAAACGAGCGCTGCGGCCGCTGCTCGACGATTCCCGTCGCATCCACTTCGACGACCCGCGTCACCTGCGCGCCCTTGGCGCCGGCGCCGACGAGGACCTTCAGCTTGGCGCCCGTGGGGACATTCTCGTGTCCCGAGGCGTGCAGGGCGTTCGCATGCAGGAACGCGTCGCCCTGGCCGTTGGCCAATTCGACGAACCCGTAGCCCTTGTCCGCTTTGAACCACTTGACGACCGCGTCCACCGTGGGTCCCGCAACCACGGGGGAAGGACCGCCGACGCTCATCGACGGGCCGCCGAAGCCGCCGTCGGGGGCGCCCCCGAAACCCCGCGAGGAACGGGGCTTCGGCTCGTAAGGCATCGGCCCGTCGTCGTCGAATCCGCGCTTGCGAGGCGCCCGAAAATCCTTACCCTTGCTCATGTGAAACCAGCTCTCCGCCCAATAGACCCTTGATTCCGTTTCTGCCTAGCCAGAAACGGCCCCGCATCGCCGACCGTCGGCGAGGTTCCGTGACGCATCCGCGTCGAAATTTTGTGGAGATCGAGGAAGGGCGTCGGCCCATGCGCTCGTGACAGCCTGCTCAAAGGCTGCATCCCTCTCCGAAGCGCCGCAATCGGCCCGCAGCGTCTGTGGCGCCAGCAGGCGGAGAACCCTCCCTCCGACGTGCCGTCGGCAAACCGAAAATACGAATCGACAGCATCACCCAAGCCTGCTCGGCCGCATCGCCCTGCGTTCAAATAGACCGCGCGAAACTATCTTACCCGATCTTTTACAGTTTCGCCAGATCAATTGAGGGGCGTTTGCGCGGTTTTGTTCGCCTCGACGCCAGAACTCGGCAGCCAAGCTCTGGTTCCCAGGAAATCGACAGCAACGGAGGAATTTGTTGGCGCCCTTCGGCGCGCTCCAGCCCAATAGGTCAGTGAGGCTGCGTCTCGCAGGGGGAAAGAACGACGGTTTGACCTTTGAGCGAGCCGGTCGTGGCATAATCAATCGCGTTGAATACCGGAGCGCTTTTACCAGACGCGGAGCTTTGCGATTTCGCGTCGGCTTGGGCGACGGCCTGGGTCGCGCCGGCCGCGTAACGCTCGGCCGTCTGGCCGATGAGGACGCAGGCGACCGCCATCGCAATCGCCGCGACGGCGGTGAACTCGATCTGCTTGACCCAGCCGCGCTCGTTGAAACGCCAATTCATCGCATCCTCGCACTGGCGGGGATCCCGATGCGAGCCGCCGGGATCTCGCCCGACGGCAGGGTATCGCGTTCACGGTAAAAGAATCCTTGCCGGGCTGGATCAAATGTCGACCAGTTCTCGCGCCTGAGGCGCCCGCTCTTGAATGAAGGCGAAGCGCGCTTCGGGCTTCGTGCCCATCAGCCGCTCGACGGCGTCCTTCGTCGCCTCGCCGTCTTCCTCGACGAGAGCGACGCGCAGGAGCGTGCGCTTGGCCGGGTCCATCGTCGTGTCGCGCAGGTCGCGCATCGACATCTCGCCGAGGCCCTTGAACCGGCTGACGTCGATCGCGCCGCGGCCGGAAAAGCCCGACTTCATCAACTGTTCCTTGTGGGCGTCGTCGCGCGCATAGAGCGACTTGCCACCCTGCGTGAGACGATAGAGGGGAGGCACGGCGAGATAGAGGTGGCCCTCTTCGATCAACTTCGGCGTCTGCCGATAGAAGAAGGTGATCAGCAAAGAGGCGATGTGGGCGCCGTCGACGTCGGCGTCGGTCATGATGATGACCTTGTCGTAACGAAGCTCCGAGGAACGGTAGTGAGACCCCGACGCGACGCCGAGCGCCTGGGTGAGGTCGGAGAGCTGCTGGTTCTGCGCCAGCTTGTCGCGCGTCGCCGAGGCAACGTTGAGGATCTTGCCGCGCAGCGGCAGGATCGCCTGGCTAGCGCGGTCGCGCGCCTGCTTGGCGGAGCCGCCGGCCGAGTCCCCCTCGACGATGAAGAGTTCAGAGCCTTGCGCGGAAGTATTCGTGCAATCCGCGAGCTTCCCGGGCAGCCGCAGTTTGCGCGTCGCGCTCTTGCGCGCGACGTCCTTCTCCATGCGCCGGCGCAGCCGTTCCTCGGCGCGCTCGACCGCATGATCCAGCAGTTTGGCGGCCTGGCTCGGCGCCGCGACCAGCCAATGATCGAAGGCGTCGCGCACGATCGCCTCGACAATGCGCGAAGCTTCCGCCGTCTGCAAGCGGCCCTTGTTCTGGCCCTGAAACTCCGGCTCTCGGATGAAGACGGAAATAAGCGCTGCGCAGCCCGACATCACGTCATCGGTGGTCAGCGCGTTCGCCCGCTTGGCCTGGCCGATGCGCTCGGCGTGATCCTTCAGGCCGCGCAGCAGCGCGACCCTGAGACCCGCTTCATGCGTGCCCCCGTCGGGGGTCGGAATGGTGTTGCAATAGGAGTGGACGAAGCCGTCCTCGGCGGCCAGCCATGCGACCGCCCATTCGACAGAGCCGTGCTTGCCGTCCTTTTCGACCTTGCCGATGAACGGCTGGTCGACGACCGGCTCCTGGCCCTCGATGTCCGCGGCGAGATAGTCCTTCAAGCCGCCAGGGAAGTGGAAGATCGCCTCGGCGGGGATCTTCGCGTGGGGATCAAGCAAAGCCGGCGCGCAACGCCAGCGAATTTCGACGCCGCCGAAGAGATAAGCCTTCGAGCGCGTCATTTTGAACAGACGCGCCGGATCGAATTTCGTGTTCGCGCCGAAAATCTGCTCGTCCGGGCGAAAGCGCACCTTGGTGCCGCGCCGGTTGGGCGCCTTGCCGACCACCTCGAGCTTGGTGACGGGATGGCCGCGCTCGAAGACCTGGCGGTAGAGCGTCTGGCCGCGCGCCACTTCCACTTCGGTGCGCTCCGAGAGCGCGTTGACCACCGAGACGCCGACGCCGTGCAGGCCGCCGGAGGTCTCATAGGCGCCGCTGTCGAACTTTCCGCCAGCGTGCAGCTTGGTCATGATGATTTCGAGCGCCGACTTGCCGGGGAACTTCGGATGAGGGTCGACCGGCATGCCGCGCCCGTTGTCGGTGACGCAGAGCCAGCCGCCATCCTCGAACGACACTTCGATGAAGGTGGCGAAGCCGGCGACCGCCTCGTCCATCGCATTGTCGATCACCTCGGCGAAGAGGTGATGCATCGCATGGGCATCGGTGCCGCCGATATACATGCCCGGGCGCCGGCGCACGGGCTCCAGCCCCTCGAGTACTTCGATCGAGGCGGCGTTGTATTCGGTTTCGCTCAGCGCGCCTGTGCGGCCGGCCGGAGCTCGGGTCTTGGGAGGAACAGCCTTGCGGCGCTGAGACGCGGCGCCGCCAAACAAGTCGTCGTTCATTCCGATTTCTAACTTGTGATTCGGGTCAAGACACCCCTAGCACAAAGAATGCGCGAACGAAAAGGGAACATTGACTCTGTCCCCGCCGCAATCAGGCTTTGAGCGGCTGGGCGCGGGATCAGGCTTGGGCGAGAGCGCTCGCCGGCCCGCGTCCGGCGAGCGCGTTGAGCCGCCGTTGAAGACCGCGCGCGATCCGCAGGAGGTGGGCGAGCGGACGCGGCGGAGCGCGCCGGCAAAACGCAACTTTGCGAATCAGGCCCTCGACCTCCCAGGTCGCGACCGAGCCGCGCGGAAAATGGACCGTGTCGCCCGGCCCGTAGCGCCGAGTGGGCAGGCCTCGCCCACTGATGACGACCGAGCCCTCGAGGAAATGGACGGTCTCCTCGATGTCGTAGCGCCAAGTGAATCGCCCGGACGTGCATTCCCACAAAACGGTCCAGGCGCCGCGGTCGGCGCTCGAAGAGACGACCGCGCAGCGCGCCTGGGGATCGCCGGATAGGATCCAGGAGGGATCGATCGGCGCGGGAGCGAGGGCGACGTCGGCTCCGAGTCGAGACATCATGGGCAAAGCTCGCAAGTTAAGGAAAAATTTACGGGCCGATCCTGAGCAGCGTCCGTTAAGAGGTCGTTAACTCGCTCGGCGAAACCCCGTTAATGCGCGCCATTCCCTGGGTCGATCGCGCGAAAGGGTTAAGCCGCGCGCCGCGCCATCGCGCCTTCATAGACGGCGAGTAGACCCTCGACGTGCCTGGCGAGGCTGGGAGGATTAGCCCAGAAGGCGCGATAGGCGCCCGCGGAGAGGGACGCGACCAGCGCGTCGTCCTGCAGACGGCGAAGGGCGCCGGCGAGCGCGTCGGGGTCGCCAGTCTTGAACCACAGGCCGGCAACGCCGTCTTCGATCTCCTCGCGCCCAGCACAGCCGTCGGAGACGACGACAGGCGTCCCCATCGCCTTGGCCTCCATCACGGTCAGCGGTTGGCCCTCATACCAGAGCGAGGGGAAGACCAGCGCGCGGGCGGCGCGCATATGCGCCAGAACCTCGGCCTTCGACTTCCAGCCGAGGATGCGCGCTTGCGGGTACGCCGCGGCGAGTTCGGCGGCGAGCGGCCCGTCGCCGACGAAGACCGGCGCGACGCCGACGCGCCGGCAAGCTTCAGCGAACAGGAGCGGGCCCTTCTCGCGCGCGATGCGGCCGACGAACACGAAGTCGCCGCGCGCCGGATAGTCCTTCGGACCAAGGTCGGTCGCGTCGACCGGATTGGAGATCTCATGTAGACGCGCCCGTGCAGGCAGGCGGCCGGCGACCACGTCGCGCTGGAACTTGGAGATGAGAACGTAGTCGGAGAAGGCGGCGGGCAGATCGGCCGCCTGCCGCATCGCGACGTGGCGCGCGCAGCGCCACAGCTTTTGCCCATAGCTGCGGCTGTCGCAATTGCGCGATAGGCAGGCGAGCGACATCGGCTCGCGCACGCATTGCCGGCCGGCGGGATAGTCGAAGAAGCCCCCGTTCGGGCAGAAGAGAAAATATTCGTGCAGCGTATAGACCGCCGGCAGACCCGAGCGGACGATCGACGGGGCGATTGCTGGGGAAAGCGCCTTCGCCCAGCCGTGGACGTGAACGATGGCGTTGTCGCGCGGCAGGCCCTTCAGCAAGTCTCTCAGCGCCCGTGCGGCGCGAAGATTCCAGAGACCCTGGACTGCAGCGCGGGCGCGCGACGGGTCGCTGAGAATGTCGGATTGGTTGAGGCAGACGACCTCGACGCCCGACGCTTCGAGTGACGGATCGATCGGACCCGCTGCGGCGAAGACGATCGGCCGATGCCCGGCCGCCTTGAGGCCGCGCGCGCTGTCGAAGGCGACCATCGCTTGGCCGCCGGTGACGGACGCGTGGTCGAGGACGATGACGACCGTAAGCGGAGCGGCGGGGGGCAAAGGAGGCACGCCTCGAGGAGCAAGCGCGGAACGGCCGCGCCTTCCCCGGGACGATGCGCCGGAATTCCCTCAGGGAGGGTTAACCGGCAGCTCGGCTTCGCGCCATTCGAGGACGACGACACGCCCGGCTTCCACCGTCAAGGCGAGCTTGCCGTGCTTGAGTTCGAGAGCGCGGGCGCCGAACAATTTGCGCCTCCATCCGTGCATCGCCGGCACATCGGCCTTGTCGCTGGCGGCGATCGCTTCGAGATCGTCG
This sequence comes from Roseiarcus sp., assembly GCA_036488815.1. Classification (GTDB taxonomy): domain Bacteria; phylum Pseudomonadota; class Alphaproteobacteria; order Rhizobiales; family Beijerinckiaceae; genus Roseiarcus. The sequence goes on from DASXGX010000044.1 coordinate 68,851, forward strand.
ACCGTCGCGATCATCTTGCCGGCGACGCCGCTCTCGTCGCTGACCTGGCGCAGCAGCACCTTGAGCAGTTCCACCGTCGCCGCCGATCCCCCGCCGTTGCGCCGCTCCCGTTCGAGCTTAGGCAGCGTCTTGGGATCCCGCTCGAGGCCGCGCGCGACGGCGGCGAGGATCTCTTCGCCCGCCCGCGAGCGCTCCATGCCACGTGGGAAGGCCCTGAGATTGGCCAGCGCCTCCGAGGTGCGCGGCGCGGCGAGGGCGACTTCGATCAGAACGTCGTCCTTCAGCACGCGCGAGCGCGGAACGTCGCGGGTCTGCGCTTCGTTCTCCCTCCAAGCGGCCAGATCCATCAGGACGGCGAGATCGCGAGGCTTGCGGGCGCGCGTCTTGAAGCGCTCCCAGGCGCGCTCGGGATGCTGCTCGTAAGTCGCAACGGAAGTCAGGACCTTCATCTCGTCGTCGAGCCAGGCCTTGCGGCCGGACTTCTCGAGTTGGGCGAGCAAGGCGCGATAGATGTCCCTGAGATAGGTGACGTCGCCGATGGCGTATTCGATCTGGGCGGCGGCGAGTGGGCGTCGCGCCCAGTCGGTGAACCGCGAGGACTTGTCGATCGAGACGCGGCAGATGGACTGGACGAGTTCGCTGTAGGAAACCTGATCGCCGTAGCCGCAGACCATCGCGGCGACCTGCGTGTCGAACATCGGGGCCGGCACCAGCCCGGCGAGCTTCCAGAAGATCTCGACGTCCTGGCGCGCCGCGTGGAACACCTTGACGACGTTCGGGTCGGCCATAAGCGCGAACAGCGGCGTCAGATCGAGCCCGGGCGCGAGGGCGTCGATCGCCAACGCCTCGTCGCTCGAGGCGACCTGCACCACGCAAAGGATCGGCCAGAACGTGGTCTCGCGCAGGAACTCCGTGTCGACGGTGATGAATGAATGCCTGGACAGGCGTTGGCAGGCGAGCGCCAGTTCGGACGTGGTCGTAATCAGCGTCACGTCTTCATCCCTTGGCGGGGGGCGCGCTCTTGAGCCGATCCTTGCGCGTCGGCGGCGGCTCGTGGCGCGGCATGCCGAGGCGCTTGTCGAGATAGGCGCCGACTGTCTCCTGCAAGTCTTCGATGCAGTCCTCGAAGAAATGGTTGGCGTTGGCGATCACCGCGTGCTCGATCGTGATCCCCTTCTGCGTCTTGAGCTTTTCGATCAGTCCCTGGACTTCCTTCAGCGGGGCGACCCGATCCTTGTCGCCGTGGACGAACAGACCGGACGAGGGGCAGGGAGCGAGGAAGCTGAAGTCGAAGCGGTTGGCGGGCGGCGCGATCGAAATGAAGCCCTCGATCTCCGGGCGGCGCATCAGCAACTGCATGCCGATCCACGAGCCGAACGAGACGCCGGCGATCCAGCAGGCGCGCGCCTCGGGGCTGATCGACTGCGCCCAGTCCAGCGCCGAGGCGGCGTCCGACAGTTCGCCCTGACCGTGGTCGAAGGCGCCTTGCGAACGCCCGACGCCGCGGAAGTTGAAGCGCAATACGGAAAAGCCGCGTTCGGCGAAAGAATAATAGGTGTTGTAGACGATCTGGTTGTTCATCGTCCCGCCGAATTGCGGATGCGGATGCAGCACCACCGCGATGGGCGCGCCGCGCTGCTTGGCGGGATGGAAACGGCCTTCGAGCCGACCGGCCGGGCCATTGAAAAAGACTTCGGGCATCGCGTCTCCAGAACAACTCGTCCTGGCGCTTCAAAGGGTTGAAGCGCCTCTAACGTCCCCCCGAACCTGTCCTCGTCGGGCGCATCCGATACGGGGGAGCGATCGAGCGAACCTTGCGGCGGACTAGGCGCGCGCGTATGTGTGAAACGCTCGGGCGGGGCGCAGAAAAGGCCTCATAGCACGTCTCGCCCCGCCAAATGCAAGGATAAAACGCATTCCGGCGTGGCTGGAAGCCGGTCTTTTCGCGGTTTGAGCCCAACATTTCCGGATTTGGACAGGCATGGCGTCTTCCCATACTGCGCGCGCTTACCTCGATTACAACGCGACCGCGCCGTTGCGCCCGGAAGCGCGGGCGGCGGCGATCGCCGCCATGGATCATCTCGGCAATCCCTCCTCCATTCACGCCGAAGGGCGGGGCGCCCGCGCGATCGTCGAGGATGCGCGGCGCGCCGTGGCCGAACTGGTCGGCGTCGCGCCGCGCGGCGTCCTCTTCACCTCGGGGGGCACCGAAGCGGCTAATCTCGCGCTGACCCCGGCGATCGCGCCCGGGCGCGAAGTCGCGGGGTTGATCGTCGGCGCGGGAGAGCACCCTTGCGTGCTGAAGGGTCATCGCTTCGCCAATGAGGCCGCTTCGATCGTCCCGCTCGAGGCGGACGGGCGCGTCGATCTGGCCGCGCTCGCCGCGCTCATCGACGCCGCCGAGGGCCCTGTCATGCTCACGCTGCAAGGCGCCAACAACGAAACCGGCGTGCTGCAGCCGGTAGCTGAAGCGGCTGCGCTGGTCCACGCCAAAGGCGGCCTCGTCGTTTGCGACGCCGTGCAGATGGCGGGACGTGCGGATCTCTCCCCAGCCGCGCTCGGCGCCGATTATTTTATACTGTCCGCGCACAAGTTCGGCGGTCCGAAAGGCGCTGGAGCGCTCGTCGGGGCGCGCGGCGACCTTTCGATCGCCTCGCCGCTGGTGCGCGGTGGCGGGCAGGAGCGGGGAGGACGCGCCGGCACCGAGAATGTCGCAGCAATCGCCGGATTCGGCGCCGCGGCGCGGGTCGCCGGCGCGGAGCGGTCCGCGGAGAGCGTGCGGCTCGCGGCTCTGCGCGATTCTCTCGCGGCCGCTGTGCTGGAGAGCGCGCCCGATGCGACGATCTTCGGCGCCTCGGCTCCGCGCCTCGCCAACACCCTCTGCTTCGCAACGCCTGGCGTCGCGGCGGCGACGCTGGTCATCGCGCTCGACCTCGCCGGAGTCGCCGTCTCGGCGGGTTCGGCCTGTTCCTCTGGCAAGGTCGCCCGCTCCCATGTGCTGGAGGCGATGGGGGTCGCGCCCGATCTCGCCGGCGGCGCGATCCGTCTCAGCCTCGGCTGGGCGTCAAGCGAAGCGGACGTCGCGCGTTTCGCCGAGGCGTTCCGCGGCGCGATCGCGAACCTGCGCAGGCGTCGCGGCGCCGCGTAATCAAAGTCGCGTGCGCCTTGAACCATATCGGCGCAAAGCCATTGCTTTAATACATGGCGCGCATACATCCTCTTTAAGCGTGCTGCTGCGGAGCCGAACGGCCTGTGTCTTCAGTGCGCGACGAAGCCGCCGACCTCCGTGAGGCCAACGGCGCCACGGACAGACAGGAGAAACTCGATGGCTCGTTCCCTGAAGTTGCCCCTAGCCGCAGCGGTCGCGCTTGTCCTTGCGGCGCCCGCGGCGATGGCGCAGTCGACGCAGTCGCCGTATCATCCCCAGCACGCCCCGCTCGCGCAGCATCGGGTCGCGACGGTCCACCATCGCGTCGCCCGTCAGCGCGTCGCCGAGGTCATCCCGCCAGGGGACATCGTGGTTCACGGGCATCAGCGCTCCTTCCTCGACCCCGGACCGCCGGCTTGGAACGAAGCCGGGACGGGAGCCCGCTACGCCACCGACTCCACCCCAGACTCCCCGCTCGCCTACAGACAGACCGGCTCGGAGTTTGGCCTCGGCGCCTTCGAGACCCTGCCGACGCGCTTCAACCCGCCTGGACGGCCGGAGCCGCTGTTCGAGTGGTGAAGTTCGGATCGCTACGGGGTCCGGCCGCCTTGCGGCCGGACTTTCTCTTCGTCACGCTGCGCTAAGCGCAAGCTCGCAGGGACTGGTCGCCGAGAATCAGCTTGTCGATCTCGGCCGCGGGCACCGGTCTGCTGAAATGAAATCCCTGCATTTCGTCGCAGTCGCATTCGCGTAAGAAACTGAGCTGACTCTCGGTTTCGACGCCTTCCGCGATGACGCGCAAATGGAGCCGTTGGCCGAGCGAGATCACGGCGGCGGCGAGCGCCTTGTCGCTGTCGTCGGCGAGGTCCTTGATGAAGGACCGATCGATCTTCAGCCGTCTCACTGGAAACGTCTTCAGCGCGGCCAAGCTCGAATAGCCGGTGCCGAAATCGTCGATCGCGAGCTGGACGCCGAGGGCCTGCAGCGCGTGCATTGTCGCGACGGCCTTTTCGACGTCGCGCATGATCAGGCTCTCCGTCAGTTCGAGCTCGAGATACATCGCCTCGAGGCCGGTTTCCTGAAGACATTGAGCGACCCGGTCGGCGAGGTTCTGCTGCTTCCATTGACGGGCTGACACGTTCACGGACACCGTCATCGCGGGCATCCCAGCGTCTTGCCAGGCTTTGTTCTGGCGGCAGGCCTCGAGGAGAACCCAATCGCCGATCTCGACGATCATCCCGGTTTCCTCGGCGAGCGGGATGAACTTCGCCGGCGGAAGCATGCCGCGCGTCGGATGCATCCAGCGCAGCAAGGCTTCGACCGCGAAGACGCGACCGGTTCTGAGGTCGACCTGGGGTTGATAGAAAAGGATGAATTGCGACTGGGCGATCGCGTTCCGCATTTCCTCCAGCAGCGTGAAGGTCGCGTGGGCGTCGGCGTTCAGACCCGGGGTGTAAAACTGGAAGCCGTCGCGGCCGGTCTCCTTGGCGCGGTACATCGCCGCATCGGCCATGGCGAGCAGCGTGTCCGCATCCGCTCCGTCGTTCGGATAGGTTGCGATTCCAAGACTGCACGTGATCTTGATATTGCGCCCGCCGATGAGAAGCGGCGTCGTGATCGCGGCTCTGACTTTCTGCACGATGTCGGCGATCGAGTCGGCGCATTTGGGCTGGTCGAACAGGACGATCACGAATTCGTCGCCGCCTAGCCGAACCACCGTGTCGGTCACCCGGACGCAGGAGACCATGCGGCTGGCGACGGTCTTCAGCAATTCGTCGCCGGCCTTGTGGCCGAGGCTGTCGTTGATCAGCTTGAAATTGTCGAGATCGACGAACACGACCGCCGCCCAGCGGTCGTACCGGTTGGCGTAGATGAGAGCCTGCGAGAGACGATCGTTGAGAACGCCGCGGTTGGGAAGGCCGGTGAGCGCGTCGTGACGCGCCATGTACTGAATGCGGTCTTCCGCCCGCTTGCGCTCGATCGCAAGACCGGCCATCCGGGTCGCCACGTCGATGAGGTTGGTTTCGGCGGCCGTCGGTTCGCGCGCCGTCGTCGAATACATGGCCACGACGCCGAGGGCGTCGCCGTGATGCGACAGGATCGGCGTCGACCAGCAGGCGCGATAGCCGTGCGCGATCGCCAGATCGCGACGATCGCGCCAAAGCGGGTCACGTTCGATGTCGACGGTGACGACCGGCTCGCGGCGATAGACCGCCGTTCCGCAAGAGTTGGCGCTTGGGCCGATTGCGAGGCCGTCCAGCGTCTCGACGAACGCGGCGGCGAGGCTCGGCGCCGCGCCTTGGCGTAGGCGGCGCTGATCCAGTTCGACCAGCAGGACCGAGCCGCATATTCCCGTCAGTTGGGATTCGACGAGGCGAACGAGATGATCCAGCACCGCCTCCAACGGCGCGTTCATCGCGATCATCTCCAAAACCTTTGCCTGTCCGTCGCGCAACAGGTCCGCCTTCCGGCGCTCGGTGATGTCCCTGGAGACGCCGATCAGCCCGACGACCTGGTTCTCTTCATTCCGCAGCGGCGCCTTCGTCGTCACGATCCACGTCTTGCCGCCCGAGGCGTCGACGACCAACTCCTCCTTGTCGATCATCGGAAGGCCGGACCTAAGGATGCGTTGTTCGTCGGCGAAATATTGTTGAGCGGTCTCCAAGGGGTGGAGTTCGAAGTCGTTCTTGCCGATCATTTCTTCCGGTCCGGCGCGACCGATTTGCGATGCGGCGGCTTTGTTGGCGATGGCGAAGCGGCTCTCGGCGTCTTTGACCCAGACAATGGCCGGCATCCAGTCGATCAGCGTCTGCTGCGAAAAGCGCACATCCGCGATCGCCTGCGTCGCCTCGCTCTCGCTCGTCTCCTCATGAGTTTCGACCCAGCCCCCCTCTGGGATCGGGCGGCGGCGGACATGGACGATGCGGCCATCGCCGAGTTCGACCCGCGAAGTCGAGGCGTCCCAGGTGGAGTGGCGGCCGTCGTCGATCTCCCGCCGGCGCGCGCCCTCGGGCGCAGTATCGTAAAGTTCCGCGTAGCGCGGGTTGCAGAAGGTCAGCCGTCCTGCGGCGTCGTAGAAGCACACGCCCAACGGCATCTCGCTCAGGGCGGCCTCGTGCCGCCGAAGCTGCGCCTGAAGCGCTGCGATGGTCGCCGCGCTTTCGCCCTGGGCCTGCTCGGACGCCAGGGCGGCGAGGGTTGCGAGCGCGCCGATATTGAAGGGGGGTTGCTCTGCGGGCTGAGCCGGCGTCTGCCTCTCCGGTTCCCGCTTTCCAGACCCTTCCTCGAAGCGGCCGCCGTCTACGCGGTCACGCACAAAACGACGCAGCCGATCGAAGCTCATTCAACACGCCCTCCCGCTGTTTAATTTAGAGTGAACTTGTTTCCAACGTATTAACTGATTTCGCCAAGGTGATTCGCCAGGTCTGACCTAGCGTTGGGGGAGCGGCCGCCGCCCGGACGCGCCGTGCGGGATTCCCCGGTTTTGCTTGCTTTGGCTCGCGGCGCGGTGTAGGAGGCGCGATCCCACACAGTATCGCTTCGCCCTCAAGGAGCAGCCATGGCGCGCGTCACCGTTGAAGACTGCATCGACAAAGTCGACAACCGCTTCGAGCTCGTCCTGATGGCGAGTCATCGCGCGCGGGCGATCTCGTCGGGCGCGCAGATCCACGTCGCGCGCGACAACGACAAGAACCCAGTCGTCGCGTTGCGCGAAATCGCCGACTCGAAACTGTCGCCCGACGATCTGAAAGAAGACGTCATTCACGCTTTGCAGAAGCACGTCGAGGTCGACGAGCCCGAGACCGAAGCGGCTCCGCCGATGATTCACGCGAGCGCGCCCGTGCAAGCCGACGACGGTTCCGAAGCGCAATTCGACCGCATGACGGAAGAGGATCTGCTGCGCGGGCTCGAAGGCATGGCGCCGCCGCCGGAGCCCGAAGACGAAGGCGAATAACCGAGGCTTTCCTAGAGCTTTCAGCCTGCTTGCGGCGCTTCATCACCCAGCGTCGGTTCTTCGTGCGGCGCTTGCGTCTCTCCATTGCTATCCACAGCGTTTCTGCGGCGTCGCGAGATTTCGCTAGGCCGTCTTCGCGGTTTTGGTATCCTCTTATTAAGAGAATCACTTGCGACAAAATGTCGCACATGAAGCGGAGTCAGGCGGACCACTCCCTTCTAGCGATGCGCAAGTGAGCCTCTGGCGCGGCGACGCGTGCGTTGTTTGGGGGCCAATGTGAGCGAAGACGTGTTCAAAACGCTGCCGACGTTCTCCAGTCCAGCCTCAGTGGTTGCGGATGAACGTCCGGTTGGGCTGGTCGAGATCGTCGGCCGAGTGAAATGGTTCGATATCTCGAAGGGCTATGGCTTCATCGTGCCGGACAGCGGCGAGGCCGATGTCCTCGTTCATGTGACGGTGCTTCGGCGCGACGGGTTCCAGACGATCTACGAAGGCGCGCGTGTGGTCGCGGAAGCGCAGCGGCGCGACCGGGGCCTGCAGGTGTTCCGCGTGCTTTCGGTGACGCCGGGCGAGGGGGCGCACGCGCCGCAATTGCCGGCCGCGCGCACACGCGCTCAGGCGGCGAGCGTCGGCTCGTTCGAGATCGTGATCGTCAAGTGGTTCAATCGTTCGCGCGGCTTCGGTTTCCTGACGCGCGGCGAGGGCACCGAGGACATCTTCGTCCATATGGAGACGTTGCGGCGCTACGGCTTCGCCGATCCCCAGCCGGGCGACACGATGCTCGCGCGTTTCGGGCCGGGGCCTAAGGGCCTGCTCGCGGCCGAGGTGCGTCCGCTCGAAGGCGCGCGGCTTCCTTCGCAGCATTGAACGAGCGGCGGCGGCGCGCTAGACCGCACGGCGGTTGTTCGAATCGCCGCACGGTTTGGATCGCTTGGCAGTCGCGTTCTTGACGAAAGCTTGCATCCATCTTTCGCCGCGCGCCGTTGCGCGTGTCGGGGCGGTCGCTCTCATGGAGGATGGTGTGGTTCATTTGCCTACGTCGCTTATGCGCGGCGGATTTGTCGTCCGCGGGCAGTGGGTCCGCGTGGTCGCCTTGGCTCTCATCGCTCAGGCCGTCTTTCTGTTCGCCTTGATCAGCCCGCGCGCCGCCGATTTCTCGGCGCTGTCGGTGGTCACCGCGAGCGGCGCGCACACGTTCCAGGTCGAAGTCGCAGCCGACGAAGCCTCGCGAGAGAAGGGCCTGATGAACCGGCGGTACATGCCGGCGGACCGCGGCATGCTGTTTGAGTTCGATCACGAGGGGCCGGTCGCCTTCTGGATGAAGAACACTTACATCCCGCTCGACATGATCTTCATCGGCCGGAACGGCCTCGTCACGCACATCGTCGCCAATGCGGAGCCGCTTTCGGAGGCGGTGATCCCCTCGGGCGGACCGTGCGTCGCAGTGCTGGAAGTCAATGGCGGCGTTGCGGCCCAGATCGGGCTGAAAGTCGGCGACAGGGTGCGCCACCCCTTCTTCAAGCCCTAACCGGCGGGGCGTCCTCGGCTTAACGGATTGCATCCTTCGCCAAGGTTGCTACAGTTCATGGCGAAATGTTGTCCCGGCTGCACACGGGACGCAAGGAGTCGCCGATTGGCTCAAGCGCTGCCATTGAGCCCCGTGTCCGGACGCCCGCCGCGGCGCGCTCCGCCTCTTGGCCATTTTCGGCCGGAGCGGGGGGCTCCGGGGCCATACGCCGCGCTGGACCTAGGGACAAACAACTGCCGTCTCCTGGTCGCGCGTCCGACCGCCGACGGCTTTCGCGTCGTCGACGCATTTTCCCGCATCGTCCGCCTGGGCGAAGGGCTTTCGCAGACCGGGCGGCTGAGCGAGGCGGCCATCCAGCGGACGCTCGAGGCGCTGCGCGTCTGCCGCGACAAGATGGTGTCGCGCGGCGTCTCCAGGGCCCGGCTCATTGCAACGGAGGCATGCCGCGCCGCCCAAAACGGCGCGGACTTCCTCGCCGAGGTGCATGAGCGCCTCGGGCTCCAGCTCGAAGTCGTCGACCGCGAGACCGAGGCCGCGCTCGCGGTCGCCGGCTGCGGCGAACTTGCGGACCGCGAGGCGGAGTCGATCGTTTTGTTCGACATCGGCGGCGGCTCTTCCGAGATCATCTGGCTCAACCGCACGCCGCGCGATATCACCACTCCAGGCCGGATCGAGGCCTGGGAATCGCTTCGCCTGGGCGTCGTGTCGCTCGCCGAGACGTTCGGGGGCGACCTCGTCACGCCGGAGGTGTTCGTCGCCATGACGCAGCGCGTCGCCGAGGCGCTCGCCCCGTTTGCGGAGCGCGTCGCCAGTCACCGGCGCTGTGGCCGTTTCCACCTGCTCGGAACGTCCGGGACGGTCACCACCATTGCCGGCGTGCATCTCGACCTGCCGCGATACGATCGGCGCGTGATCGACGGCCTCTGGCTCACCAGCGCCGAGGTCGACGCGACGGTCTCGCGTCTGCGCGGCATGTCCTACGCCGAGCGGGCCGCCAACGCCTGCATCGGCATCGAACGAGCCGATCTCGTGCTGGCGGGTTGTGCAATCCTCGAGGCGATTCGCCTTCATTTCCCGGCTGAGCGGATACGGATCGCCGACCGGGGACTGCGCGAAGGCATCCTCACCCAGATGATGCGGGCCGACCGCGTCGGCCCTCACGCCAGGCCGTGAGATGACGACTGGAGGATCGGGGCGAGAAGGCGGCCGCGCGCTGAAGACCCGGGTGCGGACGGCGCGCAAGCGCTCGCTGTCCTCGACGCTGTGGCTCGAACGTCAGCTCAACGATCCCTTCGTCGCTCAGGCGCGGCGCGACGGTCTGCGCTCGCGGGCCGCCTACAAGCTGATCGAGATGGCGGAGAAGTACAAGCTCTTCAAGCCAGGCGGCCGCATCGTCGATCTCGGCGCGGCGCCTGGGGGCTGGAGCCAGGTCGCGGCCGCGGCCGTCAAGGCCGTCGAAGGCAAGGGGCGGGTGATCGGCATCGATCTGCTCGACATCGACCCGATCCCTGGTGTGGAGTTCAAGGTGATGGACTTCCACGACGCCGAGGCGCCGGATCGGCTTCGCGAGTGGCTGGGCGGCCTCGCCGACGGGGTGATGTCCGACATGGCCGCCAACGCGACCGGCCATCGCAAGACGGACCATCTCAGGATCGTCGGCCTCGCCGAGCTTGCGGCGGATTTCGCGATGAGCGTGCTCGCGCCGGGCGGCTTCTTTGTCGCCAAAGTGCTGCAAGGCGGCTCGGAGGGCGATTTGCTGGCGCGGCTGAAGCGCGACTTCGTCACCGTGCGGCATCTGAAGCCGAAGGCAAGCCGCGCTGACAGCGCAGAGCTCTATGTGCTCGCGACAGGCTTCCGCGGCACGCATTCCGAGAGAGAGCCGCCGAATGAGAACGGCTCAAGCGTTCGCTGACGCCGCTCCGCCGGGCTCCGCGTATCCGAGGCGGCTCGACAGATCGCTCGCCGCCTCGACAAGCGCGCGCAGATAGGCGTCGCCGTTACGCAAGCCGTCCTCGCGCGGGGCGACGAGGCACAACGTGGCGACGCATACGCGGCCTGTGCGATAGACGGGCGCCGCGAAGCAGCGTGTGAAGGTGTCTACGACGCTGTCCATGGCGATCGAGCCTCGCCGCGCCGCCTCCCTCGCCTCGGCGATGAAGTCGGCCGGTTGGAGGCGCCGTCCGTTGGGAAGGCGATAATCTTCGTCGGGAATGAGAGCAAGAATTTCGGCGTCGCTCAGGTGCGAGACGAGCAGCCGTCCGGAGGCTGTCCAGGGGATCGGCACCGGTTCGCCGACGTTCGAGGAAATGCGGAAGGGGCGCACTCCGTCGCGCGATTGGGCGACGGTGTATTTGTCGCCTTCGAGCAAGCACATCTGCGCCGTCTCGCGGGTATCCTCGGCGAGCTTGCTCAAGAGCCGCTCGCACTCGCGCATCAGGTCGAACTCTTCGGCGTAGGCCGTGCCGAAAAAATAGAGCCGGCGGCCGAGGAAGACCCGGCCGTCCTCGCCCCGGTGCTCGAGCGCCCCTTGACGAAGCAGGAGGTTGACGAGCTCGTAGACGGAGGAGCGCGGCGCGCCGATCCCGACCGCAATCTCGTTGGGCCGCGCCGGCTGACGGCGCAACCGCAGGAACTGCAAAATTTCGAAGGCGCGGTCGAGGCCGCGGGCCCGGCGATTGACCGCCTGATCCGAGAGGTCATCCATGCGGCGCCTCCGAGGCGGACCCGCGGCTCGACATTTCGTGCTCCGTCACGTGTTCAGGTCACTTGGCCTTGTAGGCGACGCAGTCGATCTCGACTTTGCAGTCGACCATCATGCGCGATTGCACGCAAGCGCGGGCGGGCGGCGCGACGCCGAAGTACTCCGCATAGACCGCGTTGAAGGCGGCGAAGTCGCGGGGATCGTCGAGCCAGACGCCGACCCGGACCACGTCACGGAGGTCGTAGCCGGCCTCGTGGAGGATGGCGACGACGTTCTCGATCGCTTTGCGCGCCTGGGGGACGACGCCGCCGCCGATGATCTCGCCGTTCTCCATCGACACCTGGCCGGAGACATAGAGCCAGCCGTCCGCCTCGACCGCCCGTGCGAAGGGCAGGGGCTGTTTTCCTGCGCCGGTCTCGCCGGCGCCGTACCGCTTGATCGTCAATGAACTCTCCGACTACTTGGTGAACTGCGATGATTTGAGGAATTCGGCCAGGCGTTCGCTCCGTGGCCGGTTGAACATCTCGCGCGGATCGCCTTCTTCGCCGATCCGGCCCTGGTTCATGAAGATGACGCGCGTCGACACTTCGTAGGCGAAGCGCATTTCGTGGGTGACGATGAGCATGCTCATGCCGTCCGCGGCGAGGCCCTTGATGACCTGCAGAACCTCGCTGACGAGTTCCGGATCGAGCGCCGACGTGACCTCGTCGAACAGCATGAGTTTCGGATTCATGGCGATGGCGCGCGCGATGGCGACACGCTGCTGCTGTCCGCCCGAGAGCTGGCCAGGGTAATGTCCGGCGCGGCTCGTGAGGCCGACGCGGTCGAGCCATTTCTCGGCGACGGCGCGCGCCTCGTCGCGCGTCATGCGCTTGACCTTGACGAGGCCGAGCATGACGTTGTCGATCGCGTTCATGTGCGGGAACAGATTGAATTGCTGAAACGCCATGCCAGTCAGCGCACGCTGGCGCGTAATCTCGCGCTCCTTCTTGCGCCGCCGCTTGCCGCCGACGGATTCGTAGCCGATCTCCTCCCCGTCGATGCGGATCGAGCCGCCCTCGAATTCCTCGAGCATGTTGATGCAACGCAGCATCGTCGTCTTGCCGGAACCGGAGGAGCCGATGACGCTGATCACTTCGCCGCGCCGCATGACGCAGTCGACGCCCTTGAGGACTTCGACCAGGCCAAAGCGCTTGTGCAAGTCGCGGATTTCGAGAAGGGTGTCGGACATGACGCGTCTCAGGTCGGAAGGGCGACGCGGCGCTCGATGGCGCGCCCGAGCCGTTCGATGGCGAAATTGACGGCGAAATAGAGCAAGCCGGCGAAGAGATAGAACTCGAGGCTGAGGAAGGTGCGCGAGATCAACTCCTGGACCCTCAGCAGCAGCTCGCCGACGCCGATGATCGACAGCAGCGTCGAAGCTTTCACCATCTCGACCGCCGTATTGACCCAGGCGGGCAGCATCTGCCGCAGCGCCTGCGGCCACAGCACGTAGGCGAAGGTCTGCGAGAACGTCAGGCCGATCGCCTTGGCGGCCTCGGTCTGTCCTGCGGCGATGGCCTGCAAGGCGCCGCGGACGATCTCGCCGACATGCGAGCCGCAAAAGACGGTCAGCGCGAGCACGCCCGCATCGAAGGGCGGCAAATCGACGCCGACGACGCCGAGCACGTAATAGCTCGCGAACACGAGGACCAGCACAGGCGTGCCGCGGATGAAATCAGTGTAGCCGCGCGCGAGCCAACGCGCCGGCTTGGGGCCGTAGGTCAGCACCAGTCCGACGCCGACGCCGAGCAAAGTGCCGAGGACGATCGACAGCGCTGAAATCGCGATCGTGACGCCGAGACCCTTGAGGATCGCGAAGCGCGCCAGATAGACGTCATTGAATAGGGCTGCAAAATCCATTTGCATCACCTGGGAATGGCGATGCGGCGCTCGGCCACGCGGATGAGCGCGGCGAGCACGGAGCATGTGGCGACATAGAGCAGGCTGGTCACGATCCAAGTCTCGACGACGCGGAACGTCTCGACGTTGATCTTGCGGGCCTCGAACGTCAGCTCAGGAATCGCGATCGCGGCGGCGAGCGAAGTGTCCTTGAAGAGGGAGATGAAGGTCGAGCCGAGCGAGGGCAGGGCGTTGCGCAGCATCAACGGCAGAATGACCGACATGCGGATCTGACTCTCGCGCAGGCCGATCGCGAGACCCGCCTCGCGCAGGCCGGGCGGCACCGCGGCGAGGCCGGCGCGAAACACCTCGGCCAGATAGGCGCCGGAATAGACCGCCAGCGTCAGCACGAAGCTCGTCGTCTTGCTCAGCGACACTCCGAGTTGCGGCAGGCCGAAATAGACGAACAGGATCAGCACGAGGATCGGCGTGTTGCGGATGATCGTCACGTAGGTCTGCGCGGGACCGCGCCGCATCCGCGACTTCACAGTCAGGTTGAAAGCGACGAAGATGCCGATCGCGCAGCCGATCAACACGCCGCCGAAGGCGAGGGCGAGCGACAGCCCCAGGCCATCGAGCAGCAGGTCGAAGCTGCGCCAGACGGCGGCGAAATTCAGCGTGTAGCCCATCGAGAAGCGCCTCGCGCTTGGCGGCGCGGCGAGCCGGCGAGTAGCCCTGCCGCCGCGCTCGTGTTCGCTTTACTTGCTGCTGTATTCGACCGGGAAGCCGATGGTGGGCGGCGGAAGATCCTTGCCGAACCAGGTCTTGAACGACTTGGCGTAGGAGTCGAACTCGACGCCGGTCATCGCCTCGTGCAGCGCGGTGTTGACGAAGTTGAGCCAATCCTGGTCGCCGCGCTTGACCGCGCAGGCGTAGGTCTGCGGATCCCAACCGTAGCCGGCGTCGCGATAGCGGCCAGGGTTTTGCAGCATGTACCAGGCGAGCGAGGACTGGTCGGTGGCCGCCGCGTCGGCGCGGCCCGAATTGAGCGCCTGATAGATGAGGTCGACCGACTCGTACTGATCGACCTTGGCCTGCGGCAGCGCGGCGTGGACCATCGCCTCGGCGTAGACGTTCTGCAGCACGGAGATCGTCACGGCTGATCCGGCCGCCTTGAGCGCCTGGTAGTTGGCGTACTTGCTGTCGTTCTTGAGCATCAGGCCGACGCCCTCGCGATAGTAGGGAATCGTGAACGCGACCTGCTGGGCGCGCTCGCCCGTCACCGTCATGAACTGGCAGGTGATGTCGACCTTGTCGGTCGTGATGTTGGGAATGCGCGCGTCCGACGACTGGATGACGAAGTCGATCTTGTCGGGATCGCCGAACAGCGCCTTGGCGATGATCCGGCCCATGTCGATGTCGAACCCTTGCAGCTTGTCGTCGGCGCTCTTGAAATGCCAGGGCGCGTTGGTGCTGCCGGTGCCCATGACCAGCCGGCCGCGCGCCAGTACTTTGTCGAGCTTGCTTTGAGTTTGCTGCGCGCCGGCCGGCGTCGCCGCCGCAAAGGCGAGGGCGGCGAGGGCCGCCGCCGCGGTGACCAGGAATTTCATCGCTTGGACCTCCCAGACAAGTGAATTGATATCCGCTATTGTGGACACATGTCTCAAATAATGGATTGACAAACCGAAGCACCGGACGTTTTTCTTGTCAAGCTCCGTCATCGGGCCAGCATTCGAGGAGGATCATTTGGTCGAGGCGATCTCCACTCCGGCCGTCGTCGTCGATGTCGACGTCGCCGAGCGTAACATCGCGCGATTTCAGGGCTATGCGGATTCGCATGGCCTCAAGGTGCGGCCGCATATCAAGACCCACAAGCTGCCGGCGATCGCCGAGATGCAGCTTCGCGCCGGCGCGATCGGGATCACCTGCCAGAAGGTCTCGGAGGCCGAGGCGATGGCCGCGGGCAGCGACGCCATTCGCGACATCCTGCTCACCTACAACATCGTCGGCGACGACAAGCTTCGCGCGTTGAGGGCGCTCGCCGGTCGGGTCAAGCTCGCGGTCGTCGCCGACAGCGCGACCGTGATCGACGGCCTCTCCGCCGCCTTCGCCTCGGCCTCGCCGCTGACTGTGCTGGTCGAATGCAACGTCGGCGCCGACCGATGCGGCGTCGGAACGCCCGAGGAGGCGGGCGAACTTGCCCGGCGCATAGCGGCTGCGCCGGGCCTCGCCTTTGGCGGCCTGATGACCTACCCGCCCGTCGGCGGAGCGGCCAAGGTGCAGGCGTTCATGACGGCGGCGAAAGGCTTGATCGAGGCGTCGGGGCTCGCCGTTCCCTGCATCACCTCAGGCGGAACGCCCGACATGATGCGGGCGCACGAAGCGCCGGTGACGACCGAATACCGGCCTGGCACCTATGTCTACAACGACCGTTCGCTTGTCGCGCGCGGCGTCTGCGGCTGGGACGACTGCGCGCTCACCGTGCTGGCGACGGTGGTTTCGACCCCAGCGCCGAACCGAGCGATCATCGACGCCGGCAGCAAGACCCTCACCTCCGATCTCCTGGGCCTGACGGGCCATGGTCATGTGCTTGGCCGTCCCGATCTCGTCATCGATCAGCTCTCTGAGGAGCACGGGCGTCTCATCGCGACCGAGCGGCCGACCGGCTTGCGGGTCGGGGATCGGCTGCGCATCGTCCCCAATCACGCTTGCGTCGTCACCAACATGGTCGATGCGGTGCATGTCGTGCGCGGCGGCGAAACCGCGGTGTGGCCGGTGGCCGCGCGCGGCAAGATCGTTTGAGCGGCGCGGCTTCGCCGCCTTTTCTCAACTGGTCGCCGCTCCCGGCGCCGTCGTTTCGGCGACGAGACGCTGGCCCGACACCTGCGCGCCGGCGTCGGGTTTCAGGCGCAGGAAGATCGGGACTGAGCCCAAGGTGACCAGCGCGACGACGCCGAAGGTCAGCGTCATGTCGCGCGCCACGAGTTCGCCGCCGCTGAGCCCGTAGCGAAACGCTTCGACGCTCGCGGCGGCGATGGCGACGCCGATCGCTCCGGACATCTGCTGAGCGACGCTGGCGAAGCTGGTCGCGCGGCTCATGCGCGCCTGGTCGACGTCGGCGTAGATGATGGCGTTGAGCGCGGTGAATTCGAGCGAACGGAAGAATCCGCCGACCAGCAGCGGCGCGAGCATCAGCCAGTGCGGCGTCTGCACGCCGAAGAGGCCGTACGAGGCGATGAACGCCGCTGAAAGGACGGCGTTGAAGATCAGCACCCGACGGAAGCCGATCCGGCGCAGAATGGTCGCGGCGGAAAATTTCATCGCCATCGCGCCGGCGGCCGCGGCGAAAGTAAGCGAGCCCGATTCGAAGGGCGTCAGACCGAATCCGATCTGCAGCAGCAGCGGCAGCAGGAAGGGGATCGCGCCGATGCCGATGCGAAAGATGAAGCCGCCGACGACGCCGGCGAAGAAGGTCGGCGTCCTCAATAAACCGAGGTCGATGATCGCGTCGGGAACTCTCCGGGCGTGGCGCACGTAGGCGACGAGCAACGCCAGGCCGCCGACGATCAACGTCGCCATGACGCTCGCCGGCGCGAGATTGCTGCCGAGCAGCGTCAGGCCGAAGATCAGCGACAGCAGCCCCGGCCCGGAAAGGAAAAAGCCTTTGAAGTCGAAACGCCCGACGTCGCGTTCGCGAATGTTCTCGATGAAACGCAGCGTCAGCGCGACGCCGATGAGGCCGATCGGGACGTTGATCCAGAAAATCCAGCGCCACTGGAAATAGGTGGTGATGAAGCCGCCGAGGGGCGGCCCTACGACCGGGCCGATCAACGCGGGAACGGTGAGATAGGCGAGGGCGTTCACCATCTGCGACTTCGGCGTCGAGCGAAGCAGCACGAGACGGCCGACTGGCACCATCATCGCGCCGCCAAACCCCTGGAACACACGCGCCGCAATCAGCGTCGGCAGGGAGGTGGAAGCGCCGCAGCAGATCGAGCCGAGCGTGAAGGTGATGATTGCCGAGCAGAACACGGTCCGCGCCCCGAGCTTGTCGGCGACCCAGCCGGAAGCGGGGATGAACACCGCCAGCGTCAGCATATAGGACGTCAGCGCGAGTTTGAGGACGATCGGATCCTGCTTGAGATCCTGCGCGATGGCCGGCAGCGACGTCGCCAGAACGGTCCCGTCCATGTTTTCCATGAACAGGGCCGTGGCGACGATCAAGGCCGTGAGGATGGTGGTGTGGCGCATCGGGTACCGGGCTTGTCGGGTCGACTTGTGGCGCCGGGTCCGCCGCGCAGCAAGCTCCGCCGGGGCAAGCGTTTCCTATTGGCCGGTCACGTTTGGGTGAAAAATTCGCGCCGTCTGTGGGTCCAGACTGTTATGAAGCGCTTGCCGCTGAATGCCGCTCTCTGCGCGGCATGACAACCCACCAGCGCACGGTTCTAGCGTACCGCCTCGCCGTGGCAGGACTTCTGCTGCTGGGTCCACGGCCAGTCGCCGCAGGCGTCGCATCCAGCGAGCGCGGCGGCGCAAGATAAAGCCAAAACGATAAGAATCAGGCGGGCGAGCGTCATAGCGGGATGCTCGCGCGGAATCGGACAGCCCGTCAAGCCATCCCCCAAACTGACCTCTGCTGGATCGAAGGCGCCGCTTAACGCGGCCCACGCCCCAATTCCCGCATTTGCTCGACAGCGACCACGACCAGGACGGCGAGGCGATGCGGGCCTGTCTCATTTTGTGCACGCCTATCGTGCCGCTCTCGCGCGCGCCTAGCCGCGACCAGACGGCATAATCTCCAGTTCAGATTGATATGACGCGAATAATGAATTGGAACGATCGATCGCGTTGCAGGACTATGGGGCATCAACAAAACGCAAGGAGCCAATCATGAACCGCACATTTGTCGCCATCGTCGCCCTTCTGTCCCTCACGTCCGCCGCCATGGCTCAAGGCGAGACCCTGGTCAGCCGGCACGAGATCGCACGCGCCGCCGAAGCGTCGATGTCCCACGATCCCGCCAGCCATTACGTCCGAAACGCGAACAATTGCGGGGCGGACATGTCTCGGGCGGTTTGGGGTCCGAACCAAGCCCTTCTCGGCTACGCCTGCTACAACAACTCGAACGGGAGCTGATGCCCCCACCGCGACGGGCGGCGGCGCGACGTTGCGCTCAACCGCCGTCCCGCCGATCGACCCCACCCGCGTCTTGCCGGCGAGAAGGCGCACGCCGTCAACGCCAACCGCCTGAGCTGCCAATCGGCCGGCATGGCGCCGACCGAGCCGCTGCTTTCCTCCAACGCATGGCAAAGCCGCCGAGGACGTGCCCGCCATCGTCGATTGTCTCGCCGGTCTGAACGCGGGAAAGGCGAACGTTCCTGAGTAGAATCCGAGTGCTGCCGCCGGTCTGGGAGCCGTGTAGCCTAGTGGCGCCCACCAACGGAGAGGGAGCACATTTTATGCGCGTATTTTCCATATTCGCCGCCGGAGCGGTTATGCTGTCGACGATCGTTCTCGCGTCAAGCGCGGCGGATGCCGGCTGCTATCGCCTCGGCTTGAGCGGCTATCACTGGTACCACCATTGCGCCGGTCCCAGCTTCATCTACCCGCACCAGCGCGTCTGTCACAACGGCCATTGCTGGTATCGCTGACCCAGCGGGTCGTCCCAGCGCGGCGAAGCCGGCCACGGCTTCGCCAAGGGAGCGCGGCGAAAGAGCAAATCGTCGCATGGTCTAGTGTCGTGATCGATAAATAAGTATGACTGTCCTGCGACGGGGGAGTTGCGGGATGGGCAGGACGGCGGTTGCGATTCACTTGAGCGAAGCGGAGCGTTCAGCGCTTCTGAGCCTGGCTCGGGCGCAGAAGACCGGAC
>DASXGX010000117.1:0-14995 GCA_036488815.1 Roseiarcus sp.
CCGACGCCGCCTTCGCCGCCGCCACGATCGAATCGATCGAGCGCGCGGTCGGCTATGTCCGCTCCGGCGAGGCGCGCGCCATCGTCACCAACCCGATCGCCAAAGCGACGCTCTATGCTGCCGGCTTCCGCTTTCCCGGCCATACCGAATTCCTCGGCGAACTGGCCGCCGCCTGGGGCGCTCCCGCGCAGCCGGTGATGATGATCTGGTCGCCCCTGCTCGCCGTCGTGCCGGTGACGATCCACATCGCGCTCAGCGAGGTCCCCAAACAGCTCACACGCGAACTCATCGTCTCGACCGCGCGAATCGCCGCGGCCGACATGGTCCGGCGCTTCGGCCTCGCTCGGCCTCGTCTCGCGATCGCCGGCCTCAATCCCCACGCGGGCGAAGGGGGCGCGATGGGACGCGAGGAAATCGAGATCATCGCCCCCGCGATCGCCGAGCTTCGCGCCGACGGCCTCGACGTCAGCGGCCCCCTGCCCGCCGACACGATGTTCCATCCGGCGGCGCGTGCGCGCTACGACGTCGCGCTCACCATGTATCACGACCAGGGCCTCATCCCCGCCAAGACGCTCGCCTTCGATTCCGGCGTCAACGTCACATTGGGTCTGCCGTTCGTTCGCACCTCGCCGGATCACGGCACGGCTTTCGACATCGCCGGCAAGGGGGTCGCCAATCCGGCGAGCCTGATCGAGGCCTTGCGCCTGGCCGCGCGTCTGGCGCCGTGAGCCTCGCCGCCGACGGCTTACCGCCGCTGCGTGAAGTCGTAGCGGCGCACGGGCTCGACGCGAAGAAGTCGCTTGGCCAGAATTTTCTGTTCGACCTCAATCTGACCGGCCGCATCGCGCGCGCCGCCGGGCCGCTCGAAGGCGTCGCGGTGGTCGAGGTCGGCCCCGGCCCCGGCGGGCTGACCCGGGCGCTGCTGGCCAACGGCGCGAGGAAAGTGATCGCCATCGAGCGTGACGAACGTTGCCTCGCCGCGCTCGCCGAGATCGCCGCCCATTGGCCCGGCCGGCTCGAGATCATCGCCGGCGACGCGCTTGCCGTCGATCCTGCGGCCCTCGTCGCAAAGGCGGCCGGCGCGCCGCTGCGCATTTGCGCCAACCTGCCCTACAACATCGGCACTGCGCTGCTGACGCGCTGGCTGGAAGCCGAGCCCTGGCCCCCGTTCTACGACCGGCTCATCCTGATGTTTCAGCGAGAGGTCGCGCTGCGCATCGTCGCGACGCCCGCCGAGCGCGCCGACTACGGCAGGCTCGCCGTGCTCGCGGGCTGGCGCACGCGCGCGCGGCTGCTGTTCGACGTGCCGCCCGCCGCCTTCACGCCGCCGCCGAAAGTCACGTCGAGCGTCGTCGAACTCATTCCGCGCGAGCGTCCCGAGCCGTGCGACGCGGGCCTGTTGTCAGCGGCGACGCAGGCGGCCTTCGGCCAGCGGCGCAAGATGCTGCGCCAGTCGCTGAAATCCTTCGCCGCGCAGATCGGCGTCGATCTCGGCGCGCTGATGGAAGCGGCGCGGCTCGACCCGACCCGACGCGCCGAGGAGATTGACGTCGCAGGCTTTTGCGCTCTGGCGCGCGCCGCCGAAGTGCTTCGCGGGCGCTAGCGCCTTCCGCATTCTGGTGGACGCGCCGAGCAGCTCTTTTCGTCATGCCCGGCCTTGTGCCGGGCGCCCACGCCGAGCCGACGATTCCAACGTCATAGGATCTATGTGACGGCGCCGCGTGGATGGTCGGGACAAGCCCGGCCACGACGGTGTGGGTCAACCCCATTGCAAATGGCGCTAGATCAGTCCGCCGCCCCGGCGCGGCGCAGCCGCCTTCGCCGTGTTCAGGATCTTCGTTCCGCGGCGACCGCTCTGCGCGACTTGGACCAGAACATGCGAGAGAAGATGTCGTCGCCGAGCGCCTGGTGCAGAACGGCGACCGTCGCGTGGCCGATCAGATAGGCCCACATCAGATTGGCCGCCAGCCGATGCAGGCCGAGGACGGTTCGCCCATAGCTCCCCCCTTCGAAGACGAAGAACCACAACCCGCCCGTCAGCGCCATCCACGAGGCGACCAGCAGGCCGAGCCCATGCGTCGCGCTCGCCAAAGCGTCGAGTTCGAGCGGCGGCCGGCGCAACCGGACGAGCGCACGCAAGAGATTGGCGACATCAGCGAACACCGCCGCCACGCGCGCCGGCGAGAACCAGGGAAAGAGCCGCCCGAGCGAGGGCTCGCGCAGCCCGCGCGCGAAGAGCCAGACCCAGAAAAGCCCGAGGATCGCGACGCCGGCGATCCCAGCGCGCTCGTGCAAATAAAGGGGCCAGCCCATCGCTTCGCCCGGCGGCGGCATTTCCGTCCATAGGCTGCTGAGAAGCTGGTGCAACACCACAATCAGCAGCGCGAGATGCAACACCCGCGTGAGAGCGGAACGCTTCGTTGACATGGACGGATCTCCCCAATGATCTCGAAATGCATTCAATTCGCAAAGACGTCGTGGCATCCGGCGCATTCGCGCCGCAGGCGCGCGAATTTGCCCCGCGCAGCCTCGCGAGAGGCGAGCGAAGCGAGCACATCCGCGGCGTCGGCCCGGAACTGGGCGAAGCGGCCCTTGAAGGCGGCGGCCTCGGCGCTGTGACCCGCGAGTCCCGCCTCGATCTCCTGCGTATCGGCGACAAAGCCGTTCATGACGCGACGCAGCTCCGCCTCGTCGTAAGGGGCGGCGCCCGCGAGCATCGGCTCGGCGCGCGCGACCTCGGATTTCCATTGGCGCATCAGCGGCTTCAGCCGCGGCCCGGCCAGCGCGGACGCCGCTGTGGCGATCAGGCTGAAACAGACGAAGAAAGCGACGAAAGGCTTCAACGGCGGTCTCTCCCACAGAAGCGCCGACGCCGGGCTTGCCGACGCCGCGTGGCGAGAACGCGGCGCCGGCTATACGGTTTGGTAATGCGGGCAGCCAGCGGCGTAGCGCGCCCTCGGCGCATTGACCCCACGGCGGCGCCCCACTAGAGACGGCGCGAGGAGCGCGCAATGGCCGTCATCGTCGCATTCGGGGACTCGAACACCTGGGGATACGATCCCGCGACTGGAACGCGGTTCGCGCCCGACGTGCGCTGGACCGGCGTGATGCAGCGCGAGCTCGGCGCCGCCTATCGCGTGATCGAGGAAGGTCTCAACGGCCGCACCACCGTTTTCAACGATCCGATCGAGCCCGACCGGCGCGGCGCAGACTATCTTCCGCCCTGCCTGCGCTCTCACGCGCCGCTCGATCTGTTGATCATCGCGCTTGGCTGCAACGACATGAAGATGCGGTTTTCCGCTTCGCCGGGTGACATCGCCAACGGCGCCGAGTTTCTGATCCGCCTCGCGCGCGCCGAAGCCCTCGGGCCGGACGGCGCCCTGCCGCGCATCCTGCTGGTCGCGCCGCCGCCGATCCGCAAGCTGACGAATTTCGCGGAGATGTTTCAGGGCGCGGCGGAGAAGTCGCAACTTCTCGCGCAGCGTTATCGGGACGTCGCGGAACGCCAACGAGTCGGCTTCGTCGACGCCGGCGAATTCGTCGCCTGCTCCGATCTCGACGGCATTCATTTCGAGGTCGAGTCGCACGCGGTGCTCGGCCAGACGATGGCGGAGGCGGCGCGGATGGTGCTCGCCTGAGGCGATAGAACGCCGGGGGCAGCCGGAGCCGGCGTAGACCATGACAAAATTGAAACACCCTGCAATCGCCGCGTCGCACGGCTGGCTCCTGCGCGAGATCGTCGCCACCCTTGCGCTCAGCGGCCCGATCGTCGCCACCAACCTCGCCGTCAATTTCATGTCGACGACCGACGTGATGATTCTCGGCTGGCTGTCGCCTGAGGCGCTCGCCGCAGGCGCGCTCGGCCAGAATCTTTATATGCCGGTCTTCCTCTTCTGCGTCGGCGTGATCGGCGCGCTCGCGCCCATCGCGGCCAGCCTCGTCGGCTCGGACGCGAGCGATACGCAGGGCCTGCGCCGCACCTTTCAACAGGCGCTGATCAGCGTGGTCCTACTCGCCTTGCCCGTCTGGGCTCTGCTTTGGAACGCGAGGGCGATCCTGCTGGCGATCGGCGAGCCGTCGGATCTCGCCGAACGGGTCGAAGCCTATATGCACGGCCTGCAATGGGCGCTCGCCCCGGCGCTGCTCTATTTCAGCGCCCGCTCGGCGTTCGCGGCGCTTGGCCGGACGGCGCCGATCCTCATTGCCGGTCTCATCGCCGTGGGCTTCAACGCGCTCGCCAATTACGCGCTGGTGTTCGGTCACTTCGGCGCGCCGAAATGGGGCCTGTTCGGATCGGGGATCGCGACCACGCTTTCCCAATCGCTGATGCTGCTCATCCTGGCGGCCTATTCCGCTCTCGATCCGCATTTGCGTCGCTACAGATTGTTCGCCGGCGTTCCTCGCTTCGATGCGCGCGCGTTCGCGCAATTGTGGCGGCTCGGCCTGCCGATCGGCGCGACGATCGCCGCCGAGATCTCGATCTTCGCCGCGGCCGGGCTCGTGATGGGATTGATCGGACCGATCCAGCTTGAAGCGCACGCCATCGTGCTCCAGATCGCCGCGACGGCGTTCATGATCCCGCTCGGCCTCGGCCAGGCGGCGAGCGTGCGCGTGGCCCACGCCTTCGGCGCCCGCGATCCGCGCGGCGTGTCGCGCGCCGGCTGGGTCGCCTTTCTCGTCACCATCGCCTATGTCGCGCTCTCCGCTTTGACGATGCTCGCTATTCCCAGATTGCTCGTCGCGCCCTTCATCGCCGACGACGCCCCTGGCGCCGAGGAAATCGTGCCGCTGGCGCTCGCGTTCCTGCGCATCGCCGCGATCTTCCAGCTCTTCGACGGCGCGCAGGCGGCGCTCACCAACATGCTGCGCGGCGTCCACGATTCGCGCTGGCCGATGATGATGGCGCTGGTCGGCTATTGGGCGATCGGCGCACCGATCGGACTCGCGCTCGCCTTCCTGACGCCATTGCGAGGGCTCGGCCTTTGGATCGGCCTCGCCTGCGGCCTCGCCGCCGTGTCGCTGCAATTGCTGTGGCGCTGGCGGCGCAAGGAGCGAGGCGGCTTCGCGTGAGGCCGGCGCGTTGACGCCGCCGAGTTGCGCGCCTTAATGGCGTTTTTGGCGGCGCCAAGTCCGCGAAGAGGGGGAAGCCATGACGGTTGAAGCAACGCCGCTGATCATCGACGTCGACACCGGCATCGACGACGCCTTCGGCCTTCTCTACGCCTGCGCCTCTCCGCACGCCCGGCTGATCGGCGTCTCGACCGTCGCCGGCAACGTCGACCTGACGCGCGCGACGCGCAACACCCGCGCGGTTCTCGCGCTGGCCGGGCGCGCGGACGTGCCCGTGTGGCCCGGCTGCGCGGCGCCGATCGTGAGCTCGCCGGCTGACGCCAGCATCGTGCACGGCGTGAGCGGTCTCGGTCATGCGATCCTGCCCGAGCCGCCGCGCGACGACGACGCTCCGCATGCAATCGACCGCATCATCGCCGAGGCGCATGCGCTGAAGGGCGAACTGGTGCTGGTCGCCACCGGCCCGCTCACCAACATCGCGGCGGCTTTGCTGCGCGAGCCGGCGCTGCCTCGGCTGGTCAAGCGACTCGTCCTGATGGGCGGCGCCTTCCGGCAGGGCGGCAACGTCACGCCGGCGGCCGAATTCAACATCTGGCATGATCCGGAAGCGGCGCGCACGACGTTTCGCGCTTTCGCCAGAGAGGGCGCGGCGCCGCTGGTCGCCGTCGGGCTCGACGTCACGCACCAGACCCTGCTCATGCCGGAGGATCTCGCCGCCCTCGTCGAGCGCTGCGCCGCTCTGCCGCGCGGGGCCGAACTGACGCGCTTCCTCGACGACGCCGCCCGCTACTACTTCGATCTGATGCTGGAGTGGCGCGGCAAGCGGATGTTCATCATGCACGATCCGCTCGCGATCGCCGCCGCGATCGATCCTTCATTGATCACGACGGAAAGGGTCGCGGTCGACATCGAAACGGCGGGCGAACTCACCCGCGGCATGACGGTCGCCGATTGGCGCGGCGTCTGGAAGCGCAAAGCCGGCGCCGACGTCGCCGTCGCGGTCGAGGCGAAACGATTCATCGCGGAATTTCTCGATGCGATGGAGCGGCTGGCGCGGGCATGAACTCTAGGGCGCGCTGCTGTAGGTTGACGCACACAGCCTGTCACCCCGCGAAAAGCGGGGGTCCAGGTAGCCGCCGCAGGCCTTCGCCCTTGACTCCTGGATGCCCGCTTTTCCGCGGGCATGACAAGTGGACTCCGGAGAGGCTGCTTCTACCAAAATGCAGAAGGCGCTAGCGCCCGCCAAATCCCGCAGTCTCGGAGGACTCGCTCGGCGACCGGCAATCGACCAGGCCGCCATAGAGAATTAACATGCCGGGCGACCCTCTTTGCGGGGCGCCCGCGCCGATGCAAGTCCGTGAGCGTCGCTTACAGGCACATCAGCGGATTCAGGATCACGAAGGCGGGGTTGCAATAATATCCGCCATAGTAGCCGCCGTATCCGTATCCGGGGTATCCGTATCCACCGCCCCATCCGCGGCCGTAGCGGCCAGCGTAACGCCCACCGCGGAATCCGCCTGCGAAACCGCGCCCGTGGAACCCGCCGCCGTGGAAGCCGCCGCCATGGAAACCGCCACCATGGAAACCGCCACCATGGAAACCGCCACCATGGAAACCGCCACCGTGGAAACCGCCGCCGTGGCCACCGCCGCCGTGGAAGTTCGCCGCCGCCGCGGGGGTCGCGCAGGCCGCGGCCACAGCGAACCCTATCGCGGAAAGCACACACGCAGTCTTACTTGTGAGCGGTGAGCGCATGATCCTCTCCTCAAAGACGTGGCGCCTATGAAGGCGTCTCAAGCATTAATTGCTCTGCTTCACTGAGGTAATAAGCGTCACCGCGATTTAAAGTTCCACAAAGGTAAAATGAAATTTAATCAATGTTCACACCCCGTATTGGAACCAATACAGATCGACGTCAGATAACAATTGAGTGATGGAACCGTCGGCTCGGATTATCACCAGCGCCGCAAATATTCGACTTGCATAGCATCGCGGCGGGGAAGTAACCGTGGCGCCGGGCGCTAGCGCCATTTGCATTCTGGTGGACGCACACCGTCCTGGCCGGGCTTGTCCCGGCCATCCACGCGGCGCCGTCACATAGAGCCTATGACGTTAGAATCGTCTGCCCGGCGTGGGTGCCCGGCACAAGGCCGGGCATGACGAAAAGAGCTGCTCGGCGCGTCCACCAGAATGCGCACCGGCTCGCCGTGTCACCCCATCGACCCCACGAGCCGCTCGTAATCGCGAACCGTCACATAACGCCTCGGCGCATCTTCCTCGATCGGCGCGGCGGGAGGCAGCGGCGGCTGGAAGTAGTTGTCGCTCGCGTCGTCGTTGACGAGCGACACCTCGCCGGCGAGCACAGCGCCGCCCTCGGCCCAGAAAGCATGCGCGACGAAAGGCTCGAGCGTGACGCTCTCGCCGGGTTCGAGCACGACGCGGTCGCCGGGGTTGAGTTCGAGCGTCTCGACGTCCTTGAGGACGCGGAAGCGCTCCTTGAGCGGCGCGCCGGCGCGGTCGACCTTGAACAGTTCGACGACGAAGCGCGCCCCGCCGCGGTTCACGATGTCCTCGGTTTTGACGATATGATAGTGATGCGGCGTGCGTTGGCCGTCTTCCGCCATCAGCGCTTTTTCCGCGTAAAGGCGGCCGCGCCCGCTCGCCAATTGGCGCCAGTCGCCCATGCGCAGGGTGAAGACGCCGAGTCCCTCCGCAGCGAAGGCGCCGGGCCTGAACTCGACGATGTTCCAACCGAGGCCCGCTTGCGCGATGCGCCGCGCCGCCTCGGGTGCGGCGCGGTAGTTGTCTTCGCTCCACCCGGCGAACGGCGGGAGCCGGACGCCGTGGCGTTCGCAGAGCGCCGCCATCGCCTCGATCCGAGCGTCGATGAACGAGCGCTTCATGAGCTTCCTTCTCAGCTTTCGGCTTTGGCCGCCTTGGCGCGTTCGACGCCCTCGATGACGATCTTGCGCGCCTCGTCCGCGTCGCCCCAGCGCACGATCTTCACCCATTTGTTGGGTTCGAGATCCTTGTAGTGGGCGAAGAAGTGTTCGATCTGCTGAAGCGTGATCTCCGGCAGATCGGTGTAATTGGAGACGCGCGCATAGCGCTGGGTGAGCTTGTCGGAGGGAACGGCCAGCAGCTTCTCGTCGCCGCCGGCCTCGTCCTCCATGAACAGCACGCCGACGATCTTGCAGCTCATCACCGCGCCGGGAATGATCGCGCGCGTGTTGGCGACGATCACGTCGCAAGGATCGCCGTCGTCGGAAAGCGTGTGGGGGATGAAGCCGTAATTGCCGGGATAGCGCATCGAGGTGTAAAGGAAGCGATCGACCGTCAGAGCGCCGCTCGCCTTGTCCATCTCGTATTTGATCGGCTCGCCGCCGATCGGCACTTCGATCACGACATTGACGTCATTCGGCGCGTTCTTGCCGATCGTGATCGAATCCAAATTCACGTGTTTGCTCCGAGACCAAAGATAACAACAAAACGGGTCGCGCCCGCTGTATCGTCATACCCGGAACGATGGGCTCAATCAAAGGCGAAAGCGACGCGCTCGCGGGTCTCGGGCCCGAACTGTTCGGGCGCGCGGCGGACGATTCTGCCGCCGAGCCGGCGATAAAATCCCAAGGCGCGCTCATTGTCGGCGAGCGCCCACACGACGAAAGACGAAAAGCCATGCGCCGCCAGATCGCGCTGGGCGGCCTCGAATATGCGCCGGCCGAGCCCCAAGCCCTGATACTCGGGCGCGAGATAGAGCTCGAAAATCTCGCCGTCCAGATTCAGCGAGGGCATCCGGTTGCGCCCGTAGCTGGAGTAACCCGCAACTTTGTCGGCGAAATCGAGAACGATGAGACGCGTGCCGCCGGCGATGGCGCGACGCCACCACACCGGCCCGCGCCGCATGATCATACGCTCCAATTCGCGGCCAGGAATCACGCCGCGGTAGGCGTCCCGCCATGCCGCGTCGTGCACCCTCGCGATCTCGGCCTCGTCGCCGAAACGCGCTGTGCGAATGGATATGACCGTCTCGACCATGGCCAGAGGTTACGTCCGCCCCCGCTCCGGCTGCAAGACCTTGACAGCGGGCGAGCGAACATTTTTGCGTTGATGTCGGGGAAAGTCATTAAGAGGTCGGGCGCCATTTTGTTGGCGGAATCCGGCAGAAACGATGCTGATTCGATTTGCGTCAGGAGAGGGTTGATGTCGTTGCGGCGATCCGCGGCGCGCGCGGCGCGCGGCTTGGCTTTGGGCGCTCTCGTCGTTTCGCACGCGGCATTCGGCGCCCATGCCGAGATGCTGCGGGCGACCTACAACGTCTCTCTGATTGGGCTGCCGATCGGGGTCGCCAGCGTCAACGCGACACTGACGCCGAACAGCTACGACATCGCCGCGACGGCGAAGTTGTCCGGCCTTGCGAGCCTCATCTCGCGCTCGCGCGGCGCCTCGACCGGCCAGGGATCCATCGTCGGCAATCGCGTCGTGCCCGCGAGCTTCGCGACCACGGCGCAGAATGCGTCGATGACCCGCACCATCCGCATGTCGCTCGCCGACAATGCGGTGACCGGCGTCGACATCTCGCCCCCCTTCGACGAAAAGCCGGACCGCGTTCCTCTCTCCGACAAGGACATGCGCGGCATCGTCGATCCCGTCGGCGCCTTCATCATCCCCGCGCCGCCGAAAGGGCCGATCGTCGGGCCGGCGGCCTGCGACCGGACGATTCCGGTGTTCGACGGCTACACCCGGTTCGACGTCACGCTCGCTTATGTCGGCCAGCGCGAAGTCTCCGCCAAGGGCTACAGCGGACCGGTTGCGGTCTGCGCGGTGCGCTACGTTCCGATCGCCGGCCATCGGCGCGACCGCCCCGCCACGAAGTTCATGGCGGAAAACAAAGACCTCGAAGTCTGGCTGGCGCCGATCGACGGTACGCGCGTGCTCATGCCGTTCCGCGTTTCGGTGCGCACGATGATCGGCACCACCGTCATCGAGGCCTCGGAGTTCGCCGTCGCGGCGAAGTGATGGGCGCCGTCAGTTGAATTCCTCGGGCGCGAACGGCATCGGCATCACGTCGACGCCCTCTTCGAGCAGCGCCTTGACCTCGTCCTGCTTGGCTTGGCCGCGAATCGCGCGCTCGGGCGCCTCGCCGGCGTGAATGGCGCGAGCGACCTCGGGAAACTTCGCGCCGACATCGTCGGTGTTGGCCTCGATCTCCCGCCGCAAGGCGCGCATCGTTTCGCGAACAGCGCGCTGCCGCTCGTCGATCAGCGGCGCAGGCGGGGCCGCCGCGCCGGGCTTGGCGGATTGCGGTCGCGAGACCACCGCTGGCGCCATGACCGCCTTGCTCACTTGCGTCGAGCCGCATTCCGGGCAGCCGATCAGCCCCCGCTTGGCCTGCTTGTCGTAGGCGGGACCGTCAGGAAACCAGCTTTCGAATTCATGGCCCTTTTCACAGGCCAGGGCGAATTTAATCATCGTTCATCCAGCGAGCAGCGTGTCGAGCCGCCCTGCGCTCTCGAGTTCATGAAGGTCGTCGCAGCCGCCGACATGGCGATCGCCGATGAAGATTTGCGGCACGGTCGAACGCCCGCCCGCCTTGGCCGCCATCGCGGCCTGACCGGCGCGGTCGCCATCGACGCGAATCTCGTCGAACGCCACCCCTTTGCGCTGCAACAGAGCCTTCGCGGCGTGGCAGTAAGGACAAGTCGACTTGGTGTAAATCACAATCGGCGGCACGCAGGGCTCCTCGTCTTGGGGCGCGAAAGGCCCGGTCATTCAGTCATGTACCAACTATATGGGGCTTCACGAACCCGTCACAACCCGCGCGAAGACGAGCAGGTCGACGTCGCTCGCGCCGGCCCGCAGCAGAGCGCGCGCCGCGGCGTTGGCGGTCGCGCCCGAGGTCAGCACGTCGTCGACGAGGACGATGCGCCGGCCCTTGATCGGCGCGCCTGGCGCGACGCGGAAGGCGCCCTGGACGTTGCGCGCCCGCTGTTCCCGGCTGAGGCCGACCTGGCTGCGCGTCGCCTTCACGCGCTGCAGCCATTGCGGCTCGAACGGCTTGCCGCTCGCCTGAGCGACAGCCCCCGCCAGCGCTGCGGCTTGATTGAACCGGCGCGTCCAAAGCCGCATCGCGTGCAGCGGCGTCGGCACGATCGCGTCCGCGTCGGCCAGCAGATCGGCCCCGGCGCGCGCCATCCATGCGCCGAGCGGATCGGCGAGTTCGCCACGGTCGGAATATTTGAGCCGGTGAACGAGTCTACGCACTGGACCGTCCTCGAAGCGCGCCACGGCGCGGGCGCGGCGGAAGACCGGCGGATCGGCGATCGCCTGCGCCGACAGCAAGCCCTCTCCCAGGTCGTGCTCGAAGGGGGTGCCGAGACGCTCGCAGAACGGGCGCTCGATGAAGCGCATCGCCCGCCAGCAGGCCGCGCAAAGCGCGCGCGCCTCGCCCGTCGCGGCGCCGCAGGCGAGACAGGTCGGCGGATAGAGCGTGTCGAGGCCGAGGCGGCCGAGACCGGCCAGGAGGCCGGTCAGCCGCCTGCGCCAGCCCGGCGACTGGCCAGGCCCCGCTTCGCCAGTAAAAGGGATGCTCATGAAGGGACTTAAAGCAGGATTTGGGCCGCTGGGAAATGGCGATTGCATCGTCGTCCTCGAGAGCGGGCCGAGCGCGCCAAAAGGCGGTATAAGCGCGCCGTTGGGCGAGCCGAGGTGCGGATGATGATGGAGCGCAGGGCGAGGATCGTCACCGGGCTGACGCTGTTCGCCTACGCGGCCTGCCACTTCCTCGGCCATGCGACGGGCGTCTTCGGCGTCGCGGCGATGGAGGTCGTCGGCCGGGGGATCCTGCTCGCGCCATGGCGGACGCCGCTGGGGCGGGGCGTGCTGCTCGTTTTCGTGCTCGTCCATGCGGGGCTCGGCCTGCGCGCCTTGGTCCGGCGCCCGCACTTGCGCATGCCCGCGATCGAGGCTTGGCAGCTTGCCCTGGGCCTGGCGATTCCGTTTCTGCTCGTCGGGCACGTCGTCAAAGTCCGTGTCGGCGCGACGGCGTTCGATCTCGCCGACACCTATCATCGCGTGCTTTCGTCGATCTGGGCCACAGCGACGCTCGGGCAACATTTCCTTCTGCTCGGCCTTGTCTGGGCGCACGGCTGCATCGGCCTGCACCAGTGGCTCAGCCGCCACGAATGGTACCGCCGCCGGCGCGATCTGTTCCTGGCCGGCGCGATCGCCCTGCCCTTCTCGGCTGCGCTCGGCGTGATGAACGCCGGGTGGGACGTCGCCGACGCGGCGCTGCGCGATCCGGCCGCGGCGACCCCGCTCGGGCCGCCCGCAGAACTCGCCGCGCTGGCGGAGTGGGCGTGGCGCATCCAGATCGGCTACGGCGCGGCAATCGGCCTCGCCCTCCTGTTCTGGCTGTGGCGCAGCGGGCTGCAAAGTCGTTCGACGGCGGTGCGCGTCACCTACCCCGACGGGCGCGTCGTCGTCGCCCCGCGCGGCTTCTCCGTGCTTGAAACGAGCCGCTGGGCAGGCATTCCCCACGCCTCGTCCTGTGGCGGCCGCGGACGCTGCTCCACCTGCCGCATCCGCATCGCCGCAGGCGAGGCGAACGCGCCGGAAATCCTGCCGGCCGAGCGCGAGACGCTCGACCGCGTCAAGGCGCCGCCACATGTGCGTCTCGCCTGCCAATTGCGGCCGAGCGCCGACATCGAGGTCGTGCCGCTGGTGCCTGTCGCTTCCGCCGAGCGAGCCGCCCACGAGGGGGAAAGCCGCGAGATGCTCGTGACGGCGATGTTTTTGGACTTGCGCGAATCGACGCGCTTCGCGGCCGGGCGCCTGCCGTTCGACGCGCTTTATGTCGTCGAGCGTTATGTGCGTCTGGTGACGGCGGCGATCGAAGCCAACGGCGGGGTCGTCACCGGCGTCGCCGGCGACGGCGTGATGAGCCTGTTCGGCGTCGGCGGCGTCGGCCCGGTCGCCGGGGCGCGCGGCGCGCTCAGGGCGGTCGGCGCCGTGTGGGACGCGATCGACGCGCTGTCGAGCGACCTCGCCGGCGAGCTCGATCGCCCGCTGCGCTTCGGCGCCGGGCTGCATGCGAGCCATTGCGCGGTGCGCTCGATCCCGCTGCTCGGCCAGCCGTCGCTGCAATTCCTCGGCGACGCCGGCAACGTCGCCTCGCGTCTCGAAGCCGCAACGAAAGCACAGAAGTGCGTCAGCATCATCTCGGAGGCGGTGTTCGAGCTCGCGGAAACGCCGATCCCCGAGGGCCTGGCGCGCGAAGAGCTCGCCGTTCGCGGCCTCGACGACCACGTCGCCGCCCGCCTGCTGCGCGAGCGCGGCGAGGCGGACTTCGGCGAATTCGCGCCGCTCACGGAATCGACGACGGTCTGAGCGAGCGCGCGGCGTCGTAAGCTTCGCCTTTGCGCGCGAAGCCGGCCCGAGTCATAAGGGCGGCGTGTCAAACGCCGAGCCCCCTCGCCTCTTCGACCGCGCGCTGCTCGCAACGCGCCTGCGCCGCGCGCTGCTCGCCGACGACCGCAGCGCCGATTTCCTCTTGCGCCGCGCTGCGGAAGAACTCGCCGACCGGCTGAGCCTGATCAAGCGCGATTTCGCGGCCGCGGCCGACGTCGGCTCGCCCGGCCCGCACGCCGCCGAAGTCCTCGCCGCGCGCGGCGGCGGCTTCACGCTGCAACTCGCCCCGCTCGCCCTCGCCGCCGGTGCCGGCCCCTACGCCCGCGC
The DNA here is from genome assembly GCA_036488815.1 of Roseiarcus sp. Classification (GTDB taxonomy): domain Bacteria; phylum Pseudomonadota; class Alphaproteobacteria; order Rhizobiales; family Beijerinckiaceae; genus Roseiarcus. Next base: position 13,807 of record DASXGX010000117.1, read on the forward strand.
CGTCGGCGACGTGGAATCTCTGCCGCTCGCGGCCGAAAGCTGCGATCTCGTCGTGTCGCTGATGGCGCTGCATCACGTCAACGATCTGCCCGGCGCGCTGATCCAGATCCGCCGCGCGCTGCGTCCCGACGGCCTGTTTCTCGCCGCGCTCGCCGGCGGCGACACGCTCACCGAATTGCGCCAGAGCCTGACGATCGCCGAGAGTGACGCGCTCGGCGGCGCCGCCCCGCGCGTCGCGCCCTTCGCCGACGTGCGCGCGCTGGGCGCGCTGATGCAGCGGGCGGGATTCGCTCTGCCGGTGGTGGACGCCGACACGGTCGTCGTGCGCTATCCCGACCTCTTCGCCTTGATGCGCGATTTGCGAGCGTTCGGCGCCGCCAATGCGCTCAACCTGCGCAGCCGCAAGCCGTTGCGGCGCGAGGTCCTGGCGCGCGCCGCCGCCGTGTACGCCGAGCGCTTCGCCGACCCGGACGGGCGGCTGCGCGCGACCTTCGAGACGATCTGGCTCACCGGCTGGGCGCCGCACGAGAGCCAGCCGAAGGCGTTGAAGCCTGGCTCGGCGAAGATGCGCCTCGCCGACGCCCTGAAGCCGCGCGAGGGCGGCGCATGATCCCCTGGGTCGAACTCGGCCGGGCTTCGGTGCCGGGCGGCGGGGAAATGCGCCTGATGCGCCGCGACCAGGAATATTCGATCCGGCTCGGCGTCAAGGAATTGATGAACAGCCGCCTCAGCGGCTCCGAGGAGGCGCTCGCCACGCTCGCCTGCGCGCGCATCGCCGGGGTCGCACGGCCGCGCGTGCTGATCGGCGGACTTGGCATGGGCTTCACCTTGCGCGCCGCGCTGGCGGCGCTTCCCCAGGAGGCGGAGATCGAGGTCGCCGAGATCGTGCCGGCCGTCGCCGAATGGGCCAAGACCGAGATGGCGGCGATCTTCGCGGGCTCGCTCGGCGATCCGCGCGTGCGCGTCGAGCTCAAGGACGTGGCGCAAATCATCGGCGCCGCGCGGACGCGCTACGACGCCATTCTGCTCGACGTCGACAACGGACCTGAGGGCATGACGCGGGAGGCCAACGACGGCCTCTACGCCGCCCGCGGCCTGGGGGCGGCCCGAGCGGCGCTGCGGCCGGGCGGCATCCTGGCGGTCTGGTCGGTCGCGCCCGACCGGCGCTTCACGCAAAGACTGCGCGACG
>DASXGX010000067.1:0-3322 GCA_036488815.1 Roseiarcus sp.
CTCGCGCCGGCGTCGGGTCGGCATCGTTTCCGGCGCCAGCGCCGACGTCGCGCAGCCGCTGCTTGCGCCCAGTTACTATCTCAAACGCGCGTTGCAGCCGTTCGCCGACATCAGCGAGTGGCATGATTCCTCGACCGATCCGATCGTTTCGCTGCTCGAGCAAAAGCCGTCGGTGCTCGCTCTCGCCGACATGAGTGTCGCGCCGGGGCCGGAGCTCGACGCAATCACCCAGTTCCTCGACAACGGCGGCGTGCTGTTGCGCTTCGCCGGTACCCGCCTCGCGGCCGGCGACGACACTTTAACTCCGACCGCTCTTCGCCGCGGCGGACGCCTGCTGGGCGGCGCGTTGTCCTGGGAGAGCCCGAGGCACATCGCCCGGTTCGAGCCGGGCAGCCCGTTCTTTGGCCTTACGGCGCCGGACGAAGTGACCGTGACGCGTCAAGTGCTCGCCGAGCCGGAGGCTGGGCTTGCCGAGAAGACGTGGGCGCGCCTCGCCGACGGGACGCCGCTCGTCACCGCAGAGCGGCGCGGCAAAGGTCTCATCGTCCTGTTCCATGTGACCGCCGACACCACCTGGTCGAATCTGCCGTTGTCGGGTCTCTTCGTCGATATGTTGCGCCGGATCGTGGCGGAAGCCGACGCCCCGGGAGAGGGGGCCACGAAAGCGAAGGTCGGAGAGCATGGAACGGTTCGGCCACCTTTGCGCACGCTGACCGGTTTCGGCGTTCTCGGTCCGCCGCCCGCGAAAGCCGAACCGATCGGCGATGATTTTTCCGGCGTCGGCGATGCTCTTCACCCCCCGGGCTTTTACGGGCCCCGGGACTCGATGCGAGCCGTCAACGCTCTGGCCCCGGGGCAGACGCTTGCCAGCGCCAACTATGGGCCCTTTGTCGTGCATGAGGGGGCGCTTGCGGTCGCCCCGCCGATCGATCTGCGCCGATGGCTTTTGCCGGCGGCTCTCGTCGGATTGATGATCGACGCGTTGGTCTCGATCTGGCTGATGGGCGGCGCGCCCTTGCGCCGCAAAGCAGCGCTTGCCGCTCTGGCCGTCGTCGGCGCGCTTGGCCTCGCCGCCGCCCTCCCGCACCACGCTCGAGCCGGCGAGTCCGCGCCCATCTCCGATCGTGACATGAATGCGGCCCTGTCCACCCGGCTCGCCTATGTCGTGACCGGAGACGCATCGGTCGATGAAACCTCGAAACTCGGGCTGACGGCGCTGACGCGGGTGCTCGCTTCTCGCACCTCGGCAGAGCTTGCCGAGCCGGTCGCGCTCGATCCGGCGCGCGACGAGCTCGCTTTCTATCCGCTCATCTATTGGCCGATCGTTGCTGGACTGCCCCAGCCCAAGCCCGAGGCGCGCACGCGCATCGCCGCGTTCATGAAAAACGGCGGCACGATGATTTTCGACACGCGCGACGCGCTGATCGCGCGTCCGGGCGCGCCGCCGACCGCCGAGGCGCTTTGGCTGCGCGCGCTGCTCAAGGGGGTCGACGTACCGGAGCTTGAGCCGATTCCCCACGACCACGTGCTGACCAAGACCTTCTATCTGCTCGACCGGATCGTCGGGCGCACCGCGATCGGCCAAACGTGGATTGAGGCGCTCCCGCCGCCTGACCCGAACGACCGCGTTCAGCGTCCAGCGCGCGCAGGCGACAGCGTTTCGCCGATCATCATCGCCTCGGACGATCTCGCCGCGGCATGGGCGGAGGACGCCGACCGCCGGCCGCTTTATCCGCTGATCCCCGGCGGAGCGCGGCAGCGCGAACTTGCCCTGCGCAGCGGCGTCAACCTGGTCATGTACACGCTCACCGGCAACTACAAGGCCGACCAGGTCCACGCGAAGGACATTCTCGAAAGGCTGACCCGTTGAGCGCCTGGTCGATCGCCCTTTCTCCGTTCCTTCCATGGCCCGCGATTTACGCGCCGGCGGCAGCTGCGCTCGCGATCTCAGTCGCGCTCGTCTGGCGGGGTGTCCGCGGCGCATGGCTTCGCGCGCTGAGCATGGCGCTCTTGTTGCTCGCTCTGTGCGATCCCAATCTTGTCCAGGAAAACCGGCGTCCGCTCAAGGACATCGTCGCCGTGGTCGTCGATCGTTCCGAGAGCCAGGATATTGGCGAGCGGCCGCAGCAGACGGACAAGGCGCGCGACGAGGTTGAAGCGAGGCTCAAAGCGCTCGGAGATGTCGACCTCCGCGTCGTCGAAACCTCGCGCGACGAATCCGAAACTGAGGGGACCAAGCTCTTCGCCGCCTTGCGAGGCGCGCTCTCCGATGCGCCGCCCGAGCGGGTCGGCGGTGCGATCGTGATCACCGACGGCGACGCGCACGACATTCCGCAATCTGCGGCCGCGCTCGGCTTCAACGCGCCGCTGCATGCGTTGATCACCGGCCACGAAGGCGAGCGGCAGCGGCGCATCGAGCTCATCGAGGCGCCGCGTTACGGCATCGTCGGCAAGGATCAGGTCATCCAAGCCCGCGTGCTCGACAGCGCCGACCAGGGCGAGCTGGTCAATCTCACGGTGCGGCGCGATGGCGAGACGATCGCGACGATCGACGCCAAGGTCGGGGAGCGGATCGATGTGAAGGCGCCGATCGATCATCCAGGCCCGAACGTGATCGAGCTCGAAGTCGCCCCGGTCGAAGGCGAAATCGCCGCTGACAGCAATCGCGCCGTGGTGAACATCGAGGGCGTGCGCGACAAGCTTAGGGTGCTGCTGGTCTCCGGCAAGCCGCATCCCGGTGAGCGGATGTGGCGCAATCTCTTGAAGTCCGACGCCAATGTCGATCTCGTGCATTTCACTATCCTGCGCCCGCCGGAGAAAGGTGCCGACGGCACGCCGATCAACGAACTGTCGCTGATCGCCTTCCCTGTCGCCGACTTGTTCGGCCGCAGGATCAAGGACTTCGACCTCATCATTTTCGATCGCTATGCGCAGCAGTCGATCCTGCCTTACGTCTATCTGGACAACATCGCCAATTACGTGCGCGACGGCGGCGCTCTGTTGATGGCGGAGGGGCCGGAGTTCTCCACTCCCGACGGCCTTTTCTATTCGCCTCTGGGCGCCATCTCGCCCGCCGAGCCGAGCGGCGACGACGTCGAGGCTCCCTATCGTGCCAAGGTATCGGACGAGGGGCAGCGCCATCCGGTCACGCGGGGTCTGAACGGCGTCAACGTCAACAATGGCGAACCCGGCTGGGGCCGGTGGTTCCGGCTTGTCGGTGCAAAGCCGATAAGCGGAGTGACGGTGATGAGCGGCGCGGATGACAAGCCCCTGCTCGTGCCGTCGCGCGTCGACAAGGGGCGCGTGGGCCTGCTGCTCAGCG
>DASXGX010000081.1:0-69976 GCA_036488815.1 Roseiarcus sp.
TCGGCGATGAACATCGTCGGCACGCCGTAGAGCGCGGTGCAGCGCTCGGAGGCGACGGTCTGCAAAGTCGCGACGGGATCGAAGCCCTCGCCGGGATAGACCATCGCCGCGCCGAGCGTCGCCGCCGCGAGATTGCCCATCACCATGCCGAAGCAATGGTAGAGCGGCACTGGGATGCAGATGCGATCCTCCGGCGTCAGCCGGATCGCCCGGCCGGTGAAATAGCCGTTGTTGAGGATGTTGTGGTGGCTGAGCGTCACCCCTTTCGGCGAGCCGGTTGTGCCGCTGGTGAACTGGATGTTGGCGGGGTCGTCGAACTGGATTTCGTCGCGCATCGCCGCGAGCGCCGCGTGCTCAGTTTCGCCGCCGAGCTTGGCGACCTCCTCGAAGCGAAGCGTTCCCGGCTCCTGCTCGCCGATCTGAATGACGATGCGCAGGTCCGGCAGCTTTGCCGCGCGCAGGGCGCCCGGCTCCGTTGTCGCAAGCTCAGGCGCCAGCGTATTGACCATGCCGATGAAGTCGCTCGTCTTGAAGCGGGTCGCGACGACGAGCGCCGCGCAGCCGACCTTCTTCAGCGCATATTCGAGCTCGTGCAGCCGATAGGCAGGATTGATGGTGACGAAGATCAGCCCCGCCTCGGCGGCGGCGAATTGCGTCAATGTCCATTCCGGACGATTGAGCGACCAAACGCCTATGCGCTCGCCACGCTTCAGGCCGAGCTTGACGAATCCGGCGGCGAGGTTTCGCACGCGCTCGCGCAATTCACGCCAAGTCCAGGCGACGTTGTGGCTCGGCGAGATCAACGCGGGTCGATCCGGCCAGCGCTCCGCCGCAAGCTCGAGCGCCTGCCCGATCGTCTGGCCGAGCAACGGCGCCTCGCTCGCGCCGCTGACATAGCTGAACGATGCTTGCGCCATGATCGCCTCCCCTCGAATTGGTCTAGGGTGAGAGGCTCGGCGTTGCCCCGACGCCTGTCAAGCCGGAGCGAACGGCGCTCGGGCTCCATCCGCCAGCCGCCCCAACAAAAAGGGCGGCCGAAGCCGCCCTTTCCAGACCTGCGATAACCGCCGCGATCAGCGCTTCGAGAACTGGAAGCTCGCGCGCGCCTTGCGGTGGCCGTACTTCTTGCGCTCGACGACGCGGGAGTCGCGAGTGAGGAAACCTTCCTTCTTCAGCGGGCCGCGAAGCTCGGGCTCGTAGTAGGTGAGCGCCTTGGCGAGGCCGTGGCGCACCGCGCCGGCCTGACCCGAGAGGCCGCCGCCGGAGACGGTCACCACCAGATCGTACTGGCTGACGCGGTTGGAGATGACGAGCGGCTGATTGAGGATCATCCGCAGCACCGGACGCGCGAAATAGACGTCGAGCGGCTTGCCGTTGATCGTCGCTTCGCCCTTGCCCGGCTTGATCCAGACGCGAGCGACCGCGTTCTTGCGCTTGCCGGTGGCGTAGGCGCGACCAAGCTTGTCGAGCTTCTGCACATGGATCGGCGCTTCCGAACCGGCCGGGGCGATCGCCGTATCCTTGAGGTCGGCGAGGGAGTTTAGGGTCTCGGCCATAATCAGGCGCTCCGGCTGTTCTTGGCGTTCATCTTGGCGACGTCGAGCACGACGGGCGATTGGGCGGCGTGCGGATGATCGGGGCCCTTGTAGACGCGCAGATTGCCGAGCTGCTTACGGCCCAGCGGTCCGCGCGGCAGCATGCGTTCGACCGCCTTCTCGACGACGCGCTCGGGGAAACGACCCTCGAGGATCGACTTCGCGGAGCGCTCTTTGATGCCGCCGATGAAGCCGGTGTAGTGGTGATAGACCTTCTGGTCGCGCTTGCGGCCGGTGAGCACCACCTTGTCGGCGTTGACGATGATCACATTGTCGCCGTCGTCGATGTGGGGCGTGAAGGAGGGTTTGTGCTTGCCGCGCAGGCGCATCGCGACGATCGTCGCCAGGCGTCCGACGACGAGGCCCTTGGCGTCGATGAGAAGCCACTTCTTCTCGACGTCGGCCGTCTTGGTCGAATGGGTCTTGCCGAACATGAAACGTTCCGTGTTTCGTGGGCGCGCCGTCACGGCGAGCCGGTCAGGGCCGCGCTTATGAAGCGGCGCCGGCGCGAAGTCAATCGGAAAGTCGCCAAAAGCCAGGAAAAGCAGGGCTTCCACGCGTGAGGTATTATGATACCTCCTTTCCGCCCGCCGGGATCGAATAGGTCCCCACCGCATGGGCGCAAAGCTCGCTCTCGCCGACCGAGCGCAGCGCGACCTCGCCGACCGCCAACCGTTTGCCGAGCTTCATCAGCCTCGCCTCGCCGACGACGTCCCGCGGCGCGGGCTTGCGCAGGAAGTTGATGCTCAGATTGGTGGTGACGGCGAGCGGAACGCGGCCGATTTGCGCCAGGATGGCGACGTACAGCGCGAGATCGGCCAGCGCGAACAGGCTCGGGCCGGAGATCGTGCCGCCAGGCCGCAATTGGCCTGGATGGAAGACGAGCCGCACCCGCGCCTCCATCGGCGCGATCGCCTCGATCTCGTAGAGGCCGCTCGACCAGGTCTGGGGAAAGACGTCGGCGAGATAGGACTTCAACTCTTCCAGCGTGAAAGCGAGCGGCGCGGACATCGACCCTCCCCGGTGGCGGCAAGACCTTTTCTTTAGCGGTCGCCGCGCCGCAACGCCACGTGCCGCCGAATCCCTCTTTCGCCGCAAGGGCGAATTGCGCCAAAATGGCCGTAGCCAATTTACGCCGCATGAATGGGATTCACCCATGACGTCGCCCCTTCTCGTTCGCCGCGCCGATCGATCCGGCGTCGCGACGCTGACGCTGCAATCGGCGGCCTCGCGCAACGCGCTGAGCCTGGCGATGATCGACGCGCTGATCGGCGAGTTCGCCGCGATCGGCGCCGACCGGTCCGCGCGCGTCGTCGTGATCGCCGGCGAGGGATCGACGTTTTCGGCGGGCCACGACCTCAAGGAGCTCAGGGCGCATCGCAACGACGCCGATCGCGGCGAAGCCTTCAACCAGCATGTCATGGCCCGCTGCGCCGAGTTCATGCAGCAGATCGTTGCGCTGCCAAAGCCCGTGATCGCCGCCGTCGAGGGCGTCGCCACCGCGGCGGGTTGCCAACTTGTCGCCGCCTGCGATCTGGCGATCGCGGGCGAGGCTGCGCGCTTCGCGCTGCCGGGCGTGAACATCGGGCTCTTCTGTTCGACCCCGCTCGTCGCCGTCGGCCGCGCCGTCTCGCGCAAGCATGCGATGGAAATGGCCCTGACCGGCGAGCTCTACGGCGCCGATCAGGCCGAGCGCTTCGGCCTCGTCAACCGGGTCGTTCCCGCCGGCCAGGCCCTCGAAGCGGCCCAGCGGCTCGCCGAGGAGATCGCGTCTCGCTCGGCGGCGACCTTGGCGATCGGCAAGCGCACGTTCAACCAGCAGATCGAAGCGCCGCTCGCTGAGGCCTATGCGATCGCATCGCGGGCGATGGTGGAGAACCTCGCCCATCCCGACGCCGACGAAGGCATTTCAGCCTTTCTCGACAAACGCCCTCCGAACTGGGACGCCTCGTGAACCACGATTCCTACTCCGACGACTATATCCGCGGCATTTTGCTGGGGGTGAAGCGCATCGCAATGGTCGGAGCGTCCGCCAATACGGCGCGACCCTCTTACTTCGTCCTCAAATATCTTTCCGAACGCGGTTTCACCGTCCTGCCGATCAACCCCGGCCTCGCCGGCGGCGAAATTCTCGGCCTGCCGGTCTATGCACGCCTCGCTGAGGCGCCTCCCCCGATCGACATGGTTGAAATCTTTCGCAATTCGGCGGCGGCGGGCGCCATCGTCGACGAAGCCTTGACGCTCGATCCCCTGCCCCGCGTGATCTGGATGCAGCTCGGGGTGCGCAACGACGTGGCGGCGGAGCGGGCCGAGGCCAGGGGCGTCACGGTCGTCATGAACCGCTGTCCCAAGATCGAATACGGCCGGCTCTCAGGGGAAATCCGCTGGAGCGGCGTCAATTCGCGCGTCATCTCGGCGCGCAAGCCGACGGTCGGGGCTGGGTTTCAAAAGCTGACGATCGGTCCACGCTGAGCTGCAAGGCCCCTCAAGCGAGGCTCGCCATTTTCGCCTCCGCTTCGCCCCGGGCGCGGCCGACCAGTTTGGCGAAGCTCTCGATCGCCTGCGGGCGGCCGATGTAATAGCCCTGCACCTCTTGGCATCCCTCCGCGCGGAGGAAGGCGAGTTCGCCTTCCCGCTCGACGCCCTCGGCGATGACCGGCAGGCCGAGGCCGCTGCCGAGACCCAGCACCGCCCGCACAATCGCCGCCGCCTGCCCGTTCTCGTCGACGTTGCGCACGAAGGAAGCGTCGATCTTGATCTTGTCGAAGGGAAACGCCCGCAAGTTGGAAAGCGAGGAGTAGCCGGTGCCGAAGTCGTCCATCGCGATCCGCACGCCGAGCGCCTTGAGCTGCCGCAACATCGTGAGCGCGCGGTTGAGGTCCCGCACCAGCGCCGTCTCGGTAATCTCCAGCTCCAGGCGGCGTGCGGCGAGACCGGTTTGAAACAGCACCTGATGGACGAATTCCGGAAATCGCTCGTTGTGAAGCTGAACGGCCGACACATTGACGGCGATCCCAAGCGGATTGGCCCATGCAGCCGCCTCGCGGCAGGCTTCGCGTACCACCCATTCGTCGATCTGCGCGATGAGGCCGCTTTCCTCCGCGATCGGGATGAAGATGCCCGGCGGGGTCGCGCCGCGCTCCGCGTTGGTCCACCGCAGCAGCGCCTCGAATCCGACGATTTGCTGATCGCTTGCGCGCGCCTGGGGCTGGAAGACCAGCGACAATTCGTCGCGGGCCAAGGCGTTGCGCAGGTCGTGCTCGATCAGTCGACGTTCGCGCGCCTCATCGCTCATCGCCGCCTCGAAGAACCGATAGGTCGAGCGGCCTTCCAGCTTGGCGCGGTTGAGCGCCGTCTCCGCGTTGGCCATCAACGAGGTCGCGTCGTCCCCGTCGCCGGGAAAGATCGCCACCCCGGCGCTCACCGACATGATCGCCAGCGCGCCGCCCGAGCTTTTCTCCCGTTCGACGCGCAGCGCATCGAACAGTCTCTGCGCGATGCGCCCGGCGTGACTGGGCAGCGTCAATTCGGGAATGATGACGGCGAATTCGTCGCCGCCGACGCGTGCGATCAGACAGCCAGGCTCGATCGCGTCGCTCGCGCAGCGCGCGACCGTTCGCAAAAGCTCGTCCGCGGCCGCATAGCCGAAGAGGTCGTTGATCTCCTTGAAGCGGTCGATGTCGAAGCGCAGCACCGCGAGGCGGCCCTCGCGGCGGTAAGCGGCGATCGCGTCCTCGAGAGTGTTGTTGAACGTGGCGCGGTTGGCCAGACCCGTCAAAGCGTCGTTGTGCGCCAGGAACTCGATCACGCGCTGGGCCCGCTTTCGGTCGCGCAGATCGCGCACGGCGATCGCGCTGTGCGGGCGGCCCGCAAAGACGATCGAACGCCGGATCGCCTCGACCAGAATCTCCGCGCCGCTCGCCGAGCGAAGCTTCGTCTCGACCGCTCGGTTCGGCTCGTCGAGCGGGCTCGGCCGCATCGACGCGTCCGGCAGGATGGAGGCGAGCGAACCGCCGATCAGATCCGCCTCCTCGGCGCCGATCAGAGCGATTAGGCTCGCATTCACCGCCACGATGGCGTCCTCGTCGCACACGAGCAGCCCCTCGAAGGCGGCGTTGGCGAGGCCGCGCATGCGGTCGCTCTCGCGCTCCACCCGGCGGCGATCGCGCACATCGAGCGCCAGGGCCGCCAAAGCGAGCAGCAGAATCGCAAGGGCCGCCAAGGAGACGAGAACGGCGAGCCAGTGCGGCTGGATCGCGTTCGCCGGGATCGCAGCCGCGGGACCCGGAATGACCGTAGCGGCGGCCATCGCCGTAAAGTGAAGCCCGCAGATCGAGCCGGCCAGCAAGACCGAGCCGCAGGCGACCGCCGATCGGGTCAACCGGCGAAGACCGATCTCCAAGGCGGCGGCGCCGAGCAGAACGCCCAGGGCGAGCGAGGCGAAGACCAGCGCATGGTTCCATTGAATGCGCGCGGAGACCTCGAAAGCGTCCATCCCCATGTAGTGCATGAGAGCGACGCCAAGCCCCACGATCGCGCCCCCGAGGGCGCGCGCGAGGGGATACGCAAGGCAAATTGCCGTCAGGAAGCCGAGCCCTGTCATCCCGACGGCGACCGCGAGCGAGGCGACGGTAAGAACCGCGTTGTAGCCGACGTGCACCCCCGGATTGAAAGCGAGCATCGCGGTGAAGTGGGTCGCCCAGATGCCGGCCCCCGTGGCGAGCGAGGCGACGCCGAGCCAGACGCTCCGCAGAGCGTCTTGGTATCTCAGGACATGATGCAGGAGATTGACCGCGGCGAAGGCCGACACGGCGCAGACTGCCGCCGCCAACGCGACAAGCCTGAGGTCATGCTGGTCAACAAGGCACAGATATACAGTCAACATCAGTCGCCGATCCGGTTTCGCTCTCGAGCCCAGGCGTACGATCGCACGACGAGCCGAGCGCCCGGGGCGAGCGCAAACTCGTCGCGTTCGCTTTCCCCAGGCTGGCTTGCGGGCCAGGCGGCGCCCCACCCCTTTGCCGCTCCGCCAGCTTTAAGGCGGAAAGAGAGCGCCCTTTCATTGACTTTGGCGGAATTTCTACTATATCGGCCTTCGGTCGAGGACATGTTCAAAGCTCCCGCTTCTGCGGCGCCCACATCGGACCTCGCGCAGGCGCGACCGTACGAGCCGCGCTTATCCGAAGCGGGCGGCGTGCGGGCCGCCATCAGCCTCACCCTGTGAGAACCGATGAAATTTCATGAACTCGGCCTGAGCGAGAAAGTGCTCAACGCCGTCCAAGCGTCCGGCTACGAAACGCCGACTCCGATCCAAGAACAGGCCATTCCGCACGCTCTGCAGGGGCGCGACGTGCTGGGCATCGCCCAGACCGGCACCGGGAAGACGGCCGCCTTCACCTTGCCAATGCTGTCCCTGCTCGAAAAGGGACGTGCGCGGGCGCGCATGCCGCGCACGCTGATCCTCGAGCCGACCCGCGAACTGGCGGCCCAGGTGGAGGAAGCGTTCGGCAAATACGGCGTCAACCATAAGCTCAATCTGGCGCTGCTGATTGGCGGCGTCTCGTTCGGCGACCAGGAGGCGAAGATCACCCGCGGCGCCGACGTGCTGATCGCGACTCCGGGCCGGCTTCTCGATTTCGTCGACCGCGGCAAGATCCTACTCACAGGCATCGACATCCTCGTGATCGACGAGGCCGACCGCATGCTCGACATGGGCTTCATTCCCGACATCGAGCGCATCTGCAAGTTGGTGCCCTTCACACGCCAGACGCTGTTCTTCTCGGCGACCATGCCGCCGGAAATTACGCGGCTCACCGAGACCTTCCTTCACAATCCTGTTCGCATCGAGGTGGCGCGGGCCGCCTCGACCAATGAGAGCATCACCCAGTCGCTGGTGCGCTCCGGCGTCTCGCCGGAGAACAAGCGCGCGACGCTTCGACGCGTCATCCGCAGCGCCGATAACTTCAAGAACGCGATCATCTTCTGCAATCGCAAGCGCGATGTGCAAGTTGTCTATCGCTCGCTCGAAAAGCACGGCTTTTCCGTCGGCGCGCTGCACGGCGATCTCGACCAGCGCACGCGCATGGCCGCGCTCGACGCGTTCCGCAACGACCAAGTCCAGTTGCTTGTCTGTTCTGACGTCGCGGCCCGCGGCCTCGACATTCCCGACGTCAGCCATGTCGTCAATTATGATGCGCCGCACCACGCCGAGGACTATGTCCACCGCATCGGACGCACCGGCCGCGCCGGCAAGACCGGCGTCGCGGTGACGATCGTCACCCGCTCGGATCAACGCTCGATCGATGACATCGAGAAGCTGATCAACAAGAAGATCGAGTGGCAGGGCGGCCAGGACGTCGCCATCGATGAGGACGCTGAGGTCGCGCCCGCTCGCGAAGATCGCGGCGGACGCAGCCACGGGCGTTCCCGCGGTCACGCCGAGCGCCCCCGCAGCGAGGATCGGCGCGTTCGACCGGAGCGCTCCGAGCGCCCGGCTCGGGACCCGCGCCCCGAGCGTGATGCACGTCCGGAGCGTAGTGCACGTCCGGAGCGTGATGCGCGTCCGGCGCCTGCTCGGCGGCCGCGCCGCGAGGAAGAGACCGAAGCGCCCGTCATTGGGCTCGGCGATCACGTTCCGAGCTTCCTGCTGCGGCCGGTCCGGTTGCGACCGAAAGTGCATGCGGAAGCCGAGGACTAAAGCCTTCTGTATTTAGGTAGAAGCAGCCTCTCCGGAGTCTTCTTGTCATGCCCGCGAAAGCGGGCATCTAGGAGCCAAGGGCGAAGGCCTGCGGCGGCTATCTGGGCCCCCGCTTTCGCGGTGGGTGACAGGCTGTGCGCGTCAACCCGAAAGCAAAACGCTCTAAAGCGGGTCTCTCGGTCAGTCCCGCGCCGCGGGCGAAGCGTGGCGATCAAGCGATCGTGACGCTCGACTTTTGATGCGCCGAGCGCCCTCAAGAACCAGGGTAAGGGATTCCTATTGGCGACCGCCTCGATCGCCGAAGACAGCCACTGAGGCGTCAGCCGAGCGCCGCGAGCGCTTCCGGGGCGACCGGGGTGATGGCTACGCTTTCCCCGCAGCCGCAGGCCGAGGTCTCGTTCGGGTTCCTGAAAACGAACGTCGAGGCGAGCTTATCGACCTTGAAATCCATCTGAGCGCCAAGCAGGAACAGCAGCGCCTTGGGGTCGATCAGCAGCTTGACCCCCTTGTCCTCGACGACCTCGTCGAGCGGCGAAATGCTTTCGGCGAACTCCATCGTATAGGACATGCCGGCGCAGCCGCCGTTGCGCACGCCCACCCTCAGACCGGCGATCGGCTTGTCAGCATTGGCGATGATCTCATGCACCCGCGCCGCCGCGGCGTCGGTAAGGGTCATCGCCTTGAAACGAGAATTCTTCATCGAGCGCCTCTTTGTCCACCGAGTTCAAGGCCCGGCGCGCTACGGCTCATATAGCATCCGACGCGGCCGATTCACAGGGCCCGGTCACGGCCTGAGATAAGCCCAACCTTGCGCCTGCAGATCCGCGAGCAGGACCACCCCGCCCTTTTCCGCGAGCGCGAAGCCGGGCAAGAGATCGGCGAGCGTCCATTTCTGCGCCGCCATCGTGTTGGCGCAGGCGTAGAATGACACCCCGTCGGCGACCCGATCGCGCACGTCCTCGGCGACGGCAAGATTACCGGCGTCGTGTCGGAAAACGCGCAGCGCCGCCCCGAGCGCGACCAAAGCGAGACGCGTCGACCCGCCCGTCCCTGCAATATGATTGTGCAGATTGCCGAGCGCCAATGGGACGCGCTCCGGGTCGACGAGATGGTACACGACATGGCTCGCGTGAGCGGCGTCGGCCCTCGCCCGGTTCACGCCGAAGAGCCCGAGCCCGACCAACGCGTCGCCTTGAAAATGCTGCGGCGATCCATGCCTTCCTCCCTGGCGCACGCGGCGAAATGTGGACGCCGGCTTTTCGCCGGGGAATCTGGGCCGCGCGGTGATTCTACCAAATCGCAGCGCGGTCTAGCGCGCGCGGGTCAGACGCGCCTTCTCCTCCTTGTCGGCGCCGAGTGGCGCGCATTCGCGCAGCGCGGCGCGGTCGAGCCGGAATACTTTATCGTCTAGGCCGAAGGCGCCGTGAACGTTGCCGCTCGGATCGTCCGAACCCGGCTTCCACAGACGCGCGCCCTCGGGAATGGCGAGCCTGACCGAGCCGTCGGTCCGCAACGAGAGCTCGAAGGCGCCGCCGTCGCAAGCCACGCTGCAATGGAGGCCGAAAGCGTCGGCCGGCTCGCCCTCGACGTGGCCCGTAAAGCAACTCCCCTCCGTCTCCAGCGTCCCGTTGCGGGTTCGGAAGGTCACGCCAACGCGCAGATCGAGCGAGTCCGCGTTCTCCGGGTCGGCGACCGCCAGCAGCGTCATTGTCTTCACGTTCTGCTGCGGATGAGCGGCAAGGTGGGCGGGATCGTAGACGCGATTGAAGCAGGCGAAGGTCTTCGTCTTGCCTGGCGGAGCGCCCATGAAGCGGGCGACGAAGTCGCCTTCCGCCGCGCTCGCGCCGCTCGCCAGCAACGCTGCGGCAATCAGTCCCACAAGCCCCGAATTGGCCCGCATCGTATTCCCCCAACGCGATCGCCAATTGAAGATCGCAGGCGGCCGCCACAAACGCAAACGCTCAGCCGTGATGGATCGCGCATCGACTTTCCGTTTGAAGCTTGCGGTCGAGCTGTGCGACACCGGCGAACCCTTGCTTCGTTCAGGATATCCGATGTCCAGTTCCACTTCGGCCCTCGGCGACTCCGCCGCGCTGCTCGCGCGCATCGCCGACGCCCTCGATCGCCTCGCCCCTCCGCCCCAATTGCGGCCCGATTTCGCCGCCGCCGACGCCTTCGTCTGGCACGCCGACCGCGGCGCGCTCGTCGCTGTGCCGACTGTCAATCGCGTCGACATCGGGCTGCTGCGTGGCGTCGACCGGGTTCGCGACATGCTGCTGGAAAACACCGAGCGCTTCGCGCGCGGGCTGCCAGCCAACAACGCGCTGCTATGGGGCGCGCGCGGCATGGGCAAGTCGTCGCTCGTCAAGGCGTCGCACGCCGAGGTCAACGGGCGCGCCAAGGAGGACGATCGGCTGAAGCTCGTCGAGATTCATCGCGAGGACATCGAAAGCCTGCCGACCTTGATGGCGTTGATGCGCGAGAGCCGCTACCGCTTCATCGTCTTCTGCGACGATCTCTCCTTCGATGGGGGCGACGCCTCCTACAAATCGCTGAAGGCGGCGCTCGAAGGCGGCATCGAAGGACGGCCCGCCAACGTGCTGTTCTATGCGACCTCCAACCGCCGCCATCTGCTGCCGCGCGACATGATGGAGAACGAGCGCTCGAGCGCCATCAATCCCGGCGAAGCCGTCGAGGAGAAGGTCTCTCTGTCGGACCGTTTCGGCCTGTGGCTCGGCTTCCACCATTGCAGCCAGGACGACTACCTCGCCATGGTGCGCGGCTACGCAGAGCATTTCGGCCTCGACGCCCCCGCGGAGGCGATCGAGCGCGAGGCGCTCGAATGGGCGACGACGCGGGGCGCACGCTCGGGCCGCACGGCCTGGCAATTCACGCAGGACCTCGCGGGCCGGCTCGGCCGGCGCCTGGAGCCCAAAGGCGCTTAAAGACAAATAAAGACGGCGGGCCTTTCCTTGGACCCGCCGCTTTGCCGCCGTCCCACAGTGTAAACGTGTCTCGCGGTCATCCCGTGGGCGGCGCAGGCGTCCAGATTGGAGCCTGGACCTTTTTCATCCCGCTCTCGGCTCAGAGCCCGGCGAGATAACTGGTGGGGTCGACCGGGGTCGAACCCTTGCGCAGTTCGAAGTGCAACTGGGGCGAATTGACGTTGCCGCTCTGCCCCGACTTGGCGATCACCTGGCCGCGCTTGACGGTTTCGCCACGCTTGACGTCGAGTTCGCCGTTGTTGGCGTAGGCGGTCACGAAGCCGTTCGGGTGGCGGATCAGCACCAGATTGCCGTAGCCCTTGAGCTCGCTGCCGGCATAGGCGACGACGCCGCTCTCAGCCGCCCGGACCGAAGTGCCCTCCGGCACGGCGATATTGATGCCGTCGTTGCCGCCGGCCTTGAAGCCCTCGATGATGCGGCCGCGCGCCGGCCAGCGGAATTCGGGGGCGACGCCCGCCGCGTCGGCCTGCGCCGCGGTAAGCGGCTGCGCGGGGGCCGATTCCGTCGGGTGCACGCTCGCCGTCGGCATCGGGTCGGCGCCGGGCGACTTCTTGACGGTGGTCGTCGTCTTCGCTTCGGTCTTCGCCTCGGCGACCACGGACCGCGCCGGCGCGCTCGCCTTGGCGTGCTTGGCGGCCTCAGCGTCGGCCTTGGCTACCTCTTCATGCTTCTTGGCCTTCGCCTCGGCCTTGCGGGCGGCGGCCTCGTTCTCAGCGACCTCCTTCGCGCCCTTCGCCTTATGTTTGGCGTCAGCCGCATCCTCGGCGACGACGTCCCTGGCGGCCTTCGCCTTGTGCTTGGCGGCTTCCGAAGCGTCCTCAGCCGCGATGCGCTTCGGCTTCTCGACCGGGGCCGCGCTCGCGCTGTAGACGGGCACGACCAGGTGCATGCCGCCGCGAACCTCAGACGCGCTGGACAGGCCGTTTGTCTTCAGCATCGCGGAAGCGGGAACCCCATAGCGACGCGACAAGGTCTCCAGCGTGTCGCTTTGCGCCACGACCACCGGCGAGCCGCCGATGGCGGTCCAGCCGTTCGCCGAACCTGCGGCTTCGTGGACGACCGGCGGCGCGCTCCTGATCTGGCCCGTCGTCACTGGAGCGACCGGCGGCAGCGAGGCGACCGCAACTGGGCTCGGATGGGCGGCCGCCGCATATTCCGCGTTCGGCGTCGGCAGCGGCGCGGAGGCGACGCGTGGCGTCGGCGCGGGCCCGTCGTTCGAGGCGGTCGCAAAAGGGTTCGAGAATGGAGATTCGCTAAGCCGGGTCGAGTCCGCGGAGCATCCCGAGAGCCAGATACCCACCAAGCCTGTCACAGCCGCCCGAGCGGCGTATCGCTTGACGTCAAACGCTGCCAAATTCCTCATCGGCTTCAACTCACTCGCACGCAACCGGACTTGCGAGCACTTTGCGCCGATTAGATTAAGACATGGTTTAAGATGAATCCTTCGTGAGCAATTGCGGCGTTTTGTCGCCTAAAGCGCCCGCGCCAGGCCCTCGGCCAGGGGCGTCAAAGTCCGCGCCGGACCGTGCAGCTCCGCCTCGATTTGTCCCTCGGCGCCGCGGGCCAGTCGCACGATGCGCTGCGAGCCGGAGCTGTCATCGACGACGGCCGCGACCAGCGCTCCGCCCTCCGCTAAAAGTTCGGTCAGCTTCGGCGCCGGCGGCTCGATCAGCGCGTGAACCAGAATGCGATCGTATTGAGCCTGCGCCCGATCGAGGGCGAGGCCGTCCCCCCACTGCGCGCTCACATTGTCCAGTCCGAAGGCTTCGAGACGCGCCGCCGCTTCGAGCGCGAGGCTCGGGTGACGCTCGAGCGAGACGACTTCCGCGGCGAGTTGCGCAAGCAGGGCGGCGGCGTAGCCGGTCCCCGTCCCGATCTCCAGGACCCGGTCTTCAGGTCCCGGCGAGAGCGCCTGGATCATGGCGGCGAGAATGGAGGGCGGCGGAGCGGTCTGGCCGCAGCCGATCGGCATGGCCATGTCCCGCCAGGCGACGTCGGCGTAGCGCTGCGGCATGAACAGCGCCCGCGGCGCGCGCTCGAGGGCGCGCAGCAAGCGCAGATCGTTGATACCGCGCGAGCGCAGCCGCAACATGAACTGGACGCGTTCTTCAGCCTCGGAGGTCTCCACCGCGACTCCCCGTCGCTCAGGCGGCCCGGAAGGCCTCCTCGTAGCGACGGCGCGTCGCCTCGTCCGTCAGATCGAGCCGCAGCGGCGTGACGGAAACCTTGCGCGCGGCGAGCGCTTCGATGTCGGTGCCCGCGCCGGGCGTAAAGCCGCCGCGCTGGAACATCAGCCAGTAGTAGGGAATGGAGCGGCCGTCGCGCCGTTCCTCGATGCGCATCAATTCGGTGTCGCGCCGGCCCTGGACGGTGATCGCTTCGCCCGCGACCTCGGCCGCCGCGCAAGCCGGGAAATTGACGTTGACCAGCACCCCCTCGGGCACGCCGACGCGCAGTACGCGACGGATCACGTCCGGCCCCAGCGTCTGCGCGCTCTCCCAGTTCGTGTTCTCGCGTCCGTTGCGGCCGTCGAAGGCTTGCGAGAGGGCGATCGAGGGGATGCCGAGCAGCGTGCCCTCCATCGCGGCGGCGATCGTGCCGGAATAGGTGACGTCCTCGGCGACGTTCTGGCCCCGGTTGACGCCGGAGAGGATCAGATCGGGACGGGTCTCGGCCATGATCTTGCGAACGCCCATGATGACGCAATCGGTCGGCGTGCCCTGCACCGCGAAGTGCCGCGGGCTGATCTCGCGCAGCCGGAGCGGATTGTTGAGCGAGAGCGAGTGCGCGACGCCGGATTGATCGATCTCAGGCGCGACGACGAAGACATCGTCGGAGAACTGACGCGCAATCGCCTCGAGGATCTTGAGGCCGGGCGCGTGGACGCCGTCGTCGTTGGTGAGCAGAATTCGCATAGGACCGCCTTTCCCGAGCTTTGTAGCGCGCCGGTTCGATTCGCGCGATCCACCATTTCGCAGCGTCAAAGCGGGCGCGCGAGCCTCTACGGCTTCGCTTCGATGCGCGTCAGTCCCGCCATGTAGGGCCACAGCACCTCGGGGACAGACACCGTTCCGTCGGAGTTCTGGTAGTTTTCGAGCACCGCGACCAGCGCGCGCCCGACCGCGACGCCCGAGCCGTTCAGCGTATGGACGAAGCGGGTGTGCTTTGCGTCCGCCGCCTTGCAACGCGCGTTCATCCGGCGCGCCTGGAAGTCGCCGCACACCGAGCAGGAGGAAATCTCGCGGAAACGTCCCTGCCCCGGCAGCCAGACCTCGATGTCGTAGGTTTTCTGCGCCGCAAAGCCCATATCGCCGGCGCAAAGGGCCACAGTGCGGAAATGGAGGTCCAGCCGCTTCAGCACCTCTTCGGCGCAGGCCGTCATGCGCTCATGCTCCGCAGCCGCCTGCTCCGGCGTCGTGATCGAGACGAGCTCGACCTTCTCGAACTGATGCTGACGGATCATGCCGCGCGTGTCGCGGCCGGCCGCCCCCGCCTCGGCGCGAAAGCAGAGCGTTCCGGCGGTGAAGCGCATCGGCAGGCGCCGCTCGTCGACGATGCTCTCGCGCACGAGATTGGTCATCGGCACTTCGGCGGTCGGGATCAGCCAATAGCCGTCGCCGGCGGCGAACTGGTCGTCGCGGAACTTCGGCAATTGCGCCGTGCCGAACATCGGGTCTTCGCGCACCAGCACAGGCGGATTGACTTCCTCATAGCCGTGCTGGCGCGTGTGGAGATCGAGCATGAACTGCATCAGGGCGCGCTCGAGCCGCGCCAACCCGCCCCGCAGCACGACGAAGCGGGAGCCCGACAGTTTCGCGGCCAATTCGAAATCCATCAGGCCGAGCGCCTCGCCGATCTCGAAATGCTCCTTCGGCTTGAAGCCGTCCGGGAACTTCGGCGGCGCGCCGTAGCGCCTGATCTCAACGTTGTCGTTCTCGTCCTTGCCGTCGGGCGTGTCGGGCGCCGGGAGGTTCGGGATCGCGGCCAGCTCGCTGTCGAGCGCCGCGGCGGCCGCTTTCTCTTCCGCCTCGAGCTCCGGCAGCGCCGCCTTCAGCCGCGCCACCTCCTGCTTGAGGGCGTCGGCGGCCGCAGCATCCTTGCGCGCCATCGCCGCGCCGATCTCCTTCGAAGCGGCGTTGCGGCGCTCCTGCGCGCGCTGCAATTCGAGGATCGCCGCGCGGCGCCGGTCGTCGAGCGCGATCAGCGACTCGGCGCGCGGGGGGAGCGAACGGCGCGCCAGACCCTCGTCGAACGTTTGAGGATTGTCCCGAATCGCTCTGATATCGTGCATGAAGTCACCTGATTTGTCCGAGCCGGCGACGCAGCAATGCGTCACCGAAGACATTAAAGCAGAGGCCAGCCAATACCAGAACAGCGCCCCATATCTCAAATGTTCCGAGTGGTTCGCCGAACACCGCCGAACCGGCGGTCATGCCGACCACGGGAACCAGCAGCGCGAACGGCGCGACCGCCGCCGCGGGATAGAGGGACATCAGCCGCGCCCAAACACCGAAACCGAGCACCGTCCCGGCATAGGAAACCACGAGCACCGCGACGACCAGCTTGAGCGAGGGATGGATCAGCGAGGCGACGCCTTCGTGACCCTCCATGACCAGCGACAGCAGAAGCAGCGGGACTGGAGGTGCGAGGCTCGACCAGATCACGAAGGCGAACATGTCGGCCCGTCTGGCGAGTTTGGCGACGACGTTGCCGGCGCCCCAGAACGCTGCAGCGACGATCACCATTGCGAAGGGCCAGAAGCTCGCACCGTCGAGCCGCTGCGAACCGATCAGCGCGATTCCGGCGAAGGCGACCGCCGCGCCAATCACCTGCGTCCGCCGCGGCTCTTCACGGAGGAGCGCCCAGGCGAGGAAGATCGTGAAGAAGGCCTGCAACTGCACGATCAGCGACGCAAGGCCAACCGGAAATCCGCGCCGGATCGCTAGGAACAAGAGGCCGAACTGCCCGACCCCGATCAGCGCGCCATAGAGGCACACGAGCCAAGGCGAGGCCTTGGGCGGCCGCACGAACAGGACGCCGGGAAAGGCCGCGAAAGCAAAGCGCAGCGCGGAAAGCAGCAGCGGCGGGACTTCGCCGACACCGACCTTGATTGCAATGAAGGTAAGGCCCCAGACCGTCGCGACGCCGATCGCAGCAAGGACGTCGCGGGCGCGCATCACACCGTCATGGCTTCTTGTTTTCCGCCGCGCGGCGCTTTTCGACGAAGCGAACGGCGATGACCGAGCCCTCGTAGAGCAGCAGCATCGGCAAGGCGAGCGAGATCATGCTGACGAGGTCGGGCGGCGTGAGCAGCGCGGCGAGGCCGGTGACCGCGACGATCGCGTAGCGCCGCATGGAGGAGAGGTATTTCGAATCGACGATGCCGACATGGCCCAGCAACGTCAGAATGACCGGCAATTGGAACGCGATCCCGAACGCGAAGATCAGCGTCATGATCAGCGACAGATATTCGCTGACCTTGGGCAGAAGCTCGATCGTCGCCTGGCCGGGCGTGTTGACCTGCTGCAGCGACACCGAAAACCGGATCAGCAGCGGCATGACCACGAAATAGACCAGCATCGCGCCGGCGAGGAAAAAGATCGGGGTCGCGATCAGATAGGGCAGAAACGCCTGCCGCTCGTGCTTATAAAGCCCCGGCGCGACGAACTTGTAGAGTTGCACCGCAATGATCGGAAAGGCGATGACGCCCGCCCCGAACATGCTCAGGCGGATGTTGGTGTAGAATTGCTCGAGAAAATGCGTCGCGATCAGCGTCGCCTTCTCTGCGCCGACCACACGGACATAGGGTTCGGTGAGGACGTTATAAATCGCGCGCGAAAAGTAGAAGCACACCAGGAACGCCGCAAGGAAGGCGTAAATCGCCCGCACGAGCCGCATCCGCAACTCGATGAGATGATCGAGCAGCGGGGCCTTTGTCGCGTCGATGTCTTCGGCGCTCATTCCGCCGCGCCTCGTACGGTCGGCTCTTCGTCATGCGCGGCCGGGAGCGTCGGACCGGCGGGAAGCGTCGGACCGACGGACGAGGCGGCCTCGGCCCCGCTCGCGCCCTCCTGCATGGCGCCCGCCTCGCTCAACGCCACCTCGGAGACCCCGATGTTCTTCGGACCCTCGACGGCGCTGGTCATCTCCTGGCGCATCGCCATCGCCGGGTCGAAGGCCGCGTTGACCTTGGCCGTCTGCTCGATAGCGGAAAGCTCGCGCTTAACGCTTTCGAGCTCCTGCTTCACGCCCTCGAGCTCGACCTCTTTCATCGCGTCCATGAACTGGCCTTGAAACTCGGCCGCCATCCGGCGCATCTTGCCGAGCGTCTGGCCAACCGTGCGCATGACGCGCGGCAAATCCTTCGGCGGAATGACCGCAAGCGCGACAATGCCGAAAATCAGGAGCTTGCCTAGGTCGAAATCGAACATGAAGGGGTCCGGCCACGCAAAATCCAGGGAAGCGGCGAACCCTCCTCCCCGGCGACGTCCTTACGCCTTTGGCGCGTCAGTTGACCTTGTTCGTCTCGCTGACGTCAGCGGGGGCGCCGGCCCGGGCCTCGAGGCTACGGGGCGCAACCGCCGGAGCGGCCGGCTTGGCCTCGGCCTCGTCGTCCGCCATACCCTTCTTGAACGATTTGATGCCCTTGGCCACATCGCCCATGATGTCGGAAATCTTGCCCTTGCCGCCGAACAGCAGCAAAGCCACCGCCCCGAACAAC
Source organism: Roseiarcus sp. (assembly GCA_036488815.1). Taxonomy (GTDB): domain Bacteria; phylum Pseudomonadota; class Alphaproteobacteria; order Rhizobiales; family Beijerinckiaceae; genus Roseiarcus. Next base: position 18,019 of record DASXGX010000081.1, read on the forward strand.
ATCCAATGCCAAATGCTGAAGCTACCCATGGCCACTTGTCCTGTACAACCGCGCCCCGCGCCAAGCGGGCGCGCGTAAAAGATGCTTGGCTGGAACCTAAGCGCGCCGGCACGCAAAAACAAGCGCGGCGCGAGAGAAGCCGCCTCTTCCGTCAAGCCATTCCGCTGATTATGGTTCGGGCGGCGGCACGGGGCGCCCGTTCCGCGACATCGCAAAGGAGTGAACATGAGCGTCACCGCTAAGCGCCTCGAAGAACTCGGCCTGACGCTGCCGCAACCCGCTGCGCCAGTCGCCAATTACGTCCCTTATGCGCGCGCCGGTTCGCTCCTCTTCATTTCCGGTCAATTGCCGCTCGGCCCGGACGGCAAGCTGGCGCCGGCGCATATCGGTAAACTGGCGGCGGATTCGCCGATCGAGGCGGCGAGCGAAGCCGCGCGGCGCTGCGCCATCAATCTGATCGCGCAGGCCCAGGCGGCGCTCGGCGATCTCGACCGCATCGCGCAGGTGGTCCGGCTCGGCGGATTTTTCAGCGTCGACGGGGAGTTCGGGGCCCTGCCGCAAGCGATGAACGGCGCCTCGGATCTGATGGCCGCCGTCTTCGGGACGCGCGGCCGCCACACGCGAACGACGGTCGGCGTCGCGCATTTACCGCTTGGCGCACTGGTCGAGGTCGAGGCGACGTTCGAGATCTCCGCGTGAGCGGCAAGGCGCCGGGTTGGCTCACGGATCGCCCGATCGCCCACCGCGGGCTGCACAACGCCGCCAAGGGCGTCGTCGAGAATACGCTCGGGGCCGCCGAGGCGGCGATCGAGGCGGCCTGCGCGATCGAGTGCGACGTCCAACTCAGCCGCGATGGCGAGGCGATGGTGTTCCACGACCCGGCGCTCGACCGGCTGACGCGCGGCCGCGGCAACGTGTCGCAGAAGAGCGCCGCCGAACTTCATTCGATTCCGCTCCGCGATTCGAGCGAGCGGATTCCGACGCTGTCGCAGTTGCTGGCCCGGATCGCCGGCCGCACGCCCCTGATCTGCGAGATCAAGAGCCGCTTCGACGGCGATTTGCGCTTGACCGAGCGGGTCGCGGCGTTGGCGCGCGACTACGCGGGGCCGATCGCTTTCAAGAGCTTCGACCCGGCCCCGATCGCCCATCTGCGCGCGGCGCACCCCGCCGTCGCCCCGCTCGGCATTGTCGCCGAAGCGAGCTACCGTGGCCGTTACTGGCGCGCGCTGTCGCCAAAGCAGAAGGAAGCCTGCGAGGCGTTCCTGCACTATCCCCAGACGCAGCCGGACTTTCTTTCCTGGTGCGTCGAGGACCTGCCGCACCCGACGCCGTTCCTGTTGCGCAGCGTCGAGAGGCTGCCGGTCATGACCTGGACGGTGCGAACCGCCGAGCAACGCGAAGCCGCGGCGCGTTGGGCGGACCAGGCCGTGTTCGAGAATGCGTGAGCTATGCAACTGTCGGTTGCCAGGAGAAGACGGGGGACTTATAGGCGACGGTGACCTCAACGATTCACGGATGGCGATGCGTCTACTCGCGTTCACCGATATCTTGGCGATTTCCGGCCCCGAGCGGGAACGCTTGGTGGAGGCCGACGACGCGATCCGAGACGTGGTGACGCTCGTACGCGAGCAGGCCGCCGACGATCGGCTCGACGTCGAATTGATGTCCGCCGCGATCATCGATCTGCTGCTGGTCGCCGCGGCGCGCCTCGCGCTGTCGCACGAGTCGAAAGCCGACGCCGCCCGCGTGGCGAACGAATTCGCCGAACTCGCCAAACAGGCGGTCGATTGGGTCGAAGCCGGGCCGAAGTCGGTGCGACCGACGAATTAGTCTATGGCCGATCCGACGCCGGGGCCGCGTCGAGAACGCGGATTTGCGCCTTCTCGCGGCCGCCGTAACGGTTAATCGAAAGCGCGCCCGCGAGGTGGATCGCGGAGCCCTTGAGCTTTGCAAGCCCATCGCCCAGCGGCTTGCCGACGGCGCGGAACGCGATCGCCTCGATCGCCTGGCCGTCGCCCGCGACGGCTTTCAGCCTGAGGTGATCGGCGCCGACGGCGAAGACGTCGACGAGGCGGTGTCTCGGCAAGGCGAAGATCGGCTCCGGATTTCCGGCGCCGAACGGGCCGGCGGCTTCGACCGACCGCGCGAGAGCAGGCGTCGCGCCGGCCGCTGTCACGGCCGCGTCGATCGCGAGGCCCGCCCCCGCTCGCGCCTCGGCCACGGAACTGGCCAGCCTCTCCTCGAGGAAGGCGCGGAATTCACCGACGCGGTCTTTCGTCAGGGTCACGCCAGCAGCCATCGCATGGCCGCCGCCCTTCAGCAGCAGCCCCGCATCGACCGCCGCCCGCACGACGCGCCCAAGATCGACCCCCGCGATCGAACGGCCTGACCCCACCGCTTCGCGCCCGTTCAGCGCCAGCGCGAAGGCCGGCCGCTCGAACCGCTCTTTCAACCGGGCGGCGATGAGCCCGACGACTCCGGAAGGCCAGCCCTCCCCCGCCACCACGACCGTCGCCCCGCGCTCCTCGAGGCCGAGCGCGAGCAGCGCCTCCGCCTCGGCCTCCGCAAGCATGGCTTGTTCGATCTGCTGGCGGGCTCGGTTCAGCCGGTCGAGTTCGACCGCGATCTCGCGGCTCTTCAGGTCGTCGCGCGTCGTCAGCAGACGCGCGCCGAGCGCAGCGTCGCCGATCCTGCCCCCCGCGTTGATGCGCGGACCGATGAGAAAGCCGAGATGATAGGCGCTCGGCGGTCCGTCGGCGCCGGCCGCGTCGAACAGCGCGGCGAGCCCCGGGCGCTGGCGCTGGCGCATCACGGCGAGGCCCCGCAGCACGAAGGCCCGGTTGAGGCCGACGAGCGGGACGACGTCCGCCACCGTCGCGAGGGCCACGAGATCGAGCGCAGCGAGAAGATCCGGAGCGGTACCCGCGGCGAAACAGCCCGCCTCGCGCAAAGCGCGGTTCAGCGCCACCAGCCCCATGAAGACGACCCCGGCGGCGCAGAGATAGCCGAGCCCGGAGAGATCGTCCTGGCGGTTGGGATCGACCACCGCGAGCGCTTCGGGGAGGCTTTCGGGGGCTTGGTGGTGATCGAAAACGACGACGTCGAGCCCGAGACGGCGCGCCGCCGCGATGGGCTCGTGGCTCGCCGCGCCGCAATCCACCGTGACGACGAGGCTCGCTCCCTTGGCGGCGAAGGCGGCCATCGCCTCGCTGTTGGGGCCGTAGCCTTCGAGGACGCGGTCGGGAATGTGGATCGTGGTCGAGCAGCCGCAGGCCTCGAGATATTCGCTCAGCAGCGCGGCGCTGGCCGCCCCGTCAACGTCGTAATCGCCGAAAATCGCCACGCGTTCGCGCCGCCGGACCGCCGTAAAGAGCCGTGCGGTCGCCGCCTCCATGTCCCGCATGACGAAGGGGTCCGGCATCAGCTCGCGCAATGTCGGCTCGAGATGACGCGAAACGTCTTCGAGCCCGACCCCGCGCCCCGCGAGAACCCGCGACAGCAATTCGCTCTGCCCGCTCGCCTGGGCGATCGCCAGCGCGCGCGCCTCGCCGGCGGAGTCGAGGCGCGCCCGCCACGGGCGGCCGGTCAGCGAACGTTCGACCCCGAGAAAGAAGCTGGAAGCGGCCATTCCCCGCTTTAAAGCGCGCGACGGCGATTCGAGCAATCCGCGCCGGGCTTCGATGCTTCAACCGTCGGCACACGCCTGGGGAAAAGCCGGCGCCTGTCGCTTCAAGGCGCCAGTCGCCGCACGCCGAGACATCCGAAATAGACGAGGCCGGAAAGAGCCGTGATCCAGAAACTCGTCGGCCAGTCGGTATAGAAGGCCAACGTCAGCCCGGCCCAGGCCTCGAACAGAGCGAGACCGGCGGCGAGCGCCACCCCCGCAGGAAGGCGGCGGCAGACCGCTTGCGCCGATGCGGCGGGGCCAACCATCAGGGCGAAGACCAGCAGCACGCCGACGATTTGCGTGCATTCCGCGACCGCGATCGCGACGATGGCGAGAAAGGCGCCCGAGACGAAGCGCACCGGCACGCCCCGCGCCTCGGCGAGCTCGACCTGGAGCGAAGCGAAGATCAGCGGCCGCGCGATGAAGGCGAGCGCCACGAGGCTCGCCACGGCGAGCGCGACGAGGGTCACCAGCGCGGAATTGTCGACGCCGAGCACGTTGCCGAACAGCAGCGCGGCCGCCTGGGTCGCCGTCGACGTATAGAAATGCAGGAACAGCAGCCCGAGCCCGAGCGAAAGCGAGAGCATGGTTCCGATCGCGACGTCCCGCTGCGCCAGCTTCTCGCCGAACAGCCCCATGCCGACGCCTATGACGAAGGTGAAGCCGACGAGTCCGGCAAGCGGCGACAGGCCGAACAGCACGGCGCCGGTCGCGCCAGTGAATCCGACGTGCGACAGCGCATGGCCGGCGAAGGTTTGGCCGCGCAGCACCAAGAAATAGCCGACCAATCCCGAAAGAACGGCCGCGACGCCCGAAGCGGCGAAAGCGGTGCGCATGAAATCGTATTCAAACATGCGCGTCGCCATGGTCGTGGGAATGGGTATGGGCGCCGGCGTGATCCTCGCCCTCGTGGCGGTGCGCCTCGCGCTCGACCTCGACGTCCCCCGCCATCACGAAGTAGCGGTCCTTCACCCGCACGACTTCGATCTCGGCGCCATAAAGGCGCGAGAGCACCGGACCGGTGACGACGTCGTCGACCGCGCCGATGACGGCCGCGCCGGAGCCGAGATAGAGCACCCGGTCGATCGCGTTGACCAACGGATTGAGCTCGTGGGCGCTGAACAGGATCGCAATCTTGAGTTCGTCGCGCAGGCGCCGCGCAATGTCGACGACCCCCTTCTGGTGCGCCGGATCGAGCGAGATGAGGGGCTCGTCCAGCAGCAGCAGCCGCGGGCGGCCCAGCAACGCCTGGCTCAGCAGCACGCGCTGACGCTGGCCTCCGGAAAGCTCGCCGAGCGAGCGGCGCGCCAGATCGCGCGCGCCTACCATATCGAGCGCCCAATCGATCTGCTTGCGCGTCGCCCGATCGAGCGGCCAGAACCCGAACCGCTCGCCCACCGCGGCGCTCGCGACGACGTCATAGCCGGTCAGGCGCATCCCCGGGGCGAGACCGCGGTTCTGCGGCATATATCCGATAGATGAGTGACCACGCTTAACCGACTGACCGAGAACACTGATTTCGCCGGCGGCGATGGGCGTCAGACCGAGCGCGGCGCGCATCAGCGTCGTCTTGCCGGCGCCGTTGGCGCCGAGCATGCCTATGAACTCGCCGTCCTCAATGACGAAGTTCGCGGCCGAGAGGATTTCCCGGCCGCCTAGTCGAATCGCGACGTTTTCGAACCGAAGCGCGCTCACTGCGTCGCGCCGCCAAGCGCCTTATCCAGCGCGTCAAGCTGTCCCAGCATCCACGGCTGGTAATTCGTGTTCGCCGGCTCCGTCTCCGAGACGCCGACCACCGGAACGCTGTTGTCCTTGGCTATCTGAACCAGGCGCTGGACGGCCGGCTCGCTCGCCTGGGCGTTGTAGAGCATCGCCTTCACCTTGTGGCCCTTCAGATCGCTCTCGAAGCTCGCGACCTGCGAGGCGGAGGGCTCCGTGTTGTTCATCACCGCGAGCGCGAATTTCTCGTTGTGCACTTTGAGGCCGAGCAACGTCGCCTGATAGCCGAACACCGGTTCGGAGGCGGTGACCGGCTGACCGGCGTACTTCGTGCGCATTTCGGCGATCTTTGCGTCCAACGGCTTCAGCGATTCGAGGAACTGAGTTTCGCCCTTGTCATAGTCGGCTTTGTGGGCCGGGTCGACCGCATCGAGGTCGGCGGCGATCGCCTTGGCCGCCGCCTTCATGTAGGCCGGGTCGTACCAAAGATGCGGGTTGTCGCCCGCTTTGCGCCCGACGATGGAAGCGACAACGATTTCCCTCCGGCCAGGCGCGGAGTGAGCCTTCAACAGCTTCTCCATCCACGGGTCGTAGTCGACGCCGTTGACGATGACCAGCTTAGCGGCGGCGAGCGCCTTGGCGGTGTCCGCGCTCGCCTCGAAGAGGTGCGGATCCTGGTCCGGGTTGGTGAGAATGCTGGTCACCGCGACATTGGCGCCGCCGATCTGGGTGGCGATGTCGCCATAAAAGTTCTCCGCCGCCACGACCTTCACCGGATCGGCGAGCGCCGGCGCGCTCATGGCGACGAGCACGAGCGCCGCTAGCGTGAGTTTGGAATTCATAGGAGCGCCTCCAGCAAGCGTTACGCGCCCTGTTGGCGCGGCTAGAGAACTGTTATGTTATAACGGTGCGCCGCGCAAGCCGAATGGAACGCATTCGCGCCAATTTGTCGGGGCGTGTTAGAAGCGGTTCGAGAAAGGCGGAATCGATGGGATTCGAAGGGCACGAGACTGGCGGAGCGGCCTGGGCCGCCGAGGTCGAGAACGCCTGCGCCAGCAAGGGACTGCAACTGACGGCGTTGCGCCGCCGGGTGATGACGATCCTTGGGCAAAGCGACTCGCCGCTCGGGGCCTATGCGATCATCGACGAAATGCGCCGCCTCGAGGGCAAGCCGGTGGCGCCTCCCACCGTCTATCGCACGCTCGAATTCTTTCTCGAGAACGGCTTCGTCCACAAGATCGAAACCCGCAACGCTTATGCGCCCTGCGCCCACTTCGGCCACGCCCATCAGGGCGTACTGCTGCTTTGCGAGAAGTGCGGCCGCAGCGAAGAAATCGACGAGCCAGGACTCGCCCGCGCCATCGAGCAGGCGGCGCACCACGCCGGCTTTGTCACGCATCGGCAAATGGTGGAAATTCAGGGACTTTGCCCGGCCTGTGCGCGGGCCGCGTGAAGGCCGCTAGTGCGCGCCGTAGGTGAACCTCAGCCGCACCGCCGAGCCTGTCGGCGGCGCGGGGAACGGCGCCGCCTCCGCGACTGCGCCGAGCGCGGCCGCGTCGAGTTCCATCGATCCGCTTGGACGCGCGATCTGTCGTTGCAGAAGGTTGCCCTTCCCATCGACGATGAAAACGATCTCGCCCTCCCGCGCATGCCCCGACGCCGCATAATGCACGTGGGCCATGATCATCCCATAGAGCAGCGTCAGATAAGTCTTTTTGGCTTTTCCGCCCGCTATCGCCGTCTGCTCCGCGGCGCTGCCGAAATCGACGTCCGGCACCTGATCGAAGGTCGAGAACGAGCCGCCTTTCGACCAGTTCGGCAGCGGTTGTCCGACGAAGGTCGCGACCTTTTGGGCGGGCGCTTGCGCCGCCGCGCGGGCCGCCTCGGCGTCGGGACTCTCGGAATTGGCGTCGAGATCGCCGTCTGACGCGTCCGCGGCCTTGTCCGGGGTTGGCTGCGGCGGTTGTTGCACCGGTTGGGCCTCGCTCTGGCGCGAGGGCTGGTCGGGTTTTTCGGGCGCGCTCTCCTCGCCCGGAGCCTTGGCCGTATCCTCACGCGTTGGCGCCTTGGTCTTCTCGTCCGGCGCCGGGCGCTCGACTTTTTCGTCGTTGGCGGCGCGCGGCGCGTCGTGCGCCGCCTCCAAGTCGAGCGGCTTCGTCTGGGGCGTGGGCTCAGGGCTCGGCGCCGGCGGCGGGGGCGGCTCCGGCGGCTTGGGCTGCTGCGGCTCGACGACGATTTCGACCGGAATTTCCTCGGCCTGAGGCGCCGACTGCGGGTTCCAGCGATATTCGAGAATCACCAGCAGAACGAACAGCGCATGAAGCGCAAACGCGCCGGTGACCGCCAGCCAGCGGCCGGCGCGCCCCCACGACGGCGCGGTCGGCGCGCGGTCGAGGCGTTCGTCGGGATCGGCCCGGAAGCCGGCGTCGACCGGCGACGCCCCGATTTCGCGATCCATCGCGGCCGTTGTCGTCCGTTCCATCGCTTGGACAAATTGAGGAGTGCGTTTCCCCTATAGCGGAAGCGCACGGTCCCTAACAAGCCGGGGGAACGATCAACCCTCCGAGCCCCGGGGCGCGCAATTGACAACCAATCGCAGTTCCTCGTAACTCCTATCGCCTCGAGGGGTTTCGACGTGGCCGCCGTGGGTGGAAAGAGGGCAGTGCGAAAGAGCGCGACGCGCTCTCTGACGTCGCGCGCCTTCTCGCGGCTGGCGGTGCTGATCGGCGCGCTCGCCCTGTTCGGCCAGTTGCTGGCGCTTCCCTATCATCATCCCCACGGCCGGTCCGATCACGCCGAGGTCGCGGCCTTTCTCAAGGCGACCTTCGGCGACGCCGCGGTCCTTTGCGTCGATGACGACGCGCATCCCGCGGCGCCCGAACCTCGCCACCACCACGGCGACGGCGATTGCCCGCTCTGCCAATTCGGCGCTCAGACGGTGCTGTTCGCTTCGCCTGCGCCGACGCTTCCCGAGCCCATCGACGTTGCCGCGGCGCCGCTCCCCGTCCGGGTCGAATTCTGGCTACACGCCTCCAAACCGAACGGGATCGCCCAGCCGCGCGCGCCGCCTTCCGAAGCCTGAACTGGAATTTATCGCGCGTCGAGGAGTCGACGCCTCTATCACCGTTCAGCTTCAAGGCATTTTCACATGACATTCGCGACTCTTCGAGTCGCCGCCAGCGCCTTTCTCGGCGCCACGGCCGCGCTATGGCTGTCTCCAGCCTTCGCTCATGCTATCTGCGGCGACCGCATTTTTCCCGCCACGCTCGCCATCGACGATCCGGGCGTCACCGACGAGTTGTCTCTGCCGAGCCTGACCTACCTGCCGCAGAATTCCGACGGCGTGCAGGAGTTTGACGCGTCCTTCGCCTGGGCGAAGACCATCACGCCCAACACCGCGTTGGTCATTCAGGACGGGTCGACCTGGCTAAAACCGGGCGGATACGGATGGGATAGTCTGAGCACGGAATTGCAATGGGGTAATTTCTGCCTGCCCGATCATGAACTGATGGCGACCGTCGGCTTCGAGATCGACTGGGGCAATACCGCCACCGGAACCCAGACGACGCCCTACAACGTCTATCAGCCGGTGATCGACATCGGCAAAGGGTTCGGCGACCTGCCCAAGAGCCTGAACATCCTGCGCCCGCTCGCTGTGACGGCCGAATTGAGCGAAAGCCTGCCAGGCCAATCCTGGACGAATGGAAGCCCGAACTCGACGGACCTGAATTGGGGCTTCACCATCCAATACAGCCTGCCCTACTACAATTCGCACGTCGCCGAGATCGACAACAACTTCTTTAAACATTTGATCCCGATCGCCGAATTCGCGTTCAGCAAGCCGCTTTACAACGACGCGCCGGGAGGAAACCAGACGACCGGCACATTCCAACCGGGCGCTGTCTACATTGCCGACAAGTGGCAGTTCGCGCTCGAAGCCATCGTTCCTATGAACAGCGCGAGCGGACGCGGGACTGGCGTCGTCGGCGAGTTGGACCTCTACCTCGACGACATCCTCCCCAACACTCTCGGCAAGCCGATCTTTACAGGAGTAGGAGGACCGCTATGACACGCCAATCGATTGCAAGAATCGCGCTCTCGCTTGTTTTCGCTTTCCCCGTCGCCGCCGCCTACGCGCACGCCCAGCTCGAGAGCGCGACGCCTCCGGTCGGCGGCACGGTTGCCTCCGCGAGGGAAATCCGCCTGCATTTCAGCGAGGGCGTCGAGCCTCGCTTCTCGGGCCTCACTTTGTCCGCGGCGAGCGGCGGGGCGGCGGCGCTCGGAGCGGCGAAAACCCAGCCTGGCGATCCAACCGTCTTGATCGTCCCAATCGCCAAACCCTTGGCGGCTGGCGTCTATACGGTGCGCTGGCACGCTGTTTCGGTGGATACGCACCACACCCAAGGCAGCTTCGAATTCACCGTAAAGCCTTGAGAGCGCCCGCCTGCGCTCCTCCAGGAGCCCCGCGCCGTTTCCACCATCAAAACTGAGAGAGGTCCGACTATGAAGCGATCCCACGCTTTGACCGTTGCTTTCGCGCTGACGGTGTTCGCGTTTCCCGCCCTCGCCCAGGAGACGAAGGCGGGCGATCTGACGATCCAACGCCCCTGGGCGCGCGCGACCCCGAAAGGCGCCGACATCGGCGCCGGCTATCTCGAAATTCGCAACGCTGGCGCCGCGCCCGACAGGCTGACTGGCGGCTCGGCCGATTTCGCCAGTGGCGTCGAAGTCCACGAAATGAAAATGGACAACGGCGTGATGAAGATGCGCCTGGTCCAGGGCGGCCTCGAGATCCCCGCGCACGGAACGGTCAAGCTCGCGCCGAGCGGCTATCACCTGATGTTCACCGGTCTGAAACGCCCGCTGGTCAAGGGCGAGACCATCAAAGCGACCCTCACCTTCGAGCACGCCGGCCCCGTCGCGGTCGACTTCCCGGTGCAAGGCATTGGCGCAGCGGGCCCCGCCGCGAGCCCGAAGAGCGACAGCATGAAGGGGATGAAGATGTAAGGCGGCCTCTGAAGGCGGCCTCGTGGAAGCCGCGCTCGCGTTCTGTCGCTTCGCCCATTTTGCGGCGACTATGACGCTGTTCGGCGCGACCGCTTTCGTCTCGGCGCTCGCGCCGCCGGAGCTGGCGAGCGCGCTCGCCCCGGCGCTCCGGCGCATTGCGGCGATCGCCATTCCGCTCGCGGCGGTCAGCGCGCTCGCTTGGCTGGCCGCGGAGGCCGTCTCCATGGCGGGGGCGCTCGACGCCGACGCCCTGTCGGGCGTGCTGTTCGACACGTCGTTCGGCTCGGTCTGGCAAGGCCGGCTGATCCTCGCCCTCGCGCTCGTCGTCTCGCTTGCCCTAGGGCGAGGCGGCCCCTCTCTCGTCCTCACCCTCGCTTCGGCGCTCCTCGTAGCGAGCCTCGGCCTTGTCGGCCACGCGACGATGCAGGCGGGCGCGCTGGGAGCGCTTCATCGCGCCAATCATGCGCTCCACCTCTTGACTGCCGCCGCCTGGTTCGGCGGCTTGCCGCTCTTTGCGCTGTCGCTGCGGGCTTGTCGCGACCCGGCGCTGCGGAGCGCCGCGGTGACGGCGATGCGACGCTTCTCCTTCTGGGGCCACTTCGATGTCGCGCTGATCGTCATCACCGGCCTCGTCAACTTCGGCCTGACGAGCGGCTTCGGCTCGCTGACGGCGACGACGCCTTATCGGGCGCTGCTGGCGGTCAAGGTCACGCTGGTCGCGACCATGATCGCGATTGCGCTGTTCAACCGGTACGTTCTCACGCCGCGCCTTAAGACGAGACCCAAGGCTATTGAATTATTGCGGACAACCTGCCTCGTCGAGGTCGCGCTCGGCGCTGCGGTTATCGCCCTGGTGAGTCTGTTCGGCCTGCTCGACCCGATGTAGGCTCGGAGCTTCGTGCGGCAAGGCCACGAGGTCGTCGCCATGGTCGAAATCGAGCTCACTCACGTCTACCGGGACTACATCGCCTGTTTGAATGAGCAGGATTGGACGAGGCTGGGACAGTTCGTTCGTGACGACGTCGTCTACAACGGCCAAAAGTTTGGACTACAAAAATACCGAGCTATGCTGGAGAATGATTTTTCTGAAATTCCAGACCTTTATTTCAACATTCAGCTGCTGATTTCCGAGCCGCCGTATGTAGCGAGCCGACTCGGCTTCCTCTGCACGCCAAAGGGGCGATTCCTGGGCCTCGACGTAAACGGCAGGAAAGTCTCCTTTACCGAGAATGTTTTCTATCGTTTTCGAGAGGCAAGGATTGAACACGTCTGGTCAGTTATCGACAAGGCGGCGATCGAAGCTCAGCTTAGTCCGAGCCCCACAACATAGAGAGCGAGACCCGCTCTTCGCCCAGCGCCTCGCCGCGTGGGGCCGGCTAACAGCTCTTTTCGTCATGCCCGGCCTTGTGCTGGCGCCACGCCGGCTGGCCATTCTAACGTCATAGGGTCTTCGTGACGGCGCCGCGTGGGTGGCCGGGTCAAGCCGGCCATGACGGTGTGCGTCAACCCATCTGCTAATGGCTCTCTAGTTCCGCTCGATGCGGATCACCTGCGGCTTTTCCTTCACGACGCCGTCGGCGACTGCGAGCGCCAGCGCTTCGCGGATCGAGGTCTCGGTCGTTGCATGAGTGATCAGCACGACGGGGGCGATCTCCACCGACGCGCCGTGGGGCCGCCGCTTCTGCATGATCGCCTCGAGCGAGATCCTGCGCTCGCCCATGCGGGTGGCGATCGTCGCCATCGAGCCTGGGCGGTCGACGACGGCGAGGCGCACGTAGTAGCCGCCCTCGTGGCGCTGCATCGGCACCCGCTCGGCCTCTTCCAGAGCGGCGACGGGCCGACCGAACACGGGACCGCGATCGCCGCGCGCAATGTCGGCGATGTCGGCCGCAACCGCCGAAGCGGTGGCGTCGCCTCCCGCCCCCGGTCCGACCAGCGTGAGCGCGCCGACCGCGTCACCGTCGATCGTCACCGCGTTGAGGACCCCCATGGTCTGCGCCAGCGGCTCGGATTTGGCGACCATGGTCGGGTGGACGCGTTGCTCGACGCCCTTCGCGGTGCGCTCGGCGACGCCGAGCAGCTTGACGCGATAGCCGAGTTCGTCTGCGGCGGCGAGATCGGCCAGCGTGATGCTCTCGATGCCCTCGACGGAGACCCCCTCAGCGTCGATCTTCGCGCCGAAGGCGAGCGAGGCGAGGATGGCGAGCTTGTGCGCCGTGTCGAAGCCGCCGATGTCGAAGGTCGGATCGGCCTCGGCATAACCGAGCTTCTGCGCGTCGGCGAGGCAGGCGTCGAACGGCAGACCGTCGGTCTCCATCCGCGACAGAATGTAGTTGCAGGTGCCGTTGAGGATGCCAGAAACGCGCCGCACGGCGTTGCCGGCGAGGCCCTCGCGCAATGTCTTGATGACGGGGATGCCCCCGCCGACCGCCGCCTCGAAGCAGAGCGGCGCGCCCCGATCCTCGGCGAGCTGGGCGAGTTCCAGGCCGTGGGCGGCGAGCATCGCCTTGTTGGCGGTGACGACCGGAAGCCCGCGCGAAAGCGCCGCCTTGGCCGCCGCATAGGCCTGCCCGTCCGCCCCGCCGACGAGTTCGACGAAGAGATCGATGTCAGCCGATGCGGCGAGCGCGACCGGGTCGTCGAAAAAGGTCGCGCCGGCGACATCGAGGCCGCGGTCGCGGGCGCTACGCGCGCTGACGGCGACGACCGAGACGTCACGGTCCGTTCGCGCCGCGAGGTCTTCGCGCCGACGCTGGAGGAGCCGGATCAACGCAGAGCCGACGACGCCGAGGCCGGCGACGCCGATACGCAGAGGTTTCGCCATTCGACCGCTCGCCCTAACCATACAGCCGGACGATCCGGCTTCAGGTCTTATTGCCCGACTTGTCGCCGACGATCAATCGGCGGGTCAGCCGTAGCGCTCGGACGCGCTCTTGCTCTTCTTCTTGCGAGCTTTGCGCGCGGCGTAGCGGGCGTCACGGTCCAGCTTGCGCTCGTATTCGAGCCGGGCTTCTTCCTCGCGGCGCGCCTCTTCGGCGGCTTCGCGAGCCAGCGCCTCGAGGCGCAGGGCTTCCTGGCGAACGGCCTCCTCGGCGGCGAGGCGGGCGGCCTCCGCCGCGGCCTCCTCGGCTTTGCGCTTCTGGCGCTCCACTTCGCGGGCGGCGCGCGCTTCGAGGACCGCGCGGCGCTTGGCCTCGCGCTCGATGATGGCGGGATCGCTTGGATCGTACTTCGGACGGGAGAGGAACTTTTCGGCGAGAGCTTTGCGCGCCTTTGCGGCGGCCGCCTGCCGGTCGGCGAAATTGTTGCTGTTCATAAACGACATTGCTTGCCTTGGCATCCCTTGGCGCGTGCAGACGGCCGCGTCCTGCCACAGATCGGCGGTATCGGCAACGTATATTGCCGCATTGCAGCAATGCGAGCCCCGCTGGACTGCCTGCCGCGCGAGGGGAATCGTGCGTTGGCGCTGGGCGCGCTCCCGAAAACGTGACCGCTCGCGGCGCCGTCGCAGCCCTACCTCAGGCTCGCGCAGAACGCTTCGAATTCCGGCTCGGTCGCGTAGGATTTTTGCGCGCCGCGCCGGGTGACGGAATCGGCGGCGTAACGCACCGCCATGCCGAGCGCCGCCTCGACGTCGAGGCCGGCGGCGTGAAAGCGGGCGAAGCTGCCGACGAAGGCGTCGCCTGCCCCGGTGGTGTCGACCGGCGCGACGCGGACCGGCGCGATCAGCTTGGTTCCTCCGGGCGTCGCAAGCAGCGCGCCACGGGCGCCGAGCGTGACGATCACCGTCCCGATCCCTCTCGCCAGCAGGCTGCGCGCGGCGATCCCGATTTCGTCCTCGGTGGTGACGGGGAGCCCGGTCAGGATCGCCAGTTCGGTCTCGTTGGGAATGAAGAAGTCGGCGTCGCGGATCTTCTCGATGTCGAGATCAGGATTGGCCGGCGCCGGATTGAGGACGGTCTTGACGCCGTGGCGCTTGCCGAAGGCGATCGCCGCGTACACCGTCTCGAGCGGCACTTCGAGCTGAAGCAGGATCAGCTCGCAGCGCTTCAAATCCTCGGCTGCGCGCGCGATGTCGGCCGGCGAGAGGTCGGCGTTGGCGCCTTTGACGATCACGATGCAGTTCTCGCCGGACGATTCGACGAGGATTGTCGCCACGCCGCTCGACCGGCCGGGAACGCGTTCGACATGGCGCATGTCGACGCCATAGCCGCTCAGGGCCTTGAGGGTGGCGTCGGCGAAATTGTCGTCGCCGACCTTGCTGACGAAGGTGACCGCAGCGCCGAGCTTGGCGGCGGCGACCGCCTGGTTGGCGCCCTTGCCGCCGTGGCCCATTTCAAAACTGGGCCCTTCGATCGTCTCGCCGCGCGTCGGCATCCGATTCACGTAGGTCACCAGATCGACGTTGTTGCTGCCGATGACGCCGATTCGCGGCCTGCCGTCGATCGCCATTCGCCCACTCCCGTTGCTTCTGCGATGAGCCGAACAATCCGAGCGGGGGCAAGGTGTCAAGAGCCGGAGGCTCGCGGTTGCCGCCCGCCGCCTTCCATTCTAAGCACGTCCATGCGGGGGCTGCGGGCGCGCCGCCTTGAGGATGGGATTGGAGCGAGGCGCGGATTGATGTCGGACTCTCCGGCGCGTATGGAGCGGCTGAATCTGCTGACGAAGGCGCTCGCCGATCAAGGCGTGGTGCGTCTTCGCGACGCAGCGGCGCTGTTGAACGTCTCCGAGATGACGGTCAGGCGCGACATCGCCGCCAACGCCAGCCGCTTCGCCTATCTCGGCGGCCACATTCTCCGGGCCGGCGACTGGAACGGCGGGCTCTATCGCATCGAGCAGGAAGAGGATCGCTTCGCCGCGGCGAAGGCGGCCGCAAGCGCCAAGGCGGCCAAACTGATCGCGGAGCGGGACACGATCTTCATTGATTGCGGAACGACGATGCCGTTTCTCGCAAATCTGATCCCCGCCGACGCCGACGTCACCGTGGTCTGCTATTCGCTCAACATCGCGCAGATCGTCAGCCGCAAGCCGAACGTTCGGATGATCCTGCTCGGCGGCGCCTACCACCCCTCCTCCGCGACGTTTTCGAGCCAGCAGGCCCTCGACGCGCTGGGCTCGATCGGCGTCAACAAGGCCTTTCTCTCCGCCGGCGGCGTCGATCGCGCGCACGGCGCGACGTGCTGGAATTTTCACGAGGCGCCGATCAAGCAGAAGGCGATGAGCCGCGCGGTCGAGCGTCACCTCGTCGTCGACTCCAGCAAGATCGGCAAGGTCACGGCGGCGTTCTTCGCCGCGCTCGACGATTTCGATTCGATCCTGACCGAGAAGCCATCAATCGACCTTTAGCTTGCGCTACTCGTCGTTGCTGGCGTTGAGCTCCTCGAGCGGGATCGGCTCGCCGTTGGGCTTTCTGAGCCAGACGCCCACGCCGCCGCCGTCCTCTTCGAGCAGATCGATTCCAGCGCTCCCCAATGCGGTGCGCAGCGCCTCGACCGCGCTCGGCTCGGCGGCGAGCGGACCCGGGAGCGACTCAAGCCGTGCGATCGTCGCACGAGGCAATTTCGCCGCCTCGGCGAGGTCTTGCTCCTCCCAGCGCAGCAGCGCGCGCGCCGCTCGGATTTGTTCGCTCGTGATCACCGGCACGCTCCCCTTGGTCGATGGCGCCTGCGGCGCGCGTCAGAATCAATAGAAAACCACAAGCGCGCGCAAGACCGCTTCGATAACGCGCGACCAGCGTTTTTGTGCCGGCGAGCGCGAGCCCGTGGGCTCTCTCCCCGTTGCGCGGCCGCACGTTGACGGGCCGAATCCGTTATGTATAGACTTAAAATCGCGTTGGCGCTGGCGCGATTGGGGAACTAGGATCGCGCCGCGACTGGGCCGCCGAAAGCGCGCACCGGCGCAGGGATTTTCGGGGCAAGTGGGAGGTTTGTAATGAATACAATCGGGACGATCGAGCTGACGCGGCGCGACGCTCTCAAGGCGAGCTTGGCGGCGGCGGCCGCCGCGGGCGGACTGCTCGGCGCCTCGCGCGCCGCCTTCGCCGACGACACGCTCGCCGACATCAAGAAGCGCGGCGAACTCGTCATCGCCACCGAAATGCAATTCCCGCCCTTCGACATCGCCGACAACGGAACCTACAAGGGCGTCGACCGCGACCTGATCGACGCCGTCGGCAAGGAGCTCGGCGTCAAGGTCAAATATATCGATTTGCCCTGGACCAGCATTCTGCCGGGCCTGGACGCCAAGAAGTTCGACCTGTGCATCGCGCCGGTGACGATCACCAAGGAGCGCATGAAGCGCTATCGCTTCACGGTGCCGATCGCCGATGCGACCGCCGCCCTGATGAAGCGCGCCGACGACAAGAGCATCGCCAAGCCCGAGGACATCGCCGGCAAGACTGTCGGCGGCCAGAAAGGCACCTCGCAGCTCGAGCAGCTCAAGCTGTTCTCGGCCAAACTTCCCAAGCCGGTCGAGATCAAGGAATACGTCGACAATAACCAGTCCTACGCGGACCTCGCCGCCGGCCGCATCGACGCCGCGGTCAATTCGCTGCCCAACCTCGCCTATGCGGCCTCGCAGCGCTCGGATGCGTTCGCGGTGGTGCTGCCGGCGTTCGGCCAGCCGACCTATTTCTCCTGGGTCGGCCGTCTCGACGACGCGACGCTGATCGACGCGGTCAACGCCGCGCTCATCAAGCTCGAGAGCGACGGCACGATGGCGAAGATCCAGAAGACCTGGTTCGGCCAGACGATGGACCTGCCCAAGACCGTGCCCGAGCCGGCGATCTGACGCCAGCCCTTGAGCGGCGGCTGCGAGGCCACCGCTCGCCATCCCGATGCGCCCGCAGGTCATCCTCCATTCGTTCGGCTATCTCACGCAGGCGGCTGGGGTCACGCTCGCCCTTTCGCTCGCCGGCATCCTGCTCGGCTTTCTCGTCGGCTCAGCGGTGTGCGTCGCCCGAGTGTCGCCGCGGCCTTGGGCCTCGTGGCTCGGCGGCGTCTACGTCAGCGTCTTTCGCGGCGTTCCGCTGCTCGTGCTGCTGCTCTTCATCTACTACTTCCTGGCCGAATTTGGCCTCGACGTGCCGGCGGTCGCCGCCGCGGTCGGTGGGCTCGCCCTCTCCTCGGGCGCCTATCAATCGGAGATCCTGCGCGGCGCGCTCAACGCGACGCCGAAAGGTCAGGCCGAAGCCGCCGTCGCGCTCGGCTTCGCAACATCGGACATCTGGCGCCGCATCCTGCTGCCGCAGGCCTTTCGCCTCTCGATCCCGCCGCTGATCAACGAGTTCATCCTGCTGCTGAAGGCCTCTTCGCTCGTCTCGGTGGTCGGCATCGCCGAACTGACCCGCGTCAGCATGAACATCGCCTCACTGACCTATCGTCCGCTCGAAGCCTATGTCGGCGGCGGCCTCTTTTATCTCGCCATCAACCTTGGACTGGCGGCGGTCGGCGCCTACGCCGAAAAGCGCCTCGCCACGGGAGCGGCGCGATGAGCCTGGAGACGTTCTGGCGCTACGTCCCCTCGCTCATCAGCGGCTTCGAGGTGACGATCCTCTGCTGGGCGGCGGGCGGCGCGCTTGGCCTCGCGCTCGGCTTCGCGATCGCCTTGCTCTACCGGCTGCGCCTGCCGCCGTTGCGTTGGGCGCTGCGCACCTTCGTCGAGATCTTCCGCGGCACGCCCTTCCTCATGCAGTTGTTCCTCCTCTATTCCGGCGGGCCCTACATCGGCTTGAGGCTTTCGGCGACCGCGGCGGGGATTCTCGGCCTCGGCCTCTATTCCTCCGCCTATTTCGCCGAGATCTTCCGCGGCGGCTTCGCTGCGGTGCCGGTCGGCCAGATCGAGGCCGCGCTGAGCGTCGGCATGAGCCCGTTCGACACGCTGCGACGCGTCATCCTGCCCGCGGCGCTGATCGCCGCCGTGCCGCCGATGGTCAATTTGCTGATCGTGCTATCAAAGGAAACGGTCGTCCTTTCGATCATCACCGTTCCCGAATTGATGTATCAGATGCAGACGATGGCGGCGGAAACCTTCACCGCATTCGACGCGATCTTCGCGATGGCGATCTTCTACTGGCTGCTGGTCGAGGCCGTCTCGCGCCTCGGCCGCCGGGTGGAGCGGCGCGTCACCGCCTTCATGACTGAGGAAGCGAGGCCGGCGTGAGCGAGCCGATGATTGACATCCGCGGCGTGCGCAAGCGCTTCGGCGAGCAAGAGGTGCTGCGCGGCGTCGATCTGACGGTCGACCGCTCCGAGGTCGTCTGCATCATCGGGCCGAGCGGCTCGGGCAAGAGCACGCTGCTGCGCTGCGTCAACTTCCTGGAAGCCTACGACGCCGGCGAAGTGCGCATCGAAGGCAAGCTGATCGGCTACGAGGACGGCGCCGGCGGCGCGCGCCGGCCGATGAATGCGCGGCGGCTGCGCGAGATGCGGCGCGAGATCGGCATGGTGTTCCAGCACTTCAATCTGTGGCCGCACATGACCGCGCTCGGCAATGTCGCCGAGCCGCTGTTGCGGGTGCGCGGGCTCGCCCCGCGCGAGGCCAACGAGCGCGCGATGGCGATGCTGACGCGCGTCGGCCTCACAGCCAAGGCGGACGCCTATCCGGCGCGGCTCTCCGGCGGCCAGCAGCAGCGCGTCGCGATCGCGCGCGCGCTGGCGATGCAGCCGCGGCTGATGCTGTTCGACGAGCCGACCTCGGCGCTCGATCCCGAGTTGGTCGGCGAGGTGCTCGAAGTGATGAAGACGCTGGCCGCCGAGGGCATGACGATGATGATCGTCACCCACGAAATGGGCTTCGCCGCCCATGTCGCGGGTCGCATCGCCTTCATCGACGGCGGCCGCATCGTCGAACAGGGTCCGCCGCGCACCGTGTTTCACGAAAGCGCGGAGCCGAGGGTGCGGCAGTTCTTGCAGACCTACCACGACCGCAACGCGTTCTAAGGCGGCCAGCTTGCCTGCGGCGGAAGCGCTGCCGCAGGCGTCGTGGCCGTTCTCAGTGGCCCCACAATCCGGTCAGCGTCGCGCTCGTAAGCATGTGCGCGTGGACGTTGAAACCGACGACGGCCGGCGAGGCGTTGGCGTCGACGTCGAGCTTGTCGACGTTTAGCGCATAGACGGTCACCTGATAGTGGTGCGGCTTGCCCTTGGGCGGGCACGGGCCGCCGTAGCCGACTGCGCTGTAGTCGTTGCGCACCTGCAGCGCGCCCGCCGGCAGCCCTGTTCCGGCGGCGTCCCCCGCCCCCTTGGGCAGCGACGTTGCGCTCACCGGAATGTTGGCGACCCACCAGTGCCAGAAGCCGCTGCCTGTCGGAGCGTCGGGATCGTAGATGCTGACGGCGAAGCTCTTGGTTCCCTTCGGAGCGCCCGACCAGGAAAGCTCAGGCGAGACGTTCTTGCCGGGGCAACCCCATGAGTTGAACACCTGCTCGTCCGCCATGCGAGCGCCCTGCTTGATATCAGGGCTCGTCAAGGTGAGCGCGTTCGCGGCGCTCGCGCCGGCAAGGCCGCCGACGATCAAAGCGGTTGAGAATACGACTTTGCGCATAGTTCGATTCCTCCCAGAGCCGGCGGCGGCGTTGCATGCCGCGACCTTACGGCCCGCGCATAATTAGCCGGAGGCGCCGAGGGCGCAAGCGCCGACGCTTGGAGCTAGTGGTGCAAATCGTTCGCCTAGCGCGCCGTCAGGACGGATAGTAACGGCTGCCGACATGAGCGGACCGCTGGGCTCCGATCTCCTGAGCGCCCTTCACAAACGCCAGGAAATGCGGCGTCACCCGATGGGCCTCATAGGCGGCGTGATCCCGGTATGTCTCGATCAGCATCACCGTGTTGGGTTCGCCCTGGGGAAGCAGCACATCGAAACCTATGCAGCCCGGTTCTTCCTTAAGCGAGATTCGGCTGTTTTCCTTGCTGATGCTGAGGAACCTGTCCATTCCCGCGGGGGGCACGGTAAACGTGACGACATTGACAATGGCGGGCCCAGATCCTGTCGTAGGCGCAGCCCTTGCCGCCACGGGGAGCAGGCCGGACAGCAAAAACAGGCCCGCCGACAACGTCAGCGCGCGGTTCAGAATGGTGCGCCGAGTATACGGCAAGGAAGGCGCCCCATGTTCGGGCGCCTCGTTGTGATACGGCATGAGATGGTCGTCCTCTCTCAGCGCGAGCAGCGTAGGTTGTTGCGAGGACCGTCCCATGCGTCACCGTGAGAACGCTCCGACGACGGATCTGGGTCTGATCGACCGCGGTAAAAGACCCCTGCTGGTAACAAGAAGGCGATGTCTCGGTTTCCTCCCGTGCGTCAGGCGCGGAGGCTCGGCAGATCGAGCCCGTTCGCCGCGGCGCATTCGATCGCCGCCTCGTAGCCGGCATCCGCGTGGCGCATCACGCCGCTGGCCGGATCGTTCCACAGCACGCGCTCGATGCGTCGCGCCGCCTCTTTCGTTCCGTCGCAGACGACGACCATGCCGGCGTGCTGCGAATAGCCCATGCCGACGCCGCCGCCGTGATGCAGCGAAACCCAGGTCGCGCCTGAGGCACAGTTGAGCAGCGCGTTCAGCAGCGGCCAATCCGAGACGGCGTCGGAGCCGTCCTTCATCGCCTCGGTCTCGCGGTTGGGCGAGGCGACCGATCCGGAATCGAGATGGTCGCGCCCGATGACCACCGGCGCTTTCAGCTCGCCCGAGGCGACCATCTCGTTGAAGGCGAGGCCGAGGCGATGCCGGTCGCCGAGGCCGACCCAGCAGATGCGCGCCGGCAAGCCCTGGAAGCGGATGCGTTGGCGCGCCATGTCGAGCCAATTGTGGAGATGCGCGTTGTTGGGCATCAGCTCCTTGACCCTGGCGTCGGTCTTAAAGATGTCCTCGGGATCGCCCGACAGCGCCGCCCAGCGGAACGGCCCGACGCCGCGGCAGAACAGCGGACGGATATAGGCGGGCACGAAGCCGGGAAAATCGAAGGCGTTCGCCACGCCCTCTTCGAGCGCCATCTGGCGGATGTTGTTGCCGTAGTCGACGGTCGGAACGCCGGCATGGAAATAATCGAGCATCGCGCGCACGTGCTCGGCGATCGACGCCTTCGCCGCGCGCTCGACTCCTTTCGGATCGCTCGCGCGCCGCTCCTCCCATTGCTGCAACGTCCAGCCCTTCGGCAGATAGCCGTTGAGCGGATCGTGCGCGGAGGTCTGATCGGTGACGATGTCCGGCCTCACGCCGCGGCGGACCAGCTCGGGCAGCACCTCGGCTGCGTTGCCGAGCAGCGCGACCGACACGGCTTTGCGCGCCTTGGTCGAGCGCTCGATGATCGCCAGCGCGTCGTCGAGATCCTTGGCTGCGACATCGACGTAGCCGGTGCGCAGGCGAAAATCGATGCTCGACGGCCGGCACTCGATCGCCAGCATCGAGGCGCCCGCCATCGTCGCGGAGAGCGGCTGCGCGCCGCCCATCCCCCCGAGCCCGGCGGTCAGGATCCACTTGCCCGCGAGATCGCCGCCGAAATGCTGGCGGCCCATCTCGACGAAGGTTTCGTAGGTGCCCTGCACGATGCCCTGGCTGCCGATATAGATCCAGGAGCCGGCCGTCATCTGGCCGTACATCATCAGGCCCTTGCGATCGAGCTCGTGGAAATGATCCCAATTCGCCCAATGCGGCACGAGGTTTGAATTGGCGATCAGCACGCGCGGCGCGTCCGCGTGCGTGCGGAAGACGCCGACCGGCTTGCCCGATTGCACCAGCAGCGTTTCCTCCGGTCCCAGCCGGCGCAGCGTCTCGACGATGCGATCGAACGCCGGCCAGTCGCGCGCGGCGCGGCCGATGCCGCCGTAAACGACGAGTTCGCCGGGCCGCTCGGCGACGTCGGGATCGAGGTTGTTCATCAACATGCGCAGCGGCGCTTCCGTCAGCCAGCTCTTCGCGGAAAGCTCCGTTCCTCGCGGGGCGCGCACGACGCGCATGTTGTCGAGACGGGAGGGAGAATTCATGGCGTGACCTTTCCAGCAGATGCGTCCTCTGCATGACATGTTCGCGTATTTGCGCGACCCCTCATCCGGCGCTTCGCGCCACCTTCTCCCGCACGCGGGAGAAGGGAAAGCCCCTCTCCCGCGTGCGGGAGAGGGGTTGGGGTGAGGGCGCTCGCCAACCGAGACGCTTTCATCCGCCGACACACTCCAGCGAGGTCTCGAGCACACGCCGCAGCGTCGCGCGCGTCGGCTCGGCGCTCCTCGCGTCGAACGGCGTCGGCCAATTGGCTTCGTCGACGAACTCCGGTTCGCGCATATAGGCGCGGCAGGCGAGCTCCATCTGCAACGCGTGGACGCCGTCCTCTGGGCGCCCAAAGCTGCGCGTGATCCAACCGCCCTTGAAGCGCCCGTCGACGACATTGCTCTCACCGCTCGCGGCGAGAACGCCGCGAACGGCTTCGCGCAATTCAGCGGCGCAGCTCTTGCCTGAATTCGTGCCGAGATTGAAGGTCGGCAGCTCGCCCTCGAACAGCCGGGGAATCCGCGAGCGGATCGAATGGGCGTCGAACAGAACGATCCGCGAATGGCGCTCGCGCAAACGCGCGATCTCGTCGCGCAACGCCTGATGATACGGATCGAAATAGGTTCGCCGCCGCTGTTCGATCTCGAGATTCGCGGGCGCCTCGCGCGACCGATAAAGCGGCTCGCCGTCGAAGGTCGTCGCCGGGCACAATTCGGTCGTCGCTTGGCCGGGATAGAGCGAGGCGCCGCTCGGATCGCGGTTGACGTCGATCACCGAGCGCGAAAGCTTCGTTCGGACGATCGTCGCGCCCAGCGCGCCGACAAAATCGTAGAGTTCATCGATATGCCAGTCCGCGTCCTTGCGCGCGATCCAAGGACTGACGAAGCGCCGCTCGAAGGCGGCGAGGTCCGTCCCCACATGCGGAACGCTCACGATCAGCGGCGCGTCTTGACGCGTGACGACGAGCCAGTCTGGCGTATCGTTCATGATCTCGGTTCCTCCAGCGTCGGCAGCCTCACCGCGGCCGCCGCCTCGACGATTGCGCCCGATCGCATCAGCCGCGTCGCGGCGACAATGTCGGGATGAAGATAGCGATCGTCCCCCAAGGCCGAAACCTCTTGGCGCAATTGCGCGCGCACGGCTTCGAGCGGCGCGCTCGAGCGCAGCGGCGCGTGGAAATCACACGCCTGCGCGGCGACGAGCAACTCGACGCCGGCGACCGCGAAGGCGTTTTCCGCCATCGGCGCGAGGCGCCGCGCGCCATGCGCGGCCATCGACACGTGATCCTCCTGATTGGCGGAGGTCGGGATCGAGTCGACGCTGGCGGGATAAGCGCGCTGCTTGTTCTCGGAGACGAGCGCGGCGGCTGTGACCTGGGCGAGCATGAAGCCGGAGTTGAGGCCCGGACGCGGGGTCAGGAAGGCCGGCAGGCCGGACAGCGCCGGGTCGACCAGCATCGCAATGCGACGCTCGGAGAGCGAGCCGATCTCGCAGATCGCCATCGCGATCATGTCGGCGGCGAAGGCGACGGGTTCGGCGTGAAAATTGCCGCCCGACAAGGCGACGTCATCGCCTGCGAAGATCAGCG
Organism: Roseiarcus sp.; assembly: GCA_036488815.1. Taxonomy (GTDB): domain Bacteria; phylum Pseudomonadota; class Alphaproteobacteria; order Rhizobiales; family Beijerinckiaceae; genus Roseiarcus. The sequence continues at coordinate 41,974 of DASXGX010000081.1, forward strand.
GATTGTCGGAAACGCCGTTGGCTTCGTCAGCGAGCGTCGCCGCCGCCTTGCGCAACAGATCGAGGCAGGCGCCCATCACCTGCGGCTGGCAGCGCAGGCAATAGGGATCCTGGACCCGCTCGTCGCCGGTGAGATGCGAGGCGCGGATCGCGCTGCCGGCCATCAGGGCGCGCAGCGCGGCGGCGACGTCGATCTGCCCCTGGTGACGGCGCAAAGCGTGAATGCGCGGGTCGAACGGCGCGTCGGAGCCGCGCGCCGCGTCGGTCGACAAGGAGCCGGCGACCAGGACCGAGCGCAGCAGCGCCTCGGCCTCGAACAAGCCGACCAAAGCGTAGGCAGTGGAGAATTGCGTGCCGTTCAGCAGCGCCAACCCCTCTTTCGGCGCGAGCGCAATCGGGTCGAGACCGACCGTGCCGAGCGCCGCCGCAGCCGGCATCGCGCGGTCGCCGACGCGCGCCTCGCCGACGCCGATCATCGTCGCGGCCATATGGGCGAGCGGCGCGAGATCGCCCGACGCGCCGACCGAACCTTGCGACGGCACGATGGGGGTGACGCCTCTGACCAGCATGGCCTCAAGCAGACGAAGCGTATTGAGGCTCACGCCGGAGGCGCCCTGCGCGAGGCTGCCGAGTTTTAGCGCCATCATCAGCCGCACGACTGGCGCGGGCGTCGGCTCGCCCACGCCGGCGGCATGGGACAGCACGATATTGCGCTGCAATTGCGCGAGATCGGCGGTCGGGATTCTGACTGCGGCGAGTTTGCCGAATCCGGTGTTGATCCCGTAGACGGGCTCGCCGCGATCGAGGATGCGCGCCACCGCCGCCGCGCTCGCCGCCACCGCCGCTTCGCACGAGCCGTCGAACACGAGCGCCTCGCCGCGCCAGATGGCGCGCCAGTCGCTCAGGGACGCTCGTCCCGGCCTCAGCGTAACGGTCATCGGCCCTTCCAAATTCGCTGGCGCAGTGGGTTGAAGCCGAGCCGATAGACGAGCTCGGCGGGACGCTCGATGTCCCAGATCGCGAAATCGGCTGACTTGCCGACTTCGAGCGTGCCCACCTCGCCGGCGAGGCCGAGCGCTTTCGCCGCGTTGCGGGTCGCGCCGATCAGACATTCCTCGACCGTCAGTCCGAACAAGGTTGCTGACATATTGAGCGCGAGCAGCATCGAGGTCAGCGGCGAGGTGCCTGGGTTGCAGTCTGTCGCCACCGCCATCGGCACGCCATATTTGCGAAACAGCGCGACGGGCGGGGCCTGCTTCTCGCGCAACATGTAGAAGGCGCCCGGCAGCAACGTGGCGACGACGCCGGCGCGCGCCATCGCGGCGGCGCCGGCTTCGTCCGTATATTCGAGGTGATCGGCGGAGAGCGCGCCGAATTCGGCCGCCAGCGCCGCGCCGCCGCCGTTCGACAATTGGTCGGCGTGCAGCTTGACGGGCAAGCCGGCCGCGCGCGCCGCCTCGAACACCTTCGCGATCTCCTCGCGGGTGAAGGCGATCCGCTCGCAGAAACCGTCGACCGCATCGACGAGACCCGCCGCCGCGAGCGCGGGGATCATCTCATCAGCGACAAGCGCGACATATTCGGCGCGGCGTTCCCCATATTCCCTCGGCAAGGCGTGGGCGCCGAGAAACGTCGTGCGGATCGAGACCCGCCGCGCTTCGGCGAGCCGCCGCGCGACGCGAAGCGATTTGCGCTCCGTGTCGAGGTCGAGACCGTAGCCGGATTTGACTTCGACCGTCGTGACGCCCTCGGCAATCAGCGCGTCGAGCCGCGGTAAGGCGGCGCGCAGCAACTCGTCTTCGCTCGCCGCCCGCGTCGCGCCGACGGTCGAGACGATGCCGCCGCCGGCCCGTCCGATCTCTTCGTAGCTCGCGCCGGCGAGCCGCATTTCGAACTCACGCGCGCGGTCGCCGCCGAAGACCAAATGAGTATGGCAGTCGATGAGGCCGGGAGTGATCCAGCGCCCTTCGCAATCGATCGTCTCGGCGCGGTCGCGCCAGTCGGACGGGAGCTCCGATTCTTCGCCGGCGAAGACGATGCGCCCGCCCTCGGCGGCGATGGCGCCGCGCTCGATCGCGCCGAGGCCCGGACGGTCGACAGCGAGCGTCGCCAGGCGCGCGTTGCGCCAAATCGCGTCCGGCCGCGGCGGCTGCGTCGGATGGGCCATTGCGCTCGCCTCTCTTCCCTCGCGTCTCGGTTTAATGTATAGACATATTCAAAGAGATTGCAAGCAACCGGGCGGCGAGCCGTCCCGCCAGATCAGGAAACGCGATGCCGGTCATTCACGCGGCCAGGGCCTTGACCCCGGAGGGTTGGAAGGCGGACGTCCGGCTGACGATCGAGGGCGACGCGATCGCCGCGGTGGAAACCGGAGTTGGCGCGAATGCCGGGGACGAGCAACACGCGATCGTCCTTGCCGCGATCGCCAATCTGCATTCGCACGCCTTTCAGCGCGGCATGGCGGGCCTCGCCGAATATCGCGGCGAGCGACGCGACACGTTCTGGACGTGGCGCGAAACCATGTACCGCTTCGCCTTGACGATGTCGCCCGACGACGTGGAGGCGGTGGCCGCGCAGCTCTATGTCGAGATGCTCGAGGCCGGTTTCGCGGCGGTCGGCGAGTTCCACTATCTGCATCACGCGCCGGACGGCTCTCCCTATGCGTCGCGCGCCGAAATGGCGGCTCGGATCGTCGCCGCCGCCACTGAGGCCGGCATCGGGCTCACCCTGCTTCCCGTCTTCTATGCGCACGGAACGTTCGGCGCCGCGCCCTACTCCGAGCAGAGGCGGTTCCTCAGCGATGTCGACGCCTTCGTGAGGCTGCTCGAGGACAGCCGCGCGGCGATGCGCGACGTCCCGCGAGGCGTCGTCGGCGTCGCGCCGCACAGTTTGCGCGCGGTAGCGCCGGACGAACTGGCGGCCGTCGTCGCGCTTGCCGGCGACGCGCCGATCCACATTCACGCGGCCGAGCAGGTCAAGGAGGTCGAGGATTGCCTCGCCTGGTCCGGAGCCCGGCCAGTCGAATGGCTGCTCGACCACGCTCCGGTCGATCCGCGCTGGTGCCTCATTCACGCGACCCACATGACCGCCGACGAGACCCGCAGTCTTGCCCACTCGGGCGCGGTCGCCGGCCTCTGCCCGATCACCGAGGCCAACCTCGGCGACGGCGTCTTCAACGCCCCCGAGTTTCTGGCGGAAGGCGGCCTGTTCGGCGTCGGGTCGGACTCCAACGTTCTCATCGGCGTCGGCGCGGAACTGCGCCAGCTCGAATATGCGCAACGCCTACGCGATCGCGCGCGGAACGTCTGCGCCGTCGCTGGCGGCTCGACCGGCCGCACGCTTTACGAGACGGCCTTGGCGGGCGGCGCGCGGGCTCTGGCGCGGCCCGGCGGACGGCTCGCGCCCGGCGCCGTCGCCGACCTCGTGAGCTTGCAGGCGGATCACCCCGCGCTCGCCGGCCGTACCGACGATCAGCTCCTCGACGCCTGGATCTTCAGCGGCGGCAATCGGCTGGTCGATTGCGTCTGGAGCGGCGGCCGAAAGCTCGTCGCCAACGGGCGCCACAGGAGACGCGAAGCCGTCGCGGCGCGGTTCGGCGCGACGATGCGCGCGCTTCTCTCCGCTTGACCGCGCGGCGCTCCCCTCGGCCGGCCGCCGGACCGGTCTCGCTCCACCAGCAGATCCTGGCCGATATCGAATCGCGCATCCTCGCCGGCGAATGGCCGCCCGGCCATCGCATCCCCTTCGAGCACGAGCTGACGGCGAAATACGGCTGCTCGCGCATGACCGTCAGCAAGGCGCTGACGCAGCTCGCCGCCGCCGGGCTGATCGAACGCCGCCGCAAGGCGGGCAGTTTCGTCACGCGGCCGCATTCGCAATCCGCCGTGCTCGAGATTCAGGACGTGCGCGCCGAAGTCGAGGCGCTCGGCCTGCCCTATCGTTACGAGATCCTCGCCCGCCGCACGCGGAGCCCGAACCGAGCCGACCGCGCCGCCTTCGAAGTCGGACCGGCAGACACGGTGCTCGAGCTGAGGTGCCGCCATGACGCGGCGCAACAGCCGTTTTGCCTCGAGGAACGGCTGATCAATCTCTCCGCCGCCCCGGATGCGGCCGAGGAATCCTTTGCCGAGGCCTCGCCTGGGGCATGGCTGGTCGAGCGCGTCCCCTGGACCAGCGCCGAGCATCGCATCAGCGCCGGCGCGACGCGCGGCGAGACGGCGCGCGCCCTGAAGATTGCGGAGGGCGTGCCGTGCCTCGTCATCGAGCGGCGCACCTGGAGCGGGGAGACGCCGGTGACCCAGGTTAGATTGACCTATCCCGGCGAGGCCCACGAACTCGTGGCGCGTTTCAAGCCGCGGAAAGGCTGACAAGGGTGAAAGGAAGGGACGGCTTGGTTGCGCCGTCCCTTCCTTTCCGCGCGTCGAAACCCACAAGGCTCGAGGCGCGCAGGCGGCGCTCCCCACACAGCGCCGCCGTCCCGTTTGAATATGGCTCAGCGGCGGCCCGAAGTCTTTGCGCAGGATCAGAGATCGTCCGGCCAGCCTGAGGTGGGCCGCGCTGCTATCGTTACGTTATAATATAACGCATTATTATACTACTCGCTGAAAGATCGTATTCCTTTCGCGAGTTCAACAATTCGCGATAAGCCCCTCAGAACACTCGGTTGGACCAACGGTTTATTTGACGCTTCCGGCTCGACGCTCCATAAGGCGCTTCGGTACGCGCGCTCTGTGGCGAATTGGCCCCGGCGCTGTCGACCCAATCAGCCACAACTGGTCGCGCCGTCTCCTCCACTCAAAGGAAGTGTTCATGTTCGTATGCACCGGTTTTGCCGCTCAGAGCGCAAAGGAGCCGCTGGCGCCGTTTACTTTCAATCGCCGCGACGTCGGCGAGACAGACGTCCGAATCGACATCCTGTTCTGCGGCGTCTGCCACTCCGATATTCACTACGCGCGCAACGAATGGCGTTTCACCACTTATCCCGCCTGCCCGGGCCATGAGATCGTCGGCAAGGTCGCCGAGGTCGGCTCGAAGGTCAGGAAGTTCAAGGTCGGCGATACGGTCGGCGTCGGCTGCATGGTCGATTCGTGCCGGAAGTGCTCCGCCTGCCAGGCCGGCCTAGAGCAATATTGCGACGGCATGATTGGCACTTACGGCGCCGTCGAGCCGGTGATCGGCGGCCCGACGCATGGCGGCTACTCGAACGCCATCGTCGTCGACCAAGACTTCGTCCTGCGCATGCCCGAAGGGATGGACCTTTCCACCTCGGCCCCGCTGCTGTGCGCCGGAATCACGCTGTACTCGCCGCTGCGCCACTGGAAGGCCGGTCCCGGCAAAAAGGTCGGCATCGTCGGCCTCGGTGGTCTCGGCCATATGGGCGTGAAGATCGCCAACGCGATGGGCGCTCATACGGTGCTGTTCACCACCTCGCCCTCCAAGGTCGCCGACGCCAAGCGGCTCGGCGCGAAGGAGGTCGTGCTGTCGAATAACGCCGAGGACATGGCCAAGCACGCCAGCAGCTTCGACCTCATCATCGACACCGTCGCCGCCACGCACGATCTGGCGCCCCTGTTCGCCCTGCTCAAGCAGGACACGACCCTGGTGCAGGTGGGCGTTCCCGAGCACCCGCTTGAAGTCGCGATGTTCTCCCTGGTCCCCAAGCGCCGCGCCTTCGCCGGGTCAATGATCGGCGGCATCGCCGAGACCCAGGAAATGCTCGATTTCTGCGCCAAACATAAGATCACGGCGGATGTCGAGATCATCCCGATCCAGAAGATCAACGAAGCTTACGAGCGGATGCTCAAGAGCGACGTGAAGTATCGCTTCACGATCGACATGGCCTCGCTCAAATCCGCTTCCGCAGCGTAAGTCTAAACCTACTCCAATCTCAGCGTGTGGAATGCGCCTCGGCGCCTCCACACGCTTTTTTTTTGCGACACCACGAAGTGTTCGCGAGGGAACCAAATGGTCCCGATTTCGTTGTAGGGGCGTCGACCAATCGATTTTGGAGTGACGAATGATTGCCAAATCTCGTCCGCAAGACGGGATGCGTTCCCAACGCGCCAGCTTGGCCACAATTTCAGGCCACGCGGAACCTGATTATGGACAGGCGCCGACGCCGGATCGGAACGACGCGCCGCACGTGATCGTCGTCGTGTTGGTCGCAAAAGCGAACCGAACGCAGCGCGTCGCCCAGATCTATCGCCTCGCCAGCCCGGGCGCCCCGTCTCTCGCTTGGGACGCCGCCATGGCGGCCGAAACCACTCCTCCCCTTTCCCAAGACATTCTCGCCCGTCTCGTCCGGGCGCTCGAGGCGCCGGTGACGTCGACTTGGCAAGATGAGGAGCTCCATCCGACGCAGGAGCCGAGGGCGAAATTTCCGGCCCTCACCCCGCGCGAGCAGGAGGTATTGCAACTCGTGCTCGATGGGCTCCAGAACAAGAATATCGCCAACGAACTGCGGATCAGCATGCGGACGGTCGAAAATCACCGCGCGTCCATCATGAGGAAGACCGGGTCCAAGTCGCTGCCCGCGCTGGTGAAACTGGCAATCGCCGCCGGCGCCGTAGGGGCGTCGCGGGCGCCCGACCCTTCGCGCGCCGACGTCGGCCCGTTGATCCGTCAGACGCGCGATCGCAGGGACTTCGTGAGCGTTTAGCCGACCCTAGATTGCCCATGTTCCCGTGGTGACAACGACGTTGGGCGTCGTCACGGCATGGCGCGCCAACCCCTTCTACGCATCGTTGGGCCCTGCACATCGCCTTGAGCGTTGTGCGTTTTGTCTGAACCATCCCTGTCATTGCGATCGGAGCGCCGACGATGCGAGTGGAGGAATCGACGGCTTCGGAGCTGACGCTCCCGGCACTGAACCATTCAACGAAATCTAGGTGTTTTCCGAGCCTTTTCGCACCGGGCTCCGGATCTTACGTTTTTTCGACGCGGTGAGCAAACGCGATGACGCGCGCGCCGGCGTTCTGGCGCGTGAGATTGGGGGCGCCTTCCAAAGCGCGCCCGGGGCCAACGGAGGCGACATGCTGGACCTCATAAGCAACGTCCAAGACCTGAGGACTCTCAGCATCGGCGATCTGAGGCGTATCGCGGACGAGCTCAGATCGGAGACGATCGACGCGGTCGCCGTAACGGGCGGGCACCTCGGCGCCGGTCTCGGAGTCGTGGAATTGACCGTAGCGCTGCACGCCGTGTTCGACACGCCGAGCGACCGCCTGATCTGGGACGTCGGCCATCAAGCCTATCCGCACAAGATCCTGACCGGCCGGCGCGACCGCATTCGCACGTTGAGGATGGGCGGCGGCCTTTCGGGTTTCACCAAGCGCGCCGAGAGCGAATACGATCCGTTCGGCGCGGCACACGCGGCGACGTCGATTTCGGCCGCGCTCGGCATGGCCGTCGCGCGCGACCTGCGCAAGCAGAACCACAACGTGGTCGCCGTCATCGGCGACGGATCGATGTCCGCTGGCATGGCCTACGAGGCTATCAACAATGCGGGGGCGTCGAATAGCCGACTGATCGTCATCCTCAACGACAACGCCATGTCGATCGCTCCGCCCGTCGGAGCGCTGTCGACCCATCTATCGGAACTGGTCGCGGCCGCCGGCCTGTCCTCGCTGCGGGGCGCTGGCCAGCCGCCCGTCGACAGCGCCACGAAGGCGCGGGGCGCCGAAAGAACCCTCTTTGAAAACCTCGGCTGCCGCTACGTCGGCCCTATCGACGGTCACGATCTCGACCAGCTCGTGCCGGTGCTGCAAAGCGTCCGCGACGCCGATGCCGGGCCTATCCTCGTTCATGTAATCACCCAGAAGGGCAAGGGCTATGCGCCGGCGGAAGCCGCGTCCGATTGCTGTCACGCGGTGACGCCGTTCGACGTCGCGACCGGCGCTCAATCCAAGTCGAAATCAACCGCCCCCTCCTACACGAAAGTCTTCGCGCAAAGCCTCGTCAAGGAAGCCGCCAAGGACGAGCGCATCGTCGCGGTCACCGCCGCCATGCCCTCGGGAACGGGCCTCGACATCTTCGCCAAGGCCTTCCCCAGGCGGACCTTCGACGTCGGCATCGCCGAGCAGCACGCCGTAACCTTCGCTGCCGGTTTGGCGGCTGAAGGCATGAAGCCGTTCTGCGCGATCTACTCCACTTTTCTGCAGCGCGCCTACGATCAGGTCGTTCACGACGTCGCGCTGCAATCGTTGCCGGTGCGCTTCGCGATCGATCGTGCGGGCTTCGTCGGCGCCGACGGCCCGACCCATGCGGGCTCGTTCGATCTCGCTTATCTCTGCTGCCTGCCAGGCCTCGTCGTGATGGCGGCGGCCGACGAGGTGGAGCTCGTCCATATGATCGCGACGGCCGCCGCGATCGACGACCGTCCCTCCGCGGTCCGCTACCCCCGCGGCGACGGCGCCGGAACGCCACTGCCGGAGGTTGGGATTCCCCTCGAGATCGGCAAAGGCCGCATCGTGCGCCGCGGCGACACGGTCGCACTCCTGTCGCTCGGCGCCCGGCTCAGGGAATGCGTGAAGGCCGCGGAGGAATTGGAACAGGCCGGCGTTTCCGTCACCGTCGCCGACGCGCGTTTCGCCAAGCCGCTCGATGCCGAACTCGTTTTGCGGCTCGCCCGCGATCACGAAGCCCTCATCACAGTCGAAGAAGGCTCGATTGGCGGCTTTGGATCGCAGGTCCTTCAGCTTCTCGCCGAGAACGGACGGCTCGACCACGGCCTCAAGGTCCGATCGATGGTCTTTCCCGACGTCTTCCTCGATCAGGATCGGCCGGAGGCGATGTATGCGAAGGCGGGGCTCGACGCGGCCGGCATCGTCGCCAAGACCATGGAAGCGCTCGGCGGCAACCGGCGAAGGCTCGGCGTCCGCCAGGCTTCGCCGCCTGCGCGGCGCGTTGCGCCATTGAAGGTCGTGCTCGCGCAGCCGCGAGGGTTCTGCGCCGGAGTGGTGCGCGCGATCGACATCGTCGAGCGGGCGCTGAAGAAATACAACGGGCCCGTCTACGTCCGGCACGAGATCGTGCACAACAAGCACGTCGTCGACGGGCTGAAGGCGAAAGGCGCCCGCTTCGTCGAGAGCCTCGCCGAGATCCCCCCGAACGCCGTCACCATTTTCAGCGCGCACGGCGTCGCCAAGGCCGTCGAACGCGAGGCGGCCGCACGCAATCTCGTCGTCCACGATGCGACATGCCCACTTGTCGCCAAGGTCCATAAGCAGACTGCCCGCTATGTCGCCCAGGGCCGTCGGCTGATCCTCATTGGTCACGCCGGACATCCGGAGGTCGAGGGGACGATGGGCCAGGTTTCGTCGCCCGTCATTCTGGTCCAGACGAAACGGGACGTCGAAAACCTCGATCTCCCCGCGCACACGCCGATCGCCTACGTGACGCAAACGACGCTCAGCGTCGACGACACCAAAGACGTCATCCTTGCGCTGCATCGGCGGTTTCGCGACGTGGTGGGGCCTGACGTAAGCGACATTTGCTATGCGACCCAGAACCGGCAGACGGCTGTGCGCGACCTCTGCGCCGAAGTCGACTTGATGTTGGTGGTCGGCGCCAAGAACAGTTCGAACTCCAATCGGCTTCGCGAGATCAGCCAAGAGACGGGCGTGCCGAGCCATCTGATCGCCGACAGCCGCGAATTGCGGAGCGAATGGTTCGTCGGCGTCGGCGCGGTCGGGGTCACGGCCGGCGCTTCCGCACCCGAAGTGCTGGTGGAGGATGTCGTCAGTTGGTTGCGGCGTTTGGGGCCGATCGAGCTTTCGACGCTGAGCGGCCCGGACGAGACGATCGAATTCCGCTTGCCCGCGGACTTGGAGGGCGTCTCGCCGAGCCCTCCGCTCAAGGCCGCCTTGGCGCGGACGTCAGGTCAGGAATAAGCAATGCAAATTCCCTTCTTCCGAGAGGCGAAGATCGCCGCCTACATTTTGCGACAGCGGCTTGCCGGGCGCGAGCGCTATCCGCTGGTGTTGATGCTGGAGCCGCTGTTCCGTTGCAATCTCGCCTGCACCGGCTGCGGCAAGATCGACTATCCCGACCCCATTCTCAACCAGCGCCTCTCCGTCGAGCAGTGCCTTCAGGCCGTCGACGAATGCGGCGCGCCGGTGGTCGCCATCCCTGGCGGCGAACCGTTGATCCATAAAGACATCGGCGAAATCGTCGCCGGCATCGTCGCGCGCAAGAAGTTCGTCTCCCTCTGCACCAACGCGATGCTGCTCGAGAAGAAACTACACCTTTTCAAGCCTTCGCCCTATTTGTTCCTTACTGTGCATCTAGACGGCCTGAAGGCGCGACACGACCAGTCCGTGTCGCAGGACGGCGTCTACGACATTGCTGTTTCGGCAATAAAGGCCGCAAAAAAGGCTGGCTTCGCGGTCAACGTGAACGCGACGATCTTCGAAGGGCACGCGGCCGAGGAAATTGCGGCGTTCCTGGACCAGGCGCGGGAGCTCGACGTGGGCGTCTCGATCTCGCCGGGCTATGCCTATGAGCGCGCGCCGGATCAGGAGCACTTTCTCAATCGTCGCAGGACGAAGGAGCTTTTCCGTCGTGTCTTCGCGCTCGGCAAGGGCAGGAAATGGCGGCTGCAGCATTCCCCTCTGTTTCTCGACTTCCTCGCCGGCAACCAGGACTACCGCTGCACACCGTGGGGCATGCCGACGCGCAACGTCTTCGGCTGGCAAAAGCCCTGTTATCTCCTGGGCGAAGGCTACGCCTCCTCGTTCAAGGAGCTGATGGAGACGACCGATTGGGACGATTACGGCACCGGCCGGTACGAGAAGTGCGCCGATTGCATGGCGCACTGCGGATACGAACCGACGGCGGCGCACGCCGCGATCAGCCATCCGTTGTCCGCGGCTTGGATCGCGATGCGCGGCGTACGGACCGAGGGCCCCATGGCGCCGGAGGCGCCGCTCGCGGCACAACGGCCCGCGGAATACCTGCACTCGCGCCATGTCGAGACGATGATGACGAGCATCGGGCAGAAGCGGGCGGTCGCCGCCGGTTCAGCTTCGCACGCGCCGAAGACAAGCGCCCATTGATCGGCGCCGCGATTTTCGTACGCCGCGTGTTTCCCGCGAGACGCTCTGCCGGCCCCAGGAGGCGCGCTTCATCATGCTGACGTCCGTCATCGTCAGGGTCATCGACTTTTGCCTGCGGCATGCGATCGCGGTCGTCATCGTCGCTCTGCTGGTCGCGGCGGCGGCGGCCGCCTACGCCGGAACGCACTTCGCGATCAACTCCCAGATCGACGCGCTGCTGTCGAAGAACCTTCCCTGGCGACAACGGGAGATCGTTTTCGAACGCCAATTCCGTCGCTACGAGCTGATAGACGTCGTCGTCGAAGCGCCGACGCCTGAGCTGACCGCGGCGGCGACCACGGCGCTGACCGCAGCGCTGGCCAAGGACAAGGCAAGCTTCCGAACGGTCACCAATTCGAGCCCGGTGCAATTCTTCACCGAGCACGCGTTTCTGTTCCAGCCGAAAGACACGCTCGAGAAGACTATCGCCGGACTGACGCAAGGCGAACCTCTGATCCGCGACCTCGCCACCGACCCGAGCCTGCGCGGGCTCGTCTCGACGCTCGAAGATGTCCTCATCGGCGTCAGGCAGAACAAGGTTACGCTCGACAGCACCGCCCATACGCTCAATGCCTTCTCCGACACGCTCGACAACGTGTTGGCGGGGCGCCCGTCGAGCTTCTCCTGGCGCGTGCTGCTCCAGGGCAAGCCTGCGGAATCCTATGAAAAGCGCGGCTTCATCGAGGTGCGCCCCGTGCTCGACTATTCCTCGGTGCAGCCGGGCCATGCGGCGACCCAGGCCTTGAGGCGGATCGCCGCGGGCATTGCGCCAGCGTATCAGGCGAGCGTGCGGCTCACCGGTCCGGTCGCGATGGCCGACGAGGAATTCGGCACCATCAAGGAAAACGCTGGGCGCAACGGCGCGATCACCTTCGCCATCGTCCTCCTTATCCTATGGCTCGCGCTGCGCTCCGTCCGGCTGATCCTCGCCGTGTTCATCAATCTCCTCGTCGGGCTGCCGCTGACCGCGGCGCTCGGCCTTTATCTGGTTGGCGCGTTCAACGTCATTTCGGTGTATTTCGCCGTGCTGTTCGTTGGCATCGGGGTCGATTTTGCGATCCAATACAGCGTACGCTATCGCTCCGAGCGGCATACGATCGTCGATCTCCCCAAAGCGATACGGAGCGCCGGCTTCCACGTCGCAGCGCCCCTGACGCTCGCGGGCTGCGCGACCGCGGCGGGCTTCTTTTCGTTCCTCCCGACCGATTACAAAGGCGTTTCGGAGCTCGGCCTGATCGCCGGGTTCGGCATGCTGATCGCCTATGCGACCAGCGTCTCCGTCCTGCCGGCGCTGATCCGCCTGCTCAACCCGCCCGGCGAGCCGGAGGCGCTCGGCTATACCGCGCTGGCGCCGGTTGACGAATTCCTGGCGCGCCATCGCATTCCGATCATCGTCGGCGTCGCCGTCGTCGTGATCGGCGCCCTGCCCCTGCTCTTCTGGCTGCGCTTCGACTTCAACCCGATCAACCTGCGCAACCCGAAGACCGAATCGATCGCCACCTATCTCGAACTCGCGCGCGATCCCTCGACCAACGTGAATGCGATCGAGGTGCTCGCCCCCAGCGTCACCGCGGCGAAGGCGATCTCGGCCCGCGTGACCAAGCTGCCGGAAGTCTCCCATGCGACGACGCTTTCGAGCTTCATCCCCGAACAGCAGGAGGAGAAGCTGCCGCTGATCCAGGCGGCTGCGTCCAAACTCGCCGACGCTTTCGATCCCAAAAACGCGATCGCGCCGCCTTCGGACGCGGAAGTCGTCGACGCCCTCAATGAGGGCGCGCAGCGCCTCACGGAGGCCGCCGCCGACGAGAAGGATGTGGGGCCCGGCGCGGCTGCGGCAAAGCGCCTCGCCGGCGACATGTCCGCGCTGGCCAAAGCCCCGCCCGCCACACGCGCACAGGCGGATGCGGTCTTCATAACGCCGCTGCGCGCCAACCTTACGGATTTGCACGACGCGTTGCAGGCGCAGCGGGTCACCGAGGCGACCTTGCCCCCCGATCTTGTGCGCGACTGGGTGACGCCCGACGGGAGGGCGCGCGTCTCGATCGCGCCGCGCGACAACCCCAGCGACAATGACGCGATGCGACGCTTCGCGGCGGCGGTGCTCGCGGTCGAACCGACTGCGACCGAGGGCCCGATCACCGTTCTCGAGGCGGGCCGAACCGTCATACACGCCTTCATCGAGGCGGGACTCTGGGCTCTGCTGTCGATCGCGATCCTGCTGTGGCTGGTGCTGAGACGGATCAGCGACGTTCTGCTCACCCTCATCCCGTTGCTGCTCGCCGGCGTCGTGACGCTCGAACTCTGCTCGTTGATCGGAATGCCGCTGAACTTCGCCAACATCATCGCCTTTCCGCTTCTGCTCGGCGTCGGGGTGGCGTTCAAAATCTACTACATCATGGCTTGGCGCGAAGGGACGACGCACCTCTTGCAGACAAGCCTGACCCGCGCGGTCATCTTCAGCGCGCTGACGACCGCGACCGCGTTCGGCAGCCTGATGTTCGCCTCCCATCCCGGCACGTCGAGCATGGGCAAGCTGCTCGCTTTGTCCTTGGTCACGACCCTCGCGGCCGCAGTGCTGTTCCAACCGATTTTGATGGGCAAACCCCGTAATGCGGCGGCTGGCCCGAGCCCTTGACGCAGCGTTAAGACAAGGAGTCCGACGTGACAATTGCTAGGCTTTCACTGGTTCTGCTCTTCACGAGCGTATCCTCTCTGGCGCTGGCGCAGTCATCCGGCACGCCGCAGGAACAGGCGGCTTGCCAATCCGACGTGCGCAGGTTGTGCAGCCGCGTTCCGCGAGGCTCGGACAACATGGAATATCTGAAATGCCTCGAGCTCAATCGCGATAGGCTCTCGAAGCAATGCCTCGCCGTCCTGATCGACCACGGGCGCTAGGCCATGGAGGCGATCTCGCGCATCGCCGATCGTTCATGCGTTGCCGCGATCATCCGGCGTCGGCGCCATCGCGATTCGCTCTCGGCGGACCGCGATGGCGCGGCCTGGCGCGCGTTCAATTGCGGAGGTTTTCGATGAAGGCAGCAATCGTCGCCGCCCTCGCATTCGCGGTGCTGACAAGCGGCAGCGCCCATGCCCAGCCGCTTCCCACTGCAAAGGGGTTTTGGGAGGAAGTCGACGACCAGGGCAAAGTCGGCGCCTGGTTCTACTTCACCGAGAAGGACGGGCTCTACAGCGGCCGCCTCGTCAGAATGTTCAAGAAACCGGGCGAGCCGACCTTCACCGTCTGCTCCAAGTGCCAGGGCGACCAGAAGAACGCGCGCATGCTCGGCCTGACCATTGTCAGCGGCATGAAGCGGGATGGCCTCAAGTACACGGAGGGGAGCATTCTCGATCCGCGCGACGGCACCATCTACCACGCGCAGATGGAGCTCAGCGAGGACGGAAACAAGCTCTCGGTGCGCGGTTATCTCGGCATCCCGCTTCTCGGCCAGACGCAGGTCTGGAACCGGCTGCCCGACGACACGATCGCCGCCGCGGATATTCCCAAGGAAGTGCTCGCCCCCGCGCCCAAGCCGTGATGCGCGGCGACGTGACGGCTTCCTCCATCAAGCGGCGTCGGACGCGTCCGCTGAGCGCCACCTTGTCCAGACCGAGTTCCTCGGCCACCCTTGCGAGCGCGTGACGCCGAGCGGCTCGAGCGCTCGATCGACGATGCTGGGCCGCAGACACAAGACGTCTTTGAGGCGACGAAGCCGAGCCCAAGCTCTCCGGTGAAGTCGTAGGGCATAGTCAATTTCGCTCCGCACGCGTCTCTGTCCGCGCCCCGTTGGCTCGCCTCCACCCCTCGGACCTTGCTTGCGATCCCGTTAGAGACTTTGTTGGGCCGATGTAAATGGGCTACATCGGCATGCGACGCGATCGCATCGTCGTGGGGGGGGAATCGATATGCCGGAAGTTCTGTCGGAGGACGCGCTTCTTGAACGCGGGCGACAGCGGCTCGAATGGGTCCGTTCGCGAATGGTGCTGCTTGCGGCCTTGCGCGGCGAATTTGAATCCGCGAAGCCCTTTGCGGGACTCAAGATCGGCATGTCGCTGCACATCGAACCCAAGACGGCGGTTCTCGTCGAGACGCTGGCGGCCGGAGGCGCGTCGATCGTCGGCACGGGCAACTTCGGTTCGACGCAAGACGATGTCGTCGCAGCCTTGCGCGCCGAGGGCCTGGAGATTTTCGGACGGCGCGACGTGACCCGCGAGGAGCACTTGCGCAACGTCGACAGAGTCGTCGAGGCGCGCCCCGATATCCTGCTGGACAACGGCGCCGACCTCAACGCAGCCGCGCTGCGGCTCGGCCTCGCTGAGGGCATACGCGGCGCAACCGAAGAGACGACGTCCGGCGGCGATCGCTTGCGCAGCGACTACAGGGGCAAAGTGCCCTTCCCCGTCATCGTCATCAACGACAGCCCCTTGAAGCAGATCGTCGAGAACAAGCACGCCGTCGGCCAGGGCGCCGTCGAAAGCCTGATGCGAATGACCAACCTCATCATCAACGGCCGGCGCTTCGTCGTCGTCGGCTACGGTTGGTGCGGTCGCGGCATCGCGAAATATCTGAAGGCGCTCGGCGGCCTCGTCGGCGTCGTCGAGATCGATCCCGTCAAGGCGCTCGAAGCGGTGATGGACGGCTTTCAGGTCGGCCCGCTCGCTGAGCTCGCGGCCTGGGGACAGGTGTTCGTGACCGCGACAGCGCGCGAACGCGTCGTCGGCGGCGCGGCCTTCGACCTCATGGCGGACGGCGCGGTGTTCGCCAATTGCGGCCATTGGGACACCGAGATCGACGTGGCGGCGTTGCGAGCGCGCGCTGTTTCCACACGACGGCTGGGCGACATGATCGAGCAGTTTGCGATGGCGGACGGACGGACGCTGACGCTGCTTGCGGAGGGGCGCATGGCAAACCTCGCGGGCGCAGAGCCCAAGGGCAATTCCATCGAGTCGATGGACCTCGGTTTCATGCTTCAGGCGCTTTCGCTCCAACGCATCGCAACCGATCCAGGCTCGCTCGCGCGCGGCCCGCAACCGGTGCCCGCCGACATCAACGACATGCTCGCGCGACGGATGCTCCTCGCGATGGGCGCGCGCTGCTAGCTGATCTTCCACGACAAAGGCGACGCCATGCGAACTTTCCTCATCGACACCGATACGGCCTCCGACGACGCGGTGGCGATCATGATGGCGCTCTCGGCGCCCGACGTGCACGTTTGCGGCCTGACGACCGTCGCCGGCAACGTCGGGCTCGAACAGGCGACGCGCAACGCGCTCCTGACGGCAGAGGTCTGCGGCGTCGACGTTCCCGTGTTCGCCGGCGCCGCAGCGCCGCTCACGCGGGCGCATGAGCACGCCCATTGGTTCCACGGCGAGGACGGCCTCAGCGACCGCAACTATCCCGCGCCCAAGCGCCACGCGGAGCGCGAACATGCAGTCGACGCAATCTCCCGGCTTTGCCGCGCGGAGCCCGGCCTGACGCTCGTCACGCTCGGTCCGCTTACGAATGTCGCGCTGGCGCTGGCGCGCGATCCGGGGCTCGCCTTCAGCATCGGGCGCTGCGTCGTGATGGGCGGCGCGCCCTGCTGCGAGGGCAATGTCACTCCCGCCGCGGAGTACAACATTTGGGTTGATCCCGAGGCCGCCCGCATGGTCTTTCGCTCCGGCCTGCCGATCGAAATGGTCGGCTGGCAGGTCTCGCGCGGCGAAAGCGTGCTGAACGATGGCGAGATCCCCGCCCTCCAGGCGCTGGGGACCAAGAAGGCGCGCTTCGCCGTCGAATGCAATACGCGCGCGAAGGAGGCCTACTTCACCCAAACCGGCGAGGCGGGCCTCTCGCTGGCCGATCCGACCGCAATGGCGGTGGCGATTGATCGCACGATCGGAACCGCATGGAGCCGCCATCTCGTCGAAATCGAGTGCGCCAGCGAATTGACGCGCGGCATGACGATCGTCGACCGCCTCAACGTCGCACATGACACGAACAACGCCGTGCCCTGGAAGGACGCGCTCGAGCGCGACGCGAAAGCCGACATCTGCTGGACGATCGACGCCGTGAGGTTCAAGGCGATGATGACCGATGCGTTGAAATAGACCGGCCTCGCGCGCGCCCTACAGGTTACGGAATCGCCTACGCTCCAATCTCCCGCAGCCGCTTCGTCTGCCGCTCGATCAGCCGCTCGACATCGGCGATGTCCGCCGCCGACAGTTTCGCGCCCGGTTTGCGCAGCGCCGGCGAGGTGATCGCGCCGCGCTTGGCGAGCACGTATTTGCGCACCGCGAGCCCGATACCCTGCTGCTGTTCGTAACGCGCCAAAGGCAGGTAGGCGTCGAAGACGTCCTGGGCGCGTGCGGGATCGCCGGCGCGATGCGCCTTCACGACCTCGATCATCATCTCGGGGAACGCGAAGCCGGTCATCGCCCCGTCGGCGCCGCGCGCGAGCTCCTCGGGCAGGAACAGGCCGCCGTTGCCGGTCAGGATCGAGACCCGCCGCGCGCCCTTGTCGCTCGCCGCGCGCAGCGCGCCGATCTTGTTGAGGCCGGGCCAATCCTCGTGCTTGACCATGACGCAGCTCGGCAGCGCTGCGATGACGCGCAGGATCACCGCGGGAGGAATCTGCACGGTCGTGACCAGCGGATAATCCTGCAGGACGAAGGGAATGGCGCCCAGCGTCTCCGCGACGCCCTCGAAATAATTGAAAATCTGGTCGTCGGTGCGCACTTGCGCGGAGGGGGCGACCATGACGCCCGCCGCCCCGGCCTCCATCGCGCTGACCGCAAGCTCCTTCATCGGCGCGAAACCCGGCGCCGAAACGCCCACGACGACGGGAACGCGCCCGGCGACGCGCGCGATCACGCAACGCAAGAACGTGCGCGCCTCCTCGGCGGAGAGCTTTGGCGCCTCCCCCATCACGCCGAGAATCGTCAGACCATCCGCGCCGCGGTCGAGATAAAAATCGACCATCCGCTCGGCGCTCAGAAGATCGAGCGCGCCGTCGTCGCGAAACGGGGTCGCCCCAATCACGAACACGCCGCGGGCTTTTTCGTCGAGCAAGGCCATCGCAATTTCCTTCATTTCGGTCCGGCGAGGCGACGATAGACGGTTCGCCCCTACTCCGGTTTCTTGCCATGCGCCGTCACGAGCGGATGATCAAGCTGCGTGACATGGCCAGCCGCGCCGCCCGGCGAGCCCCACCCGGTGACCTCGGGGCCGAAGAACTCCGCGTTCGCGCCGCGGAATGCGCCTTCGGCCGCCGGCAAGTCGGCTTCGGCGTAAATCGCATCGACCGGACAGATCGAAAGACAAAGGCCGCAATCGATGCACTCGGTCGGCTGGATGTACATCATCCGGCCGCCCTCGTAGATGCACTCGACCGGACAGACGTCGCGGCAGGCGCCGTCCTTGACGTCGATGCATGCCGAAGCGATCACATAGGCCATCGCAGCCTCCGTGCGCTCAGCGGCCGCGCCACTGCGGCGCCCGCTTCTCCTGGAAGGCGCGCACGCCCTCTTCCTGATCGGACGACTGGAGCGCCTCGACGAGCGCGGGCAGCCGCAACATTTGCGCTTCCTTCGCCGAGAGCCGCTCGCCTGCCCGCACCATCTGCTTGATCGCGCGCACCGAAAGCGGGGCGCAGGCGAGAATGTCGGCGACCCAACGCGCGACGGCGTCGTCGAGCTCCTCGATCGCCACGACCTCGTTGACGAGGGCGAAGCGCAACGCCTCCGCCGCGCCGATGCGCCGACCGGTCAACAACATCCCCATTGCCTGCACATGCGGAATGCGGCGCGTCAGCGTCGCGATGCCGCCGTCGAGCGCAAGGCGGCCGACGCGTGGCTCGGGCAGACCGAAGGTGGCGTTCGCCGAAGCGACGACGATGTCGCAGCCCAGCATCATCTCCATGCCGCCGCCGAGCGCATGGCCGTTGACGCGCGCGATCACCGGCACGTCAAGCGTGTCACGCAGCGCGATGCCGCCGAAGCCGCCCGGGCGCGGCGTCGCCCAATATTCGAGGCCGCTCGCGCCGCTGCCGCCCTTCATGTCGGCGCCGGTGCAGAAGGCGCGTGTCCCCGCCCCCGTGAGCACGACCACGCGGATGTCGCGGTCGCGCTCGATCGCCTCCCAGACGCGCATCAGCTCCTGTTCGGTCGCCTGATCGACCGCATTGAGCCGATCCGGCCGGTCGAGGGTGACGCGCGCGACGTGGTCGGCGACGGCGAAGGTGACGCTCACGAGACGACGCCCGCGTTCTTGAGCGCGGCGATACGGTCGGAGGAATAGCCGGCCTCGGCGAGAATCGCTTCGCCGTCGGCGCCGAGCGCGGGCGGCGGACGGCGCACCTTGAATGCGCTCGGATCCATCGTCAGCGGCGTGCCGATGAGCGGGAGCGCGCCATTCTCGCCCTCGACCACGGTTCCGTTCGCCTGCGATTGCGGATGCTCGAGCGCCTCCGCCAGGGTCAGCACGGGCGCGCACAACAGGTCCTGCTCGTCAAGCCGGGCGAGCCAATATTCGGTGGTGTTGGCGGCGAAACGCTTGCGGAACATCGCCTGCAATTCGGCCTTGTTCGCAACCTGATCCTTAAACGTCGCATAGCGGGGCGCTGCGGCGAGATCGGGCAGGTCGAGCGCCTTGCAGATGTCCTGCAGCGGGTTGGTCTTGAAGGCGCCGACGAGAACGATCGCGCCGTCGGTCGTCGCGAAGGCGCCGGTCAGCGGATAAGAGCCCCAACTGAAGTGCCGGCCCCGCTGCAGCCACATCGCGGCTTCCTGCATCTGCATGGCCAGCATCGATTCGAACAGCGAGACGGCGACCTGCTGGCCGCGGCCGGTCTTCTCGAGTTGCAACAGCGCAAGCAGAATGGCCTGAACGAGGTGCATCCCGGCGGTGTAGTCGCAAAGCGACGTCGCATAGACTGTCAGCGGCTCGTCGTCGTTGCATTTGCGGCGCATCACGCCCGACAGCGCCTGCGCGAGGATGTCCTGGCCGCCCTTGTAGGCGAGCGGTCCGCTCTGGCCGAAACCGGAGCCGAAGGCGCAGATGATGCGGGGATTGATCTTGGCGAGTTCGGCGTAGCCGAATCCCATCCGCTCCATCACGCCGGCGCGGAAGTTGTTGACGACGATGTCGGCCTCGCGGACGAGATCGTAGATGATCGCCTTGCCCTCGGGCTTGCGTAGATCGAGCGCGATCGAACGCTTGTTCCGGTTGAGGCTGCGGAACACCGGATTGTCGAGCCCGTCCGGGTCGTCGGGGATCGACGTGCGCGAGAGATCGCCGCCGCCGGGACGCTCGATCTTGACGACGTCCGCGCCATAGTCGGCCAGCACCTGCGTCGCGCTGGGACCGAGCATCACCTGGGTGAAGTCGATGACGCGGATCCCCGACAGGGGTTGATCCGAAGCAGCTTGCATCACGCGATCCTTCTATTCTGCCGCGACGGCGACGAGAGCGTTGGCGGAGGGGCGGTCGCCCGGGTCGGCGCCTTGGGCGCGCAGCCTCGCCTGGAGCGTGGCGACGTCGACCGCGGCAACGCCCACGTTGGTTTCGAGCGCGAGCGCGGCGGCGACGCCCGCCGCCTCGCCCATCGCCATGCAGGGCGGGATCTCGCGCGAGTCGCGCTGAGCAGCGGGCGTCGCCGAATAGTGGCGGCCAGCGACCAGCATCTGTCCGACGCCGCGCGGCAACAACGTGCGGAAGGGATAGTAATAGTCGCGTCCGCGCGCCACGCTGTCGGCGAAATGCCGGCGCTGCGTCACGTCCTCCTTGGTCATGACGTAGGCGCCGTCGAGCAGCCGCGTCTGGCGCACGCCGATCTGCGGCGCGACGTCGACGACGAAAGCCTTCTCGAACCCTGGCATCTTCTCGCGCACGAAGCCGAGTAGCGCGGCGATCCGTTCGCGCCCCTGGAAATCGGCGCGCGTGAGATCCTCGACCTTGATCCCGTCGAGACCGGCCATATGGGGGCAGTTGCACCAGACGACGCCCGGCAGCGGCGTCTTGAGCCACCACTTGTTCCAAGAGCCGCCCATGATCCGTTTCGCCTCGCGATCGACAGCGCCGAAGGCGGCGGGCTCCTCGTATTCGTAGCGCTCGGCCGCTTCGACGTCGACGCCGCCGAGGCGGAACACGGTCGTCATGATGTAGGAGCCGTGGCTAAACGGCGCGCCGGCGGAGGCCGCGACGTCGAGATCGCCGGTGGCGTCGACGACGATCTTGCCCATGATCGCCTGCCGTCCGCTCTTCGTCTCGCAGACGACGCCGACGATGCGCCCGTCCTCGACGATCGCGCGCGAGAACCAGCTATGGAGACGCAGGTCGACCTTCGCCTCGCTGATCATGGCGTTGGCGACGCGCTTGTAGCCGTCCGGATCGAAGGCGGCGGCGTAGCAGATCGGCTGCGGCTTCACATGAGAATGAAAGTCGAACACGCCCCAGCGCGACCATTTGCGCCACAACCCTTCGTCCGAGCGCCGCTCCGCCTCCGGCGGCACGACGCACAGGCCGAGGCGCTCCATGCGGTCGATCATCTCGCCGCACAGGCCGCGGACGCTAATTTCCTCGCCGTTGCACATGTCGTCGAGCACCAGCACCATGCCGCCCGCGGCGAGCCCGCCGAGATAGGCGTAGCGCTCGAGCAGGGTGACCGAGAGGCCGTTGCGGGCGCCCGCGACAGCCGTGGCGATGCCTGCCGGGCCGCCGCCGACGACGACGAGATCGGCGCGGCGAACGACCGGGACCTGGCCGGCGGGCTCGACGAGAAAATCGTGAGTGATCACGGGCAACTCCTGAAACAAGAGGCGGGACGAACGCGGAGAATCAGGCGGTCTGCGAGACGTTCCACTTGAGGAACACCCGCTCGAGCCATGAGATCACGGCGAAGAATGCGGCGGAAAACACCGAACCGACGACGATGGTCGCGTAGAGCAACGGCGAATCGAAATTGTAGGTCGCCTGGATGATGAGCGCGCCGATCCCGGTCGTCGCCCCGATCCATTCGCCGACGATCGCGCCGATCACCGAGGTCGCCGAGGCGATCTTGAGCGCCGAGAAGAGATAGGGCAGCGAGCTCTTGAGGCGCAGCTTGAAGAAGATTTCGCTCGGCGAGGCGGAGAGAATGCGCATCAGCTCCATCTGCTGGGGGCTGACCGAGCGCAATCCGCGGGTCATGTTCACCAAAGTCGGGAAGAAGCAGATGAGCGCCGCGATGGCGACCTTCGCCTCCATTCCATTGCCGAGCAGCAGAACGAGGATCGGCGCATAGGCCATTACCGGAATGGTATGAACCATGACGGCGATCGGGAAGAACGCCTCCTCCGCCGTGCGCTGGTGGACGAACACAGTCGCGAGCAGGATCGCGGCGCTATTGCCGATCAGGAAGCCGGCGATCGCTTCCACCGCCGTCGGCGCGAGATTGCTGACCAACAGCCAGAACTTGTCGGCGAGCGTGGCGACGACCGCCGTCGGCGCCGGCGCGATGAAAGGCCGGATCTGGAAGACGACGACCGCAACCTGCCAGACGACCAGCAGCAAAATGGCGGCGCCGAGCGGCAACAGTCGCCGGCGCCAGGCGGCCATCCGCGCCGCCGCCTCGAACTGCGCCTGCGTGGCGTCGTCGGCGACGAAGACCTGGTTTGCGCTGGAAGACGAAAGCGCGGGCGCGGCCATCAGCAGCCCTCCAGAACGCGGCGCAGATGCGCGGCGAGTTCGATGAATTGCGGCGTCTCGCGCATCGCAATGTGGCGGGGGTTCGCCAATGTCACCGGCACGACCTCGCGCACCCGCCCGGGCCGCGCGGCCATCAGCATCACCTGCTGGCCGAGAAACGCGGCTTCATAGATCGAGTGGGTGACGAACAGGATCGTCGCGCCGGTGTTCTCCCACAGGCGCAGGAGTTCCTCGTTGAGGCGGTCGCGCGTGATTTCGTCAAGCGCGCCGAAGGGTTCGTCCATCAAAAGGAGCTTGGGATCGTTGACGAGCGCGCGGGCGATCGCCACCCGTTGGCGCATCCCGCCCGAGAGCTCGTGCGGATAGGCGCCTTCCCAGCCCGAGAGGCCGACCAGTGCGAGCAATTCGCGCGGCTTTTGGGCGCTGCGCCGCTTGTCGCCGCCGCCAACCTCGAGCGGCAGCTCGACGTTTTCGAGCGCTGTGCGCCAGGCGAGCAGCGAAGCGTCCTGAAAGACGAAGCCGATGTCGCGCCGCGCCCGCGCCGCCTTCGCCGTCGTCCCCAGAACCGAGACCTCGCCGGAGGTCGCCGGCAGGAGATCGGATACGACCCGCAGCAAGGTCGACTTGCCACATCCGGAGGGTCCGAGAAGCGTCAGAAACCCGCCGCGCGGCACGGTCAGATTGATGGCTTCGAGAGCCGTCACGACACCGCGCTCGGAGGGGAAGCGCACCGTCACGTCGCGCAACCGGATCGCGGGATCGGCGTCCACGACGGGCGCCGAGTCCGGCGCGACCTGCGACATGGCGTTCATTCTCCTCACCCGATCTTCGGCCGATCCTTTTCCGTCATCTCCAGGATCTTGGTCGTTATGACCTTATCCAGCTTGGGCTTCCCAGCGGGAAACTGCTTCAGCTCGTCGTGCAGATCGATTTGCTCCTGCCAGATCGCCGGGTCGAAGCTGCCCCAGCCGAACGTCTTGGTGCGTTCGGTGAACTCCACGCTGGTCATGATCGGCAAAGCGGCGAGTTCGTCGGCCGCGACCAGATTGGGATATTCCTTCACCAGCATGTCGACCGATTTCTCCGGATTCGCCTTGGCGTAAGCCCAGCCGCGGCCCGTCGCGCGCAGGAAGCCGGCGAGCACGTCCGGACTCGATTGGAGAAAAGACGCGGTCGTGTAATAGGGCAGCGCGTAGAGCTTGACGCCGAAGTCCCACATCCGCATCGAGACGATGTCCGGGCCGAGAACTTTCAGGGCGGTCGTGTTCGTTTTCCAGCCGGCGATCGCATCGACCTGCCCGCTGAGCAGCGGCGTCATGCTGGAGCCAACGATCACCTTCTCGACCTTGTCCTCGGGAATGCCGTTCTTGCGCAGCAGCGCGGTCAGCAGGATCTGGCCGGTCGCCTGCACGCCGATCTTGCGCCCGATCATGTCCTGGGGCGTGCGGATCGGCGCTTTGGGCAGCGAGAAGTAAGCGTAAGGGTGCTCCTGCGCGCCGACGGCGAAGCAGATGACCGGGATGCCCTGCGAGGCGGCGAGCATCAGCGACGGGCTCGAGGAAACCTGGCCGACCTCATACCGGCCCGAGGCGACAATCGCCACGCCGTCGATGTTGGGGCCGCCGGCCTGAATGGCGAAATCGATCTTTTCGTCGGCGAAATAGCCCAGGCGTTTGGCGACCACCTCGCCGATCTGGTTGCCGCCCGTGATCCAGCCGAGCTGCATGTTGACCGTTCGCAAGTCGCCCGTCGCCCGGGCGGGCGAGACGATGGTGGGCAAAGCAGCGCCCAGCAGGCCGGCCCCGACCGCCTTAACTACGTTACGTCGCGTCGGACCGATCGTGTTCGCCATGATGGGCTTCCTCCTTCGCCGGCGAACGCGCGCAAAGCGCCCATGAAATGGGTCGCTCATGAAACGAGCCGCTCCGCTTTTCGCCGCTGGGACAGATATTTCACGCGCGGGAGTGTTGGGAAGAACTTTAATTCGTGATAGGCGCTGCCTTTTCGGCATCACCCGGAGCCTGGAAGCGCCGCCGCCATGCACGCCGTCGTTCTGCACTATCTCGACCACGTCGCCCGGGTCGGTTCGATCCGGAGGGCCGCGGAAAAGCTCAACGTGGCGTCCTCGGCGGTCAACCGCCAGATCCTGAAGCTCGAAGCGGAACTCGGGGTTTCCCTGTTCGAGCGGCGGGGCGACGGCGTCCGGCTGACGCCCGCGGGCGAACAATTGCTGCGCCATACCCGCAACACGCTGGCCGAATGGCGTCGCACCCGCTCGGAAATCTCCGCCATCTCAGGCGAAATCGGCGGCGAAGTGCGGATCACCGCGATCCCGGCGATGCTGGTGCGCGTCGTTCCCCGCGCCGTCGAGACGATCGCCGCAAAGCATCCCAACATCTCCTTTCGCGTCATAGACGTCGACCCGGACGAGCACGTCGAGGAGATGCGGGCCGGGCGCCCCGACATCGCGCTGATGTTCATCGACAAGCGGTATCGCCAATATGAAATCGCCGCGCGTCTCAAGACGGCGCTGGGCGCGATCGTGCGCGCCGACCACCCGCTCGCCCGCGCCGAAAGCCTGACGCTGACGGATTGCGCCGCCTATCCCGTCGTGATGCTGGCCGACCCCTGGTTCCTCGATGTCGCCTCCGAGGCCGAATTCATCCAGAGCGGCGCCCAGTTCACGCCGCGCATCACCTCGAACTCGATGATCCTGATGAAGCAGGCGATCAAAGCGGGCCTCGGCGTCGGATTCTTCACGCCGGTCGGATTCGTCGATGAAATTGCGAGCGGCGAACTCGTGCACCGTCCGCTCGTCGAACCCAATCTCGCCGGCAGCGAAATCGGCGTCTATGTCCACCGGACGCGCTCAGGGGCGCATCACATCAGCATCGTCGTGGACGAGTTGAAGCGCGAACTCATGGCGCTGGGGAAAGACATTCAGGCGGTGGGACGCTTAGGCGGCTCCTGACGGACCGCTTTCGGCGCCGCTCGCAAAAAAACATTTTTAAGGAGGAAATACTCATGTCGAAAAGTCCGCTCTCACCCGCCGGCGCCAAGATGAAAACGGCCCTTCGCGCCGCTTTGCGGAGCCCAAACCGGGTCCGCCAAGTCGGCGCCGTGCTCGTGACGGCGAATGGAGAGGAGATTGCGGCCTGCAACACTTTCCCCTCGGGCGTACGCGACCTCGAGGAGCGCCACGACGGTGACGGGCGCTTCGTCTGGATGGAGCACGCCGAGCGTCACGCCATTTTCGAAGCCGCTCGCCGCGGCGTCGCCACCGCCGGCGCTCACATCACGTCGACCTTCTTTCCCTGCATCGACTGCGCGCGCGCGATCGTCGACGCCGGGATCGCGTGCCTCGACACGCCAGCGCCCGCGTTCGACGATCCGGTCTGGGGCGCGGCCTTCGAGCGATCGCAGGTGATCCTGCAGGAAGGCGGCGTCGCCGTCCGCATTGTCGAGCCGGCGACGTAGCACTGGGCTAGCTCGCCTGCTGCTCCACCACCCGGGCAAGGAATTCGTGCCGCGGCCGATCGAAGTCGGGCGCGGCGCGCGCGGGGGCGTCGATCAGCATCGTCATACCTTCGTTGCGGTAGGACGGCCAGTGCGGCAATCCCTCGCCGTTCGGATCGCCGCGCTTGACGAAATTGACCCAATAATTCGAGGCCAGCGTCGCGACGTCGCGGTCGCTCTGGCTGTAGGTCCAATCGAAGGCGTCGAGATTGTCGAACACATAAGGAATGTCGCCGGCGTGGAACGCGCCGGCGTCGCCGAACGAGCCCTGCGGGGCGGGCGGCGCATGGTCGAAGCGAAAGCGGAAGATGTCCGCCCTCCCCGTCGCCTTCTGCGCCTCGATCCAGGCCCATGTCGGATGGACGATCGTCAAATCGCCGCCGAGCGCTCGAGCGGAAGTCTCGAGCGTGCGCGCGGGATAGTGCGCCAAGGCGGCGGCGGCGGCGCCGGCGAACACATGCCGAACCGTCTCTTCGTAGGGGCGACCTGCATTCTCGCCCTTCGTCACATCGAAGTTGAAACCCTCGTCCTTGGTCCAGCCGGCGAGCAGGGGCACATCGGCCTGCTCGCCCTTAACGAAAATGTCCGCCGGCGCCTGAGGCACAAAATGCCCATCGACGATGGGTCGAAAGCCGAGACCTGGCGCCGCCGCCAGGATCGCCTCCGCCGGCGCCGCTCGCAGCTCGGCGAGGGTCTTGGCGCCGACGCGTCCCGCAAAGGCGAGGCCCTCCTCTTCGGCCTCTTTCAGGCTCTGCAACGGCCGCGACGGGGAAGCGAAGAAGCCGCCGCTCTGCCCGATCGCGCGCGCGAACAGACCCTTTGCGAGCGGGGAGGCCATCAGCGCGCTGACCGCAAAGGACCCCGCCGATTCCCCCGCGATGGTCACCGCCGCCGGATCGCCGCCGAAGGCGCCGATGTTGCGCGCGACCCACGTCAGCGCCGCGACGAGATCGAGCATGCCATACGCGCCCGATGATCCGCTTTCGGCGGTAAGTTCGGGATGGGCCAAAAACCCCAGCGCGTTGAGCCTATGATTGACCGTCACGACGACGATGCCTTTTGCGGCGAGATTGGCCCCGTCATAGCGTGGCTCGGAGCCCGAGCCGACCACGAAGCCGCCGCCGTGGATCCAGAACAGCACGGGCGCGAGTTCGGCCGAACCGCGCTGCGTCGGTGTCCACACGTTGAGATAGAGGCAATCCTCTGAGACGCCGGCGAGTGTCGGGTCGATGTCGTCGAACACCACGCCTTGCAGCGAATTGGCGCCAAAGGTCTCCGCCGAGCGCAGCACTCGCCAGGGTTCGACCGGCTGTGGCGGACGCCAACGCAGCGCGCCGACCGGCGGCGCAGCGTAGGGAATGCCTTTGAAGCCGCGCACGCCGCGACCGTCCGCCGGCGGCGCCGCAACGACGCCGCCCTCGATCTCGATAAAATAAGGCATCGAGGGCTCCTTGAGCGGTCTGTTGAACGAGGCAGGGGCCGGCGTCAGGCGAACAGCGACAGGCCGCCGTCGACGCGCAGGATCTGCCCGTTGATGAACCGCGCCCGCGGCCCGGCGAGAAATGCGACCGCTTCCGCGATTTCCTCCGGCTCGGCGTAGCGAGTGAACGACTTGCCGCCCGAATCCATGCGCTTGGGATCGACGACGCGGGTCGCCTGGAAGCGCGCCGACTTCGTCGGGCCGGGGCTCACCGCATTGACGCGCACGCCGTCCTCGAGCAGCTCTTTGGCCA
>DASXGX010000082.1:0-34352 GCA_036488815.1 Roseiarcus sp.
GGTGAAGTCGTAGGCGTATTCGCCCATGTTGAGCGCGCCGACGAGGATCGCGCCGGCCGATTCGAGGCGGCGCACGAGGCTCGCGTCGCGCGTGGCGGGCGCGCGCTCGCGGTTGATCTTGGAGCCGGCGCGGGTCGGCAGTCCCGCGACGTCGAACAGGTTCTTCACCGCGAAGGGAACGCCGGCGAGCGGGCCGAGCGCTGCGCCGCGTGCGCGTTGCGCGTCGATTGCGTCGGCCTTGGCGAGCGCGCGCTCGGCGGTCACGTCGGTGAAGGCGCCGAGCTTCGGATTGGCCTCCGCGATGCGCGCAAGCGTCGCCTCGACGATGGCGCGCGCGCTGGCGGCGCCGCTCGTCAGCGTGGCGGCGATTTCGGCGGCGCCGAGGGCGTGCAGCGGCGCGCTCATGGCGTATAGACCGGCGCGGGTTCGCTCTCGTCGTCGAGCGGGAATTCGGTGACGAGGCGCGCGAGACGCTCGGCGGTTTCGAGATGGAGCTTCACCACCGGGCGCGCGCCTTCCGGCAGCGCGACGCCGATGAGCGGCAGCGAGGCGTCGATCAGCGCGTCGGCGTCGAATGGCGGTGTGGTCATCGAAGTGCCTTTTCAAGCGCGGCAAGCGGCGTCGTCCAACCGACGATCGCGCCTTGCGCGCGGATCATCGCGAGGGTCGCCGCTTTGAATTCCGGGAAATAGCTGGCGGTCGCATCCTCGACCAGCAGGCATTCGTAGCCGCGATCGTTCGCTTCGCGCATCGAGGTCTGGACGCAGACTTCGGTCGTGACGCCGGCGAAGACGAGCTGGCCGACGCCGCGCGCCTTGAGGATCGCGTCGACGTCGGTCGCGTAGAACATGCCCTTGCCCGGCTTGTCGATCTCGATCTCGCCCGGCGCCGGCGCGCACTCCGGCACGATCGCCGCGCCCGGCTCGCCGCGCACCAGGATGCGGCCCATCGGGCCGACGTCGCCGATGCGCAACGCCGGCTCGCCGCGATTGCGCTTGGCGGGCGGGCAGTCCGAGAGATCGGCGGCGTGGCTCTCGCGCGTATGCAGGATGAGCCAGCCCCGCGAACGGAAAAGTCCGATCAGCGCCGCGACCGTCGGCACGATGGCGGCGACCGGCGTGAGGTCGTTGCCGAGACTCTCCCCAAAGCCGCCCTTCTCGATGAAGTCGCGCTGCATGTCGATGACGACAAGCGCGCAGCGCGCGGGATCGAGCGGGAAGGTGAAGGGTTGGGCGGGGACGGTGATCATAGCGTGCCCCTTCTCCCCTTGCGGGAGAAGGTGGCCGGCGAAGCCGGCCGGATGAGGGGTCGCGCCGCAAGGCGCGCTGTGACACGGCGCTTGCGCGCCGACCCCTCATCCGGCGCTTCGCGCCACCTTCTCCCGCAAGGGGGGAAGGGGGTTCCGACGACTGCGCCCGTTCTCATCGCGAAACAAAGCATCCCCACCCCCTCAATGCCCCGCCATGTGGCGCCCGATCGTTGTTCGGTCGGCGCCGGCGGCTTCGGTGAGATAGGCGACCTTGCCCTCGGACATCACGGCGATGCGGTCGGACAATTCGAGAATTTCGTCGAGGTCCTCGGACACCAGCAGCACCGCGGCGCCGCGATTGCGCTGATCGACGATCTGCGCGCGAATGTCGGCGACCGAGACGAAGTCGAGGCCGAAGCAGGGATTGGCGACGATCAGCACGTCGACCTCTTCGGAAAGTTCGCGCGCCAGCACTG
The DNA here is from genome assembly GCA_036488815.1 of Roseiarcus sp. GTDB lineage: Bacteria > Pseudomonadota > Alphaproteobacteria > Rhizobiales > Beijerinckiaceae > Roseiarcus. Next base: position 1,726 of record DASXGX010000082.1, read on the forward strand.
CGCGCTGCACGTTGCCGCCGGAGAGATCGCGGATCGGCGAATCCGGCGACACCGTCTTGACGTTGTAGCGCGCAATCAGTTCGCGCGCCCTTGCGCGCATCGGCCCGGGCGAGAGCCACCAGCCGAACGAGGCGATCGGCGCGCGGTCGAAGCTTCGGAACGCCATGTTCTCGGCGACCGACATCGTCGGCGCGGTCGCGTTCTTGAGCGGCTCCTCGGGCAGGCCGAACACGCGGAAGCGCGCGAAGTGATCGCGCTTAGGCTCGAAGTTCTGGTCGCGAATGAGAATTTGGCCGAGCTTGATCTGCCGCTGGCCGGACAGCGCCTCGACGAGCTGGCTCTGCCCGTTGCCGGAGACGCCCGCGACGCCGACGATCTCGCCCGCATTGACGCGGAGATCGAAGCCGGCGACTGCGTCGCGGCCCTCGTCGTTCTCGACGAAAAGGCCGGCGATCTCCAAAGTTCGCTCGCTCTTCGGCGCCTTCACGCGCGCCGCCGAGGGACGAACGACGGCGTCGCCGATCATCATCGCCGCCATTTCGCGCGTCGTCAGTTCGCCGACCTTGCCGCCGCCGACCTTGGCCCCCCGGCGCAGCACGCTGACGTCGTCGCAAAACGCTTCGACCTCGCGGAACTTGTGGGTGATCATCAGCGCCGTGATCTCGCCGCGATGCGCCATCTCCTTGAGCAGGCCGAGGATCTCGTCGGCTTCTCCAGGCGTCAGCACGGACGTCGGCTCGTCCAAGATCAGGAAGCGCTGATCGAGATAGAGCAGCTTGAGGATTTCGAGTTTCTGCTTCTCGCCCGCCGCCAGCGAGGAGACCGGCCGGTCGAGCGGCACGCGGAACGGCATGCGGGACAGGAACGCTTCGAGCGCCTCGCGCTCCTTACGCCAGTTGATGATGGCCGGCGCGTCGGCGCGGCTGGCGACCAGGTTCTCGGCCGCGGTCAACGACGGCACCAGGGTGAAGTGCTGATAGACCATGCCGACGCCGAGCGCCTGCGCGTCCCGCGGGTTGCGCACCGTCACTTCGCGCTCGTTGAGCACGAGATCGCCGTGATCGGGCGTGTAGTAACCCATCACGCATTTGACGAGCGTCGACTTGCCGGCGCCGTTCTCGCCGAGCAGCGCATGGAAGGTGCCTGCGGGAACACGTATCGAGACGTCGTCGAGCGCCTTGAAGCGCCCGAAGGTCTTGGTCATGCCGATCGTCTGCAGCGACGGCGCGCGCGTTGCGCTCGGCTCGGCGTTGGTCATGTCGGGACTCCCCTTGTCGCGCCCGCCTGCGAGGCGATGACGGCGACGGGGCCGCCGCCGTCCGGGCCCTGATGTTCGGCGCCGCCCGAGACATAGATTTCGGCGTGGCCGACGAGGCCGGCGAGCGCGCCGGCGACGAAGGCGCGCGCGTGGCGGGTCGACGAAATATCGGAATCGTCGAGCATCGTGTGGCGATGGCCGCGCAGCGCGCCGGTCGAGCCGGCCTCCGCCTTGGCGAGCAAGGCGACCATGCGCGGCCGGTCGGCTGCGCCGATCTGGCCGGCTGCGCCAAGACCGAGCTCGTGAAGCGCTGAGCGCACCGGCTCGATGTCGATTGCGTCGCGCATCACGCAATGGGCGACGCGCAGCGGGCCGCTCCAGCCGGGCGCGGTTCCGATCACCACGATCTCGTGGTCCGTCAGCTCCACCCCAGCGGAGGCCGAGGCGCGCTCCGAATAGAGCGACCAGTCGCGGCCGATCGCCGCCTCGTCGAGCGCGGCGCTGTCGATCTCGCCAAGCGCGACGGCAACGCCGAGCGATGAAGCCGCGCGCGAAAAACCCATCGACTTCAGCGTGTCGCGAGTCGCGGTCGCGGCGCCGCGCGCTTCGGCCTCGGCGATACGCTCCGCGGTCAGCAACGGGCATTTGATCTGGACGAAATGGACGTCGCTTGCATCGACGATTCCCGCGTCCCGCATCGCGGCGCGCACGCCCTCGGCGACGAGATCGACCTGGCCCAAGCGACCGAGTGACTCATAGGGGAGATGCGCGGTGCGCGCGCGGCCGATCGCGAGCGCGCCTTTCTCTCCCGCTTCCTCGCCGGGGCGCGCCTCAAAGACGAGGATGTGCGGCGAAAGCGCGCCTTCCGTGCCGCCGGACATGACGATGCAGACGGCGTCCGCGGCTTCGGCCGGCGCATGGCGGCGCAGCGCGTCCTTCAGCGCGCGAGCGGCGAAACCGCGCGTAAAATCGTTGACGCAGCCGTTGCCCTCCGTCTTGCCGAAGATGGCGAGGATCGCGCTCGCGTCGATCTGGCCCGCGGCGATCATCGCCTCGAGGCCCGAGACGTCATCGGGGCCGCGCGTGGCGATGCGATGGACGTAGGCGCGCCGCACGCTCCTCATGGCAGGCTCGCGAGCAGGGTCGCGGAATCGGCCACCGCGCCAAACACGCCGCCCTGCATCGTCACCATCTTGAGCGCGGCTTCATGATTGCCCGCGTCGGTCGCGCCGCAGCAGTCGCTGAGGACGAGGCACTCGAAGCCGCGATCGTTCGCCTCGCGCATGGTGGTGGAGACGCAGACGTCGGTCGTGATGCCGGTGAGAATGAGGTTGCGGACGCCGCGCGAGCGCAGGATCAGCTCGAGATCGGTGGCGCAGAACGAACCCTTGCCGGGCTTGTCGATGATCGGCTCGCCGTCGATCGGCGCGAGTTCGTCGATGATGTTCCAGCCTGGCTCGCCGCGCACCAGGATCTTGCCGCACGGTCCGGGATCGCCGATGCCGGCGCCGATGCGGCGCGAGCGCCAGCGCTTGTTGTCAGGCAGGTCGGCGAGATCGGGCCGATGGCCTTCGCGCGTGTGGATGATGGGATAGCCTTTCGCGCGCATCGCGGCGAGCACCGCGCGGATCGGCTCGATCGGCGCGCGGGTGAGCGAGAGGTCGTAGCCCATGCGGTCGACGTAGCCGCCGGGTCCGCAGAAATCGATCTGCATGTCGATGATGACGAGGGCCGTATTGGCGGGGCGCCAATCGCCGTCGAACGGCCAGGGGTAGGGGTTGGCGTCGAGCGTCGCCATGTTATTCCGCCGCCTTGGCGCGCTTTTCGCCATAGCGGCGCGTCGGCGCCGGAAAGCCGTAAGCGGTCCCGTCGGTGTGGACGACCTCGTCCTCCCAGGGCAGGCGATAACGGCCGGCGACGAGGTCCTGCATGTAGGTGTAGGGGCAATCGCCGGCGCCGCCCTTCACGGCGACGTAGCCGCGATGGCCGAACTGGTAGATGTTGTTTTCGACCGCCCAGTGTTTGCGCGCCTCGCGCACGAGATCGGGGCGGACCTCGGCGGTGATGATCTCGTCGGCGCGTCCGCTCGTTCCCTGCGCGATGACCGAACCGTCGAAATTGACGATCATGCCTTCGCCCATCGAGTCGAACGAACCGTCCGAGCCGCACATGCAGACGTTGGCGGTGACCATCAGGTTCTGGAACGCATTGGCCTGGTTGGTGAAGCGCCAGGAGTCGCGGATCGGCGCCGTGTAGCCGGCGGTGCGGATCATGATCTCCGCGCCCTTATAGGCGCATTCGCGCGCCATCTCGGGGAACATGCCGTCGTGGCAGATGATGAGCGCGATCTTCGAGCCGTTGGGGCCTTTGCAGACGGGGATGCCGATGTCGCCCGGCTCCCACGGCTCGACCGGGATCCAGGGATGCATCTTGCGATAGTAGAGCTTGAGTTCGCCGTGATCGTCGAGGATCAGCCCGGAATTGAACGGATTGCCATGCGGGTTGAACTCCATGATGGAGAAGCAGCCCCAGATCTTGTGCTCGCGGCAGGCGGCCTTGAAGGCGGCGACCTCGGGGCCGTCGAGCGCGCACATGATCTCGGGGTTCATGTCCATCGACAGGCCGTGCAGGGCGTATTCGGGGAAGACGACGAGATCCATCGTGCCCATGTTGCGCCGCCCCTTGCCGACCATGTCGACGATCCGCTGCGTCTGCCGCGCGAGGTCGTGCTTGGTGACGACGACGGGCAACTGAAGCTGCACGACGCCGATGACGACGCCGTTCGGGGATTTGTTGAGGCCGCCCAATCCGTTCATCTATTTCACCATGCTGAGTTCGCCCGGCATGTCGCGTGTCGAGCGTGTGGCGCTCGATGTCGCGATCATGATGACGAGCGTGAGGATGTAGGGCGCGGCGTTGAAGAAGTAATAGCCTTGCGTCACGCCGACCGATTGCAGCGCGGGGCCGATCGCGCCGGCGCCGCCGAACAGCAGCGCGGCGAGCACGCAGCGCAGCGGGCTCCAGCGCGCGAAGATCACCAGCGCGACCGCCATCAGGCCCTGGCCGGAGGAAAGCCCTTCGTTCCACGAACCGGGATAGGAGAGCGAGAGGAAGGCGCCGCCGATCCCGGCGAGGAAGCCGCCTGCCGCCGTGGCGAGAAAGCGCACGAGATCGACCGAAAGGCCCATCGCCAGCGCCGCCGCCGCGCTGTCGCCGACGGTGCGCACGATGAGGCCCCAGCGGGTGCTGCGGAACACCCAGGCCATGATCAGGGCGACCGCGATGCCGACGAAGAACAGCGGATTGACGTCGAGCGCGCTGCGCAGGTTCGCGTTGTCGCTGAACGAGCCGAACGGAATGGACTCGAGCCGTGGCGCCGTCGGCTGGATGTACGGCTTGCCGAGAAAGAAGGCGAGGCCGGTGCCGAACAGCATCATCGCGATGCCGACGGCGACGTCATTGACGCGCGGCAGGCGGCAGATCGCGCCATGCAGGCCGCCGAGCACGGCGCCGGCGAGCCCTGCGGCGAGAACGCCGACCCAGGCCGAGCCCGAGTGATAGGAGACGGCGTAGGCGACCATCGCGCCGAGCACCAGCGTGCCTTCCTGCCCAAGGTTGACGCGGCCGGCCTTCTCGGTGAGGCACTCGCCGAGCGCGACGAACATGAAGGGCGTCGAGACCCGGATGGCGCCGCCGATCATGGCGACGAGGACGATTCCAACCGCGCTGTTCATTTGCGATCCGAGCCTTTGTCGTCGCGGAAGAAGGAGAAGCGCCCATAGAGCGTCTCCGACACCAGGAGCACGAGGAAGATCAGGCCTTGCAAAACCAGCACGGTCGCGTCGGGCAGATCCATGCGGCGCTGGATGAGGCCGCCCGAAGCGACGAGGCCGCCGAACAGAATGGCGACCGGCACGATGGCGATCGGATTGTGGCGCGCGAGGAACGAGACGAGGATGCCGGTGAAGCCGTATCCCGCGGCGAGCGAGGCGTTGGCGCGCCCTTGAATCGCGGCGACCTCATAAAAGCCTGCGATGCCCGCGCAGGCGCCGGCGATCATCGTCGAGACGATGATGATCCGGCCGACCTTGAGGCCTTGCGCGAGCGCGGCGCGGAAATTGCCGCCGACGATGCGCGCGGCGAAGCCGAAGGTCGTCCGCGTCATCAGGATCTGCAGCAGAATGGCGAGCAGCACGCCGACCGCAAAGCCCCAATGCACGTCGGTGCCGGGCATCTTGCCGACCATATAGGCGTCGCCGAGCGGCTTGGTCGAAGGCTTGTTGGGGTTGGAGAGGTCGCGCAGCGCGCCCTCGACAAAGAAGTTCATGATCGCGACGCCGATATAGGTCAGCAGCAGCGATGCGATGGTCTCGTTGACGCCGCGCGCATAGCGCAGATAGCCGGCGAGCCCGACCCACACGGCGCCGACGAAAGCGGCGACGACGAACATGATGATGAGCGTCGGCATCGGCGGCAGCACGCCGATGAGCGGCGTCGCCACGGCGGCGGCGGCGAAGCCGCCGACCACCAGCGCGCCCTCGCCGCCGATCATGATGAGGCCTATGCGCGCCGGGATCGCCACCGCCAACGCAGTGAGGATCAGCGGCGCGGAGCGCTCAAGGGTATTTTGCAGCGAGAATGCGGTGCCGAAACCGCCGCGCCAGACGTAAGCGACGAAGTCGGCCGGCGAGCGGCCGATCGTCATGAGGAACAGCGAGAACAGGATTGCGGCGACGATCAGCGCGAACAGCGGAATCGCGAAATATTCCGAATTCCTGCGCAGCCGTCGCAGGAATTCGCTCATCGCCGACTGCCGCACAGGCAACGCGGGCGACGCAGCGACCGGCGTGGCCGCGCTTGCGCCTTCTGTCATCGCTTTCCTTCCTTCCCGATGTGTGGAGAGTCGCCCGCATCGAGTTGCAGCGGAGCGCGAACGCGCTCCAACGGCTGCCTCGACGGCGCGTCGTTCACCCGCCGCCGAGATCGTCGCGCGTCATGTGATCGAACCGACCACGCCCTCGAGCAGGTAGTCCATCTTGTCAAGGTAAGGATCGAGGTTGTCGTAGGTCTTGTCGATCACGATCTTGCCAGTCTTGTTGTCCTTGAGCGGACCGACGTAGATGGCTTCGCGCTTGCGCAAGCCGTCGATGGCGGCGAGCGCGGCCTTGCGGGCGGGCTCGCTCGCGCCGGCGCCGAACGGCGTGTTCCGCACGTAGTCCGCCTCGTAGCCGCCGGTGAGAAAGTTGGGCGGCGTCTTGCCGGCGGCGAGATCGGCCGCGTAGCTCTTGTAGATCGTCTCCCACTTGTATTCCGCGCCGGTGATGAAGCCCTTGGGCGCGAGCGGCGCTTGGCTCGCATTGTGGCCGCAGCTCATCGCGCCGCGTTTCTCGGCGGTCTCGATGACGACCTTCGGTCCGTCGACGTGGCAGGTGATGACGTCGCAGCCCGCGTCGACCAGCGCGTTGGTCGCTTCGGCCTCGCGAACCGGCAGCGACCAGTCGCCGGTGAAGATCACCTGGACGACCGCCTTCGGGTTCACCTTGCGGGCGCCGAGCAGGAACGAATTGATGTTGCTGAGCACGATCGAGATCGGCTTGGCGGCGACGAAGCCGAGCTTGTTGGTCTTGGTCGAGAGGCCGGCGGCGACGCCGTCGACGTAGTGCGCCTGGTTGAGATAGCCGAAATAGCTGCCGGCGTTCTTCGGGTCCTTGTCCTTGTTCCACAGCGGCGCCGCGTGGCGGAGCTGCACGTCGGGATACTTCTTCGCGACGTCGACGACGAACGGCGTGTAATAGCCGAACGAGGTCGGCAGGATGAGATTGGCGCCGTCCAGGTTGATCATCGATTCCATCGATTTGGCGCAGGCGTCGGTCTCCGGAACGTTCTCCTCCTCGACGACCTTCACCCCCGGCACTTTCTTGAGCGACTCGATGGCGACCGCATGCGCCTGATTCCAGCCGAAGTCGTCGCGCGCGCCGACATAGAGGACGCCGACGGTGATGTCGGCGGCGAGCGCACGGCTCATGGGACCGAGGCCGGCGGCCAAGCCGACCGCGCTCCCGGCGGTCGCCTGCAAGAACCCGCGGCGCGAGATGAAGTGAGGCTTCATGGCGTACTCCTTGGAAGACCGCGCGCCACTACGCCGGCGGCCCTGCGGCCAAGGAGGGAGCAATCGCCATGCCAAGACAAACCTTCAACATTTCTTAATGCGGGGAAGCCTCTTTTTTGATCGGGACCGGACGCGGGTACGAATGTGCACAGGAGTCGAGCGCGTGCTGCTCAATCGCTAAGCACGGCGCTTCGGCGCCTATCTACGCGGCGCGACGGATGACGAAACGGAAGACGCCGTCGCTCGCGCTCGATTCGACGAGTTCGTTGCCGGTCGTTTCGCAGAAGGAAGCGAAATCGAGCGGGGCGAGCGGATCCGTCGCCAGCACTTCGAGCAGGCCGTTGATCGGCGTTTCGCGGATCGCCTTGCGGGCGCGGAAAACCGGCAGCGGGCAATTGAGCCCGCGCACGTCGAGCGACACGTCGACCATTCCGTTCCTAGCTTTCTCTCGTGAGGAGCGTTGCGGGAAGCCCGTGCTTCTTAAGCAGGCGGCGCGGCGTTCTCAAGCGGGCCGGCGCTTCGCCTGAAGGCGAAGACGGCGCTCGCCGTCGTTGCGCCGGCGGAGCCGTCGCCGAAATCGGCGACGCGATATTCGGCAATCAGGTTCAGCCGCGCGCGCGGCAAGAAGGCGCGCCAGGGGTCGCCGACCAGCGCGTCGATCCCCGCTTGCGCGCATCGCTCGAGGAAGGCCGCGACGCGCTCGGCGAGCTCTGCTTCATAAAAGAGGTCGCCCACCATGACGAGATCGACGTCGGGAGGCGGACCGTCCGTGAGGTCGCCGAGCACGGCTGCGAGAGCGACGCCGTTGGCGGCGGCGTTGAGGCGCAGCGCCGCGACGGCGTAGGGGTCGGATTCGGAGGCGCTCACCGCGCCTGCCCCCGCCTTGGCGGCGACGATGGCGACGAGGCCCGAGCCGGCGCCGAGGTCGAGCACGCGGCGGCCGGCGACCGTCTCCGGTCGCTCGAGGATATGCCGCGCAAGCGCCAGCCCGCCGGCCCAGCAATAGGCCCAGTAGGGCGCGCCGAATCCCTCCGCGTCGAGTTCAGCAAGCCGCCGCAGGCCGCTCGACGGCGTCGCGCGATGCAGGCGGACTTCCGGAACGCCGGGAACGGGCAATAGCGGCAGGCGCGCGCGGATGAAAGCCGCCGCGTCGAGGCGAGCCGGCTGTTCCGCCGCCTCGAGTGGCCTGGACATGGTCATCGCGAAACGATAGCCGCCCTCACGCGCGCCGCAAAGACGTCGCTTCCCCTGGCCCTCGCGGCGGCGAAGGGCCATATGCGGCTACGAGGACCTCGTCATGTCGGAAACTCCCCATCCGTTCGCTCGCTTCGTCAGAATTCTCGGGCGCGGCAAGACGCTGACGCGCTCGCTGACCGGCGAGGAGGCCGAGGAGGCGATGGTCATGATCCTCGCCGGCGAGGCGCGTCCCGAGCAGGTCGGTGCCTTTCTCATGCTGCTGAGGGTCAAGGAGGAGACCGGCGAGGAGATCGCCGGCTTCATCCGCGCCGCACGCGCGACCCTCGCGCTGCCGGCCGCTGCGCCGGCGGTCGATCTCGACTGGCCGTCCTACGCCGGCAAGAAGCGCCAGGCGCCATGGTTCCTGCTCGCCGCCGTCCTGATCGCCCGTAGCGGCTGGAGCGTCTTCATGCATGGGCTCGACGGCCACACCGAGGGGCGCGTCTATGCCGGCGAGACGCTGCGGCGGCTCGGCTTTCCGATCGCCGCCGACTTCGAGGAGGCCGCCGCCCATCTCCGGCGCTTTCGCTTGGCCTATCTGCCGCTCGCTCGGATCAACCCTCGGCTCGCCGAGCTGATGCGGCTGAAGTCCGTGCTCGGCCTGCGCTCGCCGGTGCATACGCTGGTGCGCGGGCTCAACCCGTTCAGCGCGGCGGCGGCGCTGCACGGCGTTTTCCATCCCGGCTATGTCGCGATCCATCGCGACGCCGCGCTCGCGCTCGGGGAGAAGCGGGTGCTGGTGTTTCGCGGCGACGGCGGCGAGGGCGAGCGGCGCCCCGGCAAGCCCTGCGACACGCTCCTGATCGCCGAGGGGCGCGCGGAGGAGACGCGCTGGCCGGCGGTTCTCGACGCGCGGCAAGCTAGCGAGGAGGCGATCGATCTCGATCGCCTCGAGGCGGTCTGGCGGGGCCAGCAAACGGACGACTATGCAAAGGCGAGCGTCGTCGGCACCGCCGCGCTGGCGCTCTGGGCGATGGGCGTCGAGGGCGATCCGGCGAGCGCGGAGGCGCGCGCCGAGGCGCTCTGGGACGGGCGGGACCGGGGCGCGCTCGCGGCTGTGGCCTGAGGGCTGCGCCTTGCGCCGCCGGGCGATTTGGTCCAGTGCAGGCCGGCAAAACGAAGGACAGACGAGAATGGTCGGTAAGGACGACATCTTGACGGCGCTCGCCGCCGTGCCGGGGCCTGACGGCAAGACGCCGCTGCCCCAGTCGGGCGCGATCGACGGCGTGACCGTGCGCGACGGCAAGGCGTTCGTCGCGATCAAGATCAATCCACGCCACGCCAAGGCTATGGAGGTGATGCGCGCCGAGGCCGAGGCGAAGATCAAAGCCTTGCCCGGCGTCGTCTCCGCGCTGGTGACGCTCACCGCCGAAAACGAGGGCCCCACCGCCGCGCCGCAAGCCCACGCGCACGGCCACGCTCATGGCCACGGCGCCCCCGGGGCGCGGCCGCAGCCGCCGAACGCGCGGCCGATCCCCGGCATCGACAAGGTCATCGCGGTCGCCTCCGGCAAGGGAGGCGTCGGCAAATCGACGACCGCCTGCAATCTCGCGCTCGGCCTGGCGCGCCTCGGGCTCAGGGTCGGCGTGCTCGACGCCGACGTGTTCGGCCCCTCGATGCCGCGGCTGTTCGGCATTACGGGCAAGCCCGAACTCGCGGCCGGCGGCCAGAAGCTCAAGCCGATCGAGAAGTTTGGCGTCAAGGTGATCTCGATCGGCTTCCTCGTCGAGGAAGGGTCGGCGGTCGTCTGGCGCGGGCCGATGGTGATGTCGGCGCTGACGCAATTCCTGCGCGAGGTCGAATGGGGCGATCTCGACGTGCTGGTCGTCGACATGCCGCCGGGCACCGGCGACGCGCAATTGACGATGGCGCAGACGGTGCCGCTGGCCGGCGCGGTCATCGTCTCGACGCCGCAGGATCTCTCGCTGATCGACGCGCGGCGCGGCGTCACGATGTTCCGGCAGGTGAACGTGCCGCTGCTCGGCGTAGTCGAGAACATGAGCTACTTCGTCTGCCCGCATTGCGGCGGGCGCAGCGACATCTTCGCGCATGGCGGCGCGCGGCACGAGGCTGAGGCGCAGGGGACTCCCTTCCTCGGCGAGATCCCGCTCGACCTAAGAATCCGGGAGACCTCGGACGGCGGCGCGCCGATCGTCGCCAGCGCGCCGGACTCGCCGCAAGCGAAGGCCTATCTCGATCTCGCCGCCCGCGTTCGCGCCTCGCTGTACGAGGGTCAAAGCGCCCGCGCCGCGCCGCGCATCGTGATCGAGTGAGATCATGGCGAACGAGACTTGGCCGACCGAGTTGCGCGTACGCGAGAAGGGTCGCGTGCTGCAGGTGACGTTCGAGGACGGCTTGGCGGCGAGCATTTCCGCCGAGCGGCTTCGCGCGGCGAGCCCGAGCGCCGACAAGAGCCCGCCGGGCGCGGGGGTGACGATCATCGACCTCGAGACGATCGGCAACTACGCCGCGCGCTTCACCTACAGCGACGGCCACTCCACCGGACTATACAGCTGGGACTTGCTGCGGAAGCTGGCGGCGGAGTCATAGAGTGTTGGTGGAACGGCCCTCACCCCAACCCCTCTCCCGCGAGCGGGAGAGGGGCTTTATCCCTTCTCCCGCTTGCGGGAGAAGGTGGCGCGAAGCGCCGGATGAGGGCAAGTGGCCGCCGTCATGCCCCCGTCGTCGTCACCACGCGAACGGATCGACCGTCTTGCGCGAGCCGACCAGGAAGGCGTCGGCGACGAGTTCGAAGGGAGATGCGTCCATCGCGCTCCAGCGGGCGTCGAGCAGCCCGGCGAAGTGGGCGTAGATCTTTTCGTACTCCGCCATCGGCGCCTCATGGGCGATCTCGCCGTCGAGGAAGAGCTTCGTGCCGCCGTGCGTGAGGCGGAGCCGCTCGCCGGCCGCCGTCTCGATGTCGATGTTCCAGCTTTGCTCGCCCTCCTGGCGCCAGTCGAACTCCGCGCTCAGCGAAGCGCCGGGTTCCGCCGCCGGGCTCGAGAAGGCGAGCGAAGCGGCGATCGGCGTGTCCCGATTGGCGGGATAGTACAGCGACGCGCTTTTGACGAAGATCGGGCCGGGCGCGATCTTGGTGAGGATCGACAGCGCGTTGATGCCGGGGTCGAAGACGCCGAAATTGCCGGCGTCCCAGATCCATTCCTGGCCGGGGTGCCAGCGTCGCACGTCCTCTTTCCACTCGATCGCGAGGCGCCGCAGCTTGGCGCCCGCGAGGCGATCCTTGGCCATGTCGACGGCGCTGTTGTACTGCGAATGCCAGGTCGCGAAGATGACGCGGCCGCGCTCGGCGGCGCGCGCCGCAAGGTCGTGCATCTCGGCGACCGTTTGCGCCGGCGGCTTCTCCAGCATCACATGCTTGCCGGCCTCGAGCGCCTCGAACGCGATCGCGTAGCGAATGTTCGGCGGCGTGCAAATCGCCACCGCGTCGAGGTCCGGCAGAGCGGCGTAGGCTTCGGCCGGCGTCGCGAAAGTCGGGACCCCTTCCACCCGCGCGCCGCTGTGGCTGACGACGCCGGCGAGCCGGAAGCGCGGATTCTTGGCGATGACCGGCAGATGCTGATCGCGGGCGATCTTGCCGACGCCGATGATGACGATCGAGTAAGGCGTCAAGGCGTTCCTCCGTGTTCTTGGCGCGGGAGATAGCCACGCCGAGGGTAGGGCTGGCAAGGGGCCGATTTCAGGCGACCTTTGTCGCCGCCTCGCGCGCTCGCCGCGCCTCATAAGCCTTCAAATGCGCGTAGGCGATGCGCAGCAAGGCGCGATCGTCCGCCACGCTGGCGCGGCGCAACAGGTCGCCGATGAGGTGGTCCGCTTCGACAGGCATCTCGTTTTCAATGTCGCGCAGCATCGAGGCGGTCAGCGTCGAGCCGGGCGTGGTGAGCGCGCCACGCGCCATCGCCAGCGTCGCCGGGCGCGGCGCGAAGCCCTGAGACGTCGCGATGGCCGCGCATTCGTCGATGAGCCCCGTCGCCAGATCCGTCGCGCCCGCCGCGACGATGTCGCCGACGGCGGCGCGCATCAGGCATGTGACGCCTGCGGCGGCGGCGATGAACAGCCATTTCTCCCACATCTCTTGGCGGATCGCGTCGCTCAGCCGGGCCTCGAAGCCTGCGTTGAGCAGGGCCGCGGCGATCGCTTCGATCCGCTCCGAACGGGCGCCGTCGAGTTCGCCGAACGTCAGCTGATGGAGATTGTTGAGATGCAAAACGGTCCCATCCTCGCCGAGCGTCGAGGAGATGATGCAGAGTCCGCCGAGCACTCGCTCGGGTCCGAACCGCTCGGCGAGAATTTCGAGATGCCGCATCCCGTTGAGGAGCGGCAGGATCGCCGTGCGCGGCCCGACAGCGGGCGCGAAGGAGGCGATGGCGCTGTCGAGGTCATAGGCCTTGCAGCTTAGGATCACGAGATCGAACGTCTCTTTGAGGGTCTCCGCGGTGACGAGCGGCGGCGCCGCGCGATGGAAATCGCCGAACTGGCTGCGAATCGTGAAGCCGTGCTCAGCGAGGAGGGCGGCGCGCCGCGGGCGCACGAGAAAAGTGACGTCACGACCAGCCTGTAACAGCCGCCCGCCGAAATAGCCGCCGGTGGCGCCGGCGCCGACAACGAGGATCTTCATGGGCTCTCTTCTTCAAGGCGCGGGATTCGCCCGCCGATGGACGACGAGCTTGGCGGTCGTCACCTGCGCGATCTCGCCGCGTTGATTGCGCGTCTCGCTGCGCAGGGTCACCATACCGCGGTTGGGGCGCGAGCGCGACGGCGTGATCTCCATGACCTCGCTTTCGACATGCAGCACGTCGCCCGGCCGCGTCGGGGCGGGCCACGCGACCTCGCCGCCGGCGCCGATGACGCCGCCCGCGATCGGCGCGCCGCCCTCGACGAGCAGCTTCATCGTGATCGCGGCGACGTGCCAGCCGCTCGCGGCGAGGCCGCCGAAGAAGGTGGGCTTCGCCGTCTCCTCGTCGAGATGGAACGGCTGCGGATCGAACTGCCGGGCGAAGGCCTTGATCTGTTCGGCGTCGAGCGCGTGCGAGGTGCTGACGAAACGCTGCCCGACGTAAAATTCTTCGAGATAGAGGAGGGGGGAGCCCGTCATGGAATGCATGTCCTCCATTGGCGCGGACCGGCGCAGACGCCACATTGCGGCTGCGCCTCGCCGATTGGCAAGCCCAGGCCGCCCGCGAGGCCCTGACCGCAAGGAGGCTAACGATGAGCAAGAACGTCGCGATCGTCGTCGGGGTCGGCGCCGAGCAGGGGCTGGGCGCAGCCCTATGCCGGCGGTTCGCCGCCGAGGGCCATCATGTCGTCGTCTCCGGACGCACGAGCGAGAAGATCGAGCGCGTCGTCGCCTCGATTGTCGCCGCGGGGGGCGGCGCGGAGGCGGCCGTTACCGACGCGACGAAAGAGGATGAGGTCGTGCGCCTGTTCGAGCGCGCTTTCGCCGCGAACGACGAGCGCGCGCCGCCCGACCTGGTCGTCTTCAACGCCGGCAACAACCGGCGCATGGCGTTCCGCGACGTACCCGGCGCGCTGTTCGAGGACTTCTGGCGCGTCGGCTGTTTCGCCGGCTTTCTCGTCGGCCGCGAAGCGGCCCGCCGCCTCGTTCCGCTCGGCCGCGGCACGGTGATCTTCACCGGCGCCTCGGCGAGTCTGCGCGGCAAGCCCGGATTTGCGCAATTCGCGGCGGCCAAAGCGGGCCTGCGCATGATCAGCCAGAGCATGGCGCGCGAATTCGGGCCGCTCGGCGTCCACGTCGCGCATGTCGTGATCGACGGCGCGATTCATGGCGAGCGGGTCCTGAACAACTACCCGCAAGCGCTCGCCGAGCGCGGCGCGGACGGGTTGCTCGACATCGACGCGATCGCGGAGGCCTACTGGCAGATCCATCGCCAGCACCGCACCGCCTGGACGCAGGAGATCGAGCTGCGGCCTTACAAGGAACCGTTCTGAGGGCGCTACCCTTACCGTCATGACCGGGCTTGACCCGGCCACCCACGTCGGGCCGCTGCGGCTGGCGTCCCCGGTGAGCGCCGCTATGGCCGCTGCGTTCGAGGAAGCGGCGCCGCGTGGATGGCCGGGACAAGCCCGGCCAAGACGGAAAGGCTATCTGCGGCCTACAAGCAGCCGTTCCGAGGGCCCATCCCTCGCCGTCATGGCCGGGCTTGTCCCGGCCACCCACGTCGGGCCGTTGTGGCTCACGTCCCCGGCGAGCGCCGCTATGGCCGCTGCGTTCGAGGAAGCGGCGCCGCGTGGATGGCCGGGACAAGCCCGGCCAAGACGAGAAAGGCTGTCTGCGGCCTTACAAGGAGCCGTTCCGAGGGCGCATCCCTCGCCGTCATGGCCGGGCTTGTCCCGGCCACCCACGTCGGACCGCTGTGGCTCACGTCCCCGGTGAGCGCCTGGCATATTCGCCGTCGAGATGGGCCAGCGAGAGCGCGTGGACATCGTCGGCGGCAACAATCCGATGGCCGACCCTGACTTCGACCGCCCAGCAGGCGTCCGCGACGATGAACGCGCGGTAGCCGAGATCGCCGGCGTGACGGGTGGTGGCTTCCAGCGAATTGTGCGTGAGCGCGCCGCACAACACCAAGGTCGTCGCGCCGAGACGGTCGAGCGTCTCCTCGAGCGACGTGCCGACGAAGGCGCTGTGCGCGCGCTTGCCGATGACGATTTCGCCGTCGAGCGGCTGCGCCTCCGGCTTGAAGGCGTGGCCGGGCGAACCCGGCGCGTAGGGCGAGCCGGGCTCGATCGAGTCATGGCGGACGTGGACGATCGGCAGCGCCTCCTTGCGCCAGGCGGCGATGAGCGCGGCGATGGCGCTTTCCGCGCCCGGATTGTTGCGGGGTCCCCAGCACGGATCGTCGATCGCCCTCTGGACATCGACGACGATGAGCGTGGCGTCGCTCGGCAGGCGCATCGAGGCTCCTCAGCGCGGCAGCAAAACCCAATAGTCGAGGTCGAGCACGACATGCGGCTCGTAGCCCTCGTCCTCGCGGAAGGGGAAATCGTGGCAAGGCCGGTTCTTGGCGGCGATCGTGCGCAGCCGCAGCGCGCCGAGGTCCGTGCGTCCCGGCAGAGGCGCGGCCTCAAGCACTTCGCTCCAGGCGAACAGCGTATCGCCGGCGAACAACGGCGCAACATGGCGCCCGGCGTTGATCGCCGCGACGTGGAAGGCGTTGGCGAAGCCGTTGAAGCTCAGCGCCCGCGCCAGCGAGATGACATGGCCGCCGTAGACGAGGCGCTTGCCGAATCGCCCCTTCGCTTCGCTGAATTGGTTGAAGTGGACCTTGGCGGTGTTCTGATAGAGGCGGGTCGCGATCTGGTGCTCGGCCTCTTCGACGGTGACGCCGTCGACATGGTCGATCCGCTCGCCCCTAAAATAGTCGCCCCAGCGGTGGGGCGATCCGGCGAGCGTGTCGTCATAGGCGGCCGCATCGATGGGCGGACAGGCCGCGCCGAGCTCCTCCGGCGGAACGAAGGGCGGCAAGTCGGGAACGACGGCGGCGGGCGCCGGCGAATCCGGATCGCGCTTGCGCACCATCACCCAGCGGACATAGTCGATGACCGTTTCGCCGCGCTGGTTGAAGCCGCGCGAGCGCACGTAGACCGCGCCGGTCTGGCGATTTGAATTTTCCTTGAGGCCGATCACCTCCGATTGCGCCGTGAGCGTGTCGCCGGGATAGACCGGCTTGAGGAACCGGCAGGCGGCGTAGCCGAGATTGGCCACCGCGTTCAGCGAGACGTCGGGCACGGTCTTGCCGAAGACGACATGGAAGGCGAGCAGATCGTCGATCGGCGCCTTGGGATAGCCGATCGCGGTCGCGAAGGTTTCGGCGCTCTGGACCGCGAACCGGGTCCCGTAGAGCGCCGAATAGAGCGAGGCGTCGCCATCGCGGAGGGTGCGCGGCGTTGCGTGGGGCAGCGATTGGCCGAGCTGGAAATCCTCGAAGAAGCGGCCGGCGGCGGTCTTGGTCGGCGCGCTTGCGGTCATGGCGTCACCTAAAAGACGTAGGGGTAGACGTAAAGCGCGATGATCTGCTCGACCAGCAGGATCAAGAGGAACAGCACGACAGGGGAAATGTCGATCCCGCCGGTGTTGGGCAGAAAGCGGCGAATCGGCCGAAGCACGGGCTCCGTCAGCCCGACCACCGTGCTCCAGATCGACCGGACGAAGTCGTTGCGGATGTTCACGACGTTGAAGGCGATCAGCCACGACATGACCGCGGCGGCGATGATCACCAGCTTGTAGAGGTCGAGAGCGAGAATCACGATATTGAGTACGGCCCGCATGAGCGCTCCTTGATCCTATGCCCGGACGGGCCCCCACGGGCCCCGTGGCGCCTCCCGCGCTTTCTCCGTTGACAGGCGGGTGAGGCGCACGTAAAGAGCCGCGCGACGGGGCTGTAGCTCAGATGGGAGAGCGCTGCAATCGCACTGCAGAGGTCAGGGGTTCGAATCCCCTCAGCTCCACCAAGAAGTCCGCCCTAGCGCCGGTGGTTTCCGGCTCCAAAATCTCCTCCGACATTTCACTGGGTTAGCGGGGCGGGTCGCGGTCTGCGACGTCTGTAGACCGCTCGATCCGGATGACGCTTTCGCTCGCTTTCCGCAAAGGACTACGTGCGCCAGGTTCTGACGCAGCGAAGGGCGGCGTTCATTCCGCCGGCTCGTTCGCCTTGCCGGGATCAATCGGTCGGTAGCGGAACTTACAACATCTAACTAGTCCTTCCGATTAGCAACGAGCGCCTGCCGCCGGCTGGGCATATTGGGAAGGGGCAACCGCCAGTCAGCTTCGCCCTGGCGCGGCGCCCAACGGCGGCCGCCGTCGAAACGCAGTCGAGGCGCGAAGCCAGACGTAAGGATGTTGCAAGTCATAGGGAAATGAGAAATGAGCGCGAACAATCTCCTCGAGCCCGGCAACCACGCCCTGCTCCTGATCGACCACCAGTATCTTCAACTGCTGACGCTGCGCTCGCACGAGGCGTCGCAGGTCATCGGCAACGCGACGGCGGTCGCCAAGGCGGCAAAGATTTTCAAGGTCCCGACGCTGCTGACGACGGCCTTCGCCGAACGCCAGAACCTCATCAAGGAAATCCAGGACGTCTACCCTAAGCAGGCCCCCATCGACCGCACCACCCTCAATACCTGGGAGGACCAGCGGGTGCTGGACTGGGTGAAGCACACCGGCAAGAAGAAGCTGGTGATAGCCGGTCTGTGGACGGAAGTCTGCCTGCAGATGCCCGTGCTGTCGGCTTTGGCCGACGGGTACGAAGTCTATTTCCTGACCGACGCCTCGGGCGGCGCCAGCCGCGAAGCCCATGACATGGCGGTCCAGCGCATGATCCAGGCCGGGGCGATCCCGATCACCACCTGGTCCTATGTCAGCGAATTGCAGCGCGACTGGGGCCGCGAGGACACTGCCCGCGAGGTCACCAAGCTGTTCGAAGAGCATGGCGGCGGCTTCGGCCAGGGGCTGCGCTGGGAATGGCAGCTCCTCGGCCTCAAGGAAGGCACGCGCTGAACCACAGATCACGGCTGGCCCGACGGTGGTGCGGATCTCCCTGTCTGCAACGCACGCTGGGCGAAGTTCTGCTTCGTTCGAGGGAGTTCGTCGAATAGGCCTCCTCACCCCTTAGGGCATGAAGGCCGCCAAGCGCCCGATCCGCAAACTGCAGTGTCAATCGGCGGCGAATTTTGGCTCTACTCAAACTTCAAGGCCAGCGCACTTTTTAGGAGAATCTGAAATGACGTCGATCATCCAAGGGGTCAGCATCCCCGACAGCAAGCTTGCCCGTGAGATAACCGAACTGGTCCGGGATACGGAATCGCCCTTGCTGTTCAATCACTCAAGCCGCGTTTTTTACTGGGGTGCGCTGGCCGGAAAGAGGCGAGGCCTGAAGTTCGACCCAGAGTTGCTCTATTGCGGGTGCATGTTCCACGACATGGGCTTGACCCATCGGCACAGCAGCGCCTGCGAGCGCTTCGAAGTCGATGGCGCCAACGCGGCGAGCGACTTCCTGAAATCCCACGCCATCGACCAGGCCGACATCGACACCGTCTGGACGGCGATCGCCCTGCACACCACGCCGGGCATTCCCCAGCACATGCACCCCGTCGTCGCCCTAGTCACAGCCGGGGTGGAAATGGACGTCCTCGGCCTGACCTATCCCGAATACACCGACGCCGAGCGCGAAGCCGTGGTCGCCGCCCATCCGCGACCCGGCCACTTCAAGGAAGACATCATCCAGGCCTTTTATGACGGTATCAAGCACAAGCCCGACACGACGTTTGGCAACGTCAAGGCCGATGTCCTCGCAGACAAGGACCCGACCTTCAAGCGCGGCAACTTCTGCAGCGTGATCCGTGGATCGGCTTGGCCAGCCTGACGCTGACCTTCCCAGAGCGTCTGATCTCCGACCGCTAAGGGGGACAGCGTGGGATCAGACGCGTCGATGAATGAGTTCTTTGAGCATATGGGTCTGGTCGGGAAGCGGTGGCGCGGGGAGGGCCTTTGGTGAGAGGCCGTCGCGCCCGTAGAACGACAATCGCCGCGTCCGCTTCCTGACGTGAAGGCTGCTACGGCCCGCGGCCGAAAGGCGCTCTACCGCCAAGCCCGCTTTTCGTGGAATTAGGGTGTGTCCTCCCTGATCGAAAAGGCTTCTGCGATGAAGTCGACAAAGCTACGCATTGCCGGCGACTGGCCGCGCCGGGAGGAAAAGACCGCATGGATGATGCCGGCTAAAGGTTGCCAATCCGGCGCTAACGATATCAAGCTGCCGGCCCGGAGTTCGTCTTGCACCATATAAAGCGGGAGTTGGACGATGCCGACGCCGTTCCGCGCGGCCAACGCAAGCGCGGCCATGTCATCGGTCACATAACGCGGGGAGAACACGATCAAAATCCGGTCCTTGCCGTTTTTGGAAAGGTCCCAGGCCCGTCGTGGCGCCGTGCTTGTGAGCGCCAGGCTGGGATAGTCCGCCAGATTGCCGGGGGATTGTGGAAGCCCGATCCTGCTCACTAGGGCGGGTGATGCCACTATGATTTGAGGACTCATCGCCAGCCGCTTCATCACCAGCCCCGCGTCCTCCAGGGGCGGGAAACGGACCCGAAGCGCGATATCGACGCCTTCTTCAATCACGTCCACACGCCTGTTCGTGGCTTCGAGATCGATCGTCACACGTGGAAATTCCATGAGGTAGTCGGCGACAATCTTCGAAATATAGCTTTGCATCAGCGACACCGGACAGGTGATGCGCAGCCGACCTCGTGGCTCGGACCTCGCCTTGTCAATCGCGTCTTGCGCGGAGTCGGCCTCGGCGATCATCGCGGCACAATGTTGATGGTAGATCTGACCGATCTCGGTCACCGAAAGTCGCCGCGTCGAACGCTGCAGGAGACGGACGCCAAGCCTATCCTCCAGCTGTGAGATTTTTCGGCTGAGGGTCGATTTTGGCATCCCCAGCAACCTTGCGGCGGACGCGAAGCCCTTTTGGTCCACCACCTGTGTGAACAGGTACAGCTCGTTTAAGTCGATCATCGCCATTGTTCCATCAATGGAACGGAGAGTGCCGATATCACCTCCTTATGGCAAGTTCGTGCCATCTGTATGTTCGCCGGTACCGGACAAGACTTCGACGGCTACACCGGAAAGGACATCAAGACGAGCGCGCCGCGCCCACCTGGTTCCACGTCAGCGAATTGCACCGAAACCAGAGCCGCGCATGTTTTGCGCTCCATCCCCTCCACCCTAAAAGAAGGTCACATCATGGCTAGCACAGCACAGGCCATTCAGTCGGTTCCCAAAATTTTCAAATCTGCCAGAACGAACATCATCCGGCGCCAGGGACCCTTTACTCTGCATATCAATCTGCCCGGGGAAAACGTGCCCGGCTCAACCGACCATGGGTATGGACCCTTGGCCCTGATCGTCGACTCCGAGCTGGCGCCGGGCACCTGGATTCGCCTCCACCCCCATACCAATGACGAGATCATCTCGTGGGTGCCTGGTGGCGTCATGCGTCATAACGACCGCACGATCGGTGAATTGCTGATCGATGAAGACCACCTCATGGTGATGAACTCGGGAGCCGGGTTCTGGCATGAGGAAAAGACTCTCAGTAGCGACCCCCATCTCCGTATGTTGCAGATCTTTGTCCGTCCGCACGCCGCCGATCTCGAACCCGAGATCCAGTTTGGTGAAATGCCAAAGCCTGTCGCCAACCGGTGGCGCCACCTGTTCGGACCGGTGGGCTCGGGTGCGCCGTTTTACGTCCGAAGCGACGTGCATTTCTACGACATCCGGCTCGACAAGGGGGCTGAGGCTTTGCTGCCGCAGGCGCCGTCTGGCTGGCACGTGTATTTCTTTGTGTTTACGGGCCTGGTTACGTCCGA
The DNA here is from genome assembly GCA_036488815.1 of Roseiarcus sp. Lineage (GTDB taxonomy): Bacteria > Pseudomonadota > Alphaproteobacteria > Rhizobiales > Beijerinckiaceae > Roseiarcus. Next base: position 22,734 of record DASXGX010000082.1, read on the forward strand.
TGGCCAGCGTTTTTCCGAGGCCGAAACAGGCTTGATTCAGGATGCGGATGGCCGGCGGCTGCAGGCGGAAAAGGAGTCGGTTGTGGTTGCATTCCACCTCAATCCTGATGCGAAAGTCGTTCGCCTGGGCACGGTCGGTCGCTAATGCGTTACGCGATCTGAACATTGTACACACGGATGGCCCACGGCTTGATCCGGCTTCAGGCAGCGGCGCGGACTCGCTGTTGGCGGCCACCGCTTCGTCTTTGCACCGAGCCGCCGCGCTCGCTCTCGGATACGGTTGCGAGTCTGGGCTGTGAGTCAGACCCCGCCAACGCGAACGCAATCAGGACGTTGCGGCGCCGATCGGCGCTCGGACCCCATGCCGATTAACACGACGTGTACTTTCGCCTACCGCGATGCCAACGTATAAGGCTGATCAAACCAATGCGCTATTTCAATCAACTTACAGATAGTGGCGTCGGTACGATCGACGGTCGCATGGTCTGCCTTTGGCGCGCCGTCTACGCCGAAGGCGAGGTCCTCGACGTGTTGGTCCAATCCAAGCGAAATAAGCACGCCGCGCTGAAACTGATGCGAAAGCTTCTGAAGAAGCACGCCTTCGTTCCCGAGCGATTGGTCCTCTTGCTAGCGCTCGCGATCGCTCATGCGTCGATGCGCAGGTGGGCGCTTCGGCGAGCCGCCTGAAGGCGGCCCCCGTGACACAACAGGTTATAGCCTTCGGACCTTTCCTGCTCCATCCGGGGCGGAAGCTATTGCTGGAGGGCCATCACCCCGTCCGATTGGGCAGTCGCGCCTTTGACATTCTGCTGGCTCTCGTCGAGCGCCCCGGCGCGGTCGTCTGCAGAAAGGAACTGATGGACCGCGCCTGGCCAGATTCGGTTGTCCAGGAAGATAATCTTCGGTTCCAGATCGCATCGCTTAGAAAAGCGCTTCGCGATGGACAGGGCGGCGCGCGCTACATCAAGAACATTGCCGGCCGGGGCTATTGTTTCGTCGCGCCGGTCTCATGTTCCGAGCGGCCACGCGAGGCCGCCGCCGCGTCGCCGGCTGCGCCGCTGACCAATCTTCCGGTAAGGCTGACGCCGGCGATCGGGCGAGAGGCAATCATCGGTGAGATCGCCGACCAGTTGCCTCGGCAGCGTTTCGTATCGATCGTCGGAGCGGGAGGAATGGGAAAGACGACCGTCGCCCTGGCCGTGGCGGAGCGTCTGGCCGAGTCCTATCGTCACGGCGTGTGCTTTATTGATCTGACGCCGCTGGGGGATTCTCGTTTCGTCCCAAGCGCTCTGGGCTCCGCGCTCGGGCTGCCGACCGTAACCGACAATCCCACTCCCGGCCTCGTCTCGTTCATCATGGATCGGGAAATGCTGATCGTGTTCGACAATTGCGAGCACGTCGTTGAGGCGGTGGCTCTGCTCGCCGAAACGCTCCTGAAGGGCGCGCCCGCCGTGAATATCCTGGCGACAAGCCGGGAAGCCCTCCGCGCGGAGGGTGAAGTCACGCATCGACTCGCTCCTATGGGCGTGCCGCCGTCCTCGCCGGTTCCCACGGCCGCCACGGCGCTTACTTTCGCCTCGGTCCAGCTCTTCGCGCAGCGCGCGACGGCGCACGACGCCAGCTTCGTGCTGTCGGACGACGACGCGCCGATTGTCGCCGACATCTGCCGTCGTCTGGACGGAATTCCGCTGGCGATCGAACTAGGGGCGGCGCGAATCGACGCCCTGGGGGTAATGGGACTGGCGGCCCGGATCAACGATTGCTTCGGCGTGCTGAGGAAAGGCCGGCGCACCGCCTTGCCGCGCCACCAGACGTTGGGTGCGATGTTCGACTGGAGCTTCGACCGCCTCAGCACCGCCGAGCAAATGGTCCTGACGGCCTTGGCGGTGTTCAAGGCGTCGTTCAGCTCGGCCTGGGCGGTCGCAATCGCGGCGCCGTGTCACGATCCGGGTTTCGACGTGACCGACGCGTTGGAGAGCCTCGTCTCGAAGTCGCTCGTGACGAGCGACGTGAGCGGACCTGAGATACGCTACCGGCTGCTCGAACTCACACGGCTATACGCCATGCAGAAGTTGAAGGAGCAAGGCGCTGCACCGGAGATGCTGCGGCGGCATGCCGAACACATGCTGGCGGTGCTCAAAGCGGCTGAACTCGACCGTGCGGGCGCGGCCGCGTGCGAGTGGTTCGACCGTCACCCTCATGCGGTCGATGAAGTTCGCGCCGCTCTCGACTGCGCCTTCTCAGCGGACGGCGACGCCAATCTTGGATGCGCGCTGACGGCGGCCGCCGCGCCGATCTGGATCCACCATACATTGATGGAGGAGTGCTGTCGGCAGATCGAACGGGCGCTGGCGCAGATCGGACCCACCGTCGAAGAGGATCCCCGCCGTGATCTCCAGCTCAATGTTTCGCTGGCCGCGGCGCTGCTTCACACGCTCGGAGCCGGCCCAGCGTTGTGTGAGGCTTGGCGGCGCGCCGCGGCCTTGGCTGAACGCCTGGACGACGCAGACTACAGACTGCGATGCCATTGGGGGTTATGGCTCAGCCACTTCATGGGCGGCGACTATCGCGGAGCGCTGAGCCCCGCCCAGAGATTTAACGACATTCCGGAGCAACGGTTTCCGCTCGCGGATTTGCTCGTCAGCGAGCGTCTCCTGGGCCTGACCCATCACGTGCTGGGCGATCAGGAGACGGCGCGCCGGCACATTACGTCCATGCTCGACCACTACCTCGCTCCGGCAGACCGATCCCACCGCGTCCGGTACCAATTTGATCAACGGGTCGCGGGTCTCGCAATCCTAGGGCAGATCCTCTGGATTCAGGGATCGCCAGACCAGGCGATGCGCACTGTGGAACTCGCCGTCGACGAGGCAACGTCAGCCCAACATTCCCCATCCTTATTGTATGCGCTGTTCAACGGGGCTTGCCCCGTAGCGCTTCAATGCGGAGACCTCGCCCGGGCGGATCAATTCATCGAGATGCTGCGTGAGGTTTCGGACTTAAATCGTAGCTGGAGGCCCTGGAGCGAAGTCAACGGGGGCATCCGTCTGATTGAAAGCGGCGATCCGCATGAAGGAACCCGCCTCCTCCGCCAGGGCCTTTTCGGAATGCCGATCGCAGGCTTTCAACAGCGCTACGTCTCACACCTCGGCGCCCTCGCGGTCGGCGCGCTCGAAGTTGGTGACCGTGTTTGCGCTGTCACGGCGATTGAGACCGCCCTGCAGAAATCCGAGCGAGACGAAAATCGATGGTGTGTCGCCGAGCTCCTGAGGATCAAAGGTGAAGTGGCCTTGAGGGGCGGGCGTGAATCGGACGCCGAGGCGGAAACCCTGTTTCTGGAATCACTCGATTGGTCGCGGCGGCAAGGCGCGCTGTCGTGGGAGCTGAGGGCTGCAATGAGCCTCGCCCGCCTGAAGCTAGCGCAAGGTCGCGCAGCCGAGGCGAGCGCTTTGCTTGGCCGGGTTTACGGCGAGTTCAGGGAGGGATTTGAGACCGCCGATCTCATCCGCGCCCGCGACCTCCTCGGAATATTAACGCGATGACTGGGCGCCTGATGTTGATTTACTCTGTAGAACCAACATCAGAAGATCGTCTGCACCACATCCGTCAGATTGGTGTCGTCCAGGAGTTGGACCCCTGGGTCTTGCTGGCCCTCCTGGGTCGCCAACTGCTCCTCGACGTAATTGTTCGTCGTGGTCTGGACGGCGCTTGAGGTGGAAATCGAGGAGAATTCTTGGAAAGCGGACGTCCACCAGAGCAGCGCCGCTGCGCTCCGCGGAGGTGACTGGCGCGACGCCACGGACTATAGATCGGATTCACGGGCTCGCGTAAGCCTGCGATGATCGGGCTCGAAGTCCACAGTTACCTCACGGACGCGGGGTGTGCGATTCCGACGATCGCCATTGCGGCCTACCCGGATAGAACGCCCGGGTCCGCGCGATGGGGTATTTGCTGCCTTCGCAAGCCCGTTGATGAGAAGCATCTCATGCGATGCCTTCGTACGACTCTCCATTCCAAACGTGCCGCGTGAAGAGAATTCATGCGCTTCTTTCCGGGCTGGGCAAGTTGAATTGAAATGCGGCGCCTCTAGGTTCGTTTGCGTCAACCCACAGGCGGCCTCCATGGGCGTCGATGATGGACCGGCAGATCGACAGCCCCATCCCTACTCCGCTGGACTTCGTGGTGTAGAAAGCATCGAAAACACGCTCGATCCGTTCCGGATCGATGCCCGGCCCAGAATCGCGCACCGCCACAACGACGCCATTCGTTCGGCTTTGCCCGGTGCTGATCACCAACTCACGCGTCCCCTCATCGACCGAGCTCATGGCTTCGACCGCGTTCAGGATCAAGTTCAAAATGACTTGTTGCAATTGAACACGATCCCCCTCGACGAGAGCCAGCTCCTTCGTCAGGCGGGTCTGGACGGAAACTCCATTCTTGGCGATTGCGCTTCGCGCCAACACAATCACCTCATTGATCGCTTCATTGAGATCAAAACGATGCTTTCGCGGCGGCGCCTTCTTGATGTGATCGCGGATCCGGTCGATGATGTCTCCGGCTCGATCGGCGTCGCCCACGATGCACCCGAGCGCTTCTCTGACCTCGCCGAGCTCGGGCGGCCGCCTGTCCAAAAAATTCAGGGCCGCGCGGGCGTTGTTGCGGGCGCTGGCGATCGGTTGCGTAATTTCGTGAGCGAGCGATGCGGCCAGTTCCCCCATGACGCTCAGACGGTTCATGTGGGCGAGATCTGACGCCAACTGGCGGAGCGCCTCTTCCGCCCGCTTGCCCTCCGTCAAATCGAGCACGAAAGCGACGGATTGGATTCCTCCCTCTTCGAAGGTCGCAGAGCCCAGAAGAATGGGGACGCGGCTGCCGTCTTTCCGGAAGTATTCCTTCTCGATCGGCAGCCGGACCCCAGTCCGTTTGTGCTCTTCGATCCATTGTGCGTCGCGCTCGCGCCAGTCCTGGGGGGTCAAATCCTTCCAGTTGATCCGGCCGGCCGCGAGGTCCTCACGGTCGTATCCGACGATTCGGAGAAAGGCGTCATTGGCCTCGAGAATCCGACCATCGAAATCACTGATGAAGACGCCGATAATGTTGGCTTCCACGAGACGGCGGATCTTCGCTTCGCGTTCGGCGAGATCGCGATAAAGCCGCGAATTCTCGAGCGAGATCGCGGCCTGCGACGCCAGCAGCTTCAAGACCGCGATCCGGGGAGGTGCGAAAACCGAAGTGGCCACGTTGTTCTCGATGTAGAGCACGCCGACCAGTTTGGTCTGTTTGATCAGCGGCAGACAGAGGACCGAACGGACGTGCCTGGAGGCGACATATTCGTCCGCCGAGAACGGCTTTTCCCTGGAGGCGTCATCGGAAATCGCCAGCTCCTGGGTCCGGACGACGTATTGCAGTATCGCCAGCGGGAGATCCGATGGCGTCACGAGCGCCCGTCGGAGGTTGACCTCAACGACTTTTCGGTTGGTGGTCGCTTCCGCCTCTACCCACAACTGATCGCCCCGCGGTAGGATCAGGAGGCCTCGTTCAGCGCCCGCATGCTCGACTGCAATCACCATGAGGGTTTTGATGAGGTTTTCGAGGATAATCTCACCCGACACGGCCTGCGAAGCCTTGACCGCCGCCTCGAAGTCCAGTTGCGCGACGGGCGCGCCAATGGTCGCAGCGCGCAAGGTAGGGGCCCTTTCCTCCTGCAAGTGCGGGTAGCGTTCTTCGAGTTGCCTGACCTTGCCGAGCGCGCCCCACTGGAGATAGCAGCGCCGGGCGTCCAGCAGATAGACGTGCGCGAACCTCTCGACGCCTCGCGCCGCATAGAACCGCGCGGCCAGCTCGTGGGCCAGCCCCTCGTACTGCGCGAAACCGTTCTGCCGAGCCGACTGAATCGCCTGCTCGTACAAGCGCATCGCATCGGCGTCTCTCCCTTCCAGGCGGGCGATCTCGGCTGACACGAGCGCGTGCTTATCGGCGAATGTCGGCGGATGGTTTTCCGCCCATTCGCGCAGCTGTTCCTGGTGCGCCGTCAAGACTTCGCGCCACTCTTGCTGCTCGTTTGCTGACACGTTCTCGTAGAGCGCCGCCACCGTCAGCGCCGCATAGCAGAAGTAATCGAGCCGTTGGACATGGATGGCTGAGGCCCAAAGCAGGCCCTTAGCCTTGTCGGCCGACGCGAGCGCTTCGGCGTAGTCGCCTGAGAGGAACCGCGCTTTTAGCTTAAGGATCCAATAGAGGCAGACCGTTGTTGGCGAGTTCCCGGCCAGTTGCGCTTCGAACGCAGCCTCGTCGAACTGCGTGTCGCTGAAACTGGAGAATGTCGCAGTCCGTCCCTGCATGGTGGCGATGAAGCGTTGCTGGCTCACGATGACGGCGGCGACGTCTTGGAACCGGGCGTTTCTGACGAAGTGCAGGCTCTTTTCCGACTCGCGCCAGACCGCGTCGAGCGGATCGTTCCGCAGGAGACAATAGGTGATACAGTGGTCCATGCTGAAGCAGGCGTAGGTCAGATCCCCCGTCTCAATCGCGGTGCGAAAAGTAGCACGCATGAAATCGATCGCGGTCCCGATTGGCTGAGTCCAGGGCGCGGTGATTCCCGCCGTCAAATAGACTTTCGCTCGCGAGGCGACAAAGCCGTGCTTGTCGACGAGGTGGCAGGCGAGCTCGGCGAATCGACAACCCTCGCTGTAACGATGAAAGGCTGGACCGAGGATGATCCCAAGAAAGGCAAAGCCGTGCGGGGAAGCCTCGCTCACCCCATGCTGCATCCCTATCTTCGCCATGCGACAAGCCATCAGGCAATACAAGTGAAAGTCGGTATGGTAGGCGGAAGCAGGAAGGACCTCGAGCACCCGCATGGCGGCCTGCAGTTCCGGATTGGTCATTAGTGGTAGATTGATCAGGCTCTCGATCGAGCGCCCATTGAGGGTTTGCCAAACCGTGTCGTATTCGGCCTGGACCTGCGACTGGGTCGGGTGCGCCGGGATGTCGATGCCGAACAGGCGAAGGCACGTGAGTGCGCTGTCCACGGCCTGCCTGTTTTCAGACTTCGCGGTGCGAAGCGAAACGTCGAGGGTGTAGACCCTCGCCTGGTCGACTTTCGAAGTGGCGCGCTGCAACAACCCCACAATCAGTTGCTCGGCTTCTTCGATGTTCCCGGTCAGAAATTCGCAGTCCGCGAGTTCGAACCGGAGGCTGAACATCAATTCGTACTGGCTGCCCCAATCCCTTTCGTCCAACAGCGCGATGCCGGCTGTCAGATACACACGCGCCGACGCATAGGCAGCCGACGCCTTGGCTCTTCGCCCGGCGCGCAGGTCGATCGTCGCGACCTGCGCTTTTTCGTCCTGGTCGATCAGCCGTGCGGCGCCCCGATTGAACTGGTTCGCGACATCGAACATATGCTCAGCGAGGCGGTCCGGCGTCATGCTCGTCAGCAGTGCACGGCCGATTCGCAGGTGGAGGTCAGCACGGCTCTCTTCTGGGATCAGCGAATAAGCAGCCTGGTGGATGCGATCGTGCAGGAACGTGTAGGCGTTCTCCTGCCGCAGGACGAGGCCTGCGTAGACGGCCTCCCACAGCGCCGCGTGCACCCCTTCCTCCGTTTCCTCGTAAATCAGAGTCAGGGTGGCGACATCGGCGACGTTCCCAAAGCAGGCGAGCTGTTTCATCGCCTCCTGGGTGGAGACGGAGAGCCGCTCCATCTTTTCGACTAGGAGATCCGCGACGTTGTCGGTGTAACTCCTGGCGCGGATGCGATCGATGTCCCATCGCCACGCTGGCGCGACGGGGTCGAACACGAGGAACCCGTCTTCGTGCAGCGCCGTAAGGAACTGGATCGCGAAGAACGGATTGCCGCTGGTCTTCTCGTGCACCAGTTGCGCCAGGGGCCGCGCGCGCTCCGGCTCGCAATGCACCGCGTCGGTGACCAGCCGGCCAATATCGTTGAGCCCGAGAGGGGTCAGCACGATCTCTTCGACCTTTTCGCCGGCTTTGCGGATCGCCTCGAGGGTCCGCATGAGCGGATGCGCGGGGCCGACCTCGTTGTCCCGATACGCCCCGACCAGCAGCAGGCGCCGGACGTCCGGATGGGTGACCAAGTGCTCGAGGAGGTCGAGCGTCGCGGTATCCAGCCATTGCAAATCATCAAGGAACAGCGCGAGCGGGTGTTGCTTGCGCGCGAACACCCCCAGGAACCGCCGGAAAACCATCTGGAAGCGGTTCTGCGCGTCCTGCGGCGGCAAGTCCGCGACCTGCGGCTGTTTCCCGATCACGAGCTCCAGCTCGGGAATAAGGTTGACGATAAGCTGACCGTTGGGGGCCAGCGCTTCGCTCAGGGCGTTCCGCCACAGGCCAAGCTCCATCTCGCTCTCACCGAGAAGGGGCCGCACGAGGCTCCGGAAAGCGTGCGCCAGGGTGGCGTAGGGGATGTCGTGCTTGTACTGGTCGAACTTGCCTGAGGCGAACAGGCCGCGCGGCGGAACGAGCGCCTTCTGGAGCTCGTTCACCACCGAGGATTTGCCAATGCCGGCATAGCCGGAGACGAGGACGAGCTCGGTTGCGCCGTTCGCTACGACCCGGTCGAATGCGCCGAGCAGCGTCTCGATTTCGTGCTCCCGGCCGTAGAGCGTCTCCGGGGCCATGAGACGGTCCGACACGTCGCTGGCGCCGAGCGGAAACGGCTCTATGCTGCGATCGCTCTCCCATTCAGCGAGGCACTTGCGCAGATCGACCGCGACACCCGCGGCGGTCTGGTAGCGGTCCTCGGCCGTCTTGGCGAGGAGCTTCATCACGATCGCCGCGAGCGGCCCCGGGATGCCCGCGACCCGCTCCTCGGGCGGGGTCGGCTTTCGGGCAATGTGGCAGTGCACCCATCCCGTCGCATCGGAGGCGGCGAAGGGCAGTTCGCCCGTGAGCATCTCGTAGAGGGTGACTCCCAGGGCGTAGAGATCGCTGCGGAAATCGATCGACCGGTTCATCCGGCCCGTCTGTTCGGGCGCCATGTAGGCGAGGGTCCCGGCGATGAACTCAGGCGGCTCGGGCGCCTGTCGCTCGCGGGGGAGGCGAGATGCGATGCCGAACCCGGTGAGCCGCACCTCGCCGGTCGCGCCGTCTACGAGGATATTGGCCGGCTTGATGTCCTTGTGGACGAGGCCGCGTTGGTGGACTCTGCCCAGAGCCTTGGCAATACCGATAGCCACGCTCAAGAAGCGTCCGACGTCGATGCGCGCGCCGATCAGTCGCCCGAGCGGTTCGCCGCCAGGATCCTCGAGCAACAGCGCAGTTCGACCGCCTTCGCGGCTAAGCGCTAGCGGCCGCGCCGCCCATGCGGCGTCGAGCGCGTCCCTCAGTTCATATTCGTGGGCAAGGCGATCAAGGATTGATGGTGACGGGTGCTCCGCGGCAGGCGTAACGACAAGCACCGCGCTCCGTTTGCCGTCATCGCCGAGGCGCCAACCTCGGCGGAAGACCCGATCGCCATCCTCCCACACGACATCCGGATACACGCCATCCAACAATACGGCATCGTTTGTCAGACTCCGGCGTCGGGCTTCTGATTGCATTCGGCTGACCACGCTTCACGAGCGCCCCGGACCTCGGTCTTTCTCTATCCCAAAGCTACTACAGTCTTGCCCCCGCGCCCATCCCTCGAAGGAAGATCGAAGAACAGGCCCAAGCGGATACCTGTAGATCGGCGCGGGGCGCGAACGCCGATCGGCGCGCTGAGCTTCTGAGGAAATTGGTTTGAAACGGGTCAACGCGTGGAGCCGTTTACACTCACCACCGAACTCGCGCTGCGCCATTGCGTTGCGAGCGTCGACACACCACTCTTGTCCATAGTCAATCGGTTTCAGGAAACGCTCGGCGCGTCGCGGCGGAGATGGCTCTCCAGCGTCTGAACAAACTGCCGGCGGACAATTCCGGACGACATCGGAAGATACCGTACCAACTCGTCGAGCTCCAAGCCGGATGAGTCGGCTTGACGACGCAAAAGAATAACAAGAGGAGGAGAACGGCCATGGTTTTCCAGAACGGTTCCCAATCGGCTTTCGCAGGGTTGATCGGCGTGGCGACAATCGCTGCGATGCTCGCGACCCTGTCTCCCGCCGCTGCGGATGGACCCGTCTCGCTCTGGTATCAGCGCGGCGGCACTCCAGAGCAGCAGCGAATCCTACAAAGGGACCTCGTCGAGCCGTTCAACGCCGCGCATCCGACGACACCGTTGAGCCTCGACGTGCTTCCGATAAGAAACGGCGACAAGCAGATCCGTATTGCCGTCTTGTCCGGGAAGGGTCCAGACATCGTCATGACGCCGGGTCCCAGCACGACGCTGGCTCTCGTGCAGTCAGGCCATCTGCTGCCACTCGACGACTACATCAAGAAATACAGTCTCGACAAACGCATCCTGGGCCCGTTTCTGAGGACCGGCGAATACGAGGGCCACAACTACGCTCTGCCGCGCACGTTCGAGACGATGGTCCTCTATTACAACAAGACCCTGTTCGACAAGAACGGCTGGACGCCCCCCAAGACCTTGGCCGAGGTGAACGCGCTCGCCGCGGCGATGCAGGCCAAGAACATCACGCCGTTCTCCGTCGGCAACGGCGACTGGCGCGCCGCCAACGAGTGGCACGTCACCGTCGTGCTCAATCACTACGCGGGTCCAGACAACATCTACAAGGCTCTGAAGGGCGAAATCCCGTGGACCGATCCCGTCTTCGTGCAAGCGATCAACGTTCTCAAGGACTGGTATCAGAAGGGATGGTTCGGCAAGAACTACTTCTCGCTGACCGGCGACCAGGAAGCGCTGCTGCTCGCCAAGGGCGAGGCGGGCATGGCCCCCAACGGCACGTTCTCATTCGACAACATGGTCGCGGCGTTCAAGCAGACGGGGCAGGAGCTCGGCGTCGCGCCGCTGCCGAGCCTGCGCGCCGGCGTCGCCTATCCGACCTACGCCATCGGCGTCGGCAGCACGATGTCGATCAACAAGAATTCGGCCAATCCTGACGCCGCTGGCGCGTTCCTCGACTATCTCTATTCCGACGCCTTCTACGACCGCATCAGCAAAGATTGGCCGGGCGACTGGAACCTGCCTTTGACATCGGTCGACGAAGCCAAGCTCGCCAAGAATGTGTCGCTGCTGTTCGCCGCGACCGTGACCTCGTTCTCCAAGGCGGTCGCGCAAGGCGACTACGGCTATACGACCTGGACCTTCTGGCCGCCGGCGACGGAGGACTACCTCATCCACGGCATCGAGCAGGTTTGGCTGGGGCAGATCTCGACCGAGGACTATCTTAAGACGATGCAGGAAATCTTCGCGAAGGAAATGGCCGACCGCAAGGTGCCGCCGCTCGCCGCCCGCTGACGCGAGACAGCAAGGGGCCGCTCCAGGGCCGCTCCACCCGCCCCTTGAAGTCAGCGGCGGGTCGGTCATTCGCGCCCCTTGTCGGTCTGCTCGCGCAGTCGGAAGGCTGCAGGAGCTACATATTTCCGTATTTCTCGCGCAGCTCTTTTTTGTTGATCTTGCCGACGCTGGTCCGCGCCAGGTGATCGACAAACACAATCTTCTCCGGGATTCCAAATTTTGAGATGGTTCCCTTGTCGGCGAAGCTTTTG
>DASXGX010000095.1:0-133490 GCA_036488815.1 Roseiarcus sp.
CGACCGATTGCAGGATTTGCCCCCGAGTTTCGTCGGGGCCGTCGTCGCCGATTGGGGCGATGCGGCTGACGATCCCGCTCTGCGCGAGGGGTCGTTTTGCTTCCGCTTCGGGCGCTTCGGGCATCTTCTCATCGCGACGCAGCCCGACCGCGGACGGCGCGACACGCGCAAGTCCGAATACCACGACGCTGGGCTGGCGCCGCGACACGCCTATGTCGCCTTTTATTTCTGGTTGCGCGAATTGGAGCGCATCGACGCGATGATCCACTGCGGCGCGCATGGCACGCTGGAATGGCTGCCCGGCAAGTCGGTCGCCTTGAGCGAAGACTGCGCGCCGGAGGTTGTGCTCGGCGCCGTGCCGCTCGTCTATCCCTTCATCGTCAACAATCCGGGCGAGGCGGCGCCCGCCAAGCGCCGCACGTCGGCCGTCGTCATCAGCCACCTGACGCCGCCGCTCGTCGCCGCCGGCGCGCACGGCGCGATCGCAGAGATCGAAGCGCTGCTGGACGAATATTCCGAGGCGCTCGCGCTCGACGGCCGGCGCGCGCGATTGCTGAAGGACCTCATCATTTCCAAGGCGAGCGACAACGGACTGCTTCACGAATGCGGCGCCGGCGAGGGCGACGACGCGCTCATCAAGCTCGACGCCTGGCTGTGCGACCTGAAGGACATGCGGATCGCCGACGGACTGCATGTGTTCGGACAATCTCCGCACGGCGAATTGCGTGCAGCGTCGATCGCGCAATTCGGGGCGCTCGCCGACGGCTCGGTCGCCGGCGTTCTCGATCGGTGCGGGCCGGCTGAACTCGATGGCCTGGTGCGCGCGCTCGACGGACGTTTCGTCGAACCCGGACCGGCCGGCGCGCCGGCGCGCGGCCGCCTCGACGTGCTTCCCACCGGCCGCAATCTCTTCACCATCGATCCACGCGCCGCGCCGACACGAACCGCCTGGGAGATCGGGCAGCGCGCGGCCGCGGAAGTTCTCGCCCGCTATGCGCAGGACCATGGCGAGTGGCCGCGCCGCATCGTGCTCGACCTCTGGGGCAGCGCCAACATGCGCACCGGCGGTGACGATCTCGCGCAAGCGATGGCGCTGCTCGGCGTGCGTCCACGATGGGACCACGGCTCATCGCGCGTGAGCGGTTACGAAATTCTACCGCTCGCCAGCCTCGGCCGGCCGCGCGTCGACGTCACGTTGCGCATCTCCGGGCTGTTCCGCGACGTCTTTCCCAGTCAGATCGCTCTGTTCGACGCCGCCATCAGGGCCGTGTCGCAACTCGACGAGCCGATCGGCGAAAATCCGCTGGCGGGGCAAGGCGACGTTCGCCGCATCTTCGGCGCCGCGCCTGGGCGCTACGGCGTCGGCCTCGGCGCGCGGCTCGCCGAGGGAGACTGGCGCACGCGCGACGATCTCGCCGAAGTCTATCTCGCTGCGACCTCGCACGCCTATGGCGCCAGCGCCGAAGGCGAGGAGGCGAGCTCGGCCTTCGCCGCCAGCGTCGCGAGCGCGGACGCCTTTGTCCATGTGCAGGACATGCCCGGCCAGGACGCCCTCGATTCCGACGCCTTCGCTGAACATGAGGGCGGCTTCGCCGCTGCCGCGGCGATGCTCGACAACGCCCCCGCCGTCTATCACCTCGACGGAACGACGCCTGGAGAGGCGCGCGTGCGCACGCTTGCGGAGAACGTCGCACGCGCGCTGAGAGCGCGCGCGACCAACCCGCGCTGGCTTCAAGGACAGATGCGCCACGGCCACCGCGGCGCCGCGGAAATTGCGGAGACGGTCGACAATCTCTTCGCTTATGCGGCGTTGACAGACGCCGCGCCGAGCCGGCATTTCGATCTTCTGTTCGACGCGACTTGCGGCGACGACACCGTGCGCGCCTTCCTCAAGAGCGCCAACCCTCAAGCGGCTGAGGCGATCGCGAACAAATTCGAGGAGGCGGCGCTGCGCGGCTATTGGACGTCGCGGCGCAATTCCTCCGTCGCCATTCTCGCGGACCTGCGAGGCCTCTCATGAGCGCGCCGCAGCGCAAAGGTTGGTGCCCTGGCGCACTGCGCCCAATGGAGACGGGCGACGGCTATCTCGTGCGCCTTCGCATCCTCAATGGCGCGGTCTCGTTTGATCTTGCGAGAGAGATCGCCTCGCTGGCGGAGCGTTTCGGCAACGGCCTGATCGATCTTTCCGCGCGAGCGAACCTTCAACTGCGCGGCGTCCGGCGCGACGACTTCGACGCCCTTTGGGCCCGACTTCACGCGATCGGCCTGCTCGACGCCGACTCAGCCGCGGAGACCGTGCGCAACGTCACGCCGAGCCCCCTCGCCGGCTTCGACGACAGCGCGGCGCTCGACGCGCGTCCGATCGTCGCCGCGCTCGAAAAGCGGCTGACGGAAGAGAAGGCGCTGCATGCGCTGCCGTCGAAATTCGGCTTTCTCGTCGATGGCGGCGGCGTGCTGCCGCTCGCCGGCATCGCCGCCGACGTCGAGTTCCGCGCCTTGGCGACGAACGATGGAGCCCGTCTGGCGATCCGCCTCGGCGGCGTTGCGGCGGGGGGGATTGAGCCCGAGGCGGCGCCCGAAGTCGCCAGCGCCCTCGCCCATGCCTTTCTCGCCCTTCGCGGCGAGGATCGACGCATGGGCGCCCTCGTGCAGCGCATCGGCGCCGCCGCCGTGGTGCTGCGTGCGGGCCTGCAAACGGACAACCATGCGGCGCCCCTCCCCGCATCGGTCGCGCAAGGCAACCCGCTGGGCGCCCACGCCCTGGCGAGCCGCGCCTTCGTCGGCGCCGCCATTCCCTTCGGGCAGATGCGCGCACAGGCGTTGCGGGAGATGGCGGACCGCGCGAAAGCGTACGGCGCGGCGGAACTCCGGCTCACGCCTTGGCGCGCCCTGCTCGCGCCCGGTCTGGAGTTCGCGGCCGCTCGAGAGTTGGCGAAGGAACTCGCCGCCGTCGGCTTCATTCTCGACGGCGCCGATCCCCGCCTCGCGCTCGCCGCCTGCGCGGGCAAGCCGGCTTGCGCCAGCGCCGAGGCGGATGTTCGCGCGACGGCGCTTGCGCTGGCTCCCTTCCTCGCGGATTATCGGGGAACCCTCCACATCTCCGGATGCGCGAAGGGCTGCGCCTTCAATGCGCCCGCGCCACTCACCTTCGTGGCTACCCCAAGGGGCTATGATCTGATCGAAAATGGCTTTGCGCGGAACGAACCGGCACGTCGCGACTTGAATTTCGAAGCGCTGGCGGCTTGTCTACGGGCTCTTGGGAAAGGAGCGGCGGCGTGACGCCTGATTCTGGATATATTCGCGACGGTGCGGAGATTTACCGCATTTCCTTCTCCATCATTCGGCGGGAAGCCGATCTTGCGCGGTTCAGCGCGGAGGAGGAGCGCGTCGCCGTGCGCATCATTCACGCCTGCGGCTTGGTCGAGACGGCGGCCGACATCCATTTCTCGCCCACCGCCGCCAAGGACGGGATCGCGGCGCTGCAGGCTGGCGCGCCCATCTTGTGCGACGCCAGCATGGTGGCGCATGGCGTGACGCGCGCCCGGCTGCCTAGGAACAATACCGTCATCTGCACGCTCAACGACGAAAGGGTTCCTGATCTGGCGCGGCGGCTCGGCACGACGCGAAGCGCGGCGGCGCTCGAATTGTGGCGCCCGCACCTCGCCGGCGCCGTCGTCGCTGTCGGCAACGCCCCGACGGCGCTGTTTCATCTGCTCGAAATGCTCGACGCCGGCGCGCCGGCTCCGGCCCTCATCGTCGGCATGCCGGTCGGCTTCGTCGGCGCGGCGGAATCGAAGGATGCGTTGATCGCGCGGACGGACGCAGCGTCCATCATCGTGCGCGGCCGGCGCGGCGGCAGCGCGATGGCCGCCGCGTGCGTCAACGCGCTCGCGAGCCCAAAGGAATGACCGACGCCGCCGCTTCGGGCACGCTCTACGGGATTGGTCTTGGCCCTGGCGATCCGGAACTCATCACCGTCAAGTCGGCGCGGCTGATCGAGTCCTCGCCTGTCGTCGTCTATTTCGCCAAAGCCGGGCGGCGCGGCAACGCGCGGGCGATCGTCGATCGCTGGCTGCCTGCGACCGCCATCGAGCTGCCGCTCTATTATCCCGTGACGACGGAAACGCCGGTTAGCGATCCCGCCTACAACGCTCTGCTCGCCGAGTTCTACGAGATGTCGAGCGAGCGGATCGCCGGCCATCTTCTCGCGGGGCGGGACGTCGCCGTATTGAGCGAGGGCGATCCGCTCTTCTACGGCTCGTTTATGCATCTCTACATCCGCCTCAAGGATCGCTTCCGCACCACGATCGTGCCAGGCGTCACGGGAATGGCGGGATGTTGGTCGGCCGTCGGCGAGCCGATCACGTGGGGCGACGACGTGCTGACCGTGTTGCCGGGGACGCTCGACGAGGCGGCGCTGATTGCGCGTCTGCGAGACACCGATGCCGCGGTGATCATGAAGATCGGCAGAAATTTTACGAAGATCAGAGCCGCTCTCGTCGCCGCCGGACTGTACGAGCGCGCGATCTACGTCGAGCGCGGCACGATGAGCGGCGAGAAGATCATGCGGCTGATGGACAAGCCCGACGACGGCGCGCCCTATTTCTCGATCATCCTCGTCAGCGGACAAGGGCGCCGGCCATGACAGGCGTTCTCTCGATCGTCGGCCTCGGTCCCGGCCCGGACGATTGGATGACCCCGGAGGCCGTCACGGCGCTCTCTGCGGCAAGCGCCGTCGTCGGCTACAAATCCTATGTCGACCGGCTGCCCCGGCGCGACGGACAAGCGCGCTACGCCAGCGACAACCGCGTCGAGATCGAGCGCGCGCGCCAGGCGCTCGATCTCGCCTCGCACGGCGCCAATGTCGCGGTCGTCTCCGGCGGCGATCCCGGCGTCTTCGCGATGGCCGCCGCGGTGTTCGAAGCGGTCGAAGCCGGCGAGCCGCAATGGCGCGCGCTCGACATCCGCGTGCTGCCGGGCATCAGCGCGATGCAGGCCGCCGCGGCTCGGCTCGGCGCGCCGCTGGGCCATGACTTCTGCGCGATCTCGCTGTCGGACAACCTCAAACCCTGGGATGTCATCGTGCGGCGCCTCGATGCGGCGGCGCAGGGCGATTTCGTGATCGCGCTCTACAACCCGGCTTCCAAGGCGAGGCCGCAGCGGATTTACGACGCCTTTGAACGCTTGCGCGCCTTGAAATCCGCAACGACGCCCGTCGCCTTCGCCCGCGCGGTCGGCCGCGCCGACGAGCGCATCATTGTGACGACCTTGTCCGAGGCCAATGTGGGCGTCGTCGACATGAGCACGCTCGTGCTGATCGGCTCCAGCGAGACGCGATTCATCGCGCGCGGAAGCGGCGCGCCCTGGATGCTGACGCCGCTCAGCTATGGGGCCGGACGATGAGCGTCGATCCAGGCGAGCGCCTCGTCGAGATCGTAAAGCGCCGGTGCGTCGGCTCTCCTAGGCCGCGAGAGCATCACGACCTTGAGGCCGAGAAGCCGCGCCGCCTCGATCTTGGGATATGTCGCGGCGCCGCCGCTGTTCTTGGTGACGAGGATTTCGATTCGTTCCTCGCGCATCAACGCCAGTTCGTCCTCGAGCTTGAAAGGCGCGCGCGCGAGGATGAGCCGGTGTCTCGGCAGCGCCGCGATTGCCTCTGGCGGGTCGATCGTCCGCACGACATAGAGATGCTGCGGCGCCGCCAGGACGGCGCCGAGTTGCAGCCGGCCTTGGGTGAGAAATACATTGCGCGGCGCTTGTCCCAGCGCGGCGACCGCGTCTTCGATGCGCTCGACCTCGGTCCAGTCGTCGCCCTGCTGGCGCGCCCAGCCGGGACGTGTGAACCCGGCGAGCGCTACGCCCTCGGCGCGACAGGCCGCATTCGCATGAAGAGACATTTGCACCGCGAAAGGATGCGTCGCATCGATGACGGCGCCGATCCGCTCCGATCTGAGATAAGCGCGCAGTCCCTCGACGCCGCCGAAGCCGCCGACGCGGAAAGGGATCGGCGGCGCGACTGGGCTCTGCGTCCGCCCCGCCAGCGAAAGGGTCGCCGCGATGTCGGCACGGCCCGCGAGCGCACGCGCCAATTGGCTCGCCTCGGTCGTGCCGCCCAGAATCAACAGACGCATCGCCGTGCTCCGGCAGGAGGTTGCGGATGAGCGCGCCTTGGCTCTCGATCATCGGACTGGGAGAAGGCGGGCTCGACGGTCTTTCTCCTGCCGCAACGCATCTCCTGAGACAAGCGAGCCTCGTCGTTGGCGGCGAACGTCACCTCGAACTCGTCGGCCCGCTCGACGCCGAGACCTTGCGCTGGCCTTCGCCGATCGAAGAGGCCTACCCCGTCATCCTGTCGCGGCGCGGCGAACGGGTATGCGTTCTCGCATCCGGCGACCCCTTCTTCTACGGCGTCGGCTCAGCCCTGGCGCGCCTCGTCGATATGAGCGAGATTCTCTCGCTGCCGTCGCCCTCGACCTTCAGCCTGCTGGCGTCGCGCCTCGGCTGGGCGCAGCAGGATTGCGCCCTCGTCTCGCTGCATGGTCGGCCGCTCGAGCGCATCGTTCCGCACCTGAGCGACGGCGCGCGCATTCTCGCCTTGTCGTGGGACGAGACGACGCCCGCGAAATTGGCGCGCCTGTTGACTTCGCGCAGCCTCGGTCGCTCGCGTCTGACGGTCTGTGAACATCTCGGCGGCGCAAAGGAGCGCCTTCGCGCGACCCTCGCCGAGGCGTTCGATTTCGACGCGATCAGCCCGCTCAACGCCATCGCGCTCGAAGTCGTCGCGTCGCCGGGAGCAAACCTAATCCCTCGCGCGCCGGGTCTGCCCGACGATTGGTTCGAGAATGACGGGCAGCTTACCAAAAGCGAAGTTCGCGCGGTGACTTTGTCGGCGTTGGCGCCGCGCCGCGGCGAGACGCTTTGGGACATCGGCGCGGGGTCGGGCTCGATTGCGATCGAATGGATGCTTGCCGACCCCGCCAACAAGACCGTCGCGATTGAACGAAACGCCGACCGGGCCGCCCGCATCATGCGCAACGCTGCGGCATTGGGCACGCCTGGCTTGCGCCTCGTCGAGGGCGCGGCGCCGCAGGCGCTGAACGGCTTGCCGACGCCCGACGCCGTCTTCATCGGCGGCGGCGCCGGCGCGCCCGGCGTTCTCGACGCAGCCCTCGCGGCGCTTGCCCCAGGCGGACGCCTCGTCGTCAACGCCGTGACGATCGAGACGCAAGCGGAGCTCGCCGGCCGCTTCGGCGCGCTCGGCGGCGACCTTGTCCAACTCTCCGTCGCGCGCGCGGAAAAGGTCGGCGGCTTTCACGGCTTCCGGCCCGCGATGCCGATCGTGCAGTGGCGCTACGAGAAGCCGCGATGAAATCGGTCGCCATCGGCCTCGGCTGCCGCAAGAACGCTTCGGCGCATTCCGTCGCCGCGCTCGTGCGCGAAGCGCTCGCGCGCCTGCCGCGCGAACCTGCCCGCGTCCGGCTCTATTCGAGCGTGCGTAAGTCTCAGGAGCGAGGACTGCGCGAGGCTGCGGCGGCGCTCGGATACGACATCGCCTTTCTCGAAGACGCCGATCTTCTCGCCGTCGCCGATCGGGTCGCAACCAGATCCGCCAAGTCGCGTGAGGCCACCGGCCACGACAGCGTCGCCGAAGCCGCCGCGCTGGCGGGCGCTGGACCGAAGGCGATGATCGTCGTGCCGCGCGTGACCTCGAACGACGCGGCCTGCGCGATCGCGGCAGAAATTTCCGATGCGGAGGACAAAGCGTGACGGTGCACTTCATCGGCGCCGGCCCTGGCGCGCCGGATCTCATCACCGTGCGCGGCCGCGACCTGGTCGCGCGCTCGCCGGTCTGTCTCTACGCGGGCTCGCTGGTGCCGAAGGAATTGCTCGGCTATTGCCCCGAAGGCGCGCGCATCGTCGACACCGCGCCGATGACGCTCGACGAGATCGCCGCCGAATTCGAGAAGGCGCACAAGGCCGGCTTGGACGTCGCCCGCCTCCATTCGGGCGATCTCTCCATCTGGAGCGCGATGGGCGAGCAGTTGCGCCGTCTCGAGGCTCTCGGCATTCCCTACACGATCACGCCCGGCGTGCCGGCCTTTGCGGCGGCGGCGGCGGCGCTGGGACGCGAACTCACATTGCCGGGCGTGGCGCAATCGCTGGCGCTGACGCGAACCACGGGACGGGCCTCCGCCATGCCGGAGCGCGAGACTCTCGCGAACTTCGCCGCCACCGGCGCGACGCTCGCGATCCATCTCTCGATCCATGCGCTGGAAACAATCGTCGCGGAGCTGACCCCGTTCTATGGCGAGGCTTGCCCGATCGCGATCGTCTATCGCGCGAGTTGGCCCGACGAGCGGATCGTCGAAGGTTCGTTGGCGACGATCGTCACCGAGGCGGCGAAAAGCCCGATCGAGCGGACCGCACTGGTTCTTGTTGGGCCGGCGCTCGGCGCGCGAGACTTTCGCGACAGCGCGCTTTACGATCCCGATTACCGGCGTCGCTTTCGCGGCGGAGCGGCGCGATGAGCCGTCATTGCGAGAAGCGCACCGACGAAGCAATCCATACTTCCGCTTGCATCACCGGCGCCGCTGGATTGCGTCGCTCCGCTCGAGCGTTCCGCAGTCACGTGGATCCGTCATTGCGAGCGGAGCGAAGCAATCCAGCGATCGAGACCTCGCCAGCAAGTCGCGAGTCATCCCGTGGGAGCCTTAATCGGATACCCCCTCGATCCCTGGATCGCCGCGCTTCGCTCGCGATGATGACAGGGGTCCGGTTCAACCTAATAGCCGCGCGCTCTCACGATGACGAGCGCGGTTCACGAATCGACGGCTTTGAAGCCGCTGCGGGCGAGGAATCCGCCGTCGCGATCGAAAACGAGGATTTCAAGTTGGGATCCCGAGCGAGCCAGCGTCTTGGCGGCGGTCGCCCAGGCGGCGTCGGCGACGCAAGTTGCAAGATCGAGCCCTTCCGCTTCCGCGAGTTCGAAGGCGTGCTTGGCGGTGTTGGCCGCGCGAATGCGCTCCGCCAGATCGCTCGGAGCAAAACCGGCGAGGAAGCCGAGATCGACCGCGCCGCGTTTGGAGTGCAAGTCGAGACAGCCTTGGCCGAGCTTCGTCATCTTTCCCATGCCGCCAGCGACGGTGACGCGAGGAACGGGATGCAGGCGCAGATATTTCAACATGCCGCCGGCGAAGTCGCCCATGTCGATCAGGGCCGCTTCGGGCAAGTTGTGGAGCGCCTGCACGGCAGCCTCAGAGGTCGCGCCGGTCGCGCCGGCGACATGCGTGAGGCCCATGCCGCGCGCGACGTCGACGCCGCGATGAATGGAGGCGATCCAGGCCGCGCAGGAGAACGGAACCACGATGCCGGTCGTGCCCAGAATCGACAGGCCGCCGATGATGCCGAGCCGGCCGTTCAGCGTTCGCTCGGCGATTTTTTCGCCGTCAGGAATCGATATCTCGACGACGACGTCGCTCGCGGCGCCGTATGCGGTGGCGGCCTCTTCGATCGCCTCGCGAATCATCTGGCGCGGCATCGGATTGATCGCCGGCTCGCCGGTGGCGAGCGGCAAGCCGGGCCGGGTCACAACTCCGACGCCCTCGCCGGCGCGAAAACCGACCCCCGAACCTGGCGGACCCGGAGTGACCCGCGCGATCACCAAGGCGCCGTGCGTTACGTCGGGATCGTCTCCCGCGTCCTTGACGACGCCGGCGCGAGCGTAGCCGAAGCCGCGTTCATGAAGCGCCAGCGCAAAGGCGGGGCGCTGGCCGCGTGGCAGCCGGATCGAAACCGGGTCGGGGAAATTTCCCCCCACCAGCGCTTCATAAGCGGCGCGCGCGGCCGCCGTGGCGCAAGCGCCCGTCGTCCAGCCCCGGCGCAGAAGAGGCCTTGGCTCGTCCTCGGGTTCAAGCATGACTCTTGGTACCGCTCCCGTTGCGGCACGCAAGGGAAAATATGGCTATGAGCGCGCACGAGCGAGGGACTGCGGCGCCGCCGCAACAGCCAACCTTTCCTGAAAGCCCTTCTATCCCGCGCGGCCTTCTGATTGCGGCGCCCCGATCAGGCAGCGGCAAGACGACGCTGGCGCTCGGGCTCATGCGCGCCTTTCGGGCTCGCGGCGTCTCCGTCGCCGGAGCCAAGTCGGGGCCGGATTTCATCGATCCCGCCTTTCACGAGGCCGCAACGGGGCGCGCGAGCCTCAATCTCGACTCCTGGGCCATGGAACCAGCCCTCCTCGCGGCGCTGTCGAGCCGCGCGGCGGCTGGATCTGATTTGTTCCTCGTCGAAGCCTCGATGGGCCTGTTCGACGGCGCGCCGGGGGAGCCAGGACGCTCGGGCGCTTCGGCGGACGTCGCGGCGGCGCTGGGCCTTCCCGTTCTGCTGACAATCGACGTCTCCGGACAGGCGCAATCCGCGGCGGCGATCGTCAAGGGTTGCGCGCTCTACGATCCGAGAGTGCGAATCGCCGGAGTGGTCCTCAACAGGGTCGGTAGCCCTCGCCACCGCCGCCTGGCGTCAGAGGCGATCGAGGCGCTCGGCGTTCCGATCGTCGGCTCGCTGCCGAGGGTGGACGACATCGCTCTACCGGAAAGGCATCTCGGTCTCGTTCAGGCGAGCGAGACGGAGCGTCTCGAAAGCCGCATCGACGCGATGGCGCGCTTCGTCGCCGAGCACGCCGATCTTGCCGGCATTCTCGCGCTCGCCGCGCCGCTTGCTCTATCCCAGGGGACCGCTCCGGCCGCTTTGCCGCCACCGGCCCAGCGCATCGCCATCGCCCGAGACGCCGCTTTCTCCTTCCTCTATCCGCACCTCCTGATGGGCTGGCGCGACCAAGGGGCGGAGATCCTTTTTTTCTCTCCCCTGAACGACGAGCCTCCGCCAGACGACGCGCAAATGTGCTGGCTGCCGGGCGGATACCCCGAACTCCATGCCGGGCGCCTCGCCGCCGCGAGCCGTTTCCTCAAGGGATTGCGCAGCTTTGCCGAGTCGCGACCCGTGCACGGCGAGTGCGGCGGGTACATGGTTCTCGGCGAGGCGCTGACCGACGCCGAGGGCGTCGCGCACAGCATGGCGGGCCTCCTGTCGGTGGAGACGAGCTTCGCCAAGCGCAAGATGAATCTCGGCTACCGTGATGCGACGCTGCTCGCCGACGGGGTTCTGGGCCGGGCCGGACAGCGTCTGCGCGGGCACGAATTTCACTACGCCCGCGTCACGACTTTGGGCGGCGACGCGCCCTTCGCAAGCCTCGGCGACGCGTATGGCGCAGCGCCAGCGCCGTCAGGATCGCGGCGCGGGCTCGTCACCGGCACATTCTTCCACGTGATCGCGAGGGTGGGCTGAATACGGCGGAGCGGCCGTAATTGCGAAGCCGGGATACTCCCTTCGAAGTGCTCCTGCGCCCATCCATGCCCAGAGCGGCGCCGACGGCGGCCGGGCGAAGGTCCTGCGAAGATTGGAAACGCGGCACAGCCGCCCGGATGGCATACCTCCTTTGTCAAGTCGACACGGCGGACCCGAGGGGGCATGATCTTACCGCCAGCGTGCGCTAATTCTCCGGTTGGCGCGACGGCTTCGGGGGCGACGTGGTCTCGATGACGGGCGACCTGCACCAATTGATTCGCCAATGGGGGCGCGAGCGGCCGGACGTCGATCTCACCGCATTCGTCATCGTCGCCGCCATCAAGCTGCTCGACCAAAGATTCGAGGCGGAGTCTCGCCGCCTCTCGGCCGCGTTCGAGATCGGCCCGGGCGATCTTCGCGTGCTTTTCGCGCTACGCCGTTCCGGCGTCGACAAACCGCAGCGTCCGACCGACCTGTTCCAATCCCTGCTCGTCTCGTCCGGGGCCGTGACGAAGCAAGTCGATCGTCTGGAAGAAAAAGCCCTCGTCGAGCGCCTTCCCGACCCCGAGTATCAGCGTGGGTTCCGCGTGCGCCTGACGCCCCTCGGCGCAGCAACCGCCGACGCGGCCATCGAAGCCGTGTGCTCCAGCCAGACGGCCATCGGCGCGGCGATCGCGAGCCTCACCGACGCGGAGCGCGAGGTCGGCAAGACTTTCCTTAAAAACCTGCTCGAAAAAGTCGGCGCGCCGAGCGAAGCCGCGTCCGAGGACGCCTGAAGCGCTGCATCGCGCGACGAGACCTCCGGCGGGCGGCCCCTTCCAATCGGCAGAATCGCACGCCCGCTTCGCCACGACGCGAAGGCGCCTATATAACGACGATCGACATGCATCAGGACGCAGGCCTATGACGACCCATCAGCGAAATCTTACCGCCTCGATCGATCCCGTGAAGCTGGACCGGCTCGCGGAACTGGCGGTCAAAGTCGGGCTGGATTTGCAGCCGGGGCAAGATCTCTTTCTGACCTCGCCGATCGCGGCGCTGCCGCTCGTGCGCCTCATCGTCGAGCACGCCTATAAGGCTGGCGCCGGCCTGGTGACGCCCATTATGTCCGACGAGGAGATCACCCTCGCGCGCTATCGCAACGCCCGGGATGCGAGCTTCGACCGCGCCGCCGGATGGCTTTACGAAGGCGTCGCCAAGGCGTTCGCCGCCAATACGGCCCGACTCGGCGTGGTCGGCGACAATCCGATGCTGCTCGCGGGCGAAGAGCCGGCCAAGGTCGCGCGCGCCAACCGCGCCAATTCGATCGCCTACCAGCCGGCCCTCGAAAAGATCGCCGGCTTCGACATCAATTGGAACCTCGTCGCCTATCCGACGCCCTCCTGGGCGAAGCTCGTCTTTCCTGGTGAGGACGAGGAGGTCGCCGTCGCCAAGCTCGCCCATGCGATCTTCGCCGCCTCGCGGGTCGACAATTCCGATCCGATCGGGGCATGGGCGGCGCACAACGCGGCGCTGCGCCAGCGCACCGAGATGCTGAACGGACACCGCTTCCAGGCGCTCCATTATTCCGGGCCGGGAACCGATCTGACGATCGGCCTTGCCGACGACCACGAATGGCAGGGCGGCGCCTCGACGGCCAAGAACGGCGTCGTCTGCAATCCCAATATTCCGACCGAAGAGGTCTTCACCACGCCGCACGCCCGCCGCATCGAGGGCCGCGTCGTCAGCACCAAGCCGCTCTCCTACCAAGGCACGCTGATCGACGGCATCGAGGTCAGGTTCGAAGGCGGCCGCATCGTCGAGGCGAAGGCCTCGCGCGGCGGAGAAGTGCTGGGCAAGGTGCTGGACACAGATGAAGGCGCCCGGCGTCTCGGCGAAGTCGCCCTCGTGCCGCATTCCTCGCCGATCTCGCAAAGCGGCCTGCTGTTCTACAACACGCTGTTCGACGAGAACGCCGCCTGCCACATCGCGCTCGGCCAGTGCTATTCGAAGTGCTTCCTCGACGGCGCCAAGCTGACGCCGGACGAGATCGCCGCCAAGGGCGGCAACAAGAGCCTCATTCACATCGACTGGATGATCGGCTCCGACAAGATCGACATCGACGGCATTCGCGCCGACGGCAGCCGCGTGCCGGTCTTCCGCAAAGGCGAGTGGGCCTGAGGAGAGCGCGGCGATATCCCCCTCTTCCCGAGCGCCGCGCGGGGAAAGGGCTGGGGTGGGGAGCCGTGTGATTGGCCGCAAGCGGCTACTCACCCGGCCCCTCATCCTGACCTTCTCCCCGCTTGCGGGGAGAAGAGATCCTCTTCAACGTTCGGCCGCCGGCGGCGGGGCGTTCAACGCCTGCCGCAGCTTCGCGACCTGCGCGGCGTCGACCGCGGAGGCGTTGTTGCCCCAGCTCGAACGGATGAACGTCACGATATCGGCGACCTCCTGATCGCTGAGCCTGTCGGCGAACGGCGGCATGGTGAATCGGGTCGGGGCTTTGGCCGTCCGCGCCATCGAGCCGCCGTTCAGCACGATATTGATGAGCGAGCTCGGATCGGCGTCGTTCACGACAGGATTTCCCGCAAGCGCCGGGAACGTTTCAGCGTAACCCAAGCCGGTCGAGCGATGGCAGGCCGCGCAGCTGTTGAGATAGTCGAGCGCCCCGCGCGTCGAAACTACGCCTGCCGCAAGCGCCGTGGCCGCTGCGGGCTTATAAGCGAAGCGCGCCTCGCCCTGCTCGCCTGGCAGCGATTTCAGGAACTGGGCGATCGCGCGCAGATCCTCGTTGGTCATGAACTGGGTGCTGTGGCTGACGACATCGGTCATGCCGCCGAAAGCAGCGTCGTTGTGGTTTCTGCCGGTCCGCAGGAACTCGACGATGTCGTCCTCGCTCCAACCGCCGAGACCGGTGACGGCGTCGCCTCTCAGATCGCTGGCGACGAAGTTGTTGACGACGCCGCCTGAGAGATACGCCGCGCCGTCTTGCGCGGTCAGCGCCTTTTCCTGCAACCCGAGGCCGCGCGGCGTGTGGCAGGCGCCGCAATGTGCAGGCCCCTCGACGAGATAGGCCCCTCTCGCCAGCAGCGCGTCGGCGCCGGCGTCCGTCGTCTCGCTGGCGGGCGACGTAGATGCGGGCGTCGGCGCGAACAGCCAGCGCCAATAGCTGAGCGGCCATCGCATGGAGAGCGGCCAAGGAATGTCCGATCGCCGGTTCGCCTGAGCCACCGGTTGAACGCCTCGCGTGAAATAGGCGTAGAGGGCCTGGACGTCGGCATCGGTCATGCGCGCATACGAGGGAAACGGCATGGCTGGATAGAGCGCCGAGCCGTCGGGGCGGAGGCCGCGGCGCACGGCGCGCTCGAAATCTCCGTAGCTGTACCTGCCAATGCCGGTTTGTTCATCGGGCGTGATGTTGCTGGTGTAGACGGCGCCGATCGGCGTGGCGATCGGCAGGTCGCCGGCATAGGCCTTGCCGCCCGGAGCGGTATGACAAGCCGAGCAATCGCCCAGCACGGCGACATAGGCGCCGCGCGCGATCAGCTTTTGATCGATCGGCTGCACGAGCTTCGCCGAACGGTCGCCGCCGATCCCGCCGAACAGCACGGCGATCAGCCAGGCGCCGCCGACCCCGACCACACCAAGGCCAATCAAGCCGGCGACGACTCGGCCAGGAGTCAATCTTCTTTTCATGCGCCCGCTCCCTAGGCCGGAACCAGGGGACCGGGGTTTTTAAGGTACTTGGCCTTGATCGCATCGACTGCGAAATAGGCCAGAGCGCCAACGAGCCCGGTGGGATTGTAGCCGATGTTCTGCGGGAATGCGGAAGCGCCGGGCACGAACAGGTTGGGCACGTCCCAGCTTTGCAGATAGCGATTGAGTGCGCTCGTATTCGGGTCCGCGCCGGTGATCACTCCGCCGGTAACGTGGGTGGTTTGATATTGGCGGACGTTGAAGTGGTCGCCCGGCTGGCGGATGAGAGTCGAATGCGCCTTCGGCTTCATCTTGCCGACGATCTCGAGCGCGCGATCGGTGACGTAACGGGTCATCCGGTACTCATTGTCGTGCCAGTCGAAAGTCATCCGCAGCAGCGGCATGCCGAGCGAGTCGCGATAAGTCGGATCGAGATCGAGATAGGCGTCGCGATAGGACATCACCGATCCGTGCGCCACGACGTTGGTCGTGTGGAGATAGCTGTCCTTGGCGGCGCGCTTCCACGCCGCGCCCCAACTCGGCGCGCCGGGCGGCGTCGCGAGCTGCTGGATCGGACGCCCCCCGGTTTGACCGCCGATGATGTAACCGCCGCCGACAAAGCCTAGCGGGCCGTGGTCGAAGTGATCGGAGTTGAATTCGTCGACGATCTGCGAACCGCCGGAGCCCGCGCCGATGAACGGATTGATCGCGACGTCCTTGTCATAGAAGACCGAGGTCGCGCTCATCATCTGGTACGCGAAGTTCTTGCCGATGACGCCGGTTCCTGTCTTCGGGTCGTATGGCTTGCCGATGCCCGAGAGCAGCATCAT
This sequence comes from Roseiarcus sp., assembly GCA_036488815.1. Classification (GTDB taxonomy): domain Bacteria; phylum Pseudomonadota; class Alphaproteobacteria; order Rhizobiales; family Beijerinckiaceae; genus Roseiarcus. The sequence continues at coordinate 15,849 of DASXGX010000095.1, forward strand.
GCGGACGTTGTTGGTCTGGAAGGACGACAGGATGACCATCTCCGCCGGCTGGAACAGCTCGGCGCCCGACGGATCGACGTAGGTGACGCCCACGGCCCGCTTTCCCGTCGAATCGAGGTTGATGCGCGTGACGTGGCTTTGCGCGCGCAGCTCGAAATTCGGCATGCTGTACAGCGCCGGAAGGATCGTCGTCTGCGGCGAACCTTTCGAATAGAGGAAGCAGCCGAACCGCTCGCAAAAGCCGCAGAGATTGCACGGGCCCAGTCGCACGCCGTAGAAATTCGTGTAGGGCTGCGAACAATTGGCGCTGGGTTGCGGGTACGGATGATAGCCGAGCTCCTTCGCCGCCTTCGCGAACAGGATCGCGGCGTAGGTGTCGGCGACGGGCGGCGTTGGATACGGCCGCGAACGCCGTCCCTCGAATGGATTGCCGCCCGGCGCCGCCACGCCGTTGAGATTGCCCGCCTGGCCGGAAGACCCGTTCAAATACTCGAAGCGGTCGAAATAAGGCTCGAGCTCGTCGTAGGTAACATCGTAGTCCTGGATGGTCATGCCATCAGGGATGAAATTGGCGCCGTAGCGCTCGATCATCCGCGTCCGGATCTTGAGATCCTCGGGCGAAGGGCGAAAGATCTGGCCGTTCCAATGGAGGCCGGCCCCGCCGACGCCGTCGGGAAGGAGGAAGGCGTTATATTGGCGATAGGGGACGGCGAGGTCGTCGACGCCGTGCCGCACGGTCACGGTTTCCAGCGACAGGCGTCGGAACATATCGCCGCGTATGCCGTATTTCAGCTCGTCGGCGGCCTTGGGATAGGTGAAGTCCGGCGAGGTGTCGCGGTTCTTGCCGCGCTCCAGAGCGACGACGTTGAGCCCCTCGCGCGCAAGTTCGATGCTCATGATCGAACCTGTCCAACCAAGGCCGACGACGACGACATCGGCGGGTTTCATTCTCGTCGCCATGGCTCAGGCCTTCTCGCCGCGAATGGAAACGGGCCCGAGCGGATAGACTTGGCCGGGCTTCGACGCCCAATCGGCGAAGTCTGCGCGAGCGCCGGGAAAGCCGATCATCTTCCAAGCCGCCATATCGCGGTTGCCGCCGTACATCGGGTCGGCGAAGTAGCCTTCCTTGGTGTTGGCGAGAAGCTGGATAAAGAATTCCGAGGCCTTGACGTTCGGGAGCGCGATTTCGCCATGCTGGAGCTGGCTGAGCGTCTTGTCCTTCTCGGCGTCTGCGAGAGCGGCGAAGTCCTTGCCGTGAGTCTTCTGGGACCAACCGTTGATGTCGACGATCGCGGCCCGATAGAGGTCCCGAGGCGAGTAGCGGAGCTGGTAGCCCAGCGTGAAGTCGGCCTCCGGGTGGAACGGGCCCTGCAGATACCAGAAGCCGCCGTGGCCGTATTCGGTCTCCATCTGCCGGTCGATGAACTCCGGCACGTGGGCGTCGAGTGCGCCGGGACCGTCGTCGTTGGACGGGATCAATCGATCCGTCGCGGCGTTCACGAAGGCCCATTCAGCGGGAGTGAAGTACGTTGGTTGATAGCCCTCCCCGGTAAGGGCCGCCGCGGCCGCCGCGGGCACAAGCCGCGCTGTGTCGCAGCCCAGGAAGAGAGCGCCAGGAACGGCGGCTAACGCACCTTTGAGAAAAGTCCTACGCCGATTGTCTCCATCGTCGCCATTTCCTGCCTCCTGCGGCAGGCGTTGCGCGGAATCCGCCATATGCCTCGACCCCAAACCACGATCGAGCGAATCCCGAGTCGTCTCACGGCGGAATGGGATTCCGGGTGGGGCAAGAGGGAGCCGCTCGGCAGCGGATGAACCGCTGCTTCTGGGGCCGAGCTAGCACTGCCTAAGAAAGTGCGGCCATTACCACTTCGGCAATAGTTTTTGCCGAAGTGGTAATCTGACCTATACGCGCCGGTTAGGCGACGCGACAGAAAGTCTCGATTCGCGCGCCCTGCGCCCCCGCGAGTGAACGGCATGGCCTGCGGCGGCGAGAGTCCCGCGGGGCGGACGAGGCTGGCGGCGCTTGGCTTACGCCGTCTTTGGCTCAGTCAGCCGCGCCGCGCGCCTGAGCGCGAGTTCGTAGCCCTGAACGCCGAAGCCGGCGATCACGCCCGAGGCCACCGTCGAGACATAGGAATGATGACGGAACGGCTCGCGCTTGTGCACGTTCGAGATGTGCACCTCGAGGATCGGCCCCTCGAAGGTATTGAGCGCGTCGAGGATCGCGACCGACGTATGGGTGAAGGCGGCGGGGTTGATGACGATCGCGACCGCGCGCTCGCGCGCCTCGTGAATCCAGTCGATGATCTCGTATTCCCGATTGCTCTGCCGGAACTCGATGGCGAGGCCGAGTTCCGCCGCGACGCTCCGGCATGAGGCCTCTACGTCCGCCAGGGTCTCGTGGCCGTAGATCGCCGGCTGGCGTTTGCCGAGCAGGTTGAGGTTCGGTCCGTTCAGGACATAGACAAGTCGGCTCACGCGAAGGCCCTCCCGGGCGCTGGCGGCGCCCCGGGGTCCGACCGTATACGGGAATGTGAGCGGCGGCGCGAGCCTGGCGGCGAGCCTCGGAATCGCCAAGGTGACAGAAATCTCCTAGCTTGATCGTGGATCCCGAAAACGGGCCGCGCCTCGATTCGCAAAAACGCATCGAGAGCCAAAAAAATCGAGTGGAGGAACTATGGCTGAGCCGGTGAACGAAACCGAGCGGCGCACGATGAGCAAGGTCGTGCGGAGGCTCGTCCCATTTCTGATGGTCTGCTATTTCATCGCCTATCTCGATCGGGTGAACGTCGGCTTCGCCGGCGCGACGATGAGCAAGGACCTCGGCCTCACCGCCGCCGCCTTCGGCGGGGCGGCGGGAATCTTCTTCATCGCCTATTTCTTCTTCGAGGTTCCGAGCAACCTCGCGCTTCACAAATTCGGCGCGCGCCGATGGATCGCGCGGATCATGGTCACCTGGGGGCTCGTCTCCGGCGCGCAGGCATTCGTTGCTGGCGGGGCAAGCTTCAATATCGTCCGCTTGCTGCTCGGCGTCGCCGAGGCCGGCTTTTTTCCCGGCATCATCTTCTTTCTGACGCTGTGGTTCCCCAGCGCCTACAGGGCGCGGATCGTCGGCCTCTTCATGTTCGCCATTCCGATCTCCACCGTGATCGGCTCGCCCATTTCCGGCCTCATCCTCGGGCTCGAGGGCGTCGGCGGGTTGCACGGCTGGCAGTGGATGTTCATCATCGAGGCCGTCCCTGCGTTGTTGATGAGCGTGGCGGTGCTGGCCTACCTCACCGACCGGCCGCTGGAGGCCCAATGGCTGGAGCCCGAGGAGCGGACCTGGCTGCAGAACCTGCTCGACGCCGAGCAAGCCAACCGGGAAGCTCATGTGCGGATGACCTGGCTTCAGTCGATGGCCAACCCGCGCGTCGTCCTGCTGGGCTGCGTCTACATGGCGCTCAACATCCCGCAATACGGCCTCAGCTTCTTCCTGCCGCAGATCGTCAAGGCGTTCGGCGTCAGCAACGTCGAGGCCGGCTTCATCACCGCGCTGCCTTACGTCGTCGGGGCGGTGGGCATGCTGGTGTGGAGCCGCCATTCCGACCGTACGGGCGAGCGCGTCTGGCACTGCGTCATTCCCTTCCTCGCCATGGTGGTCGGCTTGGGACTTGCCGCCAGCATCAGCGAACCGGCGGCGAAGATGGTCGTGCTGTGCGTCGCCGCCTGGGGATTCTTCTCGATCCTGCCGGTCTTCTGGACCTTGCCGACGGCATTCTTGAGCGGCGCCGGCGCAGCGGCCGGCATCGCGGCGGTGAACTCCATCGGCAACCTCGGTGGATATTTCGGGCCGCAGGCGTTCGGCTATCTCAAGACGGCAACCGGCGGCGACACGGCCAGCCTCGTCTTCCTGGCTTGCGCCGCTCTCGTCGGCGCCGTTCTTGTGCTGGCGCTCGGCCACAATCCCGCGCTCGAACGCGCGGCGGCGCCGCCGGTGGCTTAGACGCCTGACGCGGAGGCCGGTCCGCCGGCCTCCCGCCAACGCGGGGTCATTCGAATTGCGTCGCCTGTCGACGTCGAACATCCCCTGCTTCGCACGCGGGAATTTTGGGGGAATCCTATGCAAGTCCAGAGCAACATCCGCGCCCAGCACTATGCGGAAGTCGCCGCGCGGCTCGACCGCCTGCCGACGACCCCGTCGATCTGGGGCCTCGTCGCGCTCATCTCGCTCGGCGGTTTCTTCGAATACTACGATTTGTTCTTCACCGGCTATGTCGCCCCCGGGATGATCGCTTCGGGGCTGTTCAAGCCCGAGGCGCTCGGCCCCCTCGCCTCTCTACAAGTGCTGAAGGTCGCCGGCTTCGGCGTCTTCGTCTTCGCGACCTTCGCCGGGCTCTGGGTCGGCACGCTCGCCTTCGGGCAGATCGCCGACCGCTTCGGCCGGCGCGCCATCTTCACCGGTTCGCTGCTCTGGTATTCGGCGACGACCGCGATCATGGCGTTCCAGACCAACGGCTTCGATCTCGTGTTGTGGCGCTTCATCGCCGGCATCGGCATCGGCGTCGAACTGGTGACGATCGACGCCTATATTTCCGAGCTCGTCCCGCCATCGGCGCGCGGGCGCGCCTTCTGCCTCAACCAAGTCATCACTTTTCTCGCGGTGCCGATCTGCGCAGTGCTCGCCTGGGGCTTGAGGGAAACCACTCCCCTCGGGCTCGACTACTGGCGAGCCATCATCCTTATCGGCTCCGGCGGCGCGCTGATCGTCTGGTTCCTCCGCCGCAGCCTGCCGGAAAGCCCGCGATGGCTCGCGCGCCACGACCGGGGCCTGGAGGCGCTGGCGATCGTCGCCGGGATCGAACGGCAGGTCGAGATCGAGAACGGCGGTCCGTTGCCGGAGCCGCATCTCGAGACGCCGGAAGACTTCCGCCCGGACGGGTCGCTCGCCGAGGCCTTCGCGCCGCCCTATCTCGGCCGCACCGTCATCCTGTCGGTCTTCAACGCCGCGCAAGTGATCGGCTTCTATGGGTTCGCCGCCTGGGTGCCGACCCTGTTGATGCATCGCGGCGTCAACGTCACGACGAGCCTCGAATATTCGTTCATCATCGCGATCGGCAACCCGTTTGGCCCCCTGCTCGGCGCCCTGTTCGCCGATCGCATCGAGCGCAAGACGCAGATTATCGCCGCCTTGATCGCGATGGGCGTCGCGATGGCTCTGTTCGCTCAGGCGAGCGAAGCTTTGGCGCTGATCACGCTCGGCGTCGCCTTCACGTTGGCGTCGAACGTGATGTCCTACGCCTTCCACAGCTACCAGGCGGAGCTCTATCCGACCCGCATTCGCGCCCGGGCGGTCGGCTTCGTCTATTCCTGGAGCCGGCTCGTCGGCGCCTTCGCCGGCCTCATCATCGCGCTGCTGCTCAACGCGGGCGGCGTGCCTTTCGTCGCGATCTTCATCGGCGCGGCGATGGCGGTCGGGGTGATTGCGATCGCGCTGGGCCCAAGCACGCGTGGATTGGCGCTCGAGACCATCAACCGATGACCGTCTGAATTGCTCGCAATCGCCTTGGGACGGCCGGGACAAGCCCGGCCGCCGTCCGGGCGGGTTTCCGCCCCTGCGGCTTTGGTGTAAGACGCGCGCCTTTCGCCTGGAGGCCCGTGTGTCCGACCTCGAAGTTGCGGTGCGGGAAATCGCTTCGGAAATGAAGGCGCGGGGGGATCGCGGCGAGGTCGCGAATTACATCCCCGAACTCGCGCGGGTCGATCCCGGCGCCTTCGCGCTCGCAGTGACCACCGTCGACGGCCAAACGGTCGCCGTGGGCGACGCCGAGGATCCCTTCTCGATCCAAAGCATCTCCAAGGTCTTCACCTTGACGCTGGCGCTCGGCCTGGTCGGCGACAATCTGTGGTCCCGCGTCGGCCGCGAGCCCTCGGGCAATCCCTTCAACTCGATCGTGCAGCTCGAGCGCGAGCGCGGCATTCCCAGAAATCCTTTCATCAACGCCGGAGCGATCGTCGTCACCGACGTGATTCTTTCTCGCAGCCAGCCCCGCGAAGCGCTTGGCGAGATCCTGCGCTTCCTGAGGTTTCTTGCGCAGGACAATTCGATCTTCATCGACAAGGGGGTTGCGGAATCGGAGCGGCGAACCGGCTTTCGCAACGCCGCGCTCGCCAATTACATGAAGTCGTTCGACCGGATCGAGAACCCGGTCGACTTCGTGCTCGGGGTTTATTTCCACCACTGCGCGATCGCCATGTCGTGCCGCCAGCTCGCGATGGCGGGTCTTTTTCTCGCCTCGGCGGGGCGCAATCCGGCGACCGGCATGTCGGTCGTTTCCTCCGAACGCGCGCGCCGCATCAATGCGCTGATGCTGACCTGCGGCCATTACGATGGATCAGGCGACTTCGCCTTCCGCGTCGGATTGCCGGGCAAGAGCGGCGTCGGCGGCGGTATTCTCGCGGTCGCCCCCGGCAAGGCTTCGATCGCCGTCTGGTCGCCCGGCCTCGACGCCAACGGCAACTCGCACCTGGGCGCAATCGCGCTGGAGAAGCTCGCCAAGCGGATGGGATGGTCGGTGTTTTGAGGCGAGGCGCCAGCTTCGTCGGCGGGTCGCGCCGCCCTTGCCGACTTTGAACTCACGCAGCGAGACGCGCCGCGACACGGAGCCAATGCTGACCAAGCGCCGCGCCCTATCCGCAGGTCCCCGCGCCCTTGCCGACTTCGAAGCCATTGAGCCAGAACCGCCACGGCACCGAGCCGATATGGGCGGTGATCGGCGCTCCGAGCTGACCGCAAATCTCGGTTTCATCGATCTTGGTGCCGCCGTTAAGCCCGGTGACTAGGAAATCGATCGGCTGTGCGGTCTTCTCCGTCACGATGATCTGGTTGTAGAGTGTGCCCTTCTCGCGCTCGAGGCCGACGGTGATTTCACCGTCCTTTGGCGGAATCGCGCCGAGGGTGGCCACGCGCGGAACGTGGGTCACGACTTTGCCGTCGACGATCGAGATCGGGATCGTCAGCTGCGTCCCCGGTTTGACGTCGAGCGGCGCCGGCTTCCGTTCCACCGTCGCGAGGTGGCGTGGCGCTGCAGCGGCGAGCGTTGTCCCGAGCGCGAGGGCCAGTGTGGAAATGACGACGATCCTCATAACGCCTCGCAGCAAACAGTCGGCGCGGCCAGTCTGCTCCGGTCTTCCGGCGCGCCGCTCCGACAGACCGCAGAATGCAGAAAGAGCTCCGCATTCTGCTCGGTCTCGGATCCGAAATCCATAGACAAGGTCTGCCGAGGGTTAGGCTCCTTTGATTTCGTTGGCAGGAGTTCGACGAGAGTTCCGAGCCGCCGAGGTCTGATGAGGAGGCACGTCGGCTGGACGCCGTCGTGGCCGGGCTTGTCCCGGCCATCCACGCGGCGCCGTCACATGGACCCTATGACGTTAGAATCGTCGGCTCGGCGTGCGGACGATTGCTTTGCAATCGCCTTGGGATGCCCGGCACAAGGCCGGGTAAGACGAAAAGAGCTGCTTGGCGCGGATATTTCGCGAGCCTCCGCCCCGCTCCTACCCTTTCCGCCCCGCGATCTTCGCAATCTCCCGCATGATCGCGAGCGTGCCCTCCAGCCGTTCGGGCAGGTCCTCGAAATCGCCGACCACGACGATGCGCATGTCCGGGCGCACGCGGGCGAGCGAGCCCTTTGCGGCGACCCATTTGACGAGGCCGGCGGGGTTGGCGAACGAATTGTCGCGGAACGCGAGGGTCAGGCCCTTCGCGCCGGCGTCGAGCTTCTCGACATGGGCGCGCCGGCACAGCGCCTTGATCGTCACCAGCTTCAACAGCAGCTCGACCTCGGGCGGCGGCGAGCCGAAGCGATCGACGATCTCGGCGCCCATCGCCTCAATGTCCGCATCCTCCTCGAGCGAGGAGAGGCGGCGATAGAGCGAAAGCCGCGTCGTCAGGTCGGGAATATAGTCTTCCGGGATCGTCACCGGCGCGCCGAGCGAAATCGTCGGCGACCACATTTCCTGCGCCGGCTCGTCGACGCCCGCTTTCAGACGCTCGATCGCGTCCTGAACCATCTGCTGATAGAGCTCGTAGCCGACTTCCTTGATGTGGCCCGATTGCTCCTCGCCGAGCAAGTTGCCGGCGCCACGGAGGTCGAGATCGTGGCTGGCGAGCTGGAAGCCGGCGCCCAACGTATCGAGCGACTGCAGCACCTCGAGCCGCTTTTGGGCTTGTGGCGTCATCGGCTTGTTAGCCGGCGTCGTGAAGATGGCGTAGGCGCGCGTCTTCGAGCGCCCGACCCGGCCGCGCAACTGATAGAGCTGCGCTAGGCCGAACATATCGGCGCGATGCACGATCAGCGTATTGGCTCGCGGAATATCGAGGCCGGATTCGACGATCGAGGTCGACAGCAGAATGTCGTACTTGCCGTCGTAGAAGGCGCCGATCTTGTCCTCGAGTTCGCTCGCCGCCATCTGGCCGTGCGCGACCACGAATTTCGCTTCGGGCACGTTCTGCCTGAGGAAGGCGGCCGCCTCGTCGAGGTCTTCGATCCGTGGGCAGACATAGAAAGACTGGCCGCCGCGGTAGCGCTCGCGCAGCAGCGCCTCGCGCACGATCAGCGCGTCGAACGGCGAGACGAACGAGCGCACCGCGAGCCGGTCAACCGGCGGCGTCGCGATGATCGACAATTCGCGCACGCCGGTCATGGCGAGTTGCAGCGTGCGTGGGATCGGCGTCGCCGACAGCGTCAGCACGTGCACTTCGGAGCGAAGATCCTTCAGCCGCTCCTTGTGGCCGACGCCGAAATGCTGCTCTTCGTCAATCACGACCAGCCCGAGATCCTTGAAGGCGACGGTCTTGCCGAGCACCGCATGGGTGCCGACGACGATGTCGACTGAGCCTTCGGCGAGGCCCTTCTTCACCTCGCGCTGCTCGGCCGCGCCGACCATGCGCGAGAGCTGGCCGATCCGGATCGGCAGTCCCGCGAAGCGCTGAATGAAATTCTTGGCGTGCTGGCGCGCCAGCAACGTCGTCGGAACGACGATCGCGGTCTGCTTGCCGTTGATCGCGGCCGCGAAGGAGGCGCGCAGGGCGACCTCCGTCTTGCCGAAGCCGACGTCGCCACAGACCAGCCGGTCCATCGGCCGGCCGGCGCCGAGATCGTCGAGCGTCGCTTCGATGGCGGCCGCCTGATCCTGGGTTTCGTCGTAGGGGAAGCGGGCGCAGAATTCGTCGTAAAGCCCCTCGGGCGGTCCCAGACGCGGCGCCGAGCGCGTCATGCGCTGCGCAGCGATGCGGATGAGTTCGCCCGCCATTTCGCGCACGCGCTTCTTGAGCCGCGCCTTGCGCGTCTGCCAGCCGGTCGATCCGAGCCGGTCGAGTTCGCCCTGCTCGGAGCCATAGCGCGACAGCAGCTCGAGATTTTCGACCGGCAGAAACAGCCGATCGCCGCCGGCGTAGTGGATCTCCAGGCAATCGTGCGGCGCACCCGCCGCCTCGATGGTGGCGAGGCCGACGAAACGGCCGATGCCGTGATCGACGTGCACGACGAGATCGCCGGCCGTCAGCGCTGCGGCTTCGGCGAGCACGTCCTGAGCGCGTCGCTTGCGTTTGTGCTGACGAACGAGCCGGTCGCCGAGAATGTCCTGCTCGCCGATGATCGCGAGATCCTCGGTTTCGAAGCCGTGCTCCATCGCGATCGCCGCCAACGGCAGCGTCCCGGCGCGCGCCGTTTTCGCCTGCGCGTAGGAGGAGACGAGGTCCTGCGATTTGAGGCCGTGCTCGGCGAGCACATGGCTGAGGCGCTCGCGCGAACCGTCGCTCCAGCCGGCGACGATCACGCGGTGGCCGGCCTCGCGCAGCGCCTTGATGTGCTTGACCGCCGCGTCGAACACGTTGACGTTCTCGTCCTGACGCTCAGGCGCGAAGTCGCGCCCGACCCTCGCGCCGAAATCGATGATGTTGGCTGCGCCCGGCGCGCCCTCGAACGGCGACACGCGCGCGAGCGGCGCCTTCCCCAAACGCTGGCGGAACTCGTCTTCGCTGAGATAAAGCCGCTCCGGCTTCAACGGCCGGTAGTCTGCTTTGGCGGGGTCTTCCTGATCGGCCGTGCGGCGGGCGTCGTAATAGTCGGCGATCTGCGCGAAGCGCTGATGGGCGACCTCTTCAGCCCGCGCATCAAGCACGAAAGGGGCGTCCTCGACGTAATCGAACAGGCTGTCCATGCCGTCGTAAAACAGCGGCAGCCAGTGCTCCAGGCCGATCGCTCGCCGTCCCTCGCTGATGGCTTCGTAAACCGTGTCGCCGCGACGTGGCGCGCCGAACTCCGCCGCATAGGCTTGGCGGAACCGGCGGATCGAGTCGGTCGTCAGGCGTGCTTCGCTCATCGGCACGAGGTCGAGCGCGCGCAACTGGCCGACGCTGCGCTGGGTCTCGGGGTCGAACGAGCGGATCGATTCCAGCGTGTCGCCGAAGAAGTCGAGCCGGACCGGAGCCGGAGCCCCCGGCGGATAGAGATCGAGGATGCCGCCGCGGGTCGCGTAGTCGCCGACGTCGCGCACGGTGCTGGCGCGGCTGTAACCGTTCGATTCGAGCCAGGCCGCAAGTTCGTCCATGCGCACCGTATTGCCGGGCGCCGCAGAGAACGCCGCCGCGGCGACGAACTTGCGCGGCGGAACGCGCTGCGTCAGGCAATTGGCGGTCATGACGAGGACGCGCGGCCGCTCGAGCGCGCCCCTCGAGCGGGCGAGCCGCGCCAGCGTCGTCATGCGTTGGGCCGACACCGAAGCGTTCGGTGAGACGCGGTCGTAGGGCTGGCAATCCCACGACGGCAAAAATAGCGCCTCGACCTCCGGCGCAGCGAAGGCCAGCGCATCGATGAAGTTCTGCGCGCGCACGCTGTCGCGGGCGATGAAGACCAACGCGGCGGCCCGCTCCTCGCCCGCGCGCGCAAAGGCGCGCGCGAGGTCGGCGACGACGAACGCGTCATACCCTTCCGGAACGTGGCAAAGCGCCACCTCGCCGCCTTGCGCGAGGCGGCTGGTCGCCGCGGCGAGCGATTTCACTGTTGGTTGGCTTTCCTTGCCAGAGCCTCGCGCGGAGCGGCGCGCAGGCGATGGAACAGCGGCGTGTCGTAGGCGGCCGGCGTCGGTTCGTCGCCGACGATCCACGCGAGAATTTGCGGATCGGCGACATCGAGCAGGCGCTCGAACTCCGCCAGTTCCGCCTCGTCCATCGTCGATAGGTCGCGGTCGGCGAACTGGCCCATCACGAGGTCCATTTCGCGCATGCCGCGACGCCGAGCGCGGAACAGCGCGCGACGTCGCCGCTCGTCGAGCCCGGCGCTTGAGAGTTCAAAATTGGCCATAGGCTCCTCGAAGCTGGCGTGCTCCCGCCAGCGTCGCGGCGCTTATAGCGGGCGCGCGCACGCTTGTCAGCCTACGAAGGCGCCGAAGCGACGTCGCCTTAGTCAGTAATCCGCGTTCAATTTCAGCAGCGATACGACCAGCCCGCAGAGCGCCGCTGCGATGATGAGATAGTGCGGAAGATTGCCCTCGTTGGGCGAGAGTACGCTCTGGCTCGCCACTTCATAGATCTGCCAGGCGACGATCGCGGCGCATGCGGCCGCTTTGAGACCCCAGTGCTGTGTTCCCTGCCGTGACGCCATCGCTTCACCCATGACGGTTGAGCGCCTGCTTCACGTAAAGCGGCAAAGCGCTCGCGTGCGAATGCGTACAGCTTATTTCAAATAGGTTTTGTAATCCTTACATCCGTCCCTGCATTACGTAGCTTCTACCTTTTATACGAGCCCTCGCTTCAGTCCGCGTCTTGGAGAACCTCCAGCACGTGGCGACCGCCCGCCATCTGCGGGTTGGACGGCTCGAAGCCCTCCGCCTGCTCCCGCTCCGCTATGTGGCTGCGCGCCAGGGCGAAAGCGTCCGGGAGGTTCTTGGTGCGCGCCAGCGCATCGGCGAAGAACGCCTCGCCGAAGGTCGTCCACTTTGCGCCGTCGCGACAGCCGAACGACGCGTGATCCCGGTCGGCCGCGGTGATGACGAGCGTGCTGGGTTCGGCCAGCGCATCCGCGAAAATGCCGGAATAACAGGCGGATACGACGACGATGCTGAGCCGCGCGCCGCTCTCGCGCAGCATCTGCCGCAATTCGATCGGGGTAATGAAAGATTCCTCCTTGGGGGTGGCGACGCCGATGCCTTCCTGATTGCCGTGTGACGTCAGAATGAGGAACAGGACGTCGTGCTCAGGATCCATCTTGGCGCCGAGCGAGGCCAGCGTCGCGCGCAAGTTGTCCTCGGTCGCCCCGCCGCTGCGCTTGGTGTTGGCCCGCACGATCACCCTGCCGCCATGGCGGCCGAATTGATGGGCGACGATCTTGGCCGCCCCCGCCGCTTCGCTCGCGAATACGCTCTGCGCGCCCCAGAGGCCGAACGAAACGACATCGACCTTGAGTGGCTGAGCGGCGTTCGCCGCGACCGAGAGCGCCAGGGCGGCGCCGACCGAAACCGCGCGGATCCAGCTCGCTATCATTTATTTCTTCCCTTTGGCGCGGTCGTCCGCAAAGTCGCGGCCGGACATCCGCACTCTATTTGGCGACAGTCGATTTAGCGAAGATCGCCCGGGCCCAATGGGACGACGCCCGTCGGATTGATGAGGCGAAGACTCTCATAGTAGTGATGCTTGATATGGAAGAGATCAACCGTCTCCTCAATTCCAGGCCAGTCGCGAAGGTCTCGCAAGTAACGCGTGAGATGCGGATAATCGGCGATGCGCCGGATGTTGCATTTGAACAGTCCGACATAGACGGGGTCGAAGCGCAGCAGGGTCGGAAACAGCCGCCAATCGGCTTCGGTCAAGAGGTCCCCGAGGAGGAAGCGCCGATCGGCGAGCCGCGCCTCGAGATCGTCGAGCGTACCGAACAGAGCCGATACAGCCTCCTCATAGGCTTCCTGCGTCCAGGCGAAGCCGGCGCGGTAGACGCCGTTGTTGACGGTCGCGTAGACGCGCGCATTGAGCGCGTCGATCTCGGCGCGAAGCTCTGAAGGATAATAGTCGCCGGGCGCTGCGCCGACGCCGTCGAACGCCGAATTGAACATGCGGATGATGTCGGCGGATTCGTTGCTGACGATCTCGCCGCGGGTCTTGTCGAACAACACCGGCACGCTCACGCGCCCGGTGTATTGGGGCCGCGAGGCGGCGTAAATTTCGTAGAGCCGCTGCTTGCCGAGCACGGTGTCGGGGACGACGCCGCGTCCCGGCGCGAAGGCCCATCCCTCCTCGCCCATCAGCCAATTGACGACAGAGACGCCGATTTGGGCTTCGAGGCCCTTGAGCTTGCGGAAGATCAGCGTGCGATGCGCCCAGGGACAGGCGAGCGACACATAAAGATGGTAGCGCCCCGGTTTGGCAGGAAATCCTCCCTCCCCGGTCGGCCCCGCGGACCCATCCGGGGTCACCCAATTGCGAAAGACAGTGTCCGGGCGGACGAAGCGACCGCCCGCGTCCTTCGGGAAGACTTCGTCCGTCCGCCATTCGCCGTTCACCAGAACGCCCATCGGTCCTCCCTTCGTTGCGAGAGTTCTGCTCGCGCCCACAGCTTTGGGCAGCGCCGCGCCGGGCAGTTATTGCACAATCGACGCTGCCGGGCACTGCCGGCGTGATTGGGTCCGTTGAGGAGGACCGGCGACTGACCGTCAGACGCCGGCGATCTGCCGGGCCGCGGCGAGCCATTGCGCCTGCTTGCGCCGGACATGCTCGGGCGCGCGGCCGAGCGAGCGGGCGACGTCCCCTGCGATGGATCGGGCTTCGTCCCGGCGGCCGAGCCGCTGGAGCAATAGCGCTTGCCGGACCCGCGGCTCGGAGCCGGGATAATGGCGACCGACGTCCTCGTAGTTGGCGAGGGCCTCGTCGTCGCGCCCGGCTTTCTCCAGCGCGATCGCGTACAGCAGATGGCCTTCCGCCGATTGATAGGTGGGCCAGCGGCGTTTGAGCTCTTCGAGCGTCGCGATGGCGACGTCGACGGCGCCGAGGTTGAATTCGGCCCGGGCCTTGCCCAGCATGAAGGCCGGCTCCTCGCCGAGCGGCTGGGCGAGGACCCTGTCGTAGTGCCCGAGCGCCTCGTCATACTTGCCGAGCGCAAGGCACTCTTCGGCAAGCGCCGCGCGATTGGCGATCGTGTCGACGAGTTCGAGATCGTCGCGCAATTGCCGATAGCGACGGGTGGGATCCATCGCGCCAGCGAACTGCGCCCGCGCCCGCTGGACCTTCTGCGAGCCGAACCAAGCCGGCAAAAGCTCCACGACGACATAGGCCAGCGCGCCGATCCCCGGCAGAAAGAGGATTATGAATCCCCAGGGGGAGAATCGACCGGTCTTTGCCGCATGGACAATGAGCGCAATATCGATGATGGCGATGATGATGCCAGTACTAGGCACGTCTTGGCTCCAGCGGCGCTGCGGCGCGAAAAAAATAGGAATGGGACGCCGGCCGTTGCGCGCGGCGAAGGATTAGATCCTCGCCGCGTCTTTGTCCAACTGGCCCGGCTAGCCCGCGTCCATCAGCCGCACCGCCTCGTCGCGCTCGAAGAGATAGAGAAGCAGCCTAAGGGCTTGATGTTTCTCGCCGCGCAGCCTTCCGCCATCGGCCAGGGCGGCTTGCGCCTGGGCGCGCGCGGGCGCGAGCAATCCCCCGTGAACCTCCAGCCGGGCGAGGCGAAATCCTGGGGCGCCCGCCTGGCGGGCGCCGAGCACGTCGCCCTCGCCGCGCAGGCGCAGGTCCTCCTCGGCGATCCGGAAGCCGTCCTCCGTCTCGCGCAGGATTTCGAGCCGGGCGCGCGCCGTCTCGCCGAGCGGGCCCTTGTAGAGCAACAGACAGGTCGAGCGCCCCGAGCCGCGGCCGACCCGGCCGCGCAACTGGTGCAATTGCGCCAGGCCGAAACGCTCGGCGTGCTCGATCACCATGATCGTCGCCTCCGGCACGTCGACGCCGACCTCGACCACGGTCGTCGCAACAAGAGCCTTCGTCTGGCCGCGCTGGAAGCGCTCCATCGCGGCGTCCTTCTCCGTCCCCTTCATGCGGCCGTGCACGAGGCCCACCGCGTCGCCGAAGAATTGCCGGAGCATGTCCGCGCGCTCCTCAGCGGCGGCGACGTCGAGCGCCTCGCTCTCCTCGACCAGCGGGCAGATCCAATAGGCGCGCGCCCCGCCCGCGATCGCCCGGCCAATCCCCGCGACGACTTCTTCCAGCCGTTCCAGCGGCAGGACGCGGGTGTCGATCGGCTTACGCCCCGGCGGCTTGTCGGTCAGCGCCGAAATGTCCATGTCGCCGAAATAGGCGAGCACCAAAGTGCGCGGGATCGGCGTCGCCGTCATGACAAGGAGATCGACCGCTTCGCCCTTGCCGGCGAGCGCCAGTCTCTGGTGCACGCCGAAGCGATGCTGCTCGTCGACGACCGCAAGCCCGAGATCGCGAAACGCCACGCTCTCCTGAAACAAAGCGTGGGTGCCGACGAGAATGTCGATATCGCCCGCCGCCAGCGCCGCCAGCGCCTGTCGCCGCTCGGCCGCCTTGTCGCGCCCCGTCATCAGGGCAATTCTCAACCCGGCGGCCAGCGCGAGCGGCTTCATGCGCTCGAAATGCTGGCGCGCGAGAATCTCCGTCGGCGCCATCATCGCGGCCTGCCGGCCCGCCTCGACGATGTCGGCCATGGCGATGAGCGCGACGATCGTCTTGCCTGCGCCGACGTCGCCTTGCAGCAGCCGGATCATGCGCTTGGGGCAAGCGAGATCGGCGCGGATTTCCTCGACGGCCTTGCCCTGCGCCCCGGTTAGTTCGAACGGCAACGCCTTCAGGATCTCCCCCGCGATCCGTCCGGCGCTGATGTTGGCCTGCCCCGCGGCGTCCCGCATGCGCGAGCGCACCAGCAGCAACGCGAGCTGGTTGGCGAGCAGTTCGTCGTAGGCGAGCCGTGTCGCGGCGAGCGACGAGGGATCGATGTCGCCGGGCGTCGCGGGATTGTGGAGGGCTTGCAGCGCGTCGGTGAAGCTCGGCGCTCTGAGGCGGGCCGCCGTCGGCGGGTCGATCCATTCCGGCAGCGCGGGCACGCGCGCCAGCGCCGCCTGGGCGGCCTTCGCGACGACTCGGGGATAAAGGCCTTCCGTGAGGCCGTAGACCGGCTCGACCGCCGGCATTTTCGCCAGCTCCTCGGCGTCCATCACGCGGTCGGGATGCACCATCTGAAGATGGCCGTCCCACATCTCGAGCTTGCCCGAGACCCA
Organism: Roseiarcus sp.; assembly: GCA_036488815.1. Taxonomy (GTDB): domain Bacteria; phylum Pseudomonadota; class Alphaproteobacteria; order Rhizobiales; family Beijerinckiaceae; genus Roseiarcus. The sequence continues at coordinate 32,118 of DASXGX010000095.1, forward strand.
GCGCGTCGCACCGACCGGCAGGCGCTTCTTGATCCATTCGGGGTTGGCGAGAAAGAACACCAGTTCGACGTCGCCGGTGTCGTCCTCGACCAGCACCTTGAACGGCGCTTTCGAACGCTGCAAGGACGCCCGGTGCTCGACGACCCTCACCTCGATGGTGGCGATGGCGTCGCGTTGCGCATCGACGATCTTCGGCCGCGCACGCCGGTCGAGCGCGGCGTACGGCAGGTGAAAAATCACGTCCAGCACCCGGGCGCCCTGCGGACGGCCGAGCAATTTGTCGAATAGCTTGGCGTTCTTCGGCCCGACGCCGGCAAGGGCGCCGGCGGGCGCGAAAAGGGGATCAAGCAGAGCGGGCCGCATGATCCCCTATTAGCGCGAGTGGCCCTCTCCCGGCGAGGGGGTCGCGCGAGCCGACTGTCGTCGATGCAAGCGGAGATGGCGACGGCTCTACCGCCGTTTGCAGTTCCAATCGGTCGCAGCGAGCCAGCGCGGGTTCTTGCAGCGCTGAACGCGCCTGGGCGCCTGTTCGGGCGGCGGATCGTTCGTTGGCCCGAAATACTCTGGATACGCCGCCGCGGTGCGCCTCATCGGCTCGGACGGATCGCCCATGTTCCCGGCCAGCGCGGGGCAAGCCGCCCCAAACCAGGGCAGGAGCAAAATGGCGTAGGCCGCGGCTTGCCAGGGCCCGGTCTTGCGAATGGGGGCGCTTGCTTTGCAGAACAGCATGGCTCGGTCCTTTCAGGGTTTCGTCTGACGTCCCCCCGACATGGATCCATACGTGGCGCCGCCCCCCGCAGTTTCGCAGGGTCGCTAAAGAAAAATGGGGGCGAATCTGGCGCCCCGTCCCCTCCTTGCGGAAAGAGAACGGTTGAGCGGCGTCACAAATTCACCCTCTCCCGCGCAGAGGCCTCCAAAACGACGCGCGTCGTTCGACTGGCTGGCTATGCGAGAGAGGGCTGAAGGCCCCTAGCTCCGCTTCATGGCCTCCGCCAGCTTCGCTCCCAAGCCGCCGATCGCCGGCCCGCTGTCGCGTCCGCGCGGCGCCGGGCGGTCCCCCGGCCGGCCGCGCGGACCGGCGTCGGCTCTTCCCTCCGCCTTGGGGCTGTGCGGGATCTGCTCCGAGGCGCGCATCGTCAGCGAGATGCGCTTGCGGGGAATGTCGACCTCGACGACGCGGACCTTCACCACGTCGCCGGCTTTCACCACCTCATGCGCGTCCTTCACGAAGCGGTCGGCGAGTTGCGAGACATGGACCAGGCCGTCCTGGTGCACGCCGATGTCGACGAAGGCGCCGAAGGCAGCGACATTGGTGACCGTCCCTTCGAGCCGCATCCCCGGCTTCAAGTCCTTGATGTCGTCGATCCCGTCGGCGAAGGTCGCCGTCTTGAATTCCGGACGCGGATCGCGGCCCGGCTTTTCGAATTCGGCGATGATGTCGCGCACCGTCGGCAGGCCGAAGCGCTCGTCGACGAAGAGGCTGGGGTTGAGCGCCTTCAACGCCTGCTTGTCCCCCATCAACGCGCGCACGTCCCGCCCGCAATGGGCGACGATCTTTTTGGCGACGCCATAGGCCTCGGGGTGAACGGACGACGCATCGAGCGGCTCGGCGCCATCCCGGATCCTGAGGAAGCCGGCGCATTGCTCGAACGTCCGCTGTCCGAGGCGGCTGACCTTCAAAAGATCCTTGCGACTGGCGAACGGCCCTTCGGCGTCGCGATGAGCGACGATCGCATCCGCGAGCGAGGCGCCAAGACCCGAGACGCGCGCGAGAAGTGGCGCCGAGGCGGTGTTGAGATCGACACCGACCGCGTTGACGGCGTCCTCGACCACGGCTTCCAGCGAACGGCCGAGCCGATGCTGATCGACGTCGTGCTGGTATTGCCCGACGCCGATCGACTTGGGCTCGATCTTCACGAGTTCCGCAAGCGGGTCCTGCAAACGCCGGGCGATCGACACGGCGCCGCGCAAGGAAACGTCGAGGTCCGGAAACTCCGCCGCGGCGAGCGCCGAGGCCGAATAGACCGACGCTCCCGCCTCGCTCACGATGACCTTCATCGGCTTCGGGGCCGGCATTTGCGTCATCATGTCGGTGACGAGGCGCTCGGTCTCGCGGCTCGCGGTGCCATTGCCGATGGCGATCAATTGGACCTTGTGACGCATGATGAGCTGCGCCAACTCGGCCTGGGCCCCGCGGACGTCGTTGCGCGGCGGGAAGGGATAGACCGTCGAGGTCTCCAACAGCTTCCCGGTCGCGTCGACAACCGCGACCTTGACGCCGGTGCGGATGCCGGGATCGAGCCCCATCGTGGCGCGCGAACCGGCGGGCGCGGCGAGCAGCAAGTCCTTGAGGTTGCGGGCGAACACCTTGATCGCCTCCTCCTCGGCGCGCTCCCGCATCTCCATCATCAGATCGAGCGACAGGGACAGCGACAGCTTGATCCGCCAGGTCCAGCGAACGACCTCGCGCAGCCAGAGGTCGCCCGGAGCGGCGCCGCCGACCTGATAGGCGTCGGCGATCATTCGCTCGACCGGCTTGACCGGCGAAGCGTCGTCGGCGTCGACCTCGATGTCTAGCGACAGCACGCCCTCGTTGCGCCCGCGCAGCATCGCCAGCGCCCGATGGCTCGGAACCTGCGCCCAGCGCTCGACATGCGCGAAATAGTCGGAGAATTTCGCCCCGGCCTCCTGCTTGCCGTCGACGACGGTCGCGCGCAGGAACGCCTTCTCCTTGATATACCCGCGCAGGCGGCCAATCAGTTCCGAATTGACGGCGATCGTCTCGGCGACGATGTCGCGGGCGCCCTCCAGCGCCGCTTTGACGTCGGCGACCTCGCCGACGACGAAAGGCTTGGCGATGTCCGCCGGCGCGACGGAACGATCGGCGAGAATCGCCTCCGCCAGGGGGCCAAGGCCGCGCTCGCGGGCGATCTCGGCCTTGGTGCGGCGCTTGGGCTTATAGGGGAGATAGAGGTCCTCGAGCTCCGCCTTGGTGGCGGCGACGCCGATTTGCGCCTCGAGTTCGTCGGTCAGCTTGCCCTGCGAGCGGATGGAATCGAGGATCGCGGCGCGGCGCGATTCCAGCTCCCTGAGATAGACGAGCCGCTCGGCCAGAAGGCGAAGCTGGGTGTCGTCGAGGCCGCCGGTGACCTCCTTGCGATAGCGCGCGACGAAAGGCACCGACGCGCCTTCGTCGAGCAATTGGATCGCCGCTGCAGCCTGTTCGGTCTTCGCGCCGATCTCGACGGCGATTGCTGCGGCGATGCGTTTGATGTCGTCGGCCATGTCAGTCCTATCTTCGCGAATCGAACCGCGAAGATAGTGGCGCCGGCGCTCGGGCGCCACGCGGGACGGATCTGTCCACAGATCACGCGATGGCGAGTATCTCGATGTCGTGCCCGCCCATCTGCACGACGTCGCCGACCGATTTGCCGGTCAGCGCGCGCGCCAGCGGCGAGACGTAGGAGATCGTCTGGTGGCGAGGGTCCGCCTCGTCCTCGCCCACGATGCGGAAGATCTGCCTGCGCCCATCGTCGCGCTGGATCGTCACCCGATGGCCGAAGGCGACCGAATCGAACTCGACCGGCGGAGGGAACACTTGGGCGGTGCGAAGGCGCTCGTTGAAATAGCGCACGTCCCGCGCCGCCATATCGACGGCGTGGCGCCGCTCGTCGGCGTCCTCGACCCGCTGCGCCGCCTCCAAGGCGGCGCGCGCATCGCCCATCGCCGACTCGAGCGCGGTCCAGCCGGACTCCGTGACGATGTTGGGGTGCTGCGAGATCGGCCGCTCCGGCAGCGAGACTTCCTGCGCCGTCTGGGCGCTGTCTTCCCGTGTGAACGCTACGCTCATGGTACCCGGCGCCTCCTCCTATAAATATATAGGGAGCGAGGCGCCGAACGACAGCCCCTTTAAGCGTACTCACATCGGCGGTGTAAGGCCGTTCTTGCCGACCAGGACGTAGCCCGCCTCATAGGTCCCATCCGCCGACTTCGCCCCGCGCGCGACGATCGCGGCGCCGGGCTTGAGGTCCGAGCGCGCGCCCAGCGTCAGACCGACGATCGGGGTCGAAGGAGGAATATCAATGGCTTGCTGCCCACCCCTATAGGTCACGGTGAGCTTCGGGCCGGCGACGCCGTCGACCCGCGCCTCGATCGCGCCGTTGGTCATCGTGCTGCCGGGGGCGAGGTCAAACGGGCGGAACCCCTCGCCGACGCCGCGCATCGCCTCGGGGAAGATATGCACTTCCATCGCATTGAGCGCGCCGTCCTTGCCGGGCACCGCGGCGACGCCGACGAAGAGCCCCGGCTTGACGTCGGCGAGGCTCGCCGGGACAACCAGCGTGACCTTCGCGTCAGGCTTCAGCCGTATGGTCGCGGTCTCGCCCGAGCGCCGGTGGACGACGAGACTGCCGCCGCCGTCGGCGACGGATTCGATTGTGGCGCGTATGGCGGCGGAAGGCACGGCCTGCTGAGCGTCAGCGCCGCCAGCAATTGCGAGCGCCGTCGCGGCGACGGCCAATCGGAAGGCGTGATTCATCGTCATGCTCCTGCACAGTTTCACCTGCGGGCCCTCCGCGGGCGATGTCACTTTTATCGCCGCGGGTGGGGGTCAGCCTCTGACATTTGCGTGACGTCGGCATGGGGTCATCGGCCCGCTACCCTTGCCGCCGCGCCCCCCTGTGTGGCAAGGCACGGCCATGACCGATCCTGCCTCCGCCCCGGCCAAGCCCGCGCCCCGCATTTCCTTCGTTTCGCTCGGCTGCCCCAAGGCGCTGGTCGACAGCGAGCGCATCCTCACGCAGCTCCGCGCCGAAGGCTATGAACTGTCGCGCAGCCACGCCGGGGCCGACGCGGTCATCGTCAACACCTGCGGCTTTCTCGACAGCGCCAAGAAGGAATCGCTGGAGGCGATCGGCGCAGCGATGGCCGAAAATGGCCGCGTGATCGTCACCGGTTGCATGGGCGCGGAGCCCGACGCGATCCGTGACGCCTTCCCGAACGTCTCGGCGATCACCGGCCCGCAGGCCTATGAGAGCGTCGTCGCGGCGGTGCACGCCGCAGCGCCGGCGCCGCACGATCCGTTCGTCGACCTCATTCCCGAGCAGGGCGTCAAGCTGACGCCGCGCCACTACGCCTATCTCAAGATTTCAGAGGGTTGCAACAATCGATGCACCTTCTGCATCATCCCCAAGCTGCGCGGCGACCTCGTATCGCGGCCTGCCGCTGATGTTTTACGTGAAGCTGAGAAGCTGGTTAAAGCGGGCGTCAAGGAGCTGCTTGTCATCTCCCAAGACACCAGCGCCTACGGGCTCGATCTGCGCTATGCCGAGAGCGCCTGGCGCGACAAGGCGGTGGCCGCCCGCTTCCTCGACCTCACGCGCGAACTCGCCACTTTGGGCGCCTGGGTGCGGCTGCACTACGTCTATCCCTACCCCCACGTCGACGAGGTCATCGGATTGATGAACGGCGGCAATGTGCTGCCCTATATCGACGTCCCCTTCCAGCACGCGGCGCCCAACGTGTTGAAGGCGATGCGCCGCCCCGGCAACCAGGAGAAGACGCTGGAGCGCATCCGCGCCTGGCGCGCCATCTGCCCGGATCTCACCATCCGCTCGACCTTCATCGTCGGCTTTCCCGGCGAGACCGAGGACGACTTCCGCGCCTTGCTCGACTGGCTCGACGAAGCCAAGCTCGACCGCGTCGGCGCCTTCCAATACGAGCCCGTCGCGGGAGCGCGCGCCAACGACCTCGGCCTCGAAGTCGTGCCGGATGAAGTCAAAGCGAGCCGCTGGAAGCGCTTCATGGAGCGGTCGCAGGCGATCAGCGCCAAGCGCCAGGCGGCCAAGGTCGGCAAGCGCATCGAGGCGATCGTCGATGAGGGCGGCGCCCGCGAGGCCAAGGGCCGCTCGAAGGCCGACACGCCGCAGATCGACGGCGCCGTGCACATCGCAACGCGCCGGCCGCTGCGCGCCGGCGACATTGTGACCGTGAAGGTCGAGCGCGCTGACGCCTACGACTTGTGGGGAACGGCGGTCTAAAGCGTTCCACCCGTTCCGTCCGTCCTTCGCCGCATGGCTGCCCTGCGGCGTTTTGGCAGCGGCTGAGAATTTCTTCCTCGCAGAATCGTTCCCGATCGGATAGAGGTCGAGTCCCATGGCGCGCTATATATTCATCACGGGCGGCGTGGTTTCCTCGCTTGGCAAGGGTCTGGCTTCGGCGGCTTTAGGGGCGCTGCTGCAGGCGCGCGGCTATTCCGTGCGGCTGCGCAAGCTCGACCCCTATCTCAACGTCGACCCGGGCACGATGAGCCCGACCCAACACGGCGAGGTGTTCGTCACCGACGACGGCGCCGAGATGGACCTCGATCTCGGCCATTACGAGCGCTTCACCGGGCGCAACGCGAGCCGCCGGGACAACGTTACGACAGGGCGCATCTATCAGGAGCTGATCGCCAAGGAGCGGCGCGGCGACTTCCTCGGCGCGACGGTTCAGGTGATCCCGCACGTCACCAACGCGATCAAGGAATTCGTGCTCGAGGGCAACGAGGGCGTCGACTTCGTGCTGGTCGAGATCGGCGGCACCGTCGGCGACATCGAGGGCCTGCCCTTCTTCGAGGCGATCCGCCAGCTCGGCAACGATCTGCCGCGCAGCCACGCCGTCTACATCCATCTGACGCTGCTGCCGTACATCCCGACGGCGGGTGAATTGAAGACCAAGCCGACCCAGCATTCCGTCAAGGAGCTGCGCTCGATCGGCATCCAGCCCGACATCCTGCTCTGCCGCACCGATCGCGAGATTCCCCGCGAGGAGCGGCGCAAGCTCGGCCTCTTCTGCAACGTGCGCGAGAGCGCCGTCGTCGAAGCACGCGACGTCTCCTCGATCTACGACGTGCCCGCCGCCTATCACGCCGCCGGGCTCGACCGCGAAGTGCTCGCCGCCTTCGGCATCGAACCGGCGCCGAAGCCCAACATGAAGCGCTGGGAGGCGGTCGCCCGCGCCTATCACAGCCCCGAGGGCGAGGTGACGATCGCCATCGTCGGCAAATACACCGGCCTCAAGGACGCGTACAAGTCGCTGATCGAGGCGCTGACGCACGGCGGCATGGCCAGCAAGGTGAGGGTCAAGCTCGACTGGATCGAGAGCGAAATCTTCGACAGCGCCGATCCCGCGCCGCATCTCGAGGGCGTCAACGGCATCCTGGTCCCCGGGGGCTTCGGCGCTCGCGGCGCAGAGGGCAAGATCCTCGCGGCGCGTTTCGCGCGCCAGCGCAACGTGCCCTATTTGGGGATCTGCTTCGGCATGCAGATGGCGGTGATCGAGGCCTGCCGCTCGCTCGCCGGGCTTGAGGGCGCGAATTCCACCGAATTCGGCCCGACCGACGAGCCGGTGGTCGGCCTGATGACCGAATGGCTGCGCGGCAACGAACTCGAACGCCGCCAGAACGCCGGCGACCTCGGCGGCACGATGCGCCTGGGCGCCTACAAGGCGGAGCTCAAGCCCGGCTCGCGCATCGCCCAAATCTATGGCGCGACCGAAATCTCCGAGCGCCATCGTCACCGCTACGAGGTGAACACGGCTTATCGCGAGCGTCTGGAGGCGAAGGGCATGATCTTCGCCGGCATGTCGCCCGACGGCCTGCTGCCGGAGACGATCGAACTGACCGATCATCCGTGGTTCGTCGGCGTGCAATATCATCCCGAGCTGAAGTCGCGCCCCTTCGAGCCGCACCCGCTGTTCGCAAGCTTCATCGCCGCCGCCAAGGCGCAGAGCCGGCTGGTGTAAGGAATTTGCCGTCGAGGCCTGCGATGGGGTAAGCATCGCGGGCGTTGAATGGATACGGAAGTGTGGCCGAGTGGTTGAAGGCACTGGTCTTGAAAACCAGCAACGGTGCAAGCCGTTCGTGGGTTCGAATCCCACCGCTTCCGCCATTTCAGACAGAGGCGTTTACGCCCACAACTGATTGAGCGCCGCAGACATCGGCAGATAAAGCGTGTGCGGCCGCCTTATCAAAGGTGTGAAGCCAAAGGCTGCGTAAAATGCAGCAGCCTTATCGTCGATAGCGTCGGCGAAGATGGCGTGCGCCCCTATGGGCGCGGTTGCGACGGTCTTGATCGCGTCGAACAGCAACGCTTCCCCGAGCCCCTGTCCAGCATAGTCGCTGTGCCGGCCAAGCCAGCCAATCAGCACAGCCGGCACGGTCGGATACCGTGGCAGCTTCTTCGCCAGCGCCTCCGGGACCTCGTTCAAGGGCACATTGCTGGATGACAGCGTATAGAACCCGGCAACGCGGTTCGCTGCAATTTCCCTGGCTACGAAACAGCTCGCGTATTTGCGCTTCACGTCCTGCGAGACGGTCTCGCGGAAATAGCCGTCGATCCGGCCATTGCCGCAGGTGAAATCGGCTCGCTTGTGGGACTTCGCCAGAGGCTCGATAGCGAAGCGAGGGGTCACCGACGCTCGATCAGCTCGGCATGACGCCTCGCCGCGCGGGCCAGCCGTTCATTCGGCTCGAGCGGATTGATCAGCGCCTCCGCGAAGCGAATTTGATCTTCGCGCGCCAGACGCATGATGTCAGCCTCCTCGACGACGCGCCGAGCGTCCTCGCCAGCAGTGGCGATGAGATAGCCGGTCAAGGTCATCCCGCGCAGATACGCGGCGCGCTGCATCTGCTCGTAGACCTGAGCCGGGATGCGGGCCTCCAATCGGGCAGTCTCGGCTTCCGCTACGGGCTTAGGCATGGCTCACTCCTTCCTCGGTTCATATGCGGCAAATTGCCGTACCAATCAAGAATGAGCGTGGGCCTTCTCGTCTTGCAGGCCCTTTCCCAAGGCTGAGGTCGAGCTCCACCGTCCGCCCCTAGCGCTTGGCCTGCGCCTTCGTGCTCGCTCGCGCGAGATATTCCTGCACCACGCGCGGCAAGTGATCGTTGATGAAGGCCGCCATGCGCTCCTCCTCGGCGAGACTTTCGCGGCATGCGCGCTCGACTTCGCCCGCCCCGCAGAGTCGCGCGGTTTCGATCAGGGCCTTGTAGGAGATGACTTCGTAGCATTCGTAGCCGTAGGAGGCGCGACTGTTCCTGATCACCTCGTCGCTCGCGAAGCTGTGCAGCATGGACTGGAAGGTGGCGCTCGACTTCACCGCCGCGTCCTTCAGGATGGAGGGGCTGGCGCCGAAATGCTGCAGGCACTTTTCGAGGCGGTCACGCTGGCCCTCGGTCTCGTGGAGATGGGCGCGGATGCGCTCATGCAGCTCGGGATAGTGTTTCAGTCGATCCACCTGGGCCGACAACAGCGTGATCGCCTGGGTTTCCATGCCGTGCGCATCGTGCAATCCAGCAATCAGGGAATCACGAACCGTGTCAGAATTGAGAGCAGACATCGCGCGCCTCCTAAGCCACACGGCCGACCAACAGCCGCATTCGAATGAAACGCTAAGCCGAGGAGCGGGTCACGATATGGCGAAATGCGGGCCGCAGAACGACATGGGCGAGCGTTCTTGCCGGCGCCTCTTGCGACGCTCAAATCCAAAAGTCGAAAGCGACGAGGCGTCTTCATAGCATGGCCAGATCCGGCATCATCCGCATCGGCGTCTCCGGTTGGAGCTACCCCTCCTGGCGCGGCTCCTTCTATCCGTCTGACCTGCCCCAGAAGGACGAGCTCGCCTATGCCGCGCGCCGCTTCTCGGCGATCGAGATCAACGCGACGTTCTATCGGCTGCAAAACCCCGACAGCTTCGGGCGCTGGCGCGACGCCACGCCGGACGACTTCGTCTTCGCGGTCCGGCTGAGGCTGCGAGAGGTCGACGTGACTTCAGACGTCGTCTATTGCCGGCTGCACGGATCCGAACAGCTCTACGCGAGCGGCTACGACGGCGCGGCGCTCGATCGATGGGCGCAGCGCGTTCGCGACTGGGCCTGCGGCGGCGAGCCAAAGGACGCCGAGCGCGTCCTCGGTCCGACCAAACCTCGCGTGCGGGGCCGTGACGTTTTCCTCTTCTTCGATAACGACGCGATGGCGCGAGCGCCGCTCGACGCGGCGGCCTTGATCGAGCAACTGGCGCGGGCCGGGACGAAGGGCGGCGCGCCAAAAGCTTGAGTCCGGGGAAAACGCGTCCTCACCCAAGGGACCTCGATTCCGTTGTTGAAATCCGGCCCATTCCGCCTTGTTTGTACTGGTAAGCCGTGGTTTGTGTGCGCCGCACAACCATGCCAAAGGGGCAAAAATGCGTTATTCCGCAATTGTTTTGAGCGTCGCTGCGTTCGCGGCGCTATCGGGGGCCTCGCTCGCGGAGGAGGCCAAGCAAGATTTCCGGCTCGTCAACAAGACCGGCTACGAAATCAAGGAAGTCTACGTCTCGCCGAGCAAATCGAGCGACTGGGAGGAGGATATCCTGGGCGACGGCGTCCTCGGCGACAGGGACGCGCGAGAAATCCACTTCCACCGCTCAGCCACGAGCTGCCACTGGGACCTCAAGGTCGTCTACACGGTCGACTCTTCGAGCGCGGTGTGGGGCGACATCGACTTGTGCTCGGTCGAAAAGATCACGATCCACTACGACAAGGACGCCGACAAGACGACCGCCAACTTCGACTGAGGCCGTAAGCGCTTCGCGCAGCGGCTACGGCCGCTGCGCCCCCTATTCGCTGGCGCGAGCCATGCGGGGAGGCGCGACGGGGGGCGCTGCGGCGAAGCGGGCGCGATAGACCCCGAGATTTTCGCTTACCCGCTCCACGTAGTCGCGCGTCTCGTCGAACGGGATGCGCTCGACCCAGTCGACGGGGTCGACCTTGCCGGTGCGCGGATCGCCATAGGCGGCGAGCCATTGGGCGACGCGCCCGGCCCCCGCATTGTAGGCGGCAAGCGCCAGCTCGAGCGAACCGTTCTCGTCGTCGAGCAATTGGCCGAGATACGCCGCTCCCAATTGGGTGTTGAAGGCCGGATCGCCGGTGAGCCGCGCCATGTCGAAGGCGACCCCGGCGCGCCGCGCCGTCGATTGGGCGGTGGAGGGAAGGATCTGCATCAGGCCCTTCGCCCCCGCTCCCGAGGCGGCGCGCCAGATGAATTCGCTCTCCTGCCGCGCGATCGCGTAGACGCTTGGGAGATCGGCGGAATGTGCGAGCGGCGTGAAGCTCGGGATCCCCGTGGTCGGAAAGGCGACGTCGTCGAGCGGGAAGCCGCGCTCGGTGACGATCTTGCCGAAATGAACGCTCGTCGTCGCGTCGCCATGCGCGGCGACAACGGCGCCGAGCGCTGCAATCTGGGCTTCGTCGCTCCATCGGCCTCCCGCCGCCTCGGCGAGCGGCGTCGCCAGTTCGTCGAGCCCGGCGGCGTAGAGCATCGCGACGACGCGCGTCGCCTCATTGCGCTGATCGCCCGTGGCGACCGCGGTGGGTTCGCGCAAGACGACCTCGCGCCCGAGGCGCTTGGCGGCAAGCTGGCCGTAGTAGGCGATCGGCCACTGCGCGGCGCGCGTGTAGAAGCGGCGCGCTTCATCGGCGTGGCCGAGCGCCTCGGCGGCCCTGCCCTGCCAATAGGCGGCCCGCGCGATCGAGAGGGGCGTTTCGGCTGCCTCGGCCGCGACCGCAAAGTGGCGCGCCGCCCGTTCAGGGTCGTTGGCGAAGCGCAGCGCGATCCAACCGCTATGGAAGGCGGCGTCGACGCGGGCCGGAATCGACACCGGCGCCGCGTCGGCGCAGATCGCATAGGCCTTCTCGATCTGCCCGATATCGAGCAGTTCGCGCGCCACCATGCGCTGCTCGCTCCACCATTTGTCGGGATCGATCAACGCGCCGGCGGCCTTCGGCGCCCGACTGAGCCAATACGCGGCTTCGAGGGCCCGATTGGCCCGGCGCGCATCCTGCACGTGGGCGAAAACAAGGCCGGGATCGTTCTGCAGCGCGGCCGGGACGGCGGCGAGCGCGCGAGGCGTCAACGGCCCGGTCATCGCCATAATGCGGGCTTGGGCGAGCGCGACCTCATCCGGCCCGGCGAGCGCCGCCGCGCGCATCGCCCCGCCGGTCTTTTCCGCATAGAGGAGCCGGTCGGCCCGATATTTGTGATCGGCCCGCGTCAAAGCCGCGCCGAAATCCTTGAGAATGGCGGTCTCGGTCCAGAGGTCGAAGTCGCCGTCGCGCCAGAGAGCGCGGGCGGCTGCGATCGCTTGGTCGCGGTGGCCGGCGTCGAGCGCTGCGCGGGCGGCCGCGAGTTCGCCGGCGGGCGTGCTCGGCGGATCGGCGGCGAACAGCGCGGCGGCGACCTGCGGCGCGGGATGTTCGACATAGAGATGCGCCTCCTGCACCGCCCGGATCCAGTCCTCGCCCGGCCATTCCGGATGGGCCGCCGCGAAAGCGGCGAGGCGCCGCTCGTCGAGCCGCGGCGACAGGCGTAACGCCGCCCACTCGATCGCGGTCCGCTCGACCGGATCGGCGACGTCCCTGGCGAGCGCATCGCCGCCGGCGAGATCGCCCTTGCGATAGAGGGCGGCGGACGCGGTGAGACGGCTGACGTCGGGCGCCGGCTCGGCGGCAATCGGCGCCTGCGCCGGCGCCGGCGCGGGGGGCTCCAGCGCCGCCGGTCCCGGCGTCTCGATCGCTCCGGTCGGAGCGATATCGGCCGGCGCCATGGCGAGCGCGGGCGGCGTCTTGCCCGCCGGAGCGTCCGCTGACCGCCGGGGGTTTTGTGGGACGAGACGAGCCAAGCCCGCGGCGCCCTCGCGCCCCGGCGGCAGCGCCGGAACATGGCGCGCGGTGACTCCCGTCAGATAGAGCGCGCCCAAGCCGATGAACGCGGCGGCGAAACGGAAAGCGAGCATGGCGATGGCCTCGTTCGCCATTGTGCGCCGCCTTTGCTGACCAAACGTTAACCACGGCGTTCCGCCGAACTCCCCCTTTCGCGGGATGTGTCGAGGGTCTATGTGTCGGGTCTGGCCCGCTGCGAACGCGGCGAGGTCCAGACGAGTTGAGTCGAGCCGAGTTGGAAGGCCGAAATGGACAAGCGGGCGAAGTTTCACGGATCGATGCCGGCCCTGGTGACTCCCTTCAAAGACGGGAAGATCGACGAGCCCGCGTTTCGCGCATTGATCGACCTTCAGATCACGTCCGGTTCGCACGGGTTGGTGCCCGTCGGCACGACCGGAGAGAGCCCAACGCTCAGCGTCGAAGAGCATCGCCGCGCGATCGGGATCTGCATCGACGAGGCGCGCGGCAGGGTTCCCGTCATCGCGGGAGCGGGCTCGAACAACACGCACGACGCGGTGGAGATGGCCAGGCACGCAGAAAAGGCCGGCGCCGATGCGGTGCTGGTGGTGACCCCCTATTACAACAAGCCTACCCAGGAAGGACTTTATCATCATTTCCGGGCGATCAATGACGCGATCGGGATACCTATCATCATCTACAACATTCCGCCACGAAGTGTAATAGACATGTCCGTCGACACCATGAGGCGGCTTTACGAGTTGAAGAACGTCGTCGGCGTGAAGGACGCCACCGGCGACGTCGGGCGCATTTCCCGACAGCGTCATGCAATGGGGCAGGAGTTTATCCAACTTTCAGGCGAAGACATGACCGCGCTCGCCTGCATGGCGGCAGGAGCGGATGGGTGCATCTCCGTCGTGGCGAACGTCGCCCCGGCTCTGTGCGCCGAATTGATGGAATATGCGCTCAAGGGCGATTTCGCCCATGCTCTGCGCCTTCAGGACCGGTTGACCCCGTTGCATGCGGCCATCTTCGTCGAGCCGGGGGTCTGCGGGGCCAAATACGCGCTGAACCTGCTCGGCCAGGTGCGCAACGAGGTGCGTCTGCCGCTGATTCCGGTCAACGCGTCGACCGAGGCGCAGATCCGCCGCGCGATGGTGCATGCAGGCGTGCTCAACGCTTGAACCTTGGTCCAGACGGACTAATTTTTTCGATTGTCGCGCGCTGGCTTGTCGCCGCGCGCCAAGAACAGCGTCTTACCAGTGGCCGAAAAAGATAAACCCAATTACAAGGTCGTCTCGGAGAACCGGCGCGCCCGCTTCGATTACGAAATCGGCGAAGTGTTCGAGGCCGGCATGATGCTGACCGGCCCCGAGGTGAAGTCGCTGCGAACCGGCAAAGCGACGGTGGCGGAAAGCTACGCCGCGGTCGACCGCAACGGCGAGATGATCCTCTACAACGCCAACATCCCGGAATATTTGCAGGCCAACCGGTTCAACCACGAGCCTCGCCGGCCGCGCAAGCTGTTGCTGCACGCCAAGGAAATCGCCAAGCTCGCCAAGGGCGTCGAGCGCGAAGGCATGACGATCGTGCCGCTCCGCGTCTATTTCAACGAAAAGGGCCGCGCCAAGATCGCCATCGCCCTCGGCCGCGGCAAGAAGCTGCACGACAAGCGCGAAAGCGAAAAAGCCCGCGACTGGAACCGCGACAAGTCGCGGCTGATGCGCGACAAGGGCTGAAGGGCGTCGAGTCGACCGTCAAATTTCGTCAAGCAATGGCAAGTCTCGTCAAGCAATTGTCTTGACGTCAAGCCATAATGTCATTTGCTTTCAAGCAGTTACAGACCGTCAAGGCGCAAAGGCTCGATTTCTCCGTCTCCGTGCGTCTCGACCGCGCCAATCTCGACCGCCGATCGTTCTGCCGAGAGCAGAGCGATGGAAGCATAGCCGGTTTTCTGCTTTTCGAAAAGAAAATGCCGACGCCTCACCTCGGCGCGCCGCGCTTCAGGTTCTGCGCGTATTTTTCGCGATAGACCGGATCTCCAACGAAGCATACACGCTGAACCCCCCGCGGCACGCAAGCCCGGCGAAAGCGTCGCGCGTTATTCGCTTTGGAAGCCGCAGCGTCGCAGCAACTGCTAGAGCGCGTTGCGTTTTGGTCGAAGCCGCCTAGGTCGCGCCTGTCATGCCCGCGAAAGCGGGCATCCAGGAGTCGAGGGGCGAAGGCTCGCGGCTGTTGTCTCGAGCCCCGCTTTCCCCTGGGGTGACAGCCGCGGGTCAACCGAAAAGCAGAACGCGCTGGTCGCCGAGGCGCGACCGGCCTGACCGGAGCCCGCCGTGAAACAGCCCCCCTTCCCGCTCAACTCCGCGCCGTCGACGGCGGCGCTTATCCAATCGGCGGGCGACCAGCATCGGGCCGGTAAGCTCGCTGAGGCCGAGAAGCTCTATCGCACTGTGCTCGCACGTCGCCCGTTCGACTTCGACGCGCTGCGCGGCCTCGGCCTCGCCTTGCTGCAGCAAGGCCGCAACGAGGACGCGGCGCAGACGTTGAGCCGCGCGACGGGCGCCTCGCCAAAGCATGCCGGGGCGTGGTGCGAACTGGGCGTGGCGCACGCTTCTCTCGGCCGAATGGAAGACGCCTTCCGCTGCTACGATCGGGCGCTGTCGCTCGATTCGCGTCACGCAGAGGCCTACGCCAACAAGGGCGGCGCGCTCGCCTTGCTCAAGCGCCCCCACGAGGCGCTCGCCTGCCTCGACAAGGCGCTCGCCCTCAATTCGCGCATGGCGACCGCTCACGGCAACCGTGGCGGCTTGCTGCGCGAGCTCGGACGGAGCGTGGAGGCGCTCGACAGCCTCAACCGCGCGCTCGCTCTGGCTCCCGGCAACGCCGACGCGCTCAACAATCGCGCCAATACGCTTCTCGACCTCGGGCGGCCCGAGGAGGCGCTCCCGAGCTACGACGCGGCGCTCGCCGCCAATCCCGACAACGCCAACATCCACAACAATCGCGGCAACGCGCTGATTCAGCTCGGCCGCGCCGACGAGGCGTTGGTCAGTTACGAGCGAGCCGCCGCGCTGGCTGAGCCGAGCGCCGAGTTGCTGACCAATCGAGGCATCGCGTATCGAGCGCTCAAGCGCTATGCCGAGGCGCTGGATTGCTTCCTCAAGGCGCTCGCGCTCGCCCCGAATTCCGCGCCGGTCTACAACGCTCTCGCTGGCGCGCTTCTCGAACTCGACCGGCCTCTCGAGGCGCTGACGCTCTACGACCAGGCGATCGCTCTCAATCCGCAATATGTGGAGGCGCTCGCCAACCGCGCGAGCGCCCTCGTCTCGCTCAGGCGGCTGCCTGAGGCGCTGATGAGCTGCGACGCCGCGCTGGCGCTCGCGCCGGATCACGTCGACGCGCTCGTCAACCGGGGCGCGAGTCTCGGCGGCCTTGGCCGCGAAAGCGAAGCTCTGCTGAGCTACGATGCGGCGATCGCCAAAGCGCCGCGCTTCGCGCTCGCCCACGACAACAAGGGCGTCGCCCTGCTTCAGCTCGGCCGCCTGAAAGAGGCGGCGAGCGCGTTCGAGACGGCCATCGCGCTGGAACCGGCGCGCACCCGGGCCTACCACCATCTTTCGCTGGCCCGACGCTTTCAACCCGGCGAACGCTATGTCGAAGCGCTCGAGGCGCTCGTCTGCGAAGGCGCGCCGACAAGTCCGCAGGAACGCGTCTACGCGCATTTCGCGCTCGGCAAGGCTTTCGCCGATCTACCGGACGCCGCTCGCTCCTTCCCCCATTTCGTCGCCGGCAACGCCCTGAAGCGAAGGCTCGCCGGCTACGACGAGGGCGCCGTGGTCGGGGTCATCGACCGCAGCCGGCTCGCCTACGCCGACGACCTGACGCGACGCTTCGCCGGCGCCGGAGCGCCCTCTACGGTTCCCGTTTTCGTGCTCGGCATGCCGCGCTCGGGGACGACGCTGGTCGAACAGATCCTCGCCAGCCATCCGAGCGTTCACGGCGCCGGCGAAATCAACGATTTCGACGCCGCGGCCCTCGAAATCGGCGGTGCGACGGCCGCGGCCTTGAAAGCGCCGGAGAGCGTCTGGCGCATGATCCCCGGGGATTTCCGCCGGCTCGGAGAGGCCTATCTCGCCCGGCTCGAAGGCCGATCCGATTCTGCACAACGGGTCATCAACAAGTTGCCCGACAATTTCCGCTGCGCGGGTCTCATCGCACTCGCCTTGCCACAAGCGCGCATCATCCATGTGCGGCGCGAAGCGGTCGACACCTGCTTCTCCTGCTTCACCAATCTGTTCGTCGAAAATCATAGCTACGCCTACGACCTCGCCGAACTCGGCCGCTATTACCGCGCCTACGAGAGGCTGATGGCGCATTGGCGATGCGTGCTGCCGCCCGGCATGATGCTGGAGGTGAAATACGAGGACGTCGTCGCAGACCTCGAAGGCGAAGGACGGCGAATCCTCGCCCATTGCGGCCTCGATTGGGATCCGCGCTGCCTCGACTTCCACAACAACGGGCGCGCCGTGCGCACCGCCAGCGTGGCCCAGGTGCGCCAGCCGATCTACGCCAGCTCGGTCGGCCGCTGGCGCCCCTACGAGGCGTTTCTCGGCCCGCTGATCGAAGCGCTCGGAGTTTCCGACGCGACG
The DNA here is from genome assembly GCA_036488815.1 of Roseiarcus sp. Lineage (GTDB taxonomy): Bacteria > Pseudomonadota > Alphaproteobacteria > Rhizobiales > Beijerinckiaceae > Roseiarcus. The sequence continues at coordinate 49,464 of DASXGX010000095.1, forward strand.
CTCGGCGCATCGGCTTCGCACCAAGCGGCCTAGCGCCATGCAAATGGATTGACGCACACCGTCATGGCCGGGCTTGTCCCGGCCATCCACGCGGCGCCGTTGCGAAGACCCTATGACGTTGGAATCGTCCGCTTGGCGTGGATGCCCGGCACAAGGCCGGGCATGACGAAAGGAGCAACTCGGCGCGAAATAGACGCCGTAGCCCAGAACATTGCTGGCATAGGCGGCGGCGACGCCGAAATGGAGAATCAGCCAGCCGCCCACCGCCGGGCCCGCAAAGACAGCCAACTGTGTGTAGGCGGCCGAGACGCTGATCGCCGAGGGCAGGCGACGGCGTTCGATGAAGCGCGGCAGGAAGCCATATTGCGCGGGAATGCTGAAGGCGTGGGCGGCGCCGTGAAGGAACGCGAGCGCGGCGAGCCGTTCGATGGTGAGCGCGTCGCCCAAGGCGAGAAGCGTCAGCGCGAGCGCCTGCAGCCACGCTACGCCGTAGCTCAGCAGCAGGACGCGAAACCGGTCGAAGCGATCCGCGACGACGCCGCCGAAGGGCATGAGCGCGATGTTCGGCGCGGCGTCCAACAGGGCGATGATCGCCAGCCATCGCGTCGAGTGCGTCAGGCTCCAGGTCGTCCAGGAGACGGCGACGGCCTGGACGAAGTAGGTGATCCACGAGAGCACGGAGCCGAGCGAATAGCGGCGGAAGTTCTCGTCCTCGAACGCTTCGCCGATGCCGCCCAGCCAGGACTTCAAGCCATCCTCTCGCGAGAGGAGGCGTGCGGTCCTTCCTACGCCTGCTCCAGTTCGATCAGCGTTCCACTGAAATCCTTCGGATGCAAGAACAGCACTGGCTTGCCGTGCGCGCCGATCTTCGGCGCGCCGTCGCCGAGCACGCGGGCGCCCGACGCCTGAAGCTGGTCGCGCGCGGCGAGGATGTCGTCGACCTCGAAGCAGAGGTGGTGCATCCCTCCGTCTGGATTCTTTTCGAGAAACCTTGCGATCGGCGAGGCCTCGCCGAGCGGCTCGAGCAGTTCGACCTTGGTGTTGGGCAGTTCGACGAAGACGACCGTCACGCCATGTTCCGGCAGGGCGGCCGGCGCGCTGACCCTTGCGCCGAGGCCGTCGCGATAATGCGCGCTCGCCGCCGCGAGATCCGCGACGGCGATGGCGACGTGGTTCAATCGTCCGATCATGGCTCTCCCTTCTCAAGATGCAGCGCGCCCTTGGAGGCCTGTCATGCCCGCCAAAGCGGGCATCCAGGAGTCAAAGGGCGGAGGCCTGCAGCGGTTGTCTGGCCCCCCGCTTTCGCGGGGTGACAGCCGCGGGTCGACCAAAGCAAAACGCGCGAGACCGCGCGGTCTAGATTTCGACGATCAGCACGTGCACCGTGGGCTTCTTGCCCCAGGCGGCGTTGAGGGCGTTGCGAACGGCGCGCTCGATTGCGCCGCAAACGAAATCGGCGTCGCGCCGCTTGGCGCGCGGCAGGCTCTCGAAGGTCTCGAAGATGGTGGCGTCGATGATCTCGTCGAGGCCGGCGCCCGCGCGCGTCGACTTCGGCAAGCCGGCGAACAGCACGTCGGGGTCGCCCGCCATCTCGCCCTTGTCGGTCAGCGCGAGCGCGATCGACACCACGCCGGCGAAGGCGAGCTTTCGGCGCTGGCCGACGCATTCCTCGCTGGCGGGGAGCAGAATGTCGCCGTCCTTGTAGCGGCGGCCATGCTCGATCTGCGCCACGACGCCCGCCTCGCCCTCGACGAGCCGCACGACGTCGCCGTTGAAGGCGCGGACCACTTCGCGCACGCCCAGCGACTTCGCGAAAGCGACGTGTTCCGAGAGGTGGAGCGGCTCGCCATGGGCGGGCACGGCGATCCTGGGCTTGAGCCAGCCATAAAGCTTGGCGAGTTCGGCGCGGCGCGGGTGGCCGGAGACGTGCACCAGATGAGTGCGGTCGGTGATGACGTCGACCCCCTGCGAGACGAGGCCGTTGACGACCTTGCCGACGGGCTTCTCGTTGCCGGGGATGGTGCGCGAGGAGAGGATGACGAGATCGCCGCTCGAGAGGCTCGCGGTCGGATGCTCGTCCTCGGCGATGCGCGCCAGCGCCGCGCGGGGCTCGCCCTGGCTACCGGTCGCGAGCGCCAACACCTTGTCGCGCGGCATTCGCTCGAACGGGTCGGGACCCAGCATTGGGGGAAGGCCGTCGAGATAGCCGCATTCGCGCGCCACTGCGACGACGCGTTCCATCGCGCGGCCCATGATCAGCACCTGACGGCCGTTGACGAAGCCGGCCTCCGCCGCCGCGCGCAGGCGCGCCACATTGGAGGCGAAGGTCGTCACCACCACGCGGCCCTTCGCCTCGCCGACGATGTGGGCGAGGGTCTTGGCGACATCCTTTTCGGACGGACTCTCGCCCTCGCGCAGAGCGTTGGTGGAATCGCAGACGAGCGCGAGCACGCCTTCTTCGCCCAACTCCCTCAGACGGGCCTCGTCAGTGGGCAGGCCGACGCCGGGCGTCTCATCGATCTTCCAGTCGCCGGTGTGGACGACGAGACCGGCGGGCGTGCGGATCGCCAGGGCGCAACTCTCGGGGATCGAATGGGCGACGGGGATGAATTCGACATTGAACGGCCCGATGTCGATGCGCGAGCCTTGCGCGACCACCTGGATCGGGATCTTCGGCGCGCCGGGCTCGGCGAGCCGGCGCGTCTCGGCAAGGCCGGCGGCAAAGCGGGTCGCGTAGACTTTTACGCCGAGACTCGGCCAGAGTTCGGCGAGGGCGCCGATATGATCCTCGTGGGCGTGGGTGATGATCAGGCCGACCAGGTTTTTTCTCACCTTCTCGATGAAGGCGAGGTCCGGCATGATCAGGTCGACGCCCGGCAAATCGTCGCCGGCGAAGGCGACGCCGAGATCGACCATCAACCATTTGCGGGTGCGCGGCGGGCCGTAGCCGTAGAGCGCGCAATTCATGCCGATTTCACCGAGTCCCCCGAGCGGGGCGAACACGATTTCGTTGTCGTCACTCATAAGCTGGTGGCTTTCATCGGCGATTCGGGCTTCCGTCGGGCGGCGTGAGGAACAGATCGGCGGCCTCGACCGCCTCGAGACCGCTTGCGGTGCGCAGCAACAGCCGCCCGCTGGCGTCGAGCCCCTCGAAGAGGCCCTCGCGCGTCTCCCGCGCGGATGCGACGCGCACGGGGCCGCCGAGGCCGGCGGCGACGGCGAGCCAGCGCGTGCGGATGTCAGCAAAGCGCGCGCCCCTGTCCCACAGTCGGATCATTTCGTCAAAGCGGGCGGCAAGGCGCGCCAAAACGTCGGCCGGCGAGACCGGGCGGCCGATCGCTTGGGCGAGATCGGCGACGGGATAAGCGAGCCCTTCAGGGGACGAGGCGCAATTGACGCCGAAGCCGACGATGCAGATGAAGCCCCGCCCGGGGATCGCGACCCCTTCCGCGAGCAGCCCCGACACTTTCGCGCCCTTCCAGAGCAGATCGTTCGGCCACTTGATCGCGATGTCCGCGGCGCCGAGATCCCTCGCCGCGCTCGCCAGCGCGACGCCGGCGACGAAGCCGAGTTGCGGTGCGATCGCGGCTTGGCAAGGGTCGACCAGCAGGGCGCTGGCGTAGAGATTGCCACGCGGCGAGCGCCAGTTGCGGCCGTGGCGCCCCCTGCCCTGCGTCTGCTCGTCGGCGACGATCCAAAGATCGCCGGGATCGCCGGACAGCGCGCGGGCGCGCGCTTCGTCGTTGGTCGAACCCAGGCTGGCGAAGCGGAGGATCCGCCAGCCGGGGAGGTAGGGCTCAGGCTCGCTGGTTCGATCGGGATCGATCAAAACAGGGACTTGGCGGCGGCCATCGCCGCGTCAGTGAGGGGCGCGGGAGCAAGCGCGTAGAAGATGACGACCGCGGTCGACAGCGCCAGGACGATGCGCGCCGCAGCGCCCGGCGGGTCGAACGCTTTGGCGGGCTCGTCGAAATACATGATCTTGACGATGCGCAGATAGTAGTACGCGCCGACCACGCTCACCAGCACGCCGATGACCGAAAGACCGTAGAGACCAGCCTTCATCGCGGCGGCGAACACGTAGAACTTGGCGAAGAAGCCGGCGAGCGGCGGAATGCCGGCGAGCGAGAACATCATCGCCGCCAGGAAGAACGCCATCGGCGCGTTGGTGCGCGCCAGACCGGAGAGATCGGCGATGTTCTCGACATAGGCCCCGTCGCGCCGCATCGAGAGGATGCCGGCGAAGGTTCCGAGCGTCATGGCGAGATAGATCGCCATATAGATGACGACGCCGTGCGCGCCTTCGACCGTGCCGGCGGCGAGACCGACCAGCGCGAAGCCCATATGGCCGATCGAGGAATAGGCCATCAGGCGCTTGATGTTGGTCTGGCCGATCGCCGCAAAGGAGCCGAGCGCCATCGAGGCGATCGAGATGAAGGTGACGATCTGGCGCCAGTCGCTCGCCACGCCCGGGAAGGCGGTCATCGCGACGCGCAGCAGGATCGCCATCGCCGCCATCTTGGGCCCGGAGGCGAAGAAGGTCGTCACCGGGGCCGGCGCGCCTTCGTAGACGTCCGGCGTCCACATATGGAAGGGAACCGCCGAGATCTTGAAGGCGAGGCCGGCGAGGATGAACACGAGGCCGAAGATCACGCCGAGGTTTGCCTGATCGTGCAGCGCCGTCGCGACACCGGCGAACGAGACCGTGCCGGCGTAGCCGTAGATCAGCGAGGCGCCGTAGAGCAACATGCCGGAGGACAGCGCGCCCAGCACGAAATACTTCAGGCCGGCCTCGGAGGCGCGCAGATCGTCGCGCCGATAGGCGGCGATGACGTAGAGCGCGAGGCTCATCAGCTCGAGGCCGAGATAGAGCGCGATGAAATCGGTCGCCGAGATCAGCATCATCATGCCGAGCGTGGAGAGCAGGATAAGGATCGGGAACTCGAAGCCGCCGATCTTCTCGCGCCGCATGAAGTCGATCGAGAGGAGCAGCGTAGCGAGCGAACCGATCAGCGCCAGCGCCTTCATGAATCGGCTAAACGGATCATCGGTGAAGGCGCCGTAGAAGGTGACGCCCTTGTCGCGGTGATTGGCCAGCACCGCAATCAGCGCAGCCCCCAGCAGCGCGACCGCAATCTCCGTCACCAGCGCGACCGAGCGCTCGCCCCGCAGCGCGCCGAGCAGCAGAAGCGCCAGCGCGCCTACCGCGATGATGGCCTCGGGCAGGATGACCGGAAGGGAGAAAGCCGTCACGTTCATTTTGAGATCAATCCCCTTGTTGCCGCGCTCACAGCCCGGCCGTCTTGGTCACGGCGATCGCGTGATCGATACCTTTGATCAGAGCGTCGATCGAGACCGCGCTGGCGTCAATAATCGGCTGCGGGTGCACCCCGTAATAGATGGTGAGAACGAGCAACGGCCCCAGCGTCGCGATTTCGCGGCCCGACAGATCGGTCATGCCCATCAGGCTGGGCTTGTCGATCACCCCGAAGATCACGCGCCGGTAGAGATACAAGGCATAGGCCGCCGAGAAAATGACGCCGGTGGTGGCGAAGAACGCGACCCACGCATTCGCCTGGAACGTGCCGATCAGGGTCAGGAACTCGCCGATGAAGCCCGACGTGCCGGGCAAGCCGACGTTGGCGAGCGTAAACACCATGAAGGCCACCGCATAGCGCGGCATACGCTGGACGAGGCCGCCGTAGGCCGCGATCTCGCGGGTATGCATCCGGTCGTAGACGACGCCGACGCAAAGGAACAGCGCGCCCGAGACGAGGCCGTGGCTGATCATCTGGTAGACGGCGCCCTGCACGCCCTGGGTGTTGGCGGCGAACAGGCCCATGGTCACGAAGCCCATGTGCGCCACCGAGGAATAGGCGATGAGCTTCTTCATGTCCTCCTGAACCAGCGCGACCAGCGAGGTGTAGATGATCGCGACGATCGAGAGGGCGTAGATCAACGGCGCGAAATAGTGGCTCGCGTCCGGGAACATCGGCAGCGAGAAGCGGATGAAGCCGTAGCCGCCCATCTTCAGGAGAATGCCGGCCAGGATGACCGAACCGGCCGTGGGCGCCTCGACGTGCGCGTCGGGCAGCCAGGTGTGCACCGGCCACATCGGCATCTTCACCGCGAAGGAGGCGAAGAAGGCGAGCCAGAGCCAGGTCTGCATCGACGGCGCAAAGGGCGTCTTCAGCAGCACCTCGATGTCGGTCGTGCCCGCCGTCCAGTACATCGTCATAATGCCGAGCAGCATCAGCAGCGAGCCGGCGAGGGTGTAGAGGAAGAACTTGAACGCCGCGTAGACGCGCCGCTTGCCGCCCCAGATGCCGATGATGAGGAACATCGGAATGAGGCCGCCCTCGAAGAAGAGGTAGAACAGCACGAGATCGAGCGCGACGAACACGCCGATCATCAGCGTTTCCAGGATGAGAAACGCGATCATGTATTCCTTGACGCGCTTCTGGATCGAGGTCCACGACGCCGCGATGCAGATCGGCATCAGCAGCGTCGTCAGCAACACGAACGGCATCGAAATGCCGTCGACGCCGACCTTGTAGCTGATCGCGTGCGAGAACCAGTCGTACTGTTCGACGAGTTGGAAGCCGGAGGACGCGGGGTTGAAGCGCGTCCAGGCGACCAGGCTGAGGCCGAAGGTGATCAGCGTCGTCCACAGCGCGATCCAGCGCGCGTTGTTGTACGTCGCCTCGTCGTTGCCACGCAGCAGCAGGATGCAGAGCGAGCCGATCAGCGGCAGGACGAGCAGGCCGGACAGAATCCAGGAGCCGGACATCAACGGATTCCCCCGAAGAGATACCAAGTCACGAAGGCGGCGACGCCGAGCAGCATGGCAAAGGCGTAGTGATAGATGTAGCCGGACTGCAGCCGCACCACGTTACGCGTCACACCGAGCACGCGGGCCGAGACGCCGTCCGGACCGAAGCCGTCGATGATGAAGCCGTCGCCGCCCTTCCAGAACGCCCGGCCGAGCCAGAACGCCGTCCGCACGAAGAGGAAGTCATAGAGCTCGTCGAAGTACCACTTGTTCAGCAGGAAGCGGTACAGCAGCGGATTGGCGTTGGCGAGCGCCCGCGGCGCCGCCTTGTTGACCATGTACATGTAGTAGGCGACGAGGAAACCGCCCACCATCATCAAGGTCGGCGAGACCGACACGAACCAGGGGACGGTCTCCATCTGCTCGAGGATCTTGTTGTCCGGTCCGAGATAGAGCGCATGCTTCCAGAAGCCCTCGAAGCCGCTGCCGATGAACCAGTGGCGGAACGCGACGCCCGCGACGACGGCGCCGAGAGCGAGCGCGGCGAGCGGAACCAGCATCACCGGCGGGGATTCGTGCGCGGGATGATGGTGATCGTGACCATGGCCGTGATCGCCGTGCCCGGCATGGGCGGGCGCCGGCTCGTCGTGGGCGTGATCGTCGTGCATGTCGGCGCTCTCGCCGAGCGCCGCGGCCCAGTCGCCGCGCTTGCCGAAGAACGTCATGAACACGAGGCGCCAGGAGTAGAACGAGGTCAGGCCGGCGGCGAGCACCACGCAGGCGAAGGCGTAAGAAGCGCCGATGCCATGCGAGGCGTAGGAGGCCTCGATGATCGCGTCCTTCGAGACATAGCCGGCAAAGCCGATCGTGGTGAAGGGGATGCCGACGCCGGTGAGCGCCAGCGTGCCGATCGTCATCATCCAGAAGGTGAACGGGATCTCCTTCCGCAGCCCGCCCATCGCGCGCATGTCCTGCTCGTGGTGCATCGCATGGATCACCGAGCCGGCGCCGAGGAACAGCAACGCTTTGAAGAAGGCGTGCGTGAACAGATGGAAAATGCCGAGGCTGTAGCCGCCGACGCCAAGGCCGACGAACATGTAGCCGAGCTGCGAGCAGGTCGAATAGGCGATCACCCGCTTGATGTCGTTCTGCACCAGGCCGACCGTCGCGGCGAAGAAGGCGGTCGTCGCGCCGACGATCGTGACGACCCCGAGCGCGACCGGCGCGAGATCGAACAGCGGCGACAGGCGCGCGACCATGAAGACGCCGGCGGTGACCATGGTGGCGGCGTGGATGAGGGCGGACACCGGCGTCGGGCCCTCCATCGCATCCGGCAACCAGGTGTGCAGCAGGAACTGCGCCGACTTGCCCATCGCGCCCATGAAGAGGAGCAGGCAGGCAAGCGTCATCGCGTCCCAATCGGCGCCGAAGATGTGGATCGCCCTGCCGGCGAGGCCCGGCGCCGCCGCGAAGACCTGCTCGAAGGTCACGGCGCCGGTGAGCTGGAAGACGAGGAAGATGCCGAGCGCGAAGCCGAAGTCGCCGATGCGGTTGACGACGAACGCCTTGATCGCCGCCGCATTGGCGGAAGGCCGGTCGTACCAGAAGCCGATCAGGAGGTAGGAGGCGAGGCCGACGCCCTCCCAGCCGAAGAACATCTGCACGAGATTGTCGGCCGTCACCAGCATCAGCATCGCGAAGGTGAACAGCGAGAGATAGGCGAAGAAGCGCGGCCGACTATGATCCTCGTGCATGTAGCCGATCGAATAGAGGTGCACGAGGAACGAGACGCTGCAGACGACGACCAGCATCACCGCGGTGAGCGTGTCGATGCGCAGCGCCCAATCGACCGCGAGCTTGCCGGAGGTCAGCCAGTTCGCGACTGGAACCACCAGCGCCTGCTCGTCGTGGCCGAGGGCGACCCCGAAGAAGGCGATCCAGGCGAGCAGCCCGCTGACCGCCAGGAAGCCGGTCGTCACGAGCTCGGAGGCGCGCGGCCCGATCTGCCGGCCGAACAGGCCGGCGATCAGAAAGCCGAGAAGCGGTAGAAAGACGATCAGGTCGTACATGCCCGTTCTCAGCCCTTGAGCGCGTTGATGTCTTCAACCGCGATCGAGCCGCGGTTGCGGTAGTAGGCGACCAGAATGGCGAGCCCGATCGCCGCCTCCGCCGCCGCAACCGTGAGGATGAAGAGCGCGAACACCTGACCGGTGAGGTCGCCCGAGTGGGTGGAGAAGGCCACGAGATTGATATTGACGGACAGCAGGATCAGCTCGATCGACATAAGAATGACGATGATGTTCTTGTGGTTGAGGATGATGCCCGCGACGCCGATCGTGAACAGGATCGCGGCGAGCGTGACATAGTGGGCGAGGCCGATGACCATGGAAGCGATCCTTCAAATACCGGCGCGCGACGAGACTTTGCGCAATTCGACCGCGGTGGCCGGCGTGCGCGCGACTTGTTCGGCGATGTTCTGGCGCTTGACCCCTTCCTTGTGGCGCAGCGTCAGCACGATCGCGCCGATCATCGCGGTCAACAGGATGAGGCCAGCCGCCTGGAAGAAGTAGAAATACTGGGTGTAGAGCACGCGCCCGAGCGCCACCGTGTTGGAGAGCGTGCCAGCCGGCGCGGCCGCAGCGGCGGCGTTCGGCGAGCGGGTCCAGCCGACCGCGACATAGCCGAGCTCGAAGGCGACGCCGAGCGCGATCAGCGCGCCGATCGGCAGATATTGAACGAAGCCCTGCTTCAGTTGGGCGAAGTCGACGTCGAGCAACATCACGACGAAGAGGAACAGCACCGCCACGGCGCCGACATAGACGACGATCAGGATGAGCCCGAGGAACTCGGCCCCCATCAGCAGGAACAAGCCCGCCGCATTGACGAAGGCGAGGATGAGGAACAGCACGGAGTGCACCGGGTTGCGCGCCAGAATCACGGCGAGCGCCGAGAGGATCAGCACGCCCGAGAACAGCCAGAAGAAAATCGCGTCGGCTTGCATCGTTTCCACGTCCCTTTGCCTCGCCCGACCTCTCCCCTCTCCCCTTGCGGGAGAGGGGTCGGGGGTGAGGGGTCGGCGCGTAAGCGCCACGTAACGCGGCGCCTCCCGGCGCCTACCCCTCATCCGTCATCGCCATGGGGCGTCCTTCGACGCCCCATGGCGATGACACCTTCCCCCGCAAGGGGGGAAGGGCATCCTCACCGAAATTCCGCGTCCATCGCGATGTTGCGCGCGATCTCGCGTTCCCAGCGCGACCCGTTCGAGAGCAGCCGGTCCTTGTCGTAGAACAGCTCTTCGCGCGTCTCGGTGGCGAATTCGAAATTCGGCCCCTCGACGATCGCATCGACCGGGCAAGCCTCCTGGCACATGCCGCAGTAGATGCACTTCGTCATGTCGATGTCGTAGCGCGTCGTGCGGCGCGTGCCGTCGTTGCGGCGCGGCCCGGCTTCGATCGTGATCGCCTGCGCGGGGCAGATCGCCTCGCACAGCTTGCACGCGATGCAGCGCTCTTCGCCGTTGGGATAGCGGCGCAGCGCGTGTTCGCCGCGAAAGCGCGGCGACAGCGGCCCCTTCTCGTGCGGATAGTTCAGCGTCGCCTTCGGCTTGAAGATGTAGCGCATCGACAGCGCGAAGGCCGACACGAACTCGCTCAAGAACAGCGAGCGTGCGGCTTGATCCAGTCTCAGCGCCATCGGCGTGTCCTCACATATCTCTCAATCATGGATGCCCGCCCCATCCCGTGACTTCCAGAACGCCAGCGACGAGCACGACCATGAACAGCGAGATCGGCAGGAACACTTTCCAGCCGAGCCGCATCAGTTGATCGTAGCGGTAGCGCGGCACGAAGGCTTTCACCATTGCGAAACCGAAGAAGACCAGCAGCGCCTTCAGGGCGAACCAGATCACGCCGGGAACCCAGGTGAAGGGCGGGAAGTCGAGCGGCGACGTCCAGCCGCCGAGGAAGAGCACGGTCGTCAGTCCGCACATGGACATGATCGCCACGTATTCGCCGAGCATGAACAGGAGATAGGGCGTCGCCGAATATTCGACCATGAAGCCCGCCACCAGTTCCGATTCCGCTTCCGTCAGGTCGAAGGGCGGACGGTTCGTCTCCGCCAGCGCGGAAACGAAGAAGATGATGAGCATCGGGAACAGCGGCAGCCAGTACCAGTTCAAGAACGTCAGGAACGGCACGTGCAGCAGCGTCGCCAGGCCGTAGTCGTGCTGCGCGACCACGATCTCCGACAGGTTCAGCGAGCCCGCGCAGAGCAGCACGGTGACGATCACGAACCCGATCGAGACCTCGTAGGACACCATCTGCGCCGCCGAACGCAGCGCGGAGAGGAACGGATATTTCGAGTTCGACGCCCAGCCGCCCATGATGACGCCGTAGACGCCGAGCGAGGAGATCGCAAAAATATAGAGGACGCCGACATTGATGTTGGCGATCGCCCAGCCCGCCGAAACGGGCATGACCGCCCAGGCGCTGAGCGCGAGAGTCGCGGTCACCAGCGGCGCGATCAGGAACACGCCCTTGTTGGCGGCGGCGGGAACCACCGCTTCCTTGAGCACGAACTTCAAGAGGTCGGCGAAGCTCTGCCACAACCCCCAGGGACCCACCACGTTCGGCCCGCGCCGCAACTGCACGGCCGCCCAGACCTTGCGGTCGAAGTAGATGAGAAAGGCGCAGATGACGAGCACGAGAACGAGCAGGATCAGGCTCTCGAGCGCGTAGCGCACGAACGTCCCGAGCGCCGTCGCGTAGAACCAGGCGCCGATCGCGGAAGCCCAGCCGTGCGAAACGAAGCCGTAGACGAGGCCGGCGACGACCACGACGATCGCGAGCACGGCGACGCCGAGAACGATGCCGAGCGAGCGGTCCGGCGCGGGCCGAGGGGGGTTAGCGGTGCTCATCGTTCGTCCTATTCCGCCGCCTGCGGCAACCGGGCCTTCGCCAGCGCCGAGCATTCGGCCATGACGCGGGAGGCGCGCGCGATCGGGTTGGTGAGGTAGAAGTCGACGACGCTCGACGCGAAGGGCGCCTTGCCGAGCGCGCCGCCGAGGCCGGCGAGGGCGCTGAACCCGCTTGGGTCGGCCGGCGTCACGATGTCGTATTTGACGAGATCGGGATGCGCGGCGGCGAGCGCGGCCCGCAGCGCAGCGAGCGAGTCGTACGGCAACCGCGCGCCGACGACGTCCGAGAGCGCGCGCAGGATCGCCCAATCCTCGCGCGCTTCCCCAGGCGGGAAGATCGCGCGGTCGGCGAATTGCGGCCGGCCTTCCGTATTGACGTAGGTTCCCGTCTTTTCGGTGTAGGCGGCGCCGGGGAGAATGACGTCGGCGCGGTGGGCGCCCTTGTCGCCATGGGTTCCGACATAGACGACGAAAGCGCCCGGCTCGACGTCGATCTCGTCGGCGCCGAGATTGAACAGCACGTCGAGCGCGCCACCCTTCGCCATCGCCAGCGCGTCGAGACCGCCCTCCCCTGGCGTGAAGCCGAGATCGAGGCCGCCGACGCGGGAGGCCGCGGTGTGCAGCACGTTGAAGCCGTTCCAGCCGTCCTTGACGACGCCGAGCGACAGCGCCGCTTTGGCGGCGAGCGCCAGAACTGCGGCGCCGTCAGGCCGCGCGAGAGCGCCCGCGCCGAGGATGAACATCGGCTTCGTCTTGCTGGCCGGCGGATGGTCGGCGAAAGCGGCGAGCGATTCCGGGCCGGCGCCGAGGTAGTTGTAGGCGTAGGTCAGATCGGCGCGCTCGCCGACGACGCCGATCAGGCAATCGCCCTTGAGCCAGCGCTTGCGGATGCGCGCATTGAGCACCGGCGACTCGAGACGCGGATTCGAGCCGATGATCATGATCGCGTCGGCCTCTTCGATGCCGGCGACGGTCGAGTTGAAGAGATAGGAGGCGCGGCCGAATTTCGGATCGAGCTTCGAGCCGTCCTGGCGGCAATCGATGTTGGCGACGCCGAGCTTGGCCATCAGGCCCTTCAGCGCGAACATTTCTTCAACGCTCGCCAGATCGCCGGCGATCGCGCCGATGCGCGCAGCGTTGGTCGCCTTCACCTTGGCGGCGATCGCTGCGAAAGCCTGCTGCCAGGTCGCGGGACGCAGCCGGCCCTCGACGCGCACGTAGGGGCGGTCGAGGCGCTGCGTCTTCAATCCGTCGACGACGTGGCGCGTCTTGTCGGAGATCCACTCCTCGTTCAGCGCCTCGTTGATGCGCGGAAGGATGCGGACGACTTCGCGGCCGCGCGAATCCACGCGGATCGACGCGCCGAGCGCGTCCATCACGTCGACCGTCTCCGTCTTCACATATTCCCACGGACGGGCATGGAACTCGGTCGGCTTGGAGGTCAGCGCGCCGACCGGGCAGAGATCGACGACGTTGCCCTGCAACTCGGAAGTCAGCGCGCGCTCGAGATAGCTGGTGATCTCCATGTCCTCGCCGCGGCCGATCGCGCCGAGTTCGGGGACGCCCGCGACCTCCGTCGAGAAGCGCACACAGCGGGTGCACTGAATGCAGCGGTTCATCGACGTCTTGACGAGCGCGCCGATATACTTGTCCTCGACCGCCCGCTTGTTCTCGGCGAAGCGCGACGAGTCGACGCCGTAGCCCATCGCCTGGTCTTGCAAGTCGCACTCGCCGCCCTGGTCGCAGATCGGGCAGTCGAGCGGATGGTTGATGAGCAGGAACTCCATCACGCCCGCGCGCCCCTTGCGCACCATCGGCGAATTGGTCTCGACGACCGGCGGTTCGCCCTTCGGGCCGGGGCGCAGGTCCTTGACCGCCATCGCGCAGGACGCCGTCGGCTTGGGCGGACCGCCCTTCACCTCGACGAGGCACATGCGACAATTGCCGGCGATGGACAGCCGCTCGTGGAAGCAGAAGCGCGGCACTTCGGCGCCGGCCTCTTCACAGGCTTGCAGAAGCGTGAACTCCGCAGGGACATCCAGCTCTTTGCCGTCGATGATGATCTTGGTCATCGTCCCTACTCCGCCGCCATCCGCACAGGTTCGCTATGCGGATTGGCCGCGTACTGGTCAATGCGCTTTTCAATTTCAGGCCGGAAGTGCGCGATCAGGCCCTGAATCGGCCAGGCCGCCGCATCGCCGAGCGCGCAGATCGTGTGGCCCTCGACCTGCTTGGTCACGTCGAGCAGCATGTCGATTTCGCGCTTCTGCGCGCGGCCTTCCGCCATGCGCGTCATCACGCGCCACATCCATCCCGTGCCTTCGCGGCACGGCGTGCACTGGCCGCAGCTCTCGTGCTTGTAGAAATACGACAGCCGGGCGATCGCGCGGATGATGTCGGTCGACTTGTCCATCACGATCACCGCGGCGGTGCCGAGGCCGGAGCGCAGCTTGCTGAGCGAGTCGAAATCCAGCGGACAATCGATGATCTGCTCGGCCGGCACCAGGCGCACCGACGAACCGCCAGGAATGACGGCGAGCAGATTGTCCCAACCGCCCCGCATGCCGCCGCAATGGCGGTCGATCAGCTCGCGGAACGGGATCGACATCGCCTCTTCGACGTTGCACGGCTTGTTGACGTGCCCGGAGACGCAGAACAGCTTGGTGCCGACGTTGTTCGCCGCGCCGAAGCTCGAGAACCACGCCGCGCCGCGGCGCAGAATGGTCGGCGCAACCGCGATCGATTCGACGTTGTTGACCGTCGTCGGGCTGCCGTAGAGGCCCATATTGGCGGGGAACGGCGGCTTGAGGCGCGGCATGCCCTTCTTGCCTTCGAGCGATTCGAGCATCGCCGTCTCTTCGCCGCAGATATAAGCGCCGGCGCCGTGGTGGACATAGAGGTCGAACGGATAGCCGTGAATGTTGTCCTTGCCGATCAACTTGGCCTCATAGGCCTCGTCGACCGCAGCCTGCAGCCGCTCGCGCTCGAGAATGTATTCGCCGCGCACGTAGATATAGGCCGCGTGAGCGCCCATCGCGAAGGAGGCGAGCAGGCAGCCTTCGACCAGCGTGTGCGGATCGTTGCGCAGAATTTCGCGGTCCTTGCAGGTGCCCGGCTCCGACTCGTCGGCGTTGACGACGAGATAGTGCGGCCGCTTCGGATCGACGGTCTTGGGCATGAACGACCATTTGAGGCCAGTCGGAAAACCGGCCCCGCCGCGCCCGCGCAAGCCCGACGCCTTCATCTCGTTGACGATCCAGTCGCGCCCCTTGTCGATCAGCGCCTTGGTGCCGTCCCAGCCGCCGCGCGCCCGCGCCCCCTTGAGGCTGCGATCGCCGAGCCCGTAGAGGTTGGTGAAGATGCGGTCCTTGTCCTCAAGCATCGCTGGTCTTTCCCGTCTTCACGCTTTGACCGGCGCGACCGCCGGCCCGCTCTTGCCGTCGACGCCGTAAAGCGTCGTCAGCGCGGTGAGGCCGCCCGTCGGCTCCGAGGAAACGCGCCCGATCTGCGAACCCTTCTCGACCGGCCGTCCGGCGGCGAGGTCGTCGAGCAGCTTGGCGAAGTTTTCCGGCGTCAGGTCTTCGTAATAGTCGTCGTTGATCTGCACCATCGGCGCGTTGCAGCAGGCGCCGAGGCACTCGACCTCGATCCAGGAGAACTTACCGTTGGCGGAGACGTGCTTTTCCGGGCCGATGCGCGACTTGCAGACCTCGCGGATCGCCTCGGCGCCGCGCAGCATGCAAGGCGTCGTGCCGCAGAGCTGCACGTAATGGCGCCCGACCGGCTCCAGATTGAACATGGTGTAGAAAGTCGCGACCTCGAGCGCGCGGATGTAGGGCATGTCGAGCATGTCGGCGACCTTCTCGATCGCCGGCCGCGGCAGCCAGTAGCTGTTTTGCTTCTGGGCGCGCCAGAGCAACGCAATGATCGCCGACGCCTGCCGGCCCGGCGGATATTTGGCGATCTCCTTCTCCGCCCACGCCTTGTTTTCAGGCGTGAACTCGAAGCTCTCGGGCTGGACTTCGGCGAGTCGACGAACAGACATAGTTCAGAAGTTCCTCGTTTGCGCGAAGCGCGCGCTGCCCCCTCTCCCCTTGCGGGAGAAGGTGTCGGCGAAGCCGACGCGCACGAATGCTCCGCATTCGCCTTGGCATGAGGGGTCGCGCCGGTAGGCGCGCCGTGCGAGGCGCTGACGCGCCGACCCCTCACCCCTAGCCCCTCTCCCGCAAGGGGAGAGGGGAACTCGTTCGTCCGCCCGATTTACGGCGCTCATCGGTCGACCTCGCCGAACACGATGTCGAGCGAGCCCAGGATCGCGGCGACGTCCGCCAGCATGTGCTTGCGGCACATGAAATCCATCGCCTGCAAATGCGCAAAGCCCGGCGCGCGCAGCTTCACGCGATAGGGTTTGTTGGAGCCGTCCGACACGAGATAGACGCCGAACTCGCCCTTGGGCGCCTCGACCGCCGCATAGACCTCGCCGGCGGGAACCTTGTAGCCCTCGGTGTAGAGCTTGAAGTGGTGGATCAGCGCCTCCATCGAGCGCTTCATGTCGCTGCGCTTGGGCGGCACCACCTTGCCGTCGTCGTTGCTGACGGGGCCGCCGCCGTTCGCCGAATTCAGCTTCTCGCAGCACTGCACCATGATCTTGATGGACTGGCGCATCTCTTCCATGCGGATCAGATAGCGGTCGTAGTTGTCGCCGTTCTTGCCGACCGGGATGTCGAAATCCATCTCCTCGTAGCACTCGTAGGGCTGCGACTTGCGCAGGTCCCACGCCGCTCCCGAGCCGCGCACCATGACGCCCGAGAAGCCCCAGGCGAAGGCGTCGGCGAGGCTGACGACGCCGATGTCGACGTTGCGCTGCTTGAAGATGCGGTTGCCGGTCAGCAGCGCCTCGAGATCGTCGCACACCTTGAGGAAGGGCGCGCAGAAGGCGTGAATGTCGTCGACGAGCTTGGTCGGGATGTCCTGGTGGACGCCGCCGGGGCGGAAATAGGCGGCGTGCATGCGCGCCCCGCTCGCCCGCTCATAGAACACCATCAGCTTCTCGCGCTCCTCGAAGCCCCACAGCGGCGGGGTGAGCGCGCCGACGTCCATCGCCTGCGTCGTGACATTCAGGATATGCGACAAGAGACGGCCGATCTCGGAATAGAGGACCCGGATGAGCTGCCCGCGGCGCGGCACTTCGAGGCCGAGCAGGCGCTCGACGGCCAGGGCGTAAGCGTGCTCCTGGTTCATTGGCGCGACGTAATCGAGCCGGTCGAGATAGGGCACGTTCTGCAGATAGGTGCGCGCCTCCATCAGCTTCTCGGTGCCGCGATGCAGCAGTCCGATATGCGGATCGACGCGCTCGACCACTTCGCCGTCGAGTTCCAGCACGAGCCGCAACACGCCGTGCGCCGCCGGATGCTGCGGCCCGAAGTTGATCGAGAAGTTGCGGAGGTTGGTTTCGGTCATGCTCGGACTCATTCAAAATCTGCGCGCGCTCAGGCGGAGCGCAAGCGGCGCTCGGACAGCGAATAGGCTCCCGCCAACAGCAAGCGTGTCTCCAATTGCCTCGACGAACCCTGCAGCATCCGCTGGCCCCTCCCGCGGCGCGCGATCCGTCGCCCCTACTTCGCCTTCTCGTCTCCGGGCAGCGGCGCGCCCTCCCACGGGCTGAGAAAGTCGAACTGCCGGAATTCCTGATTCAGCCGCACCGCTTCGTAGCGCACGCGCTTTTCTTCATCGTCGTAGCGAACCTCGACGAACCCCGTCATCGGGAAGTCCTTGCGGAGCGGGTGGCCGTCGAAGCCGTAGTCGGTGAGAATGCGGCGCAGATCCGGATGGCCGTCGAACAGCACGCCGAAGAGATCGTAGACCTCGCGCTCGTACCAATTGGCGGCGGGAAAGACGGAGATCGTCGAGGGAACCGGCGTCTCCTCGTCGGTCTCGATCTTCACCCGGATGCGCTGATTGAGCTTGGGCGACAGCAGTTGATAGACGATCTCGAACCGCTTCTCGCGATCGGGATAGTCGGCCGCAGTGAGATCGGTGAAGCACACGAACTGGCAGCCGGCGTCATCGCGCAGGAAGGTCAGCGCTTCGACGATGCGCGCAGCCTCGACGATCAGCGTCAATTCGCCGAACGCAGGGTTCGCGCCACGGACGACGCCGGGCAGAGCGGCGACAGCCTTTTCGCCGATAGATTTCAACGCTTCGTCCATCCCATCCTCTTTTCGCCACTCCCCTTGCGGAAGCAGCGCTGGCGCGAAGTGATTCCCGACGAGGACCGCCCGCGACCCGGGGCCCTCATCCGACGCGCTGCGCCGTCCTTTTCCCGCACGGCGCGTGGAGCGCCTAAAGCCAGGAGAGGCTTCACCTTTCGATCGTTCCGGTGCGCCGGATCTTCTTCTGCAGCATCAAGACGCCGTAGAGGAGCGCTTCAGCGGTCGGCGGACAGCCGGGCACGTAGATGTCGACCGGAACGATCCGGTCGCAGCCGCGCACCACCGAATAGGAATAATGATAGTAGCCGCCGCCGTTGGCGCAGGAGCCCATCGAGATCACGTACCGCGGCTCCGGCATCTGATCGTAAACCTTGCGCAGCGCCGGCGCCATCTTGTTGGTGAGCGTGCCCGCAACGATCATGACGTCCGACTGGCGTGGACTGCCGCGCGGCGCAAAGCCGAACCGTTCGACGTCGTAACGCGGCATCGAAAGCTGCATCATCTCGACGGCGCAGCAGGCGAGGCCGAAAGTCATCCACATCAGCGAGCCGGTGCGCGCCCATTGGATGAGGTCTTCGGTCGAGGTGACGATGAATCCTTTATCCGCCAAGCGGTCGTTCATCGCGCCGAAGAACGGATCGTCGGCGCCGACCGGCTTGCCGGTTGAAGGATCGAGAATGCCGCGCGGGGCCGGCGCGACGAGCGGACCAGCGTTCAGTCCCATTCCAGCGCCCCCTTGTTCCATTCGTACACGAAACCGATCGTGAGCACCGCGAGGAACAGGATCATCGACCAGAACCCGAACGCGCCGATGTCATGGAACGCGACCGCCCATGGGAAGAGAAAAGCGACCTCGAGATCGAAGATGATGAACAGCAACGAAACGAGGTAGAAGCGCACGTCGAACTTCATGCGCGCGTCGTCGAACGGATTGAAACCGCACTCGTAGGCCGAGAGCTTCTCGGGATCCGGATTTTTGTAAGCGACAATGAAAGGCGCAACCAGCAGGGCGACGCCGATGAGCGCCGACAGCCCGATGAATATGACGAGCGGCAGATAATCTGAGATCAGACTCGGCACAAAGCCTCCGCTGGGTGTGATCGGCCTGCGGCGAATGACCGCATTGCGCTACGACCTGTTTCGAGCGCTGCGCAGGCCTATCGCAGCGCAACGCACGGCGCAAGACGAAACGCGCCTAAGACACGCAATTCGCGTACAAAAACGGCCCTTCCCGGCCCGCTCGCCTCAGGCCGTGGAAACCGCTGAATTGTAAGAGAAAACGATCTCGGAAAATCGCGGCGGGAACGCGGTCTGCTGCGGCGTATCCGGAGTGACAGAAACTTCGCTCTGTAAACCCGCATCGCCCAACGAAGGATTGAAGGAACGATTCGGCAAAAACATCAACACCCTGTGCGATGGAGTTGAATCGGCGCATCTTCCCGGCCGGACGACGGAGCTGCCCCGATTCGGCGCCGCAACAATCGGCGGCGGATCCGGCGACGGGAGCGCCGCTGCGACAACCGCGCGGATCATGACCTCCCCGACGGCTCGCTGGACAGGCCTCCTCTCGCCGCCTCCAGGGTGGGCGGCGGGGCCGCAAAGCACCGCGAAAAGCGGCTCGGCGCGGCCTACTTCCGGCTCGGCCAACCATCACGGATCGGATTTTTGGGAGTGTATCTAAGCCATTGAAAAAATGGCGAGAGAGACGGGACTTGAACCCGCGACCTCCGGCGTGACAGGCCGGCGCTCTAACCAACTGAGCTACTCCCCCGTGGGGTGGGTGAGCGGATAAAACACGTCGCAACCCAAGTCAAGCGCGATGCGACATCGACGACAAACTTTCACATTCGCGGCTGAGCGAGCCGCCAACGCGCGATTTCCGCCCGGCTGAGGAGATGCAGCACGCCTGGAGTCAGCGACTCGGCGCGCCGAATCAGGGCCGGGTCGACCCCCATTCGCGCAGTGTATTGGGCGAGCATCGCGACCAGGCTGGGGTCGGCGAGCGTCCGCCGGCCAGAGTCCGGCCCCGCCCCTTCCTCGATGACCGACATCCGGTGCAGCCC
Source organism: Roseiarcus sp. (assembly GCA_036488815.1). Classification (GTDB taxonomy): domain Bacteria; phylum Pseudomonadota; class Alphaproteobacteria; order Rhizobiales; family Beijerinckiaceae; genus Roseiarcus. Next base: position 69,426 of record DASXGX010000095.1, read on the forward strand.
GACCCGGCTCACGCTGGGCACGACGCGGCGCGAGGCGCCGATCAGCGCATAGACGCAGGCCGACAGGCATCGCCCTGAGACAGCGCCGGTCCGGCCGTCCACCGAGGCGTAACCGGCGACGATCGCCGCGACGTGCAGCGCGCGAAAGGCGCTGCCGAGTTCCATCGAGGCGACGACGTTGCCGCCGGGCGAATTGAGCAAGATCACGCTGCGCAGCCCCGGCGAGGAGGCGATCTGCCGCGTGAAGTCGATAAAGGTCTGGGGCGTGTCTTCTTCGATTACCCCGTCGGCGACGATCACCTCGGGACAGCGGGACCCGCAGATGGGGGAATCGAGCGGGGCGGTGCGGAAGGTCATCGGGTCCTGCTGCGCCCATGCCCCGCCCGGCGCGATCAGCAGCAGAGCCGCGCCGGCCGCCACGAGCGCGCGTCTCAATCCCCTGCCCGCGCAGAGTTCGGCGCTGAGTCCGGCACGGAAGCCGATCCGTCCCGGGAAAAGGGAGAAAACCCGGCCTAAGTCCATGGAAATCCTCAAAGCGAAGCGCAGCGAGTCCAGGCACGTTCCGAAAACGTTCCCCCCAATCTGGGGCGAAACTGGGGCGAAAGGAAAGGAGCTCGGGCAAGCGTGCGGACGAGGCCGAAAGGCGGCAAGGCCGAAAGAGTCGAGCGAGGGCTCTTCCGCTACAACGCTTTGCTTTTTGTTGACGCACACACAGCCCGTCACCCCCGCGAAAAGCGGGGGTCCAGATAGCAGGCCTCGCCCTCGACTCCTGGATGCCCGCTTTCGCGGGCATGACAAGTGGATTCCGGAGAGGCCGCTTCCACCAAAATGCGGAGCGCTCTAAGACGGCGCTCCCCTGGGTGCGCCGCAACCCGCGCATCTCGAGGCGCGCGGCGCTTTTGACATTTCTATGGTGGGCGGTGACGGGCTCGAACCGCCGACCCTCTCGGTGTAAACGAGATGCTCTACCGACTGAGCTAACCGCCCATAGGTTTTTTCGCGCGCGAGCCTACACAGTCGCGCGTTCGAGGCCAAGCCTCGAACGGTCAAGCCTGATCGGCCTCTCAACAAAAAGGGCGGCTGCGAGCCGCCCCTTGCAACGACTGGCTCGGGGCTTTACGCCTTCTTGACGGTCTTCTTGTTCAGGCTCGCCTTGAGGGCGGCGCCCGCCTTGAACCGCGCGTTCTTCGAGGCCGCAATCTTGATCTCTTTGCCGGTCGCGGGATTGCGGCCCTTGCCGGCGGCCCGCTCGCGCACCGAGAACGTGCCGAACCCGACGAGGCGAACCTCGTCACCCTTCTTGAGCGACTTCGCAATGCCGTCGAGGATCGCTTCCAGCGCCGCCGCCGCGCTCACCTTGGTCAATTCGGCTTCTTTGGCGATGTGCTCGACGAGCTCGAGTTTGTTCATGTGGCCTCTCCTATGCCTTTTTCGACGTGATCGCGACGTCGCGCGCTATCTCCCGTCCAATCTGCGGAAGCTGGCCGTCGCCCGCCCCGACGAATCGACGCTCGAGGTGCGTTTCATTGCTCGCCAATTGGCCGCGGAAAAGCAAGGCTTTCCGGGCGCCGCCACACAAAAATCGAGCGTTTCCCTGGGTTTTAGGGCGCTCCGAAACAAAAGGGCCGCGAATCCCTGGGATTCGCGGCCCTCCAAGAGGCTCTTTCGATGAGAACGGCAAGCCGCGGCGAGATCGACGCGCACCTTCTTTAGCGCGTTTTGCTTTTCGGTCGACCCGCCCCCGCTGTCACTCCTGGATGCCCGCTTTCGCGGGCATGACAGGCGCGACCGCGGCTGCTTTGACCAAAACGAGCGCGCTCAGTGCGCGACCACCCCGGCGGCTTCGTCGTCTGCCGACAAAGGCGCCGCCGCGGCCGTCTTGACGTTCTCTTCCCACTCGATGGGCTCGGGCTTGCTGATCAGCGCGTGGCCGAGCACCTCGTCCATGCGCGTCACCGGCACGATTTCGAGCGCGTTCTTCACCGAGCTCGGGATGTCGGCGAGATCCTTCACGTTGTCCTCGGGGATCAACACCTTCTTGATCCCGCCGCGCAACGCCGCCAGCAGCTTCTCCTTCAAGCCGCCGATCGGCAGCACGCGGCCGCGCAGCGTTATCTCGCCAGTCATGGCGACGTCGCGCCGGACGGGTATGCCGGTGAGCATCGAGACGATGACGGTCGCCATCGCCACGCCCGCCGAAGGCCCGTCCTTGGGGGTCGCGCCCTCGGGGACGTGAACGTGGATGTCGCGCCGATCGAACAGCGGCGGCTCGATCCCGAAATCGACCGCGCGCGAGCGCACGTAGGACGCCGCCGCCGAGATCGATTCCTTCATCACGTCCTTCAAGTTGCCGGTGACGGTCATGCGACCCTTGCCCGGCATCATCACGCCTTCGATCGTCAGCAATTCGCCACCGACCTCGGTCCAGGCGAGGCCGGTCACTAGGCCGACCTGGTCGTCCGCCTCGATCTCGCCGTAGCGGTACTTCGGCGGGCCGAGATAATCGGCGACGTTGGCCGCGGCGACGACGATCTTCTTCTTCTTGTTGGTGAGGATCTCCTTGACCGCCTTGCGCGCGAGATTGGAGATCTCGCGCTCGAGGTTGCGCACGCCGGCCTCGCGCGTGTAGCGGCGAACCAGCTCCATCAACGCGCCGTCCTCGACCACCCACTCCTTCGCGTCGAGGCCGTGCTTGGCCATCGAATTGGGCAGCAGGTGCCGCTTGGCGATTTCGACCTTCTCATCCTCCGTGTAGCCGGCGATGCGGATGATCTCCATGCGATCCATCAGCGCCGGCGGGATGTTGAGCGTGTTGGCGGTCGTCACGAACATCACGCCCGACAGGTCATAGTCGACCTCGAGGTAATGGTCGTTGAACGTGCCGTTCTGCTCGGGGTCGAGCACCTCGAGCAACGCCGACGACGGATCGCCGCGGAAGTCCATGCCCATCTTGTCGATCTCGTCGAGCAGGAAGAGCGGATTGGAGGACTTCGCCTTGCGCATCGATTGGATCACCTTGCCGGGCATCGACCCGATGTAGGTGCGCCGGTGGCCGCGGATCTCCGCTTCGTCGCGCACGCCGCCGAGCGACATGCGCACGAATTCGCGGCCGGTCGCCTTGGCGATCGACTTGCCGAGCGAGGTCTTGCCGACGCCGGGAGGGCCGACGAGGCAGAGGATCGGGCCGGTCAGCTTGTTGGCGCGCTGCTGCACGGCGAGATATTCGACGATGCGCTCCTTGACCTTCTCGAGGCCGAAGTGATCGGCGTCGAGAATGGCCTGCGCCGCCGGCAGATCCTTCTTGATCTTCGACTTCTTCTGCCACGGGATCGACAGCAGCCAGTCGAGGTAGTTGCGCACCACCGTCGCCTCCGCGGACATCGGCGACATCTGGCGCAGCTTCTTGACCTCGGCGAGCGCTTTGTCGCGCGCTTCCTTGGTGAGCTTGGTCTTCTTGATGCGGTCCTCGAGCTCGGACATCTCGTCCTTGCCGTCCTCGTCGCCGAGCTCCTTCTGGATCGCCTTCATCTGCTCGTTGAGATAGTACTCGCGCTGCGTCTTCTCCATCTGGCGCTTGACGCGCGTGCGGATTCGCTTCTCGACCTGCAGCACCGAGATCTCGCTCTCCATCAGGCCGAGGCACTTCTCGAAGCGCTTGGCGATCGAATGGGTCTCGAGGATCGCCTGCTTGTCGGCGAGCTTGACCGCGAGATGCGAGGCGATGGTGTCGGCGAGCTTGCCGTAGTCGTCGATCTGCGTGACGGCGGAGACGACCTCGGGCGAGATCTTCTTATTGAGCTTCACATAGTTTTCAAATTCGGAGACTACGGAGCGCGACAGCGCCTCGGCCTCGATCGGATCGATCGGATCGTCCGCCACCGCTTCGGCCTCGGCTTCGTAATAGCCGTCGGTCGGTAGATAGGACGTAATGCGGGCGCGCGAGTCGCCCTCGACGAGAACCTTGACGGTGCCGTCAGGCAATTTCAGCAGTTGCAGCACCTTGGCCAAAGTGCCGGTCGCGAAGATCGCGTCGGTCGCCGGATCGTCGTCCGCTGCGTTCATCTGGGTGGCGAGCAGAATCGGCTTGTCCGCCTTCATCACTTCCTCGAGCGCGCGAATCGACTTTTCGCGGCCGACGAACAGCGGAACGATCATGTGTGGGAAAACGACAATGTCGCGCAACGGAAGGACCGGATAGGTCCCCAGCGCGCCAGGGACGGTCGTCTTGCGGGTGGTGGTCATTGGCGATCCTGTTTCTTTGCGACCCGAGCGCAGGCAAAAGCCGCCCCGGGTTTGAAACGTCAATCAGCCGGCGACACGCAGCCCGAAATTTATGGCGCCGCGTCTCGCCCCCGTGACGCCGCTCGGAACCTTTGTCCGACGCGGGCGTTTTGACGCTTAACGGAGTTCACTTCGCTCTGCCGACGCAAATACCGTCAGCGGGGAAGATGGCGGCTTGCCGGGCGAGTTTCAAGCGGCAATCCGCCGTCGTCCCCTGGGCCGAATCCCCAGGGGGTAGAGAGAAGGGCGTCAACCCGCCTTCTCGGCGCGTTCGGAGTAGATGTAGAGCGGCCGCGCCTTGCCCTCGACCACTTCGGGCCCGATCACCACCTGCTCGACGCCGTCGAGCCCAGGCAGATCATACATCGTATCGAGCAGGATGCCCTCCATGATGGAGCGCAGGCCGCGCGCGCCGGTGCGCCGCTCGATCGCCTTCTTGGCGACGACGCCGAGCGCCTCGTCCTGGAAGGTGAGGTCGGTGTTCTCCATCTCGAACAGGCGTTGATATTGCTTGACGAGCGCGTTCTTCGGCTCGGTCAGTATCTTCTTGAGCGCCTCTTCGTCGAGGTCTTCGAGCGTCGCGATCACCGGCAGACGGCCGACGAACTCCGGGATGAGCCCGAACTTGAGCAGATCCTCAGGCTCGACCTCGCGGAACACCTCGCCTGTACGACGATCGTCGGGCGCCTGGACCTTGGCGGCGAAGCCGATCGAGGTCCCCTTGCCGCGCGCCGAGATGATGCGCTCGAGCCCCGAGAAGGCGCCGCCGCAGATGAAGAGGATGTTGGTCGTGTCGACCTGGAGGAACTCCTGCTGCGGATGCTTGCGCCCGCCCTGCGGCGGCACGCTGGCGACCGTGCCCTCCATGATCTTGAGCAGCGCCTGCTGGACGCCCTCGCCCGACACGTCGCGGGTGATCGAGGGATTGTCCGACTTGCGGCTGATCTTGTCGATCTCGTCGATGTAGACGATGCCGCGCTGCGCCCGCTCGACGTTGTAGTCGGAGGCCTGCAGCAGCTTGAGGATGATGTTCTCGACGTCCTCGCCGACGTAGCCGGCCTCGGTCAGCGTCGTGGCGTCGGCCATGGTGAAGGGCACGTCGAGGATGCGGGCGAGGGTCTGCGCGAGCAGCGTCTTGCCCGACCCGGTCGGGCCGATCAGCAGGATGTTGGACTTGGCGAGTTCGACGTCGCTGTGCTTGGTGGCGTGGTTCAGCCGCTTATAATGGTTGTGGACGGCGACCGAGAGCACGCGCTTGGCCTGGGGCTGGCCGATGACGTAGTCGTCCAAGACCTTGCAGATCTCGCGGGGGGTCGGAATCCCGTCCTTGCTCTTGACGAGAGCGGTCTTGCTCTCCTCGCGGATGATGTCCATGCACAGTTCGACGCATTCGTCGCAAATGAACACGGTCGGACCGGCGATGAGCTTGCGGACTTCATGCTGGCTCTTGCCACAGAAGGAGCAATAGAGGGTGCTCTTGGCGTCGCCTTCGGCCTTGGCCATTGTCTTTCTCCATTTCGGCCGCCGCGGTCGATGCTTTATTCAATCGGACGCCCCGACCGCGCAGCCTAGATATTGCATCCTAACAAACCGTAGCGCTGACTTTTTGTCCGCATGGTCAGCACACGATACGCCACTTACCCTGACGGCCCTTGATCCCGGACGCTCGGCCCAAGCGACTAGCAACCACCAATCGCCGCACAAAATCAAGTGCGCCATTCGGCCGCATGCGCCGCCCAAAGCGGAAGGCGCTGAGGCCCACGACCCGACTCGAACGTTAATCCGCCCGCGTAAGTCTCTGTTATAGGCTTGATTTCGGTTCCTCAGGGTCCGTCGTGCGCTTGACGACGACCTCGTCGACGATGCCGAAGCTCTTCGCTTCCTCGGCCGACATGAAATGGTCACGATCGAGTGTCCGCTCGATCGCCTCATAGCTTTGGCCGGTGTGCGCGACGTAAATCTCGTTGAGCCGGCGCTTGACCTTGAGGATGTCCTCGGCGTGACGCTGGATGTCCGACGCCTGACCCTGGAACCCGCCCGAGGGCTGGTGGACCATGATGCGCGCATTGGGGAGGGCGTAGCGCATGCCCTTTTCGCCGGCGCAGAGCAGCAGCGAGCCCATGGACGCGGCCTGGCCGATGCACATCGTCGTCACCTTGGGCCGGATGAACTGCATCGTGTCGTAGATCGACAGACCCGCCGTCACCACCCCGCCCGGCGAGTTGATGTACATGGCGATCTCTTTCTTCGGATTGTCCGCCTCGAGAAAGAGCAACTGAGCCACGATCAGCGACGCCGAGACGTCCTCGACCGCGCCGACCATGAAGATGATGCGTTCACGCAGAAGCCTGGAGAAGATGTCGAACGACCGCTCGCCGCGCGCCGACTGCTCGATGACGATCGGAACGAGGTTGTTGTAATAATAATCAACGGGATCGCGCATGGGTCTCGCTTTCAGGAATTCGGTCGGCGTCGCATTGGCGTAACATAGGCGCCTTAGCGGCGTTGTGAAAGGGGCCCACTGGGCTTATGCAAGGAGCCCGCCAGGCGGGCTCCGATAGCGTTAATCGGCGCGGCGGCGCAGGGTCCGCGCCGCCCCTGATCTCAATCGAGTTAGGCCGCGGCCGGGGTCTCGTCGTCGGCCTCCAGGAGCTCCTTGACGGTCACCTTGCGGTCCTCGACTTTGACGAGCCCGAGGAGGTGGTCGACGACCTTCTCCTCGTAGATCGGCGCGCGCAGCTCGGCCAGCGCCTGGGGATTGTTGCGATAGAACTCCCAGACCTGCTTCTCCTGGCCGGGGAAGGCGCGAGCGCGCGCGATCAGCGCCTGCGTCAGCTCGTTGTCCTCGACCTTCACTTCGGCCTTCGAGCCGACCTCGGCCAACAGCAGACCCAGGCGGACGCGGCGTTCCGCGATGCCGCGATACTCGGCCCGGGCGGCCTCTTCGGTGGTGTTCTCGTCGGCGAAGCTGCGGCCCGAGGCCTGCTGCTCGCGCTCGACCTGCGCCCAGATGGAGGCGAACTCCTGCTCGACGAGGCCCTCCGGCACTTCGAAGGTATAGCGCGCCGCCAGAGCGTCGAGCAGCTTGCGCTTCGCCTTTTCGCGCGAGAGGCGCGCATATTCGGCGCCGGTGCGCTCGCGGATCTGGCCCTTGAGCTGCTCCAGGCTCTCGGCGCCGAACTTCTTGGCGAATTCGTCGTCGATCGCCAGCGCCTCAGGCGCCGCCACCGCCTTCGCGGTCACGTCGAAATCGGCTTTCTGGCCGGCGAGCGTGCGGACCGCATAGGCCTCGGGGAAGGTCGCCTGGACGTGGCGCTTCTCGCCCGCGGCGACGCCAAGGAGTTGCTCTTCGAAGCCGGGGATGAAGGTGTTCGAGCCGATGATCACCTCGATGCCCTCGCCCGTGCCGCCCTCGAAGGGTTCGCCGTTCAGCGTGCCGACGAAATCGACCGTCACGCGGTCGAAATTCTCCGCCTTGGCGCCCTCGGGCTTGTCGGCGTAGGTGCGCTGGTCCATCGCAAGACGCTGGAGCGAGGCTTCAATCTCGCTCTCCTCGACGTCGGCGACGGGACGCTCCAGCGCAACGTCGGTGAATTCGCCGACCTCGAACTTGGGCAGCACTTCGAGCGCGACCTTGAAATTGAGGTCGCCGCGCGCCTCCAGCGCCGCCTCGATCGCATCCTTGTCGGTCGGCAGCTCGACCTTCGGCTCCATGGCGAGACGGAGCCCGTTGTCGTCGACGATCTGCTTGTTGGCGGCGTTGATCGCCTCCTGGACCACGTCGCTCATCACGGAGCGGCCGTAGACGCGCTTGAGATGCGCGACCGGCACCTTGCCGGGACGGAAGCCGTTGATTCGAACCTTGTTCTTGAGGTCGGCCAGTTGCGCGTCGAGGCGCGAGGCCAAGTCGCTGGCCGACAGAACGATATTGTATTCGCGCTTCAGCCCCTGGCTCAGCGTCTCTGTCACCTGCATTGGAAATCCGCCCTATCAATGAACCTTAATCGACGCCACGCATGGCGCGCCGACCGCACTCGTCGCCGCCCTTCGGCGGGTCGCAGGGCGAAGATGGTGCGGGCGGAGGGGCTCGAACCCCCACGACTTTTGGTCACCGGAACCTAAATCCGGCGCGTCTACCAGTTCCGCCACGCCCGCATCCCGCGCGCTCCGCAGGAGAGGCTGGTCTGCTTCGGGCGGGCTCTATAGCAGCTTGGGCCGCCCGCGCCACAGAAAAATGCACGCCGAGCCTGCCTTTCGGCGTTCGAGGGCGCTCGCCGGGCGACGGCGAGCATGCGCCGGCGACGGCGAAGCCGGTTGCGCCGCCTGCGGGGTCGTCTAAGAAACGTCGAGCGGCGGCGCCAATGGCGAATAGCGAAGGCCGAAGATCAAGCCGAGGAGGCCATGAACTTGCCTATGACGCCATGGCGAACGATGTCCCAAAATGACGCAGCAGAAGCGGAAAGCGCGGGCTCGGCGGCGCGCGCGACTGGCGTCACCCGGCGCGCGTGGCTCGGCGGCGCGCTCGGCGCGAGCCTTTGGGCCTGGCCGACGGCGCGCGCCGAAACGCCCTCCCCCGCGTCGGAGGGCCTGCGCGAATTCGTCGCAGCGCCGGGCTCGGCGGCCCTGCTCGCCCCGCCCGCCCCGGCGACGCGTCTCCTTCTTTATAATGGCGGCGCGCCCGGTCCCTTGATCCGCTTGCGCAAGGGCGAGGAGCTCAAGCTGCGCCTCGTCAACCGCCTCGACGAGGCGACGACGCTGAGCTTCCCCGGGCTGAGGCGCCCGAACGCGGTCGCTGGCGTCGGCGGCCTCACCGGGGCGCCCGTCCCGGCCGGCGGGACGCTCGACATTCGCTTCACCCCGCCCGACAGCGGTTTCAATCTCTACGGCCCCGACGTCGGCGGGGCGACGGCGCGGCAGATCGCGAGCGGCCTCATCGGTCCGATCGTGGTCGAGGAGGAAAAGCCGCCGGAGGCGGATCTCGAGACTGTCGTCCTCGTCTCGGATTGGCGGCTCGACGACAAAGGCGTACCCACCGACGACTTCGCCGACCCGAAAGTGACGCGCGGCGCCGGCAGGATCGGCCCGATCGTCACCGCCAACGCCAGCCCGGCGCCGATCAAGTTGACGGCGGCGCCCGGCGCGCGGGTGCGCCTGCGGCTCGCCAATGCGGCCACCGCGCGCGTCATGTTCGTTGCGGTCGCCGGGGTCAAACCGATGATCGTGGCGGTCGACGGCCAACCGAGCGAACCGTTCGCGCCGTTGCGCAATCTCGTGCCGATGGGCCCCGGCTCCCGTTTCGAGCTGATGTTCGATATGCCGCGGGACGCCGGCGCGACCGCTTCGTTCGTCCTGCGCGGCGGCGAGGCGGCGGCGATCCCTGGCGAGGCCGACCGGCCGCTGGTCGTTTTCGAGGCCAAGGGCGAGCCGGTTCCGCAGCGCGCCGCTGCGCCGGCCGGCCTGCCCGCCAACCCGCTGCTGCCTGCCGAGATCGACCTCGAGCGGGCCGCCCGCTTCGATCTCGCCATAGCGGGCGGCGGCGCGGCGCCGCTCACGGTCAACGGGACGAGTCTGACCGACTGGAGCGCCAAGCCGCAGTTCAGCGTCGCGCGGGGCGCCCCGGTGACGCTCGGCTACGTCAACAAGACCGCCGTCGCCCAGACGATGCGGCTCGGCGGCCATGTCGGACGCCTGCTGCACGCGCTCGACGACGGCTGGGAGCCCTATTGGCGCGACACCATCCTGATCGCGCCGGGAAAGACGGTCCATGTCGCCTTCGTCGCCGACAACCCCGGGAAATGGCCGATCGGCTCGGCCATCCCCGAGCATCGCAGCGCCGGCCTCGCGGCCTGGATGCAGGTGGGGTGATTGCGGCCACCCCTCTCCCGCGTGCGAACCGCATGCGGGAAAGGGCCAGGGCCGCTACGCGCCGGCGCCGAACCCTTCGAGCACGATCTTGCCCTTGGCTCGGCCGCTCTCGATCAGCGCGTGGGCGCGCCGGAGATTGGCGGCGTTGATCGCGCCGAAGCGCTCGGAGAGCGTCGTGCGGATCGCTCCCTCGTCGACGAGGCGAGCGACCTCGTTGAGTATGGCGCCTTGCGCGGCCATGTCGGCGGTCTCGAACATCGGGCGCGTGAACATCAGCTCCCAATGGATCGAGAGGCTCTTGCGCTTGAAGGGATTGATATCGAGCGCCGCCGGATCGTCGATCAGGCCGAACCGGCCCTGCGGCGCGATCAACTGCACGATCTCGGCGAGATGGTCGCCGGTGTTGGTGGTCGAGAACACGAAGCCGGGCGCGCCGATCTCGAGCGCCGCGATCTCAGCCGCCAGCGGCTTCGCGTGGTCGACGACATGGTGGGCGCCGAACGCCTGCGCCCACCCGCGCGTTTCGGGCCGCGAAGCGGTCGCGATGACGGTGAGATCGGTGAGACGGCGGGCGAGCTGAATGGCGATCGAGCCGACGCCGCCCGCTCCGCCGATGATCAGCACCGTGTTCGCCGCGCCGGGCACCGGCTTGCGGACGTCGAGCCGGTCGAACAGCATCTCCCAGGCGGTGACTGCGGTCAGCGGCAGAGCGGCGGCCTCGGCCCAGTCGAGCGAGGCGGGCTTGCGGCCGACGATGCGCTCGTCGACGAGATGGAATTCCGAATTGGCGCCGGGGCGGCCGATCGCGCCGGCGTAATAGACGGCGTCGCCCGGCTTGAACGCCTGGACCTGAGGCCCGACCGCGACGACCGTCCCCGCCGCGTCCCAGCCCAGCACTTTCCAAGCGTCGGAGCCCGGCCCCAACATGCCGCGCCGCACCTTGGTGTCGACCGGATTCACCGACACCGCCCGCACCTCGACGAGGATGTCGCGGCCGGCCGGCTGGGGCTTGGGCAGGTCGATGTCGACCAGAGCTTGGGGATCGTTGGCGGGAAGCGGGGTTTTGGCGCCGATGGCTCGCATTGCGGTCTCCTTTTAGGATATAGCGCTCAATTGACAGCTACGGGCCTGCCCCGCAAGAATGCACAAGATGAACACATAGTGTTGAAAAGGATACCGCCCTGCCCCGCGTCCGCCACAAGCGACTCGACTGCAGCCCCGGCTGCGCGGTCGAAGCCGTCCTCAGCCTGATCGACGGCAAGTGGAAGGGCGTCGTGCTCTATCACCTGCTCCAGGGGACGCACCGCTTCAACGAACTGCGCCGGCTGATCCCCAATGTGACGCAGAGGATGCTCACCAATCAGTTGCGTGAGCTCGAGGCGGACGGGCTGATCGTCCGCAAGGTCTATCCAGAAGTGCCGCCGAAGGTGGAATACAGCCTGACCGAGCGGGGCCGCAGTCTCGCGCCGGTGATCGCCGCGCTCAAGGCCTGGGCCGATCTCCATGTCGACCCGGCCACGCTCGCGCCGCGCGTCGCGCAGGACCCGAAGCGCGCGGCGGCCTGAGCGTCCCTTAAAGGGCGCGCGAAGGCGGCGTCAGCCCGCAAGCCGGGCGAAAATCTCGTCGATCGGCGCCGGCGCGCCGGCTCTCGAGAAAATCGCGATGAGTCCCAGCGCCATCCAACGTGACTTCGGCGGCGGCGACGACGCCACCGATGCGCTGGGCTGGGCGTCAATCGCGCAGGAGCGTCTTCAGCACGCCAGGCAGCATCTCCGGTAGATCCTCGGCGATCAACCCCGGCCCGAACGCGCGCGCCGCGGCGCCGTGCAGCCAGACGGCCGCGCTCGCCGCCTCGAAAGGGGGCATCCCTTGAGCGACGAGCCCGCAGGCGAGGCCGGCGAGAACGTCGCCCGAGCCCGCCGTCGCCAGGGTCGGCGGCAGATCGAAGCCGATCGAGGCGCGCCCATCCGGCGCCGCGACGACCGTGTCCGCGCCCTTGAGCACCACCACCGCCTGCAGCGCCGCCGCGGCGGCTCTGGCGCGCGCCAGCTTGCTCGGCGCGTCGAGCACCTCCTCGCGGCCGTGAAACAGGCGCGCGAATTCCCCTTCGTGCGGCGTGATGATCGTCGCGCGGCGGTGCTCGCCGATCAGCGCCGCGAGGGCGGCGGCCTCGCCCGCGAAACTCGTCAGCGCGTCGGCGTCGAGCACGACGGCGCGCGGCGCCGGACTCGGCTCGGACAAGGCCGCGGCGGCGAGCGCACGGGTGTCCTCGCCGACGCCGGCGCCGGGACCGACGAGGATGGCGTTGCGCCGCGAATCGGCCAGCAGCGCGGAAAAGCCGGCGGCGCCGTCGAACGGAGCGATCATCACCGCCGTTGAATGGGCGGCGTTGACGGCGACCGCGTCAAGCGGGCTCGCCAGCGTGACAAGCCCCGCGCCGGCCCTGAGCGCCGCGCGCGCCGCGAGCCGCGCCGCCCCGGTGCGATGCGCCGGCCCGGTCAGCGCCAGGGCGGAGCCGCGCGTATATTTGTGCGAGGCGGCGCTGGGGCGCGGCAAGGCGGCGAGCCAGATCGGCGGCGCGTTGAGATGGGCGCGCGGCGAGATCGCGGCAAGCGCGCTCGGCGCGCTGCCGATATCGGCAAGGGCGATGCGGCCGCATAGAAGACGGCCAGGCAGCAGGAGGTGGCCGGGCTTGAGGCGGAAGAAGGTGACGCTGGCGCTCGCCTCGACCACGGCGCCGCGCACCGAGCCCGTCTCGCCGTCGAGACCGGACGGGACGTCGACGCTGAGAACCGGCTTGCCGGCGCGCCCGAAGGCGTTGATCGCCTTGAGACAATCCAGCGCCACGCCGTCGACGTCGCGCGACAGGCCGGCGCCGAAAATCGCGTCGATCACGAGGTCCGCGTCGGCGAATCGGAACGCTTCGGCCCGCTCGACATCCCCCTCATAGCGCGACGCAGCGAGGGCCGCGTCGCCGCGCAGCGCCGCTCGATCGCCGAGCAGAGCGAGGCTCACCCGATAGCCGCGCGAAACAAGCAGGCGGGCGGCGATAAACCCGTCGCCGCCGTTGCCGCCCGGACCGCACACGATCGCGATGCGGCCGCGGCTCGGCGCCATCCGCGCCGCCTCATCCGCGACCGCCGCGCCGGCGCGCTCCATCAGCACGATGCCGGGAACGCCCGCCGCGATCGTCAGCCGGTCCGCCTCGGCCATTTCGGCCGGCGTCAGAAGTTCGCAGTTCTTGTTGGGATCGAGCATATGGCGATCGTGGCGCCGCGCCGATCGCCTCGCAAGGCGTGACGCAAAAAGCCGCCGGAATGAAAATAGCGCTTTCCATCGCCCAAGTTTCTGCTATATCGCGCTCCGCACCGGCCTGTTCCCCGATAGCTCAGCTGGTAGAGCATTCGACTGTTAATCGAATGGTCGCAGGTTCGAGTCCTGCTCGGGGAGCCATCCATCAGACAGCGCTGGTTTTTTCCTTTTTGCTCCTAACGGGCCGGCGCGGAGCGGCGACAAGCTAGAAGCAAGCTCGGGGGCCTACCAACCGGGACGATCCGCAGGCGAGAGGCAGTCTCGCCGTTCCCCGCATTCCGGTTGAGAACGAGCCCCCGATGTCGACAACGGTCAGTACCAAAGACACCCCGCACGAATCTTTCGACCTCGCGCGCAAACAGCAGCTCAGCCTGCCGGAACTGTTTCAAATCGCGGAGGGCCTGAAGGCTGAAGGGCGCGCGCGAGAAGCGTCGGAACTCTACAAGACCTGGGTCGCGTTCAATCCGGAACACTCCCACCTCCATCTTGCTTATTTCAATCTCTCGGTGGCGTTGAGGGACCTGGGCGATGCGGCGGGCGCGATCAACGCCCTGCGCGCCTGCGTCAAACAGGAGCCGATGTTCGGTCCGGCCAATGTCAACCTCGGACGCACGCTCGAGGACATGGGCCAGCGGACGCTCGCGATTCGTCAGTGGCAGGATTACGTCGGCAGAACCTCGAGCATCACCAGCGACCAGGTCCGCCACAGGCTCATGGCCCTGGAGCATATCGGCCGGGTGTTCGAAGAGGTCGAGCTTCTCAGCTCCGCCGAGGACGCGCTGAAGCTGGCGGTCGAATTGCGCCCCGACAAGACCGGAGCGGCGCAGCATTGGATCGCGCTTCGGCAGCGTCAATGCAAATGGCCGGTGCTAACCCCCAACGAACACGTTTCCGCCCAGCATCTCCTGACGGCGATGTCGCCGATGGCGCTCGCCGTCTATGCGGACGACCCGCTGTTTCAACTGGCGAAGGCCTACCGCTACAACCAATCCTTCGTCGGCCGTCCCGATATGAGGGCGGTCGCGCGGCCTTCCGTGAAGCGCAAGACCGGAACCGGCGAGCGCCTGCGCGTCGGCTACGTCTCGTCGGATTTGCGCGATCATGCGGTCGGCTTCGCCTTGCGCGAGGTGTTCGAGCTACATGACAAGAGCCGCGTCGAAATCTTCGCCTACTATTCCGGCGACAACCGCGATGATGCGACGCAGGCGCGCATGAAGGCGGCCGTCGACCATTGGCGCGACATCGAAAAGCTCACGGACCAACAGGCGGCGGCAAAGATCGTCGCTGATGAAATCGACATCCTCGTCGATCTCAACGGCTACACGAAGCACGCCCGCACCGGAATTTTCGCCTACCGGCCCGCGCCTGCCATCGTCAATTGGTGCGGCTATCCCGGCACGATGGCGAGCCCCTATCACCAGTACATGATCGCGGACGACGTGATCGTGCCGCCGAGCCACGAACTTTTCTATTCCGAAAAGGTCCTCCGCATTCCCTGCAATCAGCCGCTCGACCGCAAGCGCGTCATCGACCAGCGCACGCCGTCGCGCGCCGAGGTCGGATTGCCCGAGGACGCTTTCGTCTACGCCTCCTTCAACGGCATGCAGAAGCTGACCGCGAATTGCCTCGGCCTGTGGACGACGATTTTGCGCGAAGTCCCCAACAGCGTGCTTTGGCTGCTGACGGGTGACGATCAAACCAACGAGCGTCTGCGCGGCGCGGCGGCTGCGAGCGGGGTCGAAGCGGAGCGGATCCTCTTCGCGAAGAAGGTCGCCAATCCTGAACATTTCGCGAGGATTCCGCTCGCGGATCTCTTCCTCGACACCATGCCCTACGGCGCGCATTCGACGGCGGCCGACGCGCTGACCATGGGACTGCCCGTCCTGACTGCGCCGGGGAGAAGCTTCGCGTCGCGGTTCTGCAGCAGCGTCGTGGCCGCAGCGGGACTTCGGGAATTCATCTGCGCGACGACGGACGAGTACGTGCGTCGCGCGGTCGCGTTCGGACGCGATCGGAGCAGCCTCGCGCCCTATCGCGATCGTCTCCGGCACTCCCGCGACGCCAGCGCGCTGCGCGACATTCCTGCTTTGACGCGACGGCTGGAAGATGTGTTTTGGGAGATGCAGGCCGATTGCGAGCGAGGCGCCGCGCCAATTCCCGATCTGACCAATCTCGACGTCTACTACGAAATCGGCGCGGAGCTCGACCTCGAAAACATCGAGCGCCTGGACGACGACGCCTACCGGCGCCTCTACGTCGAGAAGCTCGATCGATGGAACGACTTCTCTCCGCTTCTCCCCGACGCGCGCTTTTGGAGCAAGCGCCAGTAGCGCGCTTATAAGGCGGCGGCCGTCGCCGACGCGATGGGCGGCCCCGCTGCGAAGTGAGGCGTCATGACGTTCTCGAACGCCTTCAGCGCCGCGCCGATCGCCTGGTGCATGTCCCAGTAGCGATAGGAGCCGAGCCGCCCGCCGAAATGGACGTTGGCCTCGCCGGCGGCGCGGGCCTTGTAGCGCAGGTAGGTCGCTTTGTCGGCGGCGGTGTCGATCGGATAGTACGGCTCGTCGCCGCGCGAGGCGAAGCGCGAATATTCGCGCACGATCACCGTCCTGTCCTTGGGGTAGTCGCGCTCGGGATTGAAGTGACGAAACTCCAGGATGCGCGTGAAGGGCGTCGTCTCGTCGGCGTAGTTCATCACCGCCGTCCCCTGAAAGTCGCCGATCGGCAGCGTTTCTTGCTCGAAATCGATCGTGCGCCAGCCGAGCTCGCCCTCCGCGTAGTCGAAATAGCGGTCTATCGGGCCGGTGTAGACGACCGGCAGGTCGGCACGCACGAGCGGCTTGATGTCGAAATAGTCGACGCCGAGCCGCACGTCGATCAGCGGGCTCGCCAGCATCCGCTCGAAGATCGCCGTGTAGCCGTCGACCGGCAAGCCCTCGAAAGCGTCGGAGAAATAGCGATTGTCGAAGGTGTAGCGCACCGGCAGGCGCGTGATGATGTGCTCGGACAGATCGCGCGGATCGGTCTGCCATTGCTTGGCGGTGTAGCCGCGGATGAAGGCCTCGTAGAGCGGCCGGCCGATCAGCGAGATCGCCTTCTCCTCGAGATTGGCCGGCGGCCTGCCAGCGAGCTCGGCGGCCTGTTCCGCGACGAGGGCGCGCGCCTCGTCGGGCGAAAAGCGGCGGCCAAAAAATTGGCAGATCGTGCCGAGATTGATCGGCATCGCGTAGGCCTGGTCGCGGTAGGTGGAAAACACGCGATGGCGGTAGTCGGTGAACGCCGTAAAGCGGTTGAGATACGACCATACGGTCTCGTTCGGCGTATGAAAGAGATGCGCGCCGTATTTGTGAATTTCGATTCCCGTGCCCGGGTCTCGTTCGCTGTAGGCGTTGCCGCCGATATGTCGGCGCCGGTCGACGAGAACGACTCGCTTGCCCAGTTCGTTTGCGGTTCGCTCGGCGAGCGTCGCGCCGTAAAAGCCTGCGCCGACGATCAGCAGGTCACATCGGGAAAGCGACTCGCTTAGGTTCTCCACTGCCATCGCCATGCTTTTCTTGAGTCTTTCAACCGCGGACGGCGAAGGCTCAAACCCCGGAACGATTCGAGACGTCGTCGTCGCTCGCGCTTAACGCGCCGGAGGCTCGGCGTCTATCCCGAGCGCCCCCGCGGGCGCGCCGAAGAGGCCCTTTCCCTAAGCAATCACATCGGCGGGACTTGGAGCGCGCGGCGAAAAAGCGGACGCCGGCTTTCCGCCAAAGACGCGCGGCAATTGAGGACTCTGGACCGTTGAACAAAAGCGCTCCGCGGCGTCCGCCCAAGAAAAGCGAACGCCGCGGAGCTGGCAGCGACTTAGCTGTTGTTCTCATAGGCATAGAGCACGGCGTTCACCTGCGCGTCCGACATCGCGTGCGTCTGTTGAGAGGTGAACGCGTTGGCTTGTGCGCTGTGCAAGGCCGAGAGGTCAGCCGTGGACAAGCCAGCCAACGACGTCGTGCTGAGCGCCTCGATCTGAGTCGTCGAGAGCGTCACGAGGTCAGCCGTCGTCAGGGCCGCCGTCTGGCTCGAGGTCAGCGCGGACACCTGCGAGGTCGTTAGCGCCACCATCTCGCTGGTCGTCAGCGCCGACACCTGGTTGGTCGTCAAACCGGCAACCCCACCGGTCGACAGCGCCGCGACCGCACTGGTGGACAGCGAGACGAGGTCAGACGTCGTCAGCGCTGCCACTTGTGCCGAGGTCAGCGCGTGCGCCTGCACCGTCGTCAGCGCCGCCGCTTGGCTTGTCGTCAGAGCCGCCACCGCACTGGTCGAGAGCGCCGCTGCCTGACCGCTCGTCAACACCGCGACATCAGAGGTCGTCAGCGCCGCCACCTGAGACGAGGTCAGCGCCGCGACGTCCTTGCTGGTGAGCGCCACCGCCTGGCTCGTCGTCAGCGCCACCGCCTGGCTCGTCGTCAGCGCCGCCGCCTGGCTCGTCGTCAACGCCGCCACCTGCGAGGTCGTCAGCGCCACCAACTGGCCGGTCGTCAGCGCCGCCACCTGGCTCGTCGTCAGGTTGGCGACCGCGCCGGTCGTCAGAGCGGCGACTGCGCTGGTCGACAGCGACGTGAGGTCAGAGGTCGTCAGCGCCGCCGCCTGAGCGGAGGTGAGCGCATGCGCCTGCACCGTCGTCAGCGCCGCCGCTTGGCTCGTCGTAAGGGCCGCCACCGCGCTGGTCGTCAGCGCCGCCACCTGGCCGCTCGTCAACACCGCGACGTCAGAGGTCGTCAGCGCCGCCACCTGGCTGGTCGTTAGCGCGGCAACGTCCTTGCTGGTGAGCGCCACCGCCTGCGAGGTCGTCAACACCGCCGCCTGCGAGGTCGTGAGAGCCGCAGTCTGCGAGGTCGTCAACGCCGCCACCTGGCTGGTCGACAAGGCCACGACCTGGCCGGTCGTCAGCGCCGCGACCTGGGTCGTCGTCAAGCCGGCGAGCGCGCCGGTCGTCAGCGCCGCGAGCGCGCTGGTCGACAGCGACGTCAGGTCAGAGGTGGTCAGCGCCGCCGCCTGAGCGGAGGTCAGCGCGTGCGCCTGCACCGTCGTCAGCGCCGCGGCCTGGCTCGTCGTCAGGGCCGCCACCGCACTGGTCGACAAAGCCGCCGCCTGGCCGCTCGTCAACACCGCGACGTCCGCAGTCGTCAGCGCCGCCACCTGAGACGAGGTCAGCGCCGCGACGTCCTTGCTGGTGATCGCCACCGTCTGGCTCGTCGTCAACACTGCCGCCTGCGCGGTCGTGAGGGCCGCGGCCTGCGAAGTCGTCAACGCCGCGACCTGCGAGGTCGTCAACGCCACGACCTGCGAGGTCGTCAGCGCCGCCACCTGGCTCGTCTTTAGACCGGCGAGTGCGCCGGTCGTCAGCGCCGCTAGAGCGCTGGTCGACAGCGACGTCAGGTCAGCGGTTGTCAGCGCCGCTGCCTGAGCGGAGGTCAGCGCGTGCGCCTGCACCGTCGTCAGCGCCGCCGCTTGGCTCGTCGTCAGGGCCGCCACCGCGCTGGTCGACAAGGCCGCCGCCTGGCCGCTCGTCAACACCGCGACGTCAGAGGTCGTCAGCGCCGCCACCTGAGTCGAGGTCAGCGCCGCGACGTCCTTGCTGGTGATCGCCACCGTCTGGCTCGTCGTCAACACTGCCGCCTGGCTCGTCGTCAACGCTGCGGCCTGGCTCGTCGTCAACGCCGCCACCTGGCTGGTCGACAGGGCCACCACCTGGCCGGTCGTCAGCGCCGCCACCTGGGTCGTCGTCAGACCGGCGAGGGCGCCGGTCGTCAGCGCCGCGAGAGCGGTGCTCGACAGCGACACAAGGTCAGAGGTCGTCAGCGCCGCCGCCTGAGCGGAGGTCAAGGCATGCGCCTGCACCGTCGTCAGCGCCGCGGCCTGGCTCGTCGTCAGGGCTGCCACCGCACTGGTCGAGAGCGCCGCCGCCTCGCCGCTCGTCAGCGCTGCGACGTCCGCGGTCGTCAGCGCCGCCACCTCAGTCGAGGTCAGCGCCGCAACGTCCTTGCTGGTGATCGCCGCCGCCTGCGAGGTCGTCAACACCGCCGCCTGGCTCGTCGTCAGCGCCGCCGCCTGGCTCGTCGTCAACGCAGCGACCTGCGAGGTCGTCAGCGCCACGACCTGCGAGGTCGTCAGCGCCGCCACCTGGGTCGTCGTCAGATGGGCGAGCGCGCCGGTCGACAGCGCCGCGAGAGCGGTGGTCGACAGCGACACAAGGTCAGACGTCGTCAGCGCCGCCGCCTGAGCGGAGGTGAGCGCATGCGCCTGCACCGTCGTCAGCGCCGCAGCCTGGCTTGTCGTCAGGGCTGCCACCGCACTGGTCGAGAGCGCCGCTGCCTGGCCGCTCGTCAACACCGCGACGTCAGAGGTCGTCAGCGCCGCCACCTGAGACGAGGTCAGCGCCGCGACGTCCTTGCTGGTGATCGCCACCGTCTGGCTCGTCGTCAACACCGCCGCCTGCGCGGTCGTGAGGGCCGCGGCCTGGCTCGTCGTCAGGGCCGCGACCTGGCTGGTCGACAAAGCGACCACCTGCGAAGTCGTCAGCGCCGCGACCTGGGTCGTCGTCAAACCGGTGAGCGCACCGGTCGTCAGCGCCGCGAGCGCGCTGGTCGACAGCGACGTCAGGTCAGAGGTCGTCAGCGCCGCCGCCTGAGCGGAGGTCAAGGCATGCGCCTGCACCGTCGTCAGCGCCGCGGCCTGGCTCGTCGTCAGGGCCGCCACCGCGCTGGTCGATAGCGCCGCCGTCTGGCCGCTCGTCAGCGCTGCGACGTCCGCGGTCGTCAGCGCCGCCACCTCAGTCGAGGTCAGCGCCGCAACGTCCTTGCTGGTGATCGCCGCAGCCTGCGAGGTCGTCAACACCGCCGCCTGCGAGGTCGTGAGAGCCGCGGCCTGCGAAGTCGTCAATGCCGCGACCTGCGAGGTCGTCAACGCCACGACCTGCGAGGTCGTCAGCGCCGCCACCTGGGTCGTCGTCAGATGGGCGAGCGCGCCGGTCGACAACGCCGCCACCGCGCTGGTCGACAGCGACACGAGGTCAGAGGTCGTCAGCGCCGCCGCCTGAGCCGAGGTGAGCGCATGCGCCTGCACCGTCGTCAGCGCCGCCGCCTGGCTCGTCGTCAAGGCCGCCACTGCGCTGGTCGAGAGCGCCGCTGCCTGGCCACTCGTCAACACCGCGACGTCAGAGGTCGTCAGCGCCGCCACCTGAGTCGAGGTCAGCGCCGCGACGTCCTTGCTGGTGAGCGCCACCGTCTGGCTCGTCGTCAACACTGCCGCCTGCGCGGTCGTCAGCGCCGCGGCCTGGCTCGTCGTCAGGGCTGCGACTTGGCTCGTCGTCAGCGCCACCACCTGGCCGGTCGTCAGCGCCGCCACCTGGGTCGTCGTCAGACCGGCGAGGGCGCCGGTCGACAGCGCCGCGAGCGCGCTGGTCGACAGCGACGTCAGGTCAGACGTCGTCAGCGCCGCCGCCTGAGCGGAGGTCAGCGCATGCGCCTGCACAGTCGTCAGCGCCGCCGCCTGGCTCGTCGTCAAGGCCGCCACCGCGCTGGTCGAAAGCGCCGCCGCCTGGCCGCTCGTCAACACCGCGACATCGGCGGTCGTCAACGCCGCCACCTGAGTCGAGGTCAGCGCCGCGACGTCCTTGCTGGTGATCGCCGCAGCCTGCGAAGTCGTCAACACCGCCGCCTGCGCGGTCGTGAGGGCCGAGGCCTGCGAAGTCGTCAATGCCGCGACCTGCGAGGTCGTCAACGCCACGACCTGCGAGGTCGTCAGCGCCGCCACCTGGGTCGTCGTCAGATGGGCGAGCGCGCCGGTCGACAGCGCCGACACCGCGCTGGTCGACAGCGAGGTCAGGTCAGAGGTCGTCAGCGCCGCCGCCTGAGCGGAGGTCAGCGCGTGCGCCTGCACCGTCGTCAGCGCCGCCGCCTGGCTTGTCGTCAAGGCCGCCACTGCGCTGGTCGAGAGCGCGGCCGTCTGGCCGCTCGTCAGCGCCGCGACATCCGCGGTCGTCAGCGCCGCCACTTCAGTCGAGGTCAGCGCCGCAATGTCCTTGCTGGTGATCGCCGCCGCCTGCGAGGTCGTCAACACCGCCGCCTGGCTCGTCGTCAGCGCCGCCGCCTGGCTCGTCGTCAGGGCTGCGACTTGGCTCGTCGTCAGCGCCACCACCTGGCCGGTCGTCAGCGCCGACACCTGGGTCGTCGTCAGACCGGCGAGGGCGCCGGTCGACAGCGCCGCGAGCGCGCTGGTCGACAGCGACGTGAGGTCAGACGTCGTCAGCGCCGCCGCCTGAGCGGAGGTCAGCGCATGCGCCTGCACCGTCGTCAGCGCCGCGGCTTGGCTCGTCGTCAGGGCCGCCACCGCGCTGGTCGAGAGCGCCGCCGTCTGGCCGCTCGTCAACACCGCGACGTCCGCGGTCGTCAACGCCGCCACCTGAGTCGAGGTCAGCGCCGAGACGTCCTTGCTGGTGATCGCCGCCGCCTGGCTCGTCGTCAACACCGCCGCCTGCGCGGTCGTGAGGGCCGCGGCCTGCGAAGTCGTCAATGCCGCGACCTGCGAGGTCGTCAACGCCACGACCTGCGAGGTCGTCAGCGCCGCCACCTGGGTCGTCGTCAGATGGGCGAGCGCGCCGGTCGACAGCGCCGCGAGAGCGCTGGTCGACAGCGAGGTCAGGTCAGAGGTCGTCAGCGCCGCCGCTTGAGCGGAGGTCAGCGCGTGCGCCTGCACCGTCGTCAGCGCCGCCGCTTGGCTTGTCGTCAAGGCCGCCACTGCGCTGGTCGAGAGCGCGGCCGTCTGGCCGCTCGTCAGCGCCGCGACATCCGCGGTCGTCAGCGCCGCCACTTCAGTCGAGGTCAGCGCCGCAATGTCCTTGCTGGTGATCGCCGCAGCCTGCGAAGTCGTCAACACCGCCGCCTGCGCGGTCGTCAGCGCCGCGGCCTGCGAGGTCGTCAGCGCCGCAACCTGGCTGGTCGACAAAGCGACCACCTGCGAAGTCGTCAGCGCCGCCACCTGGGTCGTCGTCAGATGGGCGAGCGCGCCGGTCGACAGCGCCGCGAGAGCGGTCGTCGACAGCGAGGTCAGGTCAGACGTCGTCAGCGCCGCTGCCTGAGCGGAGGTCAGCGCGTGCGCCTGCACCGTCGTCAGCGCCGCCGCCTGGCTCGTCGTCAGGGCCGCCACCGCGCTGGTCGAGAGCGCCGCCGTCTGGCCGCTCGTCAACACCGCGACGTCCGCGGTCGTGAGCGCCGCCACCTGGGTCGAGGTCAGCGCCGCAATGTCCTTGCTGGTGATCGCCGCCGCCTGCGAGGTCGTCAGCACCGCCGCCTGGCTCGTCGTCAACGCTGCGGCCTGGCTCGTCGTCAACGCCGCCACCTGGCTGGTCGACAGGGCCACCACCTGGCCGGTCGTCAGCGCCGCCACCTGGGTCGTCGTCAGACCGGCGAGCGCGCCGGTCGACAGCGCCGCGACCGCGCTGGTCGACAGCGACGTCAGGTCAGAGGTCGTCAGCGCCGCCGCCTGAGCGGAGGTCAGCGCATGCGCCTGCAGCGTCGTCAGCGCCGCCGCCTGGCTCGTCGTCAGACCGGCGACCGCGCTGGTCGAAAGGGCCGCCGTCTGGCCGCTCGTCAACACCGCGACGTCCGCAGTCGTCAGCGCCGCCACCTGAGTCGAGGTCAGCGCCGCAATGTCCTTACTGGTGATCGCCGCCGCCTGCGAGGTCGTCAGCGCCGCCGCCTGCGCGGTCGTCAGGGCCGCCGCCTGGCTCGTCGTCAACGCAGCGACCTGCGAGGTCGTCAGCGCCACGACCTGCGAGGTCGTCAGCGCCGCCACCTGGGTCGTCGTCAGACGGGCGAGGGCGCCGGTCGACAACGCCGCGAGAGCGCTGGTCGACAGCGACACGAGGTCGGAGGTCGTCAGCGCCGCCGCCTGAGCCGAGGTGAGCGCATGCGCCTGCACCGTCGTCAGCGCCGCGGCCTGGCTCGTCGTCAGACCGGCGAGCGCGCTGGTCGACAGCGCCGCCGTCTGGCCGCTCGTCAGCGCCGCGACGTCCGCAGTCGTCAGCGCCGCGACCTGAGTCGAGGCCAGCACTGCGATGTCCTTGCTGCTGATCGCCGCCGCCTGCGAGGAGGTCAACGCCGCCGCCTGGTTCGTCGTCAGCGCCGCCGTCTGCGAGGTCGTCAGCGCCGCGACCTCCTTGGTCGACAGAGCCACGACCTGGCTGGTCGTCAGGCTCGAAACTTCGGTGGTCGTCAGAGCCGCGAACGCCGCCGTGCTCAGGGCGCTGACTTCCGTGGTCGTCATGCTTTGGATGCCGCCGACCGTCAGGCCGATGATCGCATTCATCGTCAGAGCGCTGACCTGCGGCGCACTGAACGCGGCAATATCTTGAGTTGTCATCACCCCAAGTTGCGTCGACGTCAGCGCAGCCGCCTGCTGCGTGCTCAGCGCCGCTATGTCGGTCGTCGTGATCGCCGCGATATTCGCCGTGGTGAGAGCCGAAATCTGGCTGGGGGTCAGGTTGGAAATGATCGACGTCATGGGCGCGCGCTCGTACCTTGAGAAAGAGGTTCCGCCGCCAGGCCACGCCGAGACGAGAAAGCCAAGTCCCTCGCCGATTCGGCGCAATGCGCAGTCAGACGCCTCGCCGGAGCGAGACGACGACAAACTGCAAACGCGCCTTAATCGACGTTGACGCCTTCACCGCTCGGGTGAGCAAAAACGACGTGGGGAACATAGCTCGCACGAGCCAGTACGCCGGAAGAGCCTCATGCACTCGGAGATGCGTTCGCCGCGTCCGATTCCAGCGCCTTGGGACGAAATCAACGACCACGGGCCAATTGCCCGTTCGATACATGCTTCGGTCGACGACCTTATCGCCCGCAGTTTGTGTAACTTCCGCACCTTAATTTTGGGTTAACAGTCGCGTCCGGCCCGGGCCTCGGCGCCTGCCCGGTCTCAGCGGATCCAGGCGAGATAGGCGGAGATCGTGAAGACCGAAATGATCGTCGACAGCAGGATTGTCTGCGACGTCGTCGCCGCCTCCCGCTGGTAGAACTCCGCCAGCATGAAGGGGCCAGTGCCGGTCGGCAGTGCGCTTATCAGCACCGCGACGTGAACGACGCCCGGCGAGAGCCGGAACGCCGCGCCGGCGAGCAGCCAGGCGATCGCCGGGTTCAGGAGAAGCTTGACGGCGACGAGCGAGAGGGCGAGTCCGCCCACCGGCTTTTCCGGCCGCTTCGACTGCGCGAGGAACAAGCCGAGCGCGACCAGCGCGCAGGGCGAAGCCGAATCGCCGAGAAACTTGAGGAAGGTCTCGACGCTCCCCGGCAGCGCGATCCCACTCGCCGCGACAGCGGCGCCGAGGACGGGCGCGACCAGCAGCGGGTTGCGAACCAAGGAGCCGCCAACCTTGAGCGTCAGCGCGAGTGGGCGCTGCTCCTTTTGAAGTCCGATTTCGATCAGCACGATGGCGATGGCGAAAATGACGCAGGCCGTCACGATCGTGGCGATCGTCGCCAGCGGCGAAGCGTCCTTGCCAAAGACGATCAAGCACAGCGGCAGGCCGATGAATCCGGAGTTCGCGTAGCCGGCGTTCAGACCGTCGAGACTGGCGTCGGCGAGACTTTTCGCCCCGCGCAGGCGGAACAGGAGCGTCAGCGCGAAGACGATCGCGCCGCTCAAGCCGAAGGCGGCGGCGAAGCCGGGCTGGTCGAGATCCGACCACTTCGTATGCGCCATGATGCTGAAGAGGAGGGCGGGCAACGCAAGCCGCACAACGAAGCGATTGAGCTCGGCCGCCGAATTCTCGCCGAGCGCGCCGAGCTTGCGGCAAAGGTAGCCGGCGAGGATGAGACCGAAGATCGGGAGAACGACCCCAAGCGCAGAAAGCATTACGACAACCGGGCGCGACGCGCGTCGGCCTGGCCCACCTCTAGTTTGATCACTTTACTCACGCCTCTCCTGCCACGCTCATGGCGATAGCGGGCCAGCGCGGCGCCGTGAGGTAGCGCGCTTCATAGTCCCCGGCAAGGTCGAGCAGCATCGTCTCTGCCGCGCGGGGGCCGACGAGCTGACAGCCGATCGGGATTGCGCCGCTCTCGCCGGCGGGTATGGCGATCGCGGGCGCGTGAACGGCGTTGACCCAGGCGGTGTAGACGGCATGGCCGCGCGGGCCGGCCGGCGCGCCGCCGATGACGGTCGGAAACGGCTCTTCGGCCCGCCACGGCATGGCGGCGCAACTCGGCGTGAGGATCGCGTCGCATTGCTGAAAGGCGTCGCGAACTTCCCTACGCAGGCGCTCGACGAGATCGAGGAACTCGTAGAGGTCGCGGGCTTTGACGGTCTCACCGGCGTCCGCCCATTCCACATATTTGGCGCTGGCGAGGCGATCGAAGTCCCTCTCGCGTCCGCGCAGCCAGGCGAGCGCGACGCGGCCGACGATCGGCCACTGGGCGTTGAGCGGGGCGACGTCGAACGGCAGTTCGCTTTCGACGACGACGTGCCCGAGTTCGGCGAATCGCGCCGCGACGGCGTCGCAGGCGGCGATGATCGCCTGATCGCACGGCGCCGCGCCGAGACGCGGGGCGTAGAGAATGCGGCGCGGAGCGGGACACGCACTTGTGATGTTCGTCGGCTCTCGCCCGGCGAGGACCTCGTGCGCCAATCGCAGATCGCGAGTCGTGCGCGCGAACGCGCCGACGACTTCGTAGTCCAGCAGCAATTGCGGCAGACCCTCGTCGCGCGGTACGGCGCCGACCCCGGGCTTGAGCCCGAAGAGCCCGGTGTAGGCGGCGGGGCGGCGCAAGGAGCCGCCGCCGTCCGTGCCGATGGCGAGGGGAACGTATCCGGCCGCGACCGCGGCCACCGAGCCGCCGCTCGAACCGCCCGGCGTAAGACTCGGATCGTAGGGGTTGCGCGTGGCGCCGAACGCCGCATTGGCGGTGTAGCCCTCCAGCGCAAACTCCGGACAATTGGTCTTGCCGAGGACGATGGCGCCGGCCTCTCGCAGCCGCCTGATCGGCAGTTCGTCGCGCCGGGCGACCTCGGAATAGAGCCTGCCGCCGAATGCGGCGGGCATTCCGCTCACGAGCAGGTTGTCTTTGACGACGATCGGCACGCCGTCGAGCGGACCTTTGGGTTGGCCGAGCCGCCAGCGCTCGGCGCTTGCGGTCGCCTCCTCTCGCGCCGTCGGCGACAGAGCGACCATCGCGTTCAGGCGCGGATCAAGCGCGCGGATGCGCTCGAAGCCTGTTTCGACCGCCTGCAGTGGCGTGCAGACGCCGGAGGCGAACGCGGAACTGAGATCGGTCGCGTCGAGGCGCCAAAGCGCATTCGGCATTGCTCTCTCCTCGCCATCGGCATGACGGGTCGCGCCGCGTCTTGGCAGCCTCAGGTAACGGCGGCGCCCAGCCCATATAATGAGAGTGCAGGCGATGTTGGAAGACGTCGTCGCGCCGAATTCCGCAAAGGGGAGCGGGCGTCACAGCTCTCCGCGGGCGGCCAGGAGCGCGATGCGGTCCGCAGTGCGCAGGGCGATGCTCGTGATGGTGAGCGATGGATTGACGCCGCCCGTCGTTGGAAACACCGACCCGTCGCAGACCCAGAGGTTGGGGATATCCCAGCTGCGGCAATCTGAGTTGACGACGCTGCTGCGCGGATCGTTCCCCATTCGCGCTGTGCCCGCCAAATGGTTGGTGTCGTCCTCCTGCCGAAAGATGTCGCTCGCCCCGACCGCCTCGAGACTGGCCTGCATCTGGCCGAGGGCATGCTGGATGAGCGCCTTGTCATTGTCGCTCCAGCTGTAGGTGATGCGGGCGATGCGCAGGCCGTATTGATCGACCTCGTCGGCCAACGTCACGCGGTTGGCCTCGTTCGGCAGCATCTCGCCAACCATTTTGAGCCCGACTTGGTGATTGTATTTCGCCATCTCGTCGCGCAGCGCCTGACCCCACAAGCCGCGCGACGACGTCTGGACCGTCACCCACTCGACCGGCAGCGGTCCTTGCGCCATCCAGCAGTAGCCGCCGGCGAAGTCTTTGTTGTCGTCATAGTTCCAGTGTTCGGTGATGGCGAGCGACGGAGGACCCTTATACCACCGCACCTCGTCCTCCATCACGCCGAACACGGCTTGGTTCGACTGCGTCATCAGATTCTTGCCGACGAGACCCGAGCTGTTGGCGAGGCCGTCGGGGTATTTGTCGGTCGCGGAGGCGAGCAGCAGCCGCGGCGTCTCGATCGCATAGCCGGCGACTACGACATGGCGCGCCTTCTGGAAGCGCCACTGCCCGGCGCGATGGTAATGCACGCCCGCCGCGCGCCCGTTTGCGCTCATCTCGATGCGTCCGACCATAGCGAGGTCGCGAATTTCCGCGCCGGCGCGCAGCGCGCGTGGGATGAACGTGACGAGTTGGCTCTGCTTGGCGTTGGTCGAGCAGCCGAAGCGGCAGAAGCCGCGATAGACGCAGGGCGGTGAAAGACCCCGCGGCGCCGAGACGGTGGCGAGCGGCGTCGCGGTCCATTTCATGCCAAGGGCTTCGGCGCCGCGCGCGAGCAGTTCCACCGCCCCGTTCAGCTCATGGGCGCGATAAGGATAACGCGGCCGCGGCGGCCCCCAGGGATAGGTGACGGGGCCGGAAATGCACAGGTCCCGCTCAGCCTTCGCGTAGTAGTCCCACATCTCCCGCCAGTCGAGCGGCCAGTCGGCGCCGTAGCCCAGAGCGCTACGCGATTTGAACCACTCCGGGCGAAAGCGCAGCGACACCATCGCGAAGTGAACGGTGCTGCCGCCGACCGCCTTGCCGCTGTTCTTGCCGCCCATGGTGATCGGATTGTCGCCGTCGACGATACGCTCGTCCGTCCAGTAGAGTTTCGTCTGCTCCTCTTCGTCAGACGCGAAATCTTCGAGTGGACGGAAGTAGGGACCGGCGTCGAAACCAATGACCGAAAAGCCCTGCTCGGCGAGCCTCGCGATCAGGGGCCCGCCCCCGGCTCCGGTTCCAACGACGACAAAATCAACCTCCTCGTCTTCGCGGTATTGGCGCATCGGCGTCCACCCGCCCGGCCTCATAACATCGGGGGCGCGTCCGTTCGTGGCGCGCGGGCTCTCGAGGAGGTCAGCCGACATGTTCATTCTTCGCGCTCGCAGTGATTTCGCGCGATGGCCTGCTCTCGGCCGCCTCCCACGGATCGCGCCGGTTGAGCGCCATCCTGACGTAGCCGCGCGGACTGGCTGGTCCGCCGAAGCCGATCTCGTTCCAGGCGAACGGATGAGCGTAGTAGGCGTGCGTGATGTCGGGGATGATGCGATGCTTGAAGAACATGTCGCACGGCATGCCGCCCCATGCCTCGCCGGTCAGTTCGCCCCGCTGCGCCTGCTGGAGGAGTTCGTCCTGGTGGGAGGCCGGCAATTCGTGGAAGCGAAGGCCTCGCGCGGCCTGCGCGTGCTGATCGAGCGCGGCCAGGCCCCGCCGCCAGGCTTCTCCCTGCGGCGGCAGTTGCGCGTAGCGGTAGCCGTCGAGCTTGTCATCGGCCATTTTCTGATCGACGTAGATGGGTAGCGGGACGGTCGGGCGGTCGTCCGGTTGTGGCACGATCCGGTCGCAGATCGCGGTGAGCGTCTTCCATTCCTCCGACGTGAAGAAGCGCGGGATCCGCGGTACGTTCAGCCGCTTGTCGACCACGGCGCGAGTCGCCTCGTTCCAAGACGGCGTCCAGCGCTTCGAGAGCACATCGTAGCCGGGATAGCGATCAGTCATCGGGGTGGTCCTCCATGAGGCCGAGGGCGGCGAGACCGGCGAGCGCGAGCCCGGTGAAGCTCGGCGGCGCCGGGATCGGCGGACCGTTCAGCACGTTCTGGCTCCAATTGCACCAGCCGCCCATGCTGCGAGCGACGCCCATGATGTGGAATCCGGCTCCAGCGAATCCCAGCAACGCCGTCAGCCGCAGCCAAAACCGCGTGATGGGTCGACGCTCGCCGGTTTGCGAAATCGCGGCCTTGCCGATCAGCGCGGCGCTGACCGTGGGAACGCTGACGGGCAGATACATGAAGGGATTATGGAAGGCGCCGCGGAAGTGGAGGAGCGCGGCCTCCGCGGCGGTTCCCAGCAACCCGAAGCTCGAAGCGAGCCCAGCGACCCGGCTCGCCGGCAGGCCGCCGATGGTTGGAGCGCCGCCCGGGGCGTTGTCGCGTACGCGCTCGGCGAGGAAGCCCAGCGAGCCGGACAGCACGAGTGCGAAAGGCGCGCCAATCGGGGCGGAGTAAAAGAGGTTCTGCCAGGAGAATCCTCCCGGCTTCTTGGCGACGTTGTAGAGATGGAAGCCCATGCCGACCATGCCGGCTATCGCCGCCGTCGCATAGACGGCGTCGCGAGCCCTATGCGCCGTGGGCCGATGGTCGGCGTTGCCGTGTGCGCTGACGATCATCGAAAGGCACGCCGTCGCGAGCGGCGTATACATCGCCTTGTTGGCGAACAGCCCGCGGTAGTGCTCGATGCTGCTGTCAGCCAACACGGCTGTCGCGAGGATGCCGGCCGCGCGGTTCATTCGGCGCGCGGCGCCCACCGTGGAGGCGCGATCGACGTCGATCGAGCGGGTCAGGCGCGTCGGCAAGGCGACTGGCGCGGCTGCATAGCGCCGCCTCGCGCGCACCCGCGCAAGAGCCGGCGCCGCCAGCGCGAGAACAGCCCCGACAAGCGCTGCGTCCGCCCTGGTTGTTGTGACCTCTCGGCTCATCCGGTGCTTCCCGTTTCGACTGCAAAATGCTGCGCATCGCTGGTTTTCAGAACAAGTCCGAGCCCGGGACGCGACAGATCGGGCGCGATGGCGCCGTCGCATGGCGTAGGCGCGCCATCGAACACCATGCGCTCGATGCGGACGTGATCGTGAAACCATTCGAGGTGGCGAACTCTCGGCGCCGCGCATCCGAGACTGCAGTGGAGCGCCGGCGCGCAATGGGTGGAAAGATCCGTGTGGTGAGCCTCGCATAGCGCCGCGGCTTGCAAAAAGCCGGTTACGCCGCCGCACCGCGTCGCATCTGCCTGCTCGACGTCGACTGCGCCGGCTTCGAGCATGCGGCGGAAATAGTCGAGCGTGTAGCCGTATTCGCCGGCGGCGATCTCCATTGCCGGCGGCGCCGCGTCGCGCACGCGCGCCAATCCCTCGAGATCGTCGGACGATACTGGCTCTTCGAACCAGCGAACGTCCTGGCCGGCCGCGAGCCTTTCGGCCATAGCGATCGCCTGCTTGTCTCGGTAAGCGCCGTTGGCGTCCACGAACAAGGTCGCCTCGCCGATCGCTCGCTTAGCGGCGGCAACCCGCGCGGGATCGCGATCGGGGTCGGTCCCGATCTTCATCTTGACCCAGCGGCAACCATCTTTTTCCACCCAAGACGCAAGCTGTTGCGCGAGTTGGCGATCGTCATAGCTCGTGAATCCGCCGCTTCCATAGATCGGCGCGCTGTCACGGCGCCGGCCTATGAGCGACGCCATCGGCAGGTCGAGCAATATCGCCTTCAGGTCCCAAAGAGCGATGTCGACCGCGGAGATGGCGGTGGCGCAGAGCCCTTCCCGGCCGAGGTTGCGAACGGCGTGTTGCATGGCGTCGAACGCCGCGGGCGGATCCATAGCGTCGAGCCCCTTGACGGCTCGCGCGAGCACACCGCGGATCAGCGGGACGATCGACGCACCCGCGTAGGTGTATCCCATGCCTCGCTTGCCGGCGGCTTCGGCGTGAACCACGACGATCGTCGTCTTGTCCCATTTCGCCGTGCCGTCCGCCTCGGGAAAATCCGTGGGGATCGTGTAAGCCGTGACGACGAGGCTGCTGACGGTGGCTTCGGATCGCATCGCAACCTTCTCCGAAGCGAGCGGGACTCTTATACCGAGAACGCCGAACCGAACGCACGGTTCCGCGTGGCTAATCCGTGCATGGAGTCATAAGGGCGCGAATGCGCCGAAACGCGTTCGCGCCTGTCGCTTCACCCTCCCGTCAGTGCGCGCCGGCTCCGGCTGAGCCTTGTGGCTTTCGCGCGAACAGCAGGGCGAGGGCGGCGATTGCGAGCAGCACGCCGATGACGACGAAGGTGTCGCTGAAACCCATGATCAAGGCTTGGCGCCGCACCACATTGCCGAGATAGACGACGGCGTCGTGGGCGGCCGTGGCACGGTCCGTCTCGCCACGGGACATGAAGTAAGCGGTCATCTGATCGAGGCGCTGGCGCACCACGTCGCGCGTCAGAGTAACCGACTGGCCGATGATGTTGGAGTGGAACTGCTCGCGCTTCGTGAGCACGGTCGCCAGCGTCGCCGTGCCGACTGCGCCGCCGAGATTGCGCAGCATGTTCGACAAGCCCGATGCCGCTCCGGCTTCGCTCGGCGCGATGCCCGCCGTGATGATGGCGGTGACGGGCGTGATGATCACAGCCTGACCGATCGCGCGCACGATATTCGGGAACAGGAACTGATCCCCGGCCGTGTCGAGCGATAGCGTGGCGTTCATGAAGCAGCTCAAGGCGAACAACGCGATGCCGACAAAGGCGATGGCGCGAGCGTCGAACCGCTTCATCAGCATCGGCGTAAGGGGGATCAGCAGCAGTTGCGGCAGGCCGGTCCAGGCGAGCACCCCGCCGATCTGCTCGGCGTTGTAACCCTGCACTTGTCCCAGATATTGCGGCAGGATGTAGACGCTTCCGTACAGCGCGAAGCCGACCAGCACATTGGAGAGAACGCCGATGCCAAAATTGCGGCGGGCCAACAGCCGCAGGTTGACGAGCGGCTTCTCCACCCTCAGTTCAATCGCAATGAAAGCTGTGAGAAACACCGCCGCGACGATCGCGAGACGGAAGATCAGCGGCGAGGCGAACCAATCGTCCTTGTTGCCTTCTTCGAGAACGGTCTGGAAAGCGGCGAGGCCGATCGCCATCGTCACGATGCCCGCCCAGTCGCCCTCTTTGAGCAGATTGAGCCGCATCGGGCTCTTCTCGAGCGTGAAGAAAAGCGCAGCGACCATGATGGCGCTCGGCGGGGCGTTGACGAAGAAGATGGTCTGCCAACCGTAGTTCTCGGTGAGATAGCCGCCGATGGTCGGTCCGATCGCGGGAGCGAAGGTGGCGGACAGCGCAAACAAGGCGAGTCCCGTCGGCTGCTGCGGCTTCGGCAACTTCGTCAGAACGATCGTCAACGCCATCGGAATCAAGATGCCGCCGGCGAAGCCCTGAAGGCCACGCATGACGATCATCGAGCCGAGGTCGTGTGCGAAGGCGCAGCCGATGGAAAACAGGGGGAACAGAGTCGCGTTCACCAGCAAGTAGCGGCGGAACGAGAACACCCGGCTCAGGTAGTCGGTCAGCGGAATGACGATGATCTCGCCGATCAGATAGGCGGTGGAAATCCAGGCGCCGTTGTCGACGCCTGTGCCGATGCCGCCCTCGATGTCGAGCAGCGAGGCGTTGGTGATCTGAATGTTGAGGATCGCCATGAAGGCGCCGATCATGCACGCCAGAACCGCGATCCAATCTTGCGTGCTGGCGCGAGGGGTTGCGGCCGGGATAGCGCCCGAATGGGCGATTGTCATTGCGTTGGCCATGGAAGCCATCCTCCGACGCGAGAATGCGTTGCGATCTTGCTTCTCGCGATCAGTCCTCGGGGATCGCGGCGGCGGCCGACAAGCGGTCGACCTTCGGCTTGGTGTCGATGCTCGGCGTGACCGACATGCCGGGCCTCAAGTCGCCCGAGCCGGCGCTGTCGCGGTCCAGCAGGATCTTGACCGGAATCCGCTGCACCACCTTGGTGAAATTGCCAGTCGCGTTGTCGGGCGGGAGGAGCGCGAACGTCTGGCCGCTCGCCGGCGCAAGGCTGTCGACGTGGCCGTGATAGACGCGGCCGGGAAACATATCGACCTCGATGTCGACCGGCTGGCCGCGATGAACGTCGGTGAGCTGCGTCTCCTTGTAATTGGCGACGACATAGGCTTCGGCGCTGGGCACGACGGACATCAACTGCGTCCCCGCCTGCACATATTGTCCAACGCGAAGCGTGCGATTGCCGACGACGCCGTCGACCGGAGACACGATGGCGGTGTAGCCGAAGTTGATCTCCGCCTGATCGCGCACCGCCTCATTGTGGGCGAGAACCGCCTGCGCCTGGGCCAATTCCGCCTTTTGCAGCGCGAGCTGCTTGACCGCCGAATCAAAAGCCGCGCGATCGCGGAGCACAGCCGCTCGCGAGGCCGCGATGCGAGACGCGGCTTGCTGCGCATTCTGCACGGAGCCGAAACCCGTCGACGCCAGATCGGCGTAGCGTTTGTTTTCCTGCTCGGCGAAGGTCTCGTTGGCCTGATCGACCTCGACCGTCGCATTGGCGGCGTCGATCGCCGACTGTTGCCCGTCGATCGCCGCCTGCCGGCTGGCGATCGCGGCCTGCGCGGCCGCCACGTCGGCCTCGGCCTGCTCGAGCGCCACTTTATAGTCGCGGTCGTCGATGCGGGCGAGGGTCTGGCCGGCCTTGACCGCCTGATTGTCGCCCACCAGGACCTCGGCGAGGTAGCCCGAGACTTTCGGGGCGATCGTCGTGTTGTCCGCCTGGACATAGGCGTCGTCCGTCGAGACTTCGAAGCGGCCGACGGTCCAATATTCCCAGCCGTAATGCCCCGCCGCGGCGAGCGCCGCCGCGCCCGCGGCCGCCATGAGGACGCGCTTCAGGAGGCGCTTGGCGGGAGCCGCGGTCGCGGCCGCGCTTGGCGCCGGCGCCTCAGAGGCCGGAATGGCGGCTTGCGCCAACCCCTGCCGCGCCACTTCCGCCTCGGAGATTGGACGCTCGACCGTCAGGGGGCCTGAATGGTGGGTCATTGTCTACACTCCAAGAAAAACGGGGCGGAATCGATTTAGGAAACTTGATGGTTTCCAAAATAGGCCCTATATTGGAGCTGTCAATAGCCGCCGAAAGAATTTCATGACCGACATCGACACCCCCTGCAGCCGAGGCCGAGGAAGGCCGCAGACGCGGTCCGACGACGAAACCCGTCACTTGATCGCGCAAGCCGCGGTCCAAGAGTTTCTCACGCACGGCTACGCGGGCGCCTGCATCGACGATGTCGCCAAGGGCGCTGGGGTGTCGAAAAAGACGCTCTACCGGCTGATCCCCACCAAGGCCGATCTCTTCAGGGCGTCCGTGACGGACCGCATCGCGCGCTTCATGCAGGACGCGGACGAGGCGATGGTGGACACGGTCGATGTCGCCGACGCTCTGGAGCGATACCTTACCGAGCTAGGCAACCTGACGCTGTCGAGCGACACGATCGCGATGTTGCGCCTCTCGATCGCAGAGGCCGACCGATTTCCGGAATTGGCGTCGAGTTTCTATTTCGACGCCGTTTCGGCGGCGAAAGGCGTGCTGGTCAAGTTCATCGAGCGGCAATGCGCATTAGGGGTGCTCAACCTCGAGCAACCCGCCACAGCCGCGGACATGCTGCGCGGCATGATGGTGATGGAGCCTCAGCGCGCGTACATGATGACCGGCGCGCCGCTTCCGACGCCGGACGAAATCGCCAACCGAGCGCGCCAATGCGTCCGCATCTTCTTGCGCGGCTGCATGGTTGCGACCAAGAGTTGAAAGGCCCGCTTATCGCCGCGGCAAAGCGCGCACGGGGCGCCGCCTCGAGCCGCGCCGCGACAGCATCCAGACGAGGGTGACCGCGCCGAGCGCAACCGCGGCGCGGTGACGATCCGCGAAAAGCTGCCAGCTCACGGCCCGTGCCTGCTCGTCGAAGCGACCATGCGTTCCATAGTCGCCGGCGACCGGCTCGAAGAGATTCGACGGCGCGTTGGACGGCAGGAGCCGATCCGCCAATTGGCCGGAATAGCCGGCGCTCGCCAGGAATCTGTCGATCCGCCCGGGCGCGAGCCAGTTCGCGACGATCGCCTTGACCGTCGACAAGCCCACCCACAGCCGCGCCCGCCGATGCGTCGCGGCGAACACGATCGCCCGCGCGGCGACCTCCGGCTGAAAAATCGGCGGAATCGGCTGGGCGCGAAGGCCGGTCTTGGTTCAGCGCCCAATCGAATTGCGGCGTGTTCACCGCGGGAAGGTCGACCTCGCTGAGGTGGATGTCGAGCCCATCGTGAAGCAGCTCCGAACGCAACGAGTCCGTGAAGCCGCGGATGGCGAACTTGGCGCCGCAATAGGCCGACTGCAGCGGGATCGCGCGATGACCAAGGGCGGAGCCGACGTTGACGATCGCGCCGCGATTGCGCGGACGCATCCGCTTCAGCGCCGCCATGACGCCGTAGACTTGGCCGAGGTAAGTGACTTTGGTGGCGCGCTCGAACTCTTCAGGCGTCAATCGGCTGACGGGCGCGAAGACGGTCGCCATCGCGACATTCGTCCAGACGTCGATCGGCCCCAGTTCCTGTTCGATCCGGTCGGCGGCGGCCTCGACCGCCTTCGCATCGGCGACGTCAGTCGGGATTGTGAGCGCTCGCACGCCATAGCGCTCGACCTCCTCGGCCGCGGATTGCAAACGACCCGGATCGCGTGACAGCAGCCCCACGTCGTAACCCCGCTTGGCAAATTCCACTGCGGTTGCGCGGCCGATGCCAGCGCCCGCGCCCGTCACGACGGCGACCTTGGACATGTTCCTCTCCGGACCCATGCCCATCAAACCGCGCTCAGTGTAATTCGTTCCGCTGGTGAGGACCCGCGCCCTACCCCGGTTGGCTCAAACGCGGCTGACGACGCTGAGACCGCCGCGCTCGACGAGCACGTCGACAACCACGCGTTCGCCCACGCGATTCAAGGCGACGTCGGCCGTCCCACCGTCCAACGCCAAGCGACGCAACACGACGTCGGTCAGAAAGGCCGGCAGGTACGATTGATCGAACATGATCGTTCGGCGGCCAGGATCGAACTCGAGGCCAAGGCAGGATTGCAGCATCGAGAGCGGCGTCGCCGCCGCCCAAGCCTGCGGCGCGCAGGCGACGGGGTAGAAGGTCGGGCCGCGGCCTGGTTTCCGGGTGAAGCCGCAGAACAATTCGGGCAGCCGGTGAAGGTCGATGTAGGCCGAAGCAGCGAACATGCCCTCGAAGATGCGCGAGGCCTCGCGACGCAACCCATAGCGGGCGAATCCGGCCGCGATGATCGCGTTGTCGTGCGGCCATACCGATCCATTGTGGTAGCTCGCCGGATTGTATCGCTCCTCCATGCTGGCGAGGGTCCTGACGCCCCAACCGGAAAACGAGTCGCTCGACATCAGGGTCGCCGCGACCGAGGCCGCGCGTTCGGGATAGGCGATGCCGGTGAAAAGCGCGTGCCCGGCGTTCGAGCTGCGCACGCGGCATGGCTTCTTGTCGCCGTCGAGCGCGAGCACGTAGAGCCCGAGCTCCTCATCGAAGAACAGCCGGTCGAAGCGGCGCCGCAGCGTTTCGGCGCTCTCCGCCTGCTCCGCCGCGCGGCGCTTGTCGCCCAAGCGCTCGAAGATATCCGCCATGGCGACCCGCGCGCCGTAGACATAGGCCTGAACCTCGCAGAGCGCGATCGGCCCGGAAGCGAGCGACCCATCCGCATGCGAGATGGAATCGTGGCTGTCCTTCCAACCCTGGTTGACCAACCCTTGGGCGGTCCGGCGGCCATATTCGACGAAGCCGTCGCCGTCGCGGTCGCCGTAGTGATCGATCCAGGCCAGCGCGGCCTCGAAGTTCGCCTGTTGCGCGCGAATGAAGTCGATGTCGCCGGTCCGTTTCAGATAGGCTCCCGCAAGGCAGAGAAAGAGGGGCGTCGCATCGACGCTGCCGTAGTAGCGTCGAAATGGCACCTCTCCCAGCGCCGCCATTTCGCCGCCACGCGCCTCGTGCAAGATCTTTCCCGGCTCGGCGTCCGCCTTGTCGTTCTCCTCCGTCGCCTGATTGGCGGCGAGATAGCGCAGCACGCCGCGCGCCACGCTCGGATCAAACCAGAGCATCTCCAAAGCGGTGATCAGCGCGTCGCGCCCGAACACCGTGCTGTACCACGGGATTCCGGCGTAAGGGTAAGGACCCGTGGGAAGGCTGGTGGTGAGCGTATGGAGGTCCGCCACGCTGCGATGAACGGTCTCGTTGAAGATGTTGTTCGAGGTCGTCAGCGCCGCCGTGCGCTGGCCCATCGCGCGTGAGGCCCGCTTCCCGTCGCGTAGCGCCACGAAGAAGGCCTCGGGGAACGGGCGCTCGCCGCCTTCCGTTCCACAACCAACCTCGACAAAGAGGGCGCGCGTCTCCTTGACCTCGAGATCGACTTCATAAGTCGCTTGCCCCGCCGTCAAGGTGGTGGGCTTCGGAGCGAACCGGAGCGTCGTTATGCGCAACCGCTCGTCGAGGCCCGTGTAGCTGAGGGTCAATCGCCCCGCCTCGATCGAAGGCTTGTGCTCCTGGCCGCGACGTTGACGCTTGCTGCCGCGCACCTCGAACAGGTCGGCGAAGTCGGCGCGGAAGGCGATCTCCAGGCGAATTCGGGCGCGCTTGTCGCCGAAATTGGTCACCGACACCCGCTCGAACAGGCTGCCGCGCCAAAGCAGTCGCGAGCGGCGAACGTGAAGAAGCCCCTGCGCAAGGGCCAAGTTCCCCGCCTCGTCGAAGAGGTCAGGGTTCGTCAGATCGCAGGTCAGCGTCGAATTGTCGTCGCTGATGGTGGAACTGAGCAGATTGAGCTCGGCGCCCTCGAGCGTAAGCTTGAAGTGCGAGAGATAGCGGGTGTCGCGATGATAGACGCCCTCCGGGCTTCCGGGCCACGCGAGCGCATCTCCGCTGTGATTGAACACCGCGAACGTGTCGTCGTGCTTGAGCGCATGCGACTGGCCATCCTGCAGCGCCGTGGTCGGCGTGCCGTGAAAATGGGATTCCTTCTCCGACGCCGCCTCGTGGGCGCGGGCCAGCGTCGCATTGTCTACGGTTTCTGTCACGTCCTCGCTCCTCCGGCGTCAAGCCATGCTGGAGAGAAACACTTTATCCTGGCATCGAGACGGGAGTCCGGGCCTCTTTGCGGACTGGAGTCGCGCGCGCCTCGTCGGCTCGCCACCGCGCGCGCTCACTCGTCCAACGTCGCGCAGAGGCGCAGTTCCGTCAGCGGTCGCAACAAGTCGCCCGCCGTCGTGCAACGCCGACGTCGGCCGTACGCTGACCCAATAGGCGCGGCTTGGAGTTTCAATTGGAACTTCCGAGCGCAACCGAACGTTCACTCGCCGTACCGAGTCGAAGCTCTCATCGCAATATGGCGTCGGTTAGGCGAGTTGAGATCAGACCTTAGGCCGATCTGCCGGAGGCCGCGATTTGAGGTTCAACGATAAGTGAGGAGGATCGTTCAATGAGGATCGCGCAAATCGCTCCCCTGACGGAGGCCGTGCCGCCGGCGCTTTACGGGGGAACCGAAAGGGTTGTCTCGGGACTCACCGAGGAGTTGGTCGCGATGGGCGAGGACGTCACGCTGTTCGCGACCGGCGACTCCGTCACCCGCGCCAGGCTCGAACCGATGTGGCCGCGCTCCTCGCGTCTCGACGGCACCGTGCGCGATCCCTATGGGCTGCACATGATGATGATCGAAAAGGTCTACCAGCGCGCCCATGAATTCGATCTGTTGCATTTTCACATCGACTACTTCCCGTTTTCGCTGATGTTGCGGCAATCGACCCCGTTCGTGACGACGCTCCACGGACGGCTGGACCTGCCGGAGCATCATCCGGTCTTCGCGAGCTTCCCGACCGTGCCGCTCGTCTCGATCTCGAACGCGCAACGCCGCCCGATCCCGCGGGCGAATTGGGTCGGCACCGTCCACCATGGACTGCCGGCCGATCTTTTGCGCCCGCAGCCGATCCGGCCGTCGTATCTCGCCTTCCTGGGACGCATTTCGCCTGAGAAGGGCGTCGATCGCGCGATCGCGATTGCACGGCGCTGCGGGCTTCGGCTCAAGATCGCGGCGAAAGTGGACAAAATGGACCAAGATTATTTCGATGAGGTGGTCCGCCCGCTGCTGACGACGCCGGGCGTCGACTTCCTGGGCGAGATCAGCGACGAGGAGAAGCCCGAGTTCCTGAGCGGGGCGTTCGCCCTGCTCGCGCCGATCGATTGGCCCGAGCCGTTCGGCCTCGTGATGATCGAGGCGATGGCCTGCGGCACGCCCGTGATCGCGTTCAATCGCGGGTCAGTCCCGGAAGTGCTCGACGACGGCCTCACCGGCTTCGTCGTCGAGGACGTCACCAGCGCCGCCGCGGCGGTGCGCGACGTGGGCTCGCTGTCGCGCGCGGCAATCCGGCGCCGTTTCGAGGAGCGGTTCACCGCTCGCCGCATGGCGGAGGACTATCTCAGGCTCTATCGCCGACTGGCCGATCGCGAATCGGTGCGGCCTCGCCTCAAGACGGTTTAGAGCCGTCGCGAAAAGCTGCCGGTTATTCGCCAAAGGGGCGCGGATACTGAAGAATCGAGAGCGTGCGGCGATTCGAGCGAATCGACGCACGCCTTCCCGCGTCGGCTGTCTCGTTTCAGGCGCGGCGAGCGAAACTCCCCCATGCCCGCGCCACGGGGCGTCATCCGACCCTGCTTGACGCACTTGAAGAAAAAGCGAACGGCCCGCTCGGCTCAAGCACTTAACATTCGCTACGACGCCTGCGCCGCCTACCGATCGGCCTTCAAGAGCCGTGGGCGATCTCCCGGCGGCTCGCCAGTGGTAGTATAACAAAAACCGCCAACCCTCATCACAAGAGCTTGAACAAGTTTATCGTCGAGGCGTATAGTATCTCGTAGTCTGGCAAATCGCGATTACCGGACGCGATTTCCGGCCCGTGAAAGTAACGCGGGGGAGGACGCGAAAAGACGAGCGACGCCCGGCCCTTCGTTTAACGCTCGTATACGCGTGCGACGACGAGATGAGTCCTTGGTTTCCTCCGGATGGCAAAAGCGACGTGCAGCGGTGGAGAGTTTTGTGAAACGCAAGAGGCATTCGCTGTCGGAGATCGCCGCCAAGCTCCAACATGCCGACGAATTGGCGGCCGAAGGGATGCTTCAGAACGATATTGCGCGAAATCTGGGGGTCAGCGTGATGACCTACCATCGTTGGCGCGCGAAGCGACCCACACTCGAGAGAGCGCCGCCGTTGGCGCCGACCCTTGAAAGGGCGCCGGCCGAGCCACGCGAAGCGAGGGGAATGATCCTGCACGATGAGCGGGACCGTTCCGCCGAGCTTGACCGGCTGCGTGTGGAGAATATGCGCTTGAGGCGGTTGCTTACGGATTTGCTGCTCGAGAAGGCCAAGCTCGAGGAAACGCTCCACGGCGCGGTGGCGGCGGGGTGATCCGGGCGCGCGCTCAGTGCGGCCTCAGGTCGAGCCCGACCCCCTTGTCGACGAATTGCAACGTATAGATCTTCTTGTAGTCGAGGTCGGGCTTCACCATTTTGGCTTTGACGAGCTCGTCGAAGAAAGCTTTCATTCGCGCGTCCGTCATGGCGCCGATGCCGAGCTTCAGCGCGTCGCCCGAATCGACGATGCCGTATTCCTTCATCTTGGCGATGGAATAGGCGATTTGATCGTCGGTCATCTCGGGGTTGTCTTTCTTGATCAGCGCGTTGGCTTGCCGGTTGTCGCCATAGAGGTAGTGGTACCAACCGATCGCCGAGGCGTCGACGAAGCGCTGCACCAGATCCGGCCGCTTTTGCGCGATGTCCCGACGGGTGAGGATCGTCGTGGCGTAGCCGGCCAATCCGTAGTCGTGGAGCAGGAAGACGTTCGGCTTGAAACCGCCCTCGCGCTCGACCCCGAGCGGCTCGGAGGTCACATAGGCCTCCTGGATCGAATGCTTGTCGGCGATGAACGGCGCCGAATTGAAATTATACGGCTTGACCTTCTCGTTGCTGAAACCCCATACCGCTCGCATCCAAGCGTAAAACGAATTGAGGCCGGACTGGCTGACGAAAACCGTCGAGGCCTTCGTCAGGTCGGTCCAATTGTCGAGCCCGACGCCAGGATGCGACATGAAGGCTTGCGGATCCTTTTGAAACTCGGCGGCGACCACGATGTTCGGCAGATCCTGGTCGGCGGTCAGAAAGTCGCCGATCAGATCGCCCCCCATGTAGAACTCGATTTTGCCCATCAGGAGAAACAGGCCGCCGTTGCTCTGCGGTCCGCCCTGCATGATGGTGACGTCGAGGCCGTACTTCTGATAGGTGCCGTCGGCCAGCGCCTGATAGAAGCCGCCCGCCTCCGCGTCTGCGAGCCAATTGGCGCCGAAGGTCACCTTGTCGAGCGCGCGCGCGGGCGCGGCGGAGCAAAGGGCGATGAGGGCGGCGACGAGTGCGGTCATGCGCATTAAAACATCTTCTCCTGCTCACTCGACCCCGCCGACGAGCGTTCGCATTCCAACACCGCAGGACGCGACGCGCAACTCACGCTTCCGTCTCTTACTGTGTCAGTCGCGCCGACTGGACCGCCTGATAGAAGATGGTCTGCATCGCATTGTTGATGTCGGCCGACGTCGCCGCGCTGAAGAAATATCCAGGCGAAGAGCACTTCTGCATGGCGGGGCTGATCTGGTTGTTCGCAATGAGACTGTTCACGACGCCGTCTTCATCGTTCCAGATGGGTTCTGGATCGACGATCGAATCGTAGGGGA
The DNA here is from genome assembly GCA_036488815.1 of Roseiarcus sp. Taxonomy (GTDB): domain Bacteria; phylum Pseudomonadota; class Alphaproteobacteria; order Rhizobiales; family Beijerinckiaceae; genus Roseiarcus. Next base: position 111,510 of record DASXGX010000095.1, read on the forward strand.
TGAGGAGCACGGCGACGGTATAGCCCGCGGCCTTGGCGTTGGTGCAGAAGGTCTGAGTCGGGACTTGCGGCGTGCTTCCCGAAAAATTGCCGTTGGTGTAGGTCTGGCCGTTGTCCACGCCGTCGGTGATCAGAATGATGAAGGGCAAGGTCGACGACGTGCTGAGGCCGGTCCCCGGCGTTTGCAGAGAAGAGCTCAGACCCGACCACAGGTTCTCGAAATGGGTGCCGCCGCTCCCCATGCCGCTGTTGTTCGTGCCGGCGTCGAGGTAGTTCGCCAGATTGCCGGCGACCGTGTTCGCCGTCGAAAAGTCGGAGGAAAGCGGCGCCGCCACGATCGGCTTGACGATGAACGGATAGATGCCGATGCGGAATTGATTGGCGATGATTTCGGTGTCGGTCGCTGTGGAGAGGAGCGCCTGTACCGATGCGCCGACCGAATTAAGCTTGAGCGGGATTTTGTTGGTTTGCGTAAAGTTGAAGCCTTGATACCCCGCAAAGTGACAGGCGAACTGGCACCCCCCCTTGTATCCCGCGGCCGCCTCGATCGGGTTATCCGGATTCGTCTCGATCAGCGTCTGTTGGTCGGCGGCGTTGGTCGGAATGCCCATCGAGCCTGATGTGTCGACCACGAGGTAGAAATCGAGATATTTCGGCAGCCCCGTCGTCGCCGCAGCGTCGCCGTGGATATTGATGCTGGAAATGCCGACCAAAGGTCCGAAATGGGCCGCCACCTGCGCGTTCCAAGTCACGTTCACCGTGAAGGTCAGGTTGGTCGACGGTTGCCAGGTTATTTGGGGGGTGACCGAGCCGGCCAGAACGACGGAGCCGACATTGGCGGCGAACACTTTCGCCCCCTGCGCCTTTCCGGCGGCGAGGGCGTTGTTTTGTAGCGTCGTCCCCGATTGGGCGCCCGAATTGGCGGCGTAGTAGGCCTTCGCCGTATTGACGGCCGCGAGCGCCGCCGCGTCCGCCGCGGTGTCCAGTCGCGATTTATCGGACAAGCCGACGTAGTAGTCGACCCCCATGCCGACGATGATCACCAGCAAGGGAGCCGTGAGCGCAAATAGAACAGCAAAATTTCCGCGGCGATCGCTCCAGAGAGCTTCGATAGCGCGCACCAGCCGGGACATCCTGATCGTTGTCATGCCGCACCGAGAAAGAGGATGGGGAGAAACGCCTTCATCCGCCGCCGTTCACAAGGACGCCGGGGCAATTGGAAGCCTTGGTGTCGCCGGCCGCCGCCTCCACGGTCGGGACATTGCGCGGCGCCATATAGGCGCTGCGCGCAATGGTGAACGAGGGGAGGTATGACGCGCCGAAAGTCGGCTTCCAAAGATAGGTCACATCGACGACGATGATCGAACCCGTGCCGAAGACGTCCGTCGGCAATGTAGAGGGGCTCGGCGGGCTCGAATCCGGCGCCGCCGTTATGGAGCTGCCGCATGGGCGGTAATTCTGCGTCGTCCACACGACCTGCGGTTTGTAGCTGCAACTGGTCGTGCAGCCTGTCGGCGAGACGACAAAGTTGATGCTGCTCATGTTGACGACGAGCTGGCTCCACCAGTTCGCATTCTGCGCCTGCGCGGCCGACGCCGCTCCCGGAAATATGAAGACCGCCGAGTCCCAATAAAATTGCAGGTCCGCGTCGGAGACCGCGCCGTCGCCCGAAACGACCGTGGAGGCGCTGACGGCGGTCTGCGCAATCATCTCGGCGGCGGTGTTGGCGATCTCTTCGACCCGCTCGGTCGCCAGCACGTACCGCGCGGTGTCGAACCCCATCAGCAACAGCAGGAGCGCGACCGGGAGGATGAGCGCGAATTCGACCGCGCTGACGCCGGCGCGATTGCGCGCGAACGACCTCGCACTCGTCCGTAGGCGGGGAATCATGTCAGCACCCCGAATACGACGTCGTGAAGGGTTCGTTCTTGAACGCGGCGGTCGCGTCGATGAAAATCACCGACTGTCCGTTGTAAGTGGAGGCTACGCCGAGAAACCAGGAGAGGCCGAGCACAGGCATAGCATAAAAGACTTCGACGGCGACGATCGCGCCGGGATCTCCGATACAATAGCTCGTCTTCGTATTGTTCATAGGAACAGATGCGAGTCCGGTCATTGTGTAGCCGCGTGAATTACTTGATGTGGAAACGAAGTTCATCAATGAATAAAAGCCGCTAGGCTGCGCGGCCTCGGGGATGACACTTATATTCGTCACAACGTTGTTGCACGACATCGCCCCAGGGAGCAGAGGACACAAGATTTGCGTCCTGAACTGGGCGGCGGTCAGGTTCTGATTGGCGACGCTTCCCGTCAGAATCTGCCGCGACGCTTCCTGCGTCACGTAGAACAACGAGGCGGAATAATAGAAATAGAGTCCGAGCTGCGCGATCACGAAGACGAGCCCGACGAACAGGGGCATGATCATCGCAAATTCGGACGCCGGTCCGCCGTCCTGCCGCCGCGCGAAGTCGCGCGCGAGCGTAAGGGAATCGTCAAGTATTTTTCGCAAGGCCATGAAATTGCTTAACTGAATAACGGCTTTCGGCCTGATCTTGACCGAGAGGAATTACGGGAGGGTTACGCCGCCCGAAAAAAGCCGCCTGCATTGAAGTGAAATTTCGCGCCGCTCCCGCGGTCCGCCGGCGTCGTCGCGAACGTTGCGCGCATTCCGCCGCCGTTGTCGCGATCGATTAACCATACAGGACTTTTTGGTCGTCTTAAGTAGATGTCCATCGTCGACTTCGAACACTGTTTACCTCTTGCCCCGTATATTGGCCGCAAATCTTCGTATTCAGCGGCGCGACTGCTCGACCCGCCATAGCGCGCCGCGGCGGCGGCAACGTGAGGTCGGCCATGGCTCTTGCGATTCAGCGCCTTCTTGGTGATCGACGCGGCAACATCGCGATGATGTACGCCCTCGCGCTTCCGATGCTGATGTTCGGCACGGGACTCGCGATCGACTTCACGCACGCCGCGCAGGTGCGCACACAGCTCAATGCCGCGGCGGACGCGGCAGCGCTCGCGGCCCTGACGCCGAGCATGATGCAGCAGTCGAACGCCACCGCGCAGACGGCCGCGCAGAACATGTTCAACGGCGAGATCGCCGGTATCAGTTCGCTGGTCTCCGGCCAGACGAACCTTTCGATCAGCGTCACCAATCCGAGCAGCAACACGCTGGAGCGCGACGTCGCGATCACCTACTCGGCGCAGAACGCCAACATCTTCGCCGGCATCCTCGGCGTTTCCGCCATGTCGCTCTCCGGCTCGTCGTCGGCGAGCGCTTCGCTCGCCGCCAATATCAATTTTTATATGCTGCTGGACAACTCGCCCTCCATGGCGTTGCCGGCGACGCAAGCGGGCATCACGCAAATGGAGAATTTGACGCCGCAGCAGGGGAATTGCGCGTTCGCCTGCCACCAAGCGAGCACCAACAACGGCGACACCGCCGGAAACTCGTGCCTCAATTCAGCCGGAACATACTCGACGCCGAAGCTCACCAGTTCGATGGGCAAGAACGGCAACACCTATTGCTCTTCCACCCAGGGCACGCAGATCGACAATTTCGCGCTCTCGCGCCTCAACGGGATCCAGTTGCGCCTCGACGCCCTGAGCAGCGGCATCAGCAGCCTGATGACCGACGCCTACTCCGCCCAGCAGAGCGCCACCTCGACGAAGCCGGTCTATCAGTTCGGCGCCTATACGATGGACTCGTCCTGGCAGATCGGGATGACCAACTCCAACAGCTACAACCGTCTGATGGCGCTGACGACCAACTACGTCTCGGCGTGGAGTTCGGCGGCGCCGAATTTCGCCGTTCTCGAGTACTACTCGAACGACAACGGCTGCGGGAACGCCTCGTGCTCCACCGGAGGCGGCAGTCCCGACGTGGCGACAAACTACGACAACGCATTCGGCGCGATGAATACGATCATGCCGAATCCCGGCAACGGGACGAACGTCGCTGGCGACACGCCGCAGGAGGTGATGTTCTTCGTCACCGACGGCGTCGCCGACGAAGTCAACTCCACCTGCAGTCAGCCGCTCGCGTCGAACAATCGCTGCCAGGAGCCGATCAACACGACTCTCTGCACGACAATCAAGAACCGCGGCATTCGGATCGCAATTCTCTACACCGACTATTATCCGGTGACCGCGAACTCCTGGTATCAAAGCTGGATCGCGCCTTTCCAGCCCAGCCTCGCCTCGACCCTGCAATCCTGCGCTTCTCCGAATCTCTTCTACGATGCGAGCATCGGAACCGATCTGGGGAGCGCCTTGCAGACGCTGTTCAACACAGTGACCCAGACCGCGCATCTGACGCATTGAGAAGACGCTGCGGAAAAACGGCCGGCGGATTCGTCAAGACCACCGCCGCTGCTTGCACGGAAAAGCGAGCATCCAGCGACCGCTCGCGCACCAGCCTCCAGAATCGCATTGGGTCTTGCTCGGATCAGCCTCAACCCATGTCATGCCCACGAAAAGCGGGCATCCAGAGTCAAAGTGCGAAGGCCCGCACCGATTGCCTGGCTTCCCGCTTTCGCGGGGTGACAACAGCCTCGGGTCAACCAAAAAGCAAAACGCGCGAACGCGCTTTCGCCAGCAAATCGCGAATCGTTCCGTGGCCGCGTCAATCGGCTGACGCCTCGATCTCTGGATCGCCTTGCTACGCTCGCGGTGACGACAGGGGTCCGCTTCATCCCAAAGCGTGTTCGAGCGCCAGGGCGGCCCCTGCTCTTTGGTCGAACCGCCTTCACCGCATCGCGGTCAGTCAGGCGTCGCGCAATTGTGGCAGGTGATGCTGGTGGATTGGCGCGGGGTCAAATAGATCGACCCCGAGAGCACGATCGTGCCGAGCGGCGTCCAAAGCTGGAGCGGCGCATAGGTGTAAGAGACCTCGCCGAGAATGAAGTAGCTGCCGCCCTGTCCGGTTCCCAACGAGGGCGGCAGCGTGAGAACCTGATTGGCCGGACGGGCGGACGCGCCGTTGTAGGGCTCGCTCCATTGAACCGTCGCGGTGGCGCCGTTCGCTGCGACGAGCACTTCCGAAACGACCATCGTCATGTTGGCGGCCGTATAGGGCGTAAGCACCGCAGAGGCGACCTGAAGATTGCTGTCGATCGCGGCTGCGGCGACGACGGACGATCCACCGCTGTACAGCGTCGGCGTCGCCTGGGTGATGAGATCGGTGACGGTGCGCGCGGTCAACGTGACTTTGCGATCGATCGCGAAGCCCTCGGCGCCGTAGACGAGCAACGCGAGCACCGTAAGTGCGATCGGCAGGATGAGCGCCGTCTCGACCGCCGCCGTCGCTTGCTCGTCCTCGAACAGGGCCTGTGCGCGCTCGAGGGCGGCCGGGAAGCGCGGCTCGGTTCTCATATCTTTGTCTCGACGATAAAGACCTGAGTCGACATCATCAGATAGGAGCCGTTGCCGAGATTGCCGAATTTGAAGCCGAGCGGCGCTCCGATCACCGGCCACTGGTAGAGAACCTGCAGCACGCCGATCTGCCCCTGCGTGGGCTGCGTATAGGGCAGGCTGTTCGCGAGCGTCCCGTTTGCTTTGAAGGTCGGCGCAGTGGTGCTGATCGACGTGGTCGACGTCGCCGGCGACAGACTGATCATGATGTTGCTGCAGGTGAACAGCGCCGTCACGTTCTGGCACAGCGCGGTCTGGAACTGCGACGCGGTCATCGAGGTCGTCTGGTTCGTCATCACCATCCGCGCGGCGTCTTCCGCCGCGGTCTCGAGGTAAGCGTTGGCCAGGTAGATGACCGCCACTTGCGCAGTCGCCAAGATGAGCGCGATGAAAATCGGCGCCGTGATAGCGAATTCGGAGGCAGGGCCGCCGTCCTCGCGGCGCGCGAATTCTCGAACGCGCCTCAACCCGGCCTCGGCGATCTTTGCAAAAGCAGCCATGCGACGCACTTTGGAAAGGTTCCGCGAGCGATTACTCTGCCCGCAAAGAATTACGGCAGGGTTACGACTGTCCTCGAATTCGGCCGTGATTCCCGCAAAAGCGCCCTCGACGCTGAACCGGCGCGAGCAGTTGCGGCAGGGGTTGACGAAGGCGGCGCAAAGTCTCCACAAGATCGCCATCCGCCCGGAACTCTGCATGCCCGTCACAGCCGCCGACCTCGTCGCCTTGTTCGACATCGAGCCGATCGGAGGGGATCGTTTCGTTGGCCACTCGCCAAAGAGCGGATGGCAGCGCGTCTTCGGCGGCCAGGTGGTCGCCCAAGCGCTCGTCGCTTCCTCGCGCACCGTGGAGGCGCGCGCGCCGCATTCCCTCCACGCCTATTTCCTCCTGGGCGGCGACCCGGCGGAGCCAATCCTGTTCGAGGTCGAGCGCGTGCGCGACGGGCGCAGCTTCACGACGCGGCGCGTCGTCGCCCGTCAGCGCGGCGAGGCTATTTTTGTCCTCTCCGCCTCCTTTCACATCGAGGAGGAGGGGCTGGACCACCAGTTTCCGATGCCGGACGCGCCCGAGCCCGACAAGCTGCTCGATCCGATGGCGGCGATCGCCTTGCTCGGCGACAAAGCCAAAACGCGACTGCAGGGTCTGCTGGAGCGCATCCAGCCGATCGAATTTCGTCCGCTCGATCTCGGACGGTATACGCCGTTGCCTCCCGGCGCCGTGCGTGAGCCCAAGCAATCCCTGTGGGTCCGCATCGCCGGGACGCTGCCCGACGACCCGTCGGTGCACCGCGCCGCCCTCGCCTATCTCTCGGACATGACGCTGCTCGACACCGCCCTCGTCGCGCATGGGCGCACCGTATTCGACGCGCGCTTCCAGGCCGCCAGCCTCGACCACTCGCTGTGGCTCCACCGGCCCTTCCGCGCCGACGAGTGGCTGCTCTATGTGCAGGACAGCCCGACCGCGCACGGCGCGCGCGGTCTGACCCGCGGCCTGCTTTACAGCCGCGCCGGCGCTCTGGTTGCGAGCGTCGCGCAAGAAGGGCTGGTACGTCCGCTTCCGCCGGCCCAGAGCTGACGTTTTTTTGGGCGCCCGTTTTTTGGGCCACGAATTCTTTATGCATTCTTTATCCGCCGCCGCCCTGGCGAGCGTGTCCGGGCGTTCGAACAAAGCCCTTTATTACCAAAATCTTACGGCGAATCACCAGCCGTGGCACACCCCTTGTAAGGGGTAATGCGAGCGGCGTCGCGAGGCGACCCGGTCGGATTGGTTGAAGGGGGAGACGCGTTTCCAGAGGACGCGCGTTGCGCCTTCCAAAATGGGGCGAGGCACATGAAAATTGTCATGGCGGTCATCAAGCCGTTCAAGCTCGAGGAGGTGCGCGACGCGCTGACCTCCATCGGGGTGCATGGCCTGACAGTGACGGAAGTGAAGGGCTATGGCCGACAGAAGGGCCATACGGAGATCTACCGAGGCGCCGAATACGCTGTCAGCTTTCTGCCGAAGCTGAAGATCGAGGTCGCGGTGAGCAGCGATCTTGTCGACAGGGTGATCGATGCGATCGTCGCGGCGGCGCGCACCGGCCAGATCGGCGACGGAAAAATCTTTGTCTACAACCTCGAGTCGGCTGTCCGAATTCGCACGGGCGAAAAGGACCAGGACGCTCTCTGAGGCGGCCCTTCTTCCCATTCCTGGAGTCTCAAACGATGAAATTGCTTAGGTTTCTTGCCGGTGTCGCGCCGGCGCTGGCGATCGCCGCCGTGATCGGCTTCGCCTCCCCCGCCCCGTCGCGGGCGGATGACGCGACGCCGACCCCCGCGGCCGCCGCGACGCCCGCTGCGACGCCTTCGCCAGCCGCCGCGCCTGCCGCCGCCGCGCCTGCCGCAGCCGCTCCGGCGACCGCCGCTCCCGCGGCCGCGGCGCCGCCGGCCTGCTCGAGCACGGTCCTTACGAAGTGCACGCCCAACTCGGGCGACACGGCGTGGATGTTGACCTCGATGGCGCTGGTCCTCATGATGACCATTCCCGGCCTCGGCCTCTTCTATGGCGGCATGGTCCGCAAGAAGAACGTCGGCGACACGGTGATGACCAGCTTCGCGATCACCTGCCTGGTGACCGTGCTCTATGCCGTCGTCACCTACAGCCTCTCGTTCACCGCGGGCGGGTCGTTCATCGGCGGCTTCAGCCGCGTCTTCCTGCAGGGCATCCTCAGCGACGTGAACAACGGCGGCATCGGCAATCCGAACAGTCTCGCGCCGACGATCCCCGAGACGGTCTATATGTGCTTCCAGATGACCTTCGCGATCATCACCCCGGCCCTCATCGCCGGCGCCTTCGCGGAGCGCATGAAGTTCTCGGCTATGCTGTGGTTCATCGGCCTGTGGGCGATCTGCGTCTACGCGCCGGTCGCGCACTGGGTCTGGGGTCCGGACGGCATGTTCTCGACCGCCAACGTCGACGACAAGGGCAACTTCACGGGCTGGAAGGTCGTTCTCGACTACGCGGGCGGCACGGTCGTTCACATCAACGCCGGCGTCGCCGGTCTGATGACCGCCATCATGCTCGGCAAGCGCCGCGACTCGGGCCCCGGCCACAACATGGTCCTCACCTTCATCGGCGCGGGCCTGCTGTGGGTCGGCTGGTTCGGCTTCAACGCCGGTTCGGCGGTGAGCGCGGGCGTTCAGGCCGGCATGGCGATGACCGTCACCCAGATCGCGACCGCCGTCGCGGCGTTGACCTGGATGTTCGTCGAGTGGGCGCACCGCGGCAAGCCGACCGTCATCGGCCTCTGCTCGGGCGCCGTCGCCGGCCTCGTCGCGATCACCCCGGCCTCGGGCTACGTCGGCCCGATCGGCTCGATGGTCATCGGCGTCGCCTGCGGCGTCGGCTGCTACCTCGGCGCCACCTCGCTGAAGCACGCCTTCGGCTATGACGACGCGCTCGACTGCTTCGGCGTCCACGGCGTCGGCGGCATCATCGGGGCGATCCTCACCGGCGTCTTCGCGATCAACGAGTACAGCGGCCACTCCGGCCTCATCGAAGGCAACCCGGGCCAGGTGATCAACCAGCTGATCGGCATCGGCACGGTCGTAGTCTACGACGCGGTCGTCTCGCTGGTCATTCTGAAGATCATCGACGTGACGATCGGCCTGCGCGTCAGCGACGAGGTCGAGCGCGACGGCCTCGATCTCGCCCTGCACGGCGAAGTCGTCCAGTAAGCGAAATTGGCCGGCGGCGGCCCGCCGCCGGTCCCTGTTTCCTCCCCAACTCAGGCGCCCCGTCGGGCGCCTTTCTTTTTTGCCCACAGGGGCGTCGGCCGGCCGCGTTAAGGTTAGGCGGCTATTAACTCGCGCCGCCTAGCCTGCCGCGAGCGGCGTGGAACGCCGCAGCTTCGGGCTGAGCGACCGATTCCATGCGCACTACGACATTCACGTTTCTCGACTATCTTCCCGATACGTTGCGCGAGGCGCCCAAGCGCCGCATCGCCGAACTGATCGGACTCGGCACGCTCGCCGCCGTCGGCGCGGCGGCCGCCGCGCTGCTGACCTGGTCGGTCGCCGACCCCAGCCTCAACCACGCCACCTCGACGCCGATCCACAATCTTCTCGGCCGTCCGGGCGCGATCTTCGCCGACATCGCGATGCAGTTCTTCGGCCTCGCCTGCGCCGTCGCGCTGATCGCGCCGGCGTTCTGGGGCTGGCGTCTCGTCTCGCACAAGCGCCTCGAACGTGTGCGCAACAAACTGATATTGTGGCTGGTCGGCTGGATCGTGGCCGCCGGCTGCGCCTCGATGCTGCCGGCGACGGCGAGCTGGCCGCTGCCGACGGGCCTCGGCGGGGTGATCGGCGACGCCGTCCTTTGGGCGCCGCGCCGCCTGCTCGCGGGCTCCGCGCTCGGCCTGACCCTGCTTGGTTTCGCCTTGGCCGCGGGCGCCATTCTCACGATGACCGCGGCGGCGGGCTATCACCTGATTCCCGGCGTCGAGACCGACGAGGAGACTGCGCCGCCGGCCGAGCGCGCGCCGCCGCGCCGCGCCGCCGAGCGCTACGACAGCGACGACGAGGACGCCGACGGCGAACCCGGATTCGGGCTCGTCTCCCTGGGCGCGCTGATCCACACCACCTTGAGCCTCAAGAGCGCCGTGCGCCGCCTCTTCGCGCGCAAGACGAAGAGCGTCGCGGCCCCCGGCCCTGCCGCCCGGGCGCCGTGGATCGGCGGCGAACCCGGCGATTTCTCCGCCGCTCCCTCGCTCTTCGAGCCCGGGGCGGACCGGCGCGCCGAGCCGCCGATGAGCCGTCCGGCGCAGACCGCCGCGCCCGCCGCGGCTGCTCCGGGCCAGGCCGCCTCGCCGGCGGCGCCGGCCGCCTCGCGCGTCGCGCAGCCGGCCGGAGCGCTCAAGGCGGGCCGCCGCGCCGCCAGCGAAACGCAGCTCTCGCTGCTCGACCGCGGCGCCTATCAATTGCCGCCGCTCGCCATGCTGGCCGAGCCCAAGAAAGTCGCCGCCACCAAGATCTCCGAGGACGCGCTCGAGCAGAACGCGCGCCTGCTCGAGGGCGTGCTCGACGATTTCGGCGTCAAGGGCGAAATCATCAATGTGCGGCCCGGCCCGGTCGTCACGCTTTATGAGCTCGAGCCCGCTCCAGGCATCAAGTCGTCGCGCGTCATCGGCCTCGCCGACGATATTGCACGCTCGATGTCGGCGATCTCGGCGCGCGTCGCGGTGGTGCAGGGACGCAACGCGATCGGCATCGAACTGCCGAACCAGCGGCGCGAGACGGTGTATCTCAGGGAATTGTTGGCGAGCCAGGATTTCGAGAAATCCAAGCATCGCCTCGCCATCGCGCTCGGCAAGACGATCGGCGGCGAGCCCGTCATCGTGGACCTCGCGCGCATGCCGCATCTGCTGGTCGCCGGCACCACCGGCTCGGGCAAGTCGGTCGCCATCAACACGATGGTGCTGAGCCTGCTCTATCGCCTGAAGCCCGAGCAGTGCCGGCTCATCATGGTCGATCCGAAGATGCTCGAACTCTCCGTCTACGACGGCATCCCGCATCTGCTCACGCCGGTCGTCACCGACCCGAAGAAGGCGGTCGTCGCCCTGAAATGGGCGGTGCGGGAGATGGAAGACCGCTACAAGAAGATGTCGAAGGTCGGCGTGCGCAACATCGACGGCTTCAATGCGCGCATCGCCGAGGCCGCCACCCGCGGCGAGACGCTGACCCGCACCGTCCAGACAGGCTTCGACCGCGAGACGGGCGAGGCGATCTACGAACAGGAGGAGATGGATCTCGCCGAACTGCCCTACATCGTGGTCGTCGTCGACGAAATGGCCGACCTGATGATGGTCGCGGGCAAGGACATCGAGGGCGCGATCCAGCGCCTCGCGCAGATGGCGCGCGCCGCCGGCATCCATCTCATCATGGCGACGCAGCGCCCCTCGGTCGACGTCATCACCGGCACGATCAAGGCGAACTTCCCGACCCGCATCTCGTTCCAGGTGACGAGCAAGATCGACAGCCGCACCATTCTCGGCGAACAGGGCGCCGAACAGCTGCTCGGCCAGGGCGACATGCTCTACATGGCCGGCGGCGGGCGCATCAGCCGCGTGCACGGCCCCTTCGTCTCGGACGACGAAGTCGAGAAGATCGTCGCCCATCTGAAGACGCAGGGGCAGCCGGAATACCTGACCGCGATCACCGAGGAAGAGCCTTCGGAAGACGAAGACGCCGCGCCCGCCGGCTCGCCCGGCTCGATGGACGCCGAGGAGGCCGGCGACTACTACGATCGCGCGGTCAACATCGTGCTGCGCGACCGAAAAGTGTCGACCAGCTACATCCAGCGCCGGCTATCCGTCGGCTACAACAAGGCGGCGTCGCTGGTGGAGCGGATGGAGAAGGAAGGCGTGGTCGGGCCAGCCAATCACGCAGGCAAGCGCGAAATCCTTATCGGCAACGGCGTCGACCGGGCGCCGTTCGCCGAAGACGACGAGTAAAACACGCCTAGGGCGCGCCTTGCGGCGCGACCCCTCACCCGGCGCTGCGCGCCACCTTCTCAAGGCGAATGCGTAGCATTCTTCCGCTCCCGCAAGGGGAGAAGGATTGGCGTTCCATCAAACAGCAGACGGCGCTAGCGCACTGTCGCGGTGGGGTGATGCACCTGCCAGAGTTCCGAGATCGACGCCACCGCGACGATGATGCCGAGCACGACGAAACTCGCGACCGCATGGCTCACCGCGGAGAAGCCGACGATCCAGGGCGCGACGATCAGCCATAGGCCCAGAATCATCGCCCCCCACTCCTCCCATTCCGCGAATTGCACGATCGCGGCGATGGAGATGATGCCGATCACGATGGCGCTTATCCATGCTGTCCGGCTCGCCGTCTGGTCGGACACGAATCCGAACAGCCAAGGCGAGAAGAACAGCACCACGGCGCAGAGCAGACTGATCCAGTCCTGAACGTTCCGGCCGCCCCCGCGCCAAGAAGTTTGCATTGACATGGCGAACCTCCGTATACGAAGCGACGTTGGATAACGTCTTTGCCCATCGAGCTAATCGCGAAAGACGCGATTTCAAGGCCCTCGCGCCGGGCGTCGGGCTCAAATGACGCTCAGACGGTTCGATCTCGAACCCAGCCGATGCGCCGTCCCTCAAACCTGTTTCTCAAAGCTCTCCGCCGCGGAACCGACGGCGAGATCGACCACGAAGCGGCTGCCTCCCTCCAGCTCCGCTTCACAAAACGCCACGCCGCCGTGGCGCTTGGCGATCTGGCGCACCAGCGACAGGCCGAGCCCCCAACCGCCGGAGGATTCCGCGCGGCCCGCAGGCCGATAAAACGGCTCGAACACCCGCTCGCGCTCGCCTGCAGGGATCCCTTCGCCCCGGTCGGCGACGACGATGCGCGCCGTGTTCCGCTGGCGCGTGACCGCGATGCGGATCGGCGGGCGGCCGTGCTTGGCGGCGTTCTCCAGGAGATTGCGGATCAGCCGCCGCAGCAGCGTCGCATCGCCCTCGATCTCCACCAGGCCGTCAGGGGCGCACACCGAGGCGACGCCAGCCGAAAAGCGCGCCGCCTCCTCGGCCGCCAAGCCGACGAGATCGACCGGCGCGCGCGCCGCCGCCGGCCCGGGATGATCGAGACGGCTGGCGAGCAAAATCTCTTCGACCAGTTGATCGCTCTCCGCGAGATTGCGCACGATCTCCTGATGCATGTCCGGCCCCGGGTGAGCGAACCACAGTTCGATCGCCATGCGGAGCCGCGCCAACGGCGAGCGCAATTCATGGCTGGCGTTGGCGAGCAGCGCCTTTTGCGAAGTCAGCAGCTCCTCGACGCGCCCTGCGGCGGCGTTGAAGGCGCGCGCGACCACCGCGACCTCGTCGTGGCCGGCGTCGTCGATCCGCGAGGCGAGTTCGCCCGCGCCCCAGCGCTCGACGCCGGAACGCAGATCCTCCAGCCTGCGGGTGAACCGCGCCGTGATGGGAAAGGCGGCGAGCCCGACGCCGCCCGCAACCACAAGAACGATCCAGAGAATGCGCAGCCTCAGGCTGGGCGCGTGAGGCCGCAGCCGGGCGACGACGGCGCGGCCGTCGGGAAGGTCGACGCGGACGATCGGCGCGCGCGCGTCGATTCGATCGCGGCCCGCCGGCTCGAGCGCGACCGGGGGGCCGCGCAGGGCGATCAGCGTTCCGTCTGCGCGATAAACCGATATGTCGGCGCCGATCGCCTCGTCGAGGCGCGCGACAGCGGCTGCGACCTCTCCAGGGTAGTCGTCACGGGCGGGAATGTTCCATTCGTCGAGCCGGACGTGAAAGGAGCCCAACCGTTCGCGCGGCCCCTCGCCGATCAGGGTCCAGAATCCGCCGATCAGAAACGCGACCGCCGCGAGGCTCGCCAACAGCGTCAGATAGACCTTCCAGAACATCCGGCGGCGCACGACGATCACGGTTCGCCGTCCTGCTTCTTGGCGAAGACGTAACCGGCGCCGCGCACCGTGAGGATGCGGCGGGGATGTTTCGGATCGTCCTCGATCGCCGAACGGATGCGTGAGATATGGACGTCGATCGAGCGATCGAAGGCTTCGAGCTCCTCGCCCTTGACGAGATCCATCAGCCGCTCACGGTTGAGCACCCGCCCGGCGTTTTCGGCGAGGGCGGCGAGCAGATCGAACTGGTAGCTCGTCAGGACTCGCTCCTCGCCGTCGACCCGAACCATGCGCGATTCGCGGTCGATCTGCAGACGGCCGAAGCGCAGCGTCACGGCCTCCTCGGCGCGCGCGGCGACGCGGCCGCGGCGAAGGATCGCGCGAAGACGGGCCTGCAGCTCGCGCGGGCTGAACGGCTTTGGCAGATAGTCGTCGGCGCCGATCTCGAGGCCGACGATGCGGTCCATCTCTTCGCCGCGCGCCGTCAGCATCAGGATTGGCGTCTGGGCGCGCGCGCGGATGCGCCGGCACACTTCGAATCCGTCGATGTCGGGCAGCATCACGTCGAGGATGACGGCGTCGAACGCCCCGCCGTCGAGCGCGGCGAGGCCGTCGTGGCCAGTCAATCGTTTCTCGACGAGAAAACCGGCCGCCGTCAGATAGTCCGACACCATGGCGGCCAGCCTTGCATCGTCGTCGATGATGAGAAGCCGCTCCGCCATGACGCCCCCAAAGGTCAGATCGTGTTAGTCCTTGCCGGGATCGATGTCATGATCTCCGGAGCCGTGGCGACGTTCTCCCCAGCCGCCCATCAGCGGGCCGCGCCGGGCCGCGTCCGCAAGCTGGTTGGCGAGATCGGCGCGCTGCTGGGGCGTGAGCTGGTCGGCGACGTCGAGCACGCCGCCGACGATCGCCTTCGACTTCGCGTCGAAGATCGCGACGGCGTCGAGCCGCAGCCGCTCGACGGCCGCGCGATCGATGGTCGGCGCAGCGAGCAGCTCGAGCGCCTGCTTGCGCAGCGCCTCGTGATCGCCGGGCTTGGGCGCGACGTCATCGAACTTGGAGGCGATGATGTCGTGCACCTTGGCCTCCTGCTCGGAGCTGGCGCCGACCGAATCGAGCGCGTGGGCGACGGCGCGCTGGATGAACGCAAGGCGCTGGCCATGCATCGCGCTCCAATGGTCCATCCCGGCGGCGAACGCCAGGCTGCCGGCGCCGAGGGCGACGCCGCAGGCGAGAACGCCGGCCATCGCGAGGGTCCGCGGCCAGCCGGAGGCGCCATTGCCCGGATTCGGGTTGCCGCCCTGGCGGATCGGTGGCTCGGGGCGCAGGGGGACGTTGTCGATATCGCTCATGACGATCTCCTTCGTCGGACGGCCGAAAGCCGTTGTGACGAGGAGGTTAGAACGCGAAGATTTCCCGCGATCCGGCCGAACGTAAAGAAGGGTGAAGCGATCTGGGCGCTTTGCGGGCGGCGAACCCGCCTTCGCCACAATGCCGTCGCAATCGTGAAGATTGATTTACCCCGTCGCGCCTCGAAGCGCGAGAGGGAGGGGGAAATCCGTGGCGATCGAGACAAGCTAGGAATCGCCTGGCGGAAGGCTCACGACTCCTCTGCGTGGTCAGCGGCCGGCCAATCCAATGCGGGTTGTCCGACGATCTTGAACCGGGGAGACTTCCATGCGCATCCAAACGATGTCAGCTATCGTGCTCTCAGCCGTTCTGATGGTTTCGGGCCCTGTCTATGTGGGAACGGGATCAACCCACACCCATGACGACCCGAAGAAGTGCCGGAGCCTCGTCACGCTCAAGAACCTTCCGACCAAGGCTGCGAAGAAGGCCGAATACGACAAGTGCATGGCCGCCGGTCCGGAGAACTATCAATAGTCCCTGGAGCCGCCGTCTCGCCGCTGCGGGACCGCCTCGACGGTGAGGCGGCCCCGAGGGGCGATGGGTCATTTTGAGCGCGCCAACCGGCGCGCTCACCAATGCGGCATGTCCGCCATTTCGGTCCAGGCATCGTCGCTCTCTTGCTCGTCGGGAATCGCCGGCCCGAGCGGTTCGCCGTCGCGCCGCCAGAGAACGGCGCGGGCCTGGATCTTCAGGCCGTCCAAGGTGAACGCACGGGCAGTCTCGATCCGCGCGACGATCGCCTCGACCGCGGCGCGCGCCGCTTTGACGGCGGCTCGCCTCTCCGGCGTGGGCGAGCGCCGGAAGGCGACCATCGCCGCAAGCTCGGCTTGCCAAGCTGTCTCGAGCGCGGCGCCGTCCTCGAGCAGCCGCGCGTCGAGATGCTGGGGGGCGCCGCTCACGAGAACGGGACGGCCGGCGGGACGCGAGCCGATCCGGTCCATCCTCCGGGCGAGCGCCTGTTGGTTAAATTGCTGTCGGACGAGACCGGACGGCTTCATCGATTGCAGGGTTTCGAACGCCGCCGCAAAGGTTAACTTCGTCATCACACCCCCCTACGATTAACTTTCCCTGCATAGTGTTGCCGCTACGTCATACTTAGTCAATGAGCAGTAAATTCATCATCGCTACATCATGAATCATATCTTACGTTAGTCGTAGCAATTGTCTGCGGTAAACAGTAAGAAACGCATTTATAGCAAAAGACGCGTAGAATTTTACTTTGATTTTAGCCGATTTTCGCGTCAGATTTAATGCGATTGGGCGGGATTGCCGGGATTGCCGGTTGGCTGAGACCCCGCCACAATGCGATCACAACGCCCTGCCATGCACCGCTCCGGCGCACGTCCTTTGTCGGCGCCGCGCATTCCCTGGGAAGCTCTGTCTTGATGCCGATTTTGCGCCGCCTCGTCTCCTCCGCCGTTGCGCTTGTCGCCTTTCACAGTTTCGTTTGGGCGGGCGACGCGCCGCTCGACATCGACTCGCCCCCGGCCAAAGCCGTAAAGGCCGCGCCCGCCAAGGAGGCCGCGAAGGACGCCCCCAAGCTGGACATCAGCCCCGCCGAGGCGGTCGCCCGCGCCAACGCCTTCCTCGACAGCGCGCGGGTCCTCAGCGCCGATTTCGTCCAGATCGGCCCCGACGGGCAGCGTTCGGAAGGCGAGCTTTACGTCCAGCGGCCGGGCAAGATGCTGTTCCGCTTCTCGCCGCCCGCGCGGCTCGAAATCGTCGCCGACGGGCGCTCGGTCGCCGTGCGGGACCAGAAGATGGACACGCAGGATCTCTACTTCATCGGCCAGACGCCGCTGAAGTTCCTGCTCGCCGACCACATCGACCTCGCCAAGGACACGCAGGTCAAAGGCGTCACCATCGACGCCAACGCCGTGACGATCCAGATCGAGGACAAGGCGACCTTCGGCGGCACGGCCGAGATCGCGCTGGTGTTCGACCCGGCGACCTTCCAGCTCAAGCAATGGACGGTGCTCGACCCGCAGGGCTTCCAGACCGTGGTGTCGCTGTTCAACCTCGATCTGGCGACCAAGCCCGATCCGCAGCTCTTTTACATCAACGACAATCCGAACAGCCCGATGAACCGTAAGTAGCCGTCTCCGCCCGCAGCCCTGTGGGCAAGTCGCCGGCGCCGCTTGCCTTCGCTGGAAAACCAGCCATTTTCGCCGCGCGCTTCAGTCAAGGGCCCTCCGTGCGGTTTTCAATCTCGACTTGGAACATCAATTCGGTGCGCCTGCGCATCGGCCTCGTGGCGCAATATCTCGAGCGGCACCGCCCGGACGTGCTGTGCCTCCAGGAGACGAAATGTCCTGACGGGCAGTTTCCGCACGGCGAGTTCCACAAACTTGGCTACCCGCACATCGCGATCAACGGCCAGAAGGGCTACCACGGCGTCGCGGTCGTCTCGAAGCTGCCGATCGTCGGCGTCAATCCGCGCGAGTTCTGCGCCATGGGCGACTCGCGTCACATGCATGTGACGCTCGGCGGCGACGCGGCCGGGATCGAGGTCCATAACTTCTACGTGCCGGCGGGAGGCGACGAGCCCGATCCCGAGATCAACCCCAAGTTCAAGCACAAGCTGGCCTTCGTCGACGAAATGACCGCATGGTTTCGCGAGGGCCAGACCGCCGCCGGCCGCGCGATCCTGGTCGGCGACCTCAACATCGCGCCGCTCGAGCACGACGTCTGGAGCCACAAGGCGCTGCTGAATGTCGTCAGCCATACGCCGATCGAGGTGGAGAAGCTCAATCTCGCGCTGGCCGCCGGCCCCTGGGTCGACGCCTTGCGCAAATTCGTGCCCGAAAGCGAAAAGCTCTACACGTGGTGGAGCTATCGCTCGCCCGACTGGGCAAAGTCGGATCGCGGCCGCCGGCTCGACCACGTCTGGGTAAGCCCCTCGCTCGCCGACGCGGTCGCCTCGATGGACGTGCTGCGCGAAGCGCGCGACTGGCTCCGGCCTTCCGATCATGCGCCGGTGAAGGTGGACATCGAGATTTAGAGCGAATTGCGTTTTGGTTGACACGCAGCCTGTCACCCCGCGAAAAGCGGGTCCAAATAGCCGCCGCAGGTCTTCACTCTCGACTCCTGGATGCCCGCTTTTCCGCGGGCATGACAAGCGCGGAGAGGCTGCTTCTACCTAAGGCGTCGGCGCGTCGCTCAGCAAGGCGATGATCAGAGCGAGGCGGCTATCTCGACCAGCTTCGCGACCGTATTCATATTGCGGGCGGTGCCCGCATTCCCCGCGGGGATGCGCAGGCGCGAGTCGGCCATCCCATCGCCATAGTAGATGTAGATTTCTCGCTCGCCCAGGCGAAGCTGCTCTGCCCGCAATCCGGTAGCGTGGTTCAACGCATCGGCAGGAAGGGGATGATCCACAAACAAGGCGACCGTCCGATTGCCGGGTTTGCCTGGAAACGGATTGCGAGCCAGAACAGCGGCCATCTCGCTGGCGGATCTGACGAGCACGCCGACAGGCTTTCCAGCGTATGCTTGCAGTCGGCTCTCAAGCGCCGACTTGATTTCTGCCTCTCCTGTAACGCTTTTGAAAACGACGTTTCCGCTGGCGATGTAGGTCCGAACCTCTTTAGCCCCCACGTCTTCGCACATTTGCTTCAAGGCGCTCATCGAAAGCTTTCCCGTTCCGCCGACGTTTACGGCGCGAAGCAGGGCTATATAGACTTTCATTGGGTGCTTCGCTTGCGGCCAAAACCAGTTGCCTATGCTATCTCGAATGAAAGCGCCCTCAAAGGTTGATTGCGACCGGACGCGCCCCTCGAAAACCCGATACAGCGGCGCGACGAACCGCTCTCGATCGCGACAAGCCTCAGCGCGGCGAATTGGCGCACCAGAAGCGCTGTTCGGATTTCCGGCCATGGACAAGCCGCCGCAAACCCGCTTGACTGTTGTCGCAGCGGGCCGCCGAACGATCTCGCGCGGAGGGGAACGAACATATGAAATTCCGTATCGTGAGGGCGCTGGCGAAGCTCGTCGTCGTCCTTGTCGTCGTGGCCGTCGCCGGCGGCGCCTATCTCTTCTACCGCGCCATGCCCGCCTATTCCGGCCGCGTCGCCTTGCCCGGTCTCAAGGCCGAGACGCGCGTGTGGCGCGACCAATACGGCGTTCCCCACATCTTCGCGGCCTCGCTCGACGACGCGGCGCGCGCGCTCGGCTATCTCCACGCCAGCGAGCGTCTCTATCAGATGGAAGTTCAGCGCCGGGTCGGCCAGGGACGCATCGCCGAAATCGCCGGGCCGGATCTCGTCAACGTCGACCGCTTCATCCGCACGCTCGACTTCTACCGCCTCGCCGAGAGCAGCTTTTCCGCGCTTTCTCCCGAGGCGCAGGCGCGCCTGCAGGCCTATGCCGACGGCGTCAATGCCTTCCTCGCGACGCACAAGAACGCCCTGCCGCCGGAGTTTCTCATCCTCGGCGACCATCCGGAGCCTTGGAAACCGGCCGACTCGCTCGTCTGGGGCAAGTTGATGTCGCTGCAGCTCAGCGGCAACTACGAGATGGAGGCGTTGCGTGCGCGCCTGCGACAGAAGTTGCCGCCGGATCAGGCGCGGCTGTTGTTTCCCGCGCCGTCGTCCGACTGGCCGGTGACGACCGAGCCGGCCGCCAATCCGAGCCACGCCTCATTGGACAAACCGGACGTCTCGCCGATCGACCTGTTGGGAACGCTGCTGCCCGAGCAGCACGGGGCCTCGAACGAATGGGTGGTGAGCGGCTCGCGCACTGTCACCGGCAAGCCGATCCTCGCCAATGACCCTCACCTCGAGATCGGCGCGCCGGTCCTCTGGTATCTCGCCCGGATCGTCACGCCCGAGGGCTCGGTGAAGGGCGCGACCGTCGCGGGGATGCCGCTCGTGGTGCTCGGTCAGAACGACCACATCGCCTGGGGCTTCACCACCTCGCACACCGCCACGCAGGATCTCTTCGTCGAGACGATCGATCCCAGCAATCCCGATCGCTATCTCGCCCCCGACGGACCGCAGCCGTTCGTCACGCGGAACGAAACGATCCACGTGAAGGGCGCGCCCGATGTGACGATGCGGGTACGCGCGACGCGGCACGGCCCCGTCATCTCCGACGTCGACGCCTCGCTCGCCACGCTCGCGGGCGAGGGCAAGGCGATGGCGCTCGCCTACACCGGGCTCAGCGGCCAGGACACCACCGCCGAAGCGCTCATGAAGGTGAATGGCGCCCGCAATTGGGACGAGTTCCTCGCCGCGCTTCGCCTCTACCAGACGCCGACGCAGAACCTCGTCTATGCCGACGTGACCGGCGACATCGGCTTCATCAGCCCCGGCCTCGTGCCGCTGCGCAAATCCGGCGACGGGAGCAATATCGTCGACGGCGCCTCCGGCGAGAACGATTGGATCGGAACCATTCCCTTCGAGCAATGGCCGCAAATTCATAATCCGGCCGCCGGCTTCGCCTTCAACGCCAACAATGCGCTGGTCACGGCCGATCGTCAGCCGCCGATCGGCCAGGATTGGGAGGAGGCGTTTCGCGCCCGGCGCATCCAGCAATTCTTCGACACGATCGACAAGCACAGCCTCGACACCTCGGCCGCGATGCAGGCCGATCACGTCTCGCTCGCCGCGCGCGATCTGCTCCCCTTTCTCAAGGGCGTGACGCCAAGCGACGAACGCTCGCGCCAGGCGCTAGCGCTGCTCGCCGCATGGGACGGCGTGATGGACAAGGATCGTCCCGAGCCGCTGATCTTCGACGCCTTCATGGGCGCGCTGCATCGGATCATGCTGGTCGAAAAGACCGGCCTGCCGATGAACGCGAAAGGCCCGTTCGCCGCGACGACGCTGATCTCGCTGCTGCGCGACCATCCCGCCTGGTGCGACGCGTTGGGCAAACCCGATCCCGATTGCCGGGCCACGCTGGCGCGGGCGCTCGACGAGGCCCTCGCGCTGCTCGTCAAGCGCGACGGGGCCGACATGAGCCAATGGAAATGGGGCGCCGAACAGGTCGCGGTGCTGCAGCACAAGGTCTACAGCCACATTCCGCTGCTCGATCGCCTGAGCGACATCAGCATGCCCTCGAGCGGCGACTTCTACACGCTTGATCGCGGCGGCGGGTTCGAGGTTCCCAAGGACAAGCCGTTCGCCCGCACGCAGGGCGCCGGCTTTCGCGGCGTCTACGATCTCGCCGATCCCGACAAGTCGCGTTTCATGATCACGACCGGCGAATCTGGCCACATCTTCTCGCCGCACTACCGCGACCTGGCGCCGCTCTGGATCGTCGGCAAGTCGATCACGCTCGCAGGCAGTGAGGACGATCTGAGACACGCCGGCGCGCAGGAGCTCGTGTTGGCGCCGCAGTAGGCGCGCGACGGCTTGGAGATGCGTCCATTCGCCGTCGTGGCCGGGGCTTGTCCAACGCAAGGTCGGGCATGACGCCTGAGCGCGCGCCAGCGGCCAAGCACGCTCCGCTTACGCCGCAATAGGCGCGGGCGGAGGCGTGGCGGGTTGGAGCCGGGTCCGTTCGCCGTCTTGGCCGGGCTTGTCCCGGCCATCCACGTCGAGCCGTGGCGCCTTCGCCCGAGCGTTTTGAAAAGCGGCGCCGCGGGGATGGCCGGGACAAGCCCGTCCAAGACGCTGAGCGCGCCCCAGCGGCCGAACGCGCTCCGCTTACGCCGCAATAGGCGCGGGCTGAGGCGTGACGGGTTGGAGCCGCCATTCGCCGTCTTGGCCGGGCTTGTCCCGGCCATCCACGTCGA
>DASXGX010000088.1:0-1969 GCA_036488815.1 Roseiarcus sp.
AGGAACTCTTCGAAGCGGTCGTGCAGCGCCGGCGTGTTCAAGTCACCGTTCTTTCTGACGAGCGCGATCGTGGCGAAGCGACTGTCGGCGTGCCCCTTTGCCGCTTCGTAGTATTCGGCGAGTTCAGCCGCGGCGCGAACCGCATCGCCTTTGACGCCGAGGGCGGCGGCCAGCAGTGAATGCGCCACAGCGAAGCGAGGATTAGCGCGGCGCGCCTTTTCGAGCCACAGGATCGCTTCGTCCAGCCGCCCACGAAAGAAATGCACTATTCCGAGCCGGAAGTATTGAAGATACAGGCTGGGTTCGCGCGGGCTGAGGCGGATCACCTTCTCAAACAGCGGGATTGCCTCCTCCTCTGCGCCGGTCATGAACTTGCACCAGGCGAGATTGGCGAGCCCCCGCACATCGTTTGGATTGGCGGCAAGCATTGTCTCGTATTCGGGAATGGCGTCGGCGAAGCCGGCGACGCGCGCCTCCGCCGATAACCGGAAGGGCGGCGCGAGCCCTTGCGCGACCGCACGCAAGATCTGGCCTTTGACGTAATGCAGAAGTGGGTCGCGCGGCGCTGCGCCCAAGGCTGACGCGAGCACCGCCTCGGCGCGCCGGAAATCCTCGGCCGGCGCGGCGCTCAGCCCGTCGAGCATGCGGCTGGTCAGAGCAAGCGCCAACCAGCGCTGTGGATCGATCGAGTTGGGATCGAACGCTAAGGCCTTCTCGAAGAAGCCGATCGCGTCGGCGTAACTCTCGCGCGTCGGCGGTCCCCTCGTCATCACCGCACGCCCACGCAGAACGTATTCGAGCGCATCGGGTTTGTCGGTCAGCCGGGCGGCCTCGGCTGCGACTAGCTCCAGGTCGAGAGTCGCCGCAATCCGGCTGGTAATGTCGTTCTGCAGGGCGAACAGGTCACCGACAGCACGGTCGAACCGCTCCGCCCATAGATGCGAGCCGGCTTCCCCGTCGATCAGCTGGGTGTTGACGCGGAGCTGGTTTGCCGACCGTTGGACACTCCCTTCCAGCAGATAGCGCACGCCCAGCTCGCGGCCGATCTGCTTCGCATCGACCGACTTGCTCTTGTAGGTGAAGGCGGTATTGCGCGCGATCACGAGCATGTTCGGGAGGCGCGACAGATCGGTTGTCAGGTCGTCGGTGATCCCGTCGGCAATATATTGCTGCCCGGGGTCGTCGCTCAGATTGGCGAAGGGTAGTACGACGATCGACAGGCGCGGCACGCTGGCCGACGATGATATCGGCGCGTCAGCCGCCAACAGCGCCGGAGAGGTGATCGGAGCCGGCCTGACGAACCAGGCTATGAGGGGGGCCAGCAGGGCCGCAATAGTAGCGGCCAGCCCGGCAAGAACGATGCGTCGTCTACCGGCGGTCGCGGACGACGAGTTCACCGCGAGGATATCGGCAGGAGCGACGGCTTTGCTGCCCGCGGGTTGCTCAACCCGCGTCACCGGGGCGACAAAGCGATAGCCTTGCGCGGCGACGGTCTGAATGCAGCTCCCGTCCGGCCGAGCCTGATCGAGGACCCGGCGAAGCGCCGAGATCTGAATCGTCAGGTTAGCGTTCTCGACCGCTGTGCGCGCCCAAACGGCTTTCATGATCTCGTCCTTCGAGACGAGAACCCCCGGACGCTCGATCAGCACGCCGAGGACGTCCAGCGCTCGACCGCCAATCGCCACCGGAACGAAAACGCCGCGCTCGTCCTGGCGAAATAAGCCGCCATCGCGCCGGTCGAGACGAAATCCCTCGAACAGGAAGATATCGGACGTAGCAAGCACGCCCTGCCTCCCGTGTTCCCGCCGTCAGCACGCTCAGGCAAAGCGCACTCGCTGGCAGGTTCAAGGCCGGATCTTGCGGCGATTCAGGGGGATTTGCAGCATTTTTGTAATTTTTTTACGACCGCTTTGTAGCCCCCACCCATCGCAATCCGCACTCTCGGCGACGCGCGCATGTCCAGCCGGAG
>DASXGX010000106.1:0-38532 GCA_036488815.1 Roseiarcus sp.
CGCTGCGCGAGATTGCCGAGATCGTTGGCGAGGTCGGCGTTGATCCGCTGGACGATCGCCTCGTGCGAATAATTGCCGTCCTGGCCGAACGGCGCCTCGCGCAGGAAGAAATAGCGAAGCTGGTCGACGCCGTAGTCGGAAACGAGCGTCGACGGGCTGATGACGTTGCCGGTCGACTTCGACATTTTCTCGCCGCGGTTGAACAGAAACCCATGCACGACGATCTGGCGCGGCAGTTCGAGCTTGGCCGACATCAGGAAGGCCGGCCAATAGATCGCGTGAAAGCGCGTGATGTCCTTGCCGATCACATGCGCGTCCGCCGGCCAGAACTTGTTGCGCTGCCCCTCCTCGGGAAAGCCGGTCGCGGTGATGTAGTTGGTCAGCGCGTCGACCCAGACATACATCACATGGCGCGGATCGCCCGGCACCGGAACGCCCCAGTCGAAAGTCGTACGGCTGACGGAGAGGTCGTTGAGGCCGCGCTTCACGAAGGCGACGATCTCGTTGCGGTACTTCTCGGGAGTTATGAATTCGGGGTTCGATTCGTAGCGCGCGAGCAGCTTGTCGGCGTAGGCGGACAGTTTGAAGAAGTAGCTCTCCTCCTCGACCCATTGCACGGGCGCTCCGCTCGGCGCGAGCTTGCCGCCCCCCGGGGCGCCGGTCAGCTCGCTTTCGTCGAAATAGGCTTCGTCCCGGACCGAGTACCAGCCGGAATATTTCGACAGGTAGATGTCGCCATTGGCCTTCATGCGCTCCCAGATCGCCTGGCTCGCGCGCTTGTGGCGTTCCTGGGTGGTGCGCACGACGTCGTCGGCGCGAGTGTTCAGCAACTCGCCCATCGCCGCGAATTCCGCCGCGGTCCGGTCGGCGAGCTCGAGCGGCGTCAATCCCTCGCGAGCCGCCGTCTGCTGCATCTTCAGGCCGTGTTCGTCCATCCCCGTGACGAACAACGTCTCGCGGCCGTCGAGCCGCATGAAGCGCTGGATCGCGTCGGTCGCGATGCGCTCGTAGGCGTGGCCGATGTGCGGCGCGCCGTTCGCATAGGGAATGGCGGTCGTGATGTAGAAGCGCTGGCTCATGCCGCCGTCCTAGAGCATTTCGCGACGGTTGGAAATGCGGCGCGCCTGGGCCGCTAAAGGACTCGGCTGCGCGCCGCGATTTCCTCGAAGACCGCCAGCACATGCAGACGGCGATCGAGGTTGAGCGCTTCCGTCTCGCGGGTGGCGGCGCGGATTTTGTTCCACAGCGTCGTCAGCGCCTCGCGCGCGGCCGGCGGCGTTTCCTGAGCGCGGGCGCGGGCCGCCAGCCAGTCGTAGAGGGCGTTGGTGAACGCCTCGAAGGCGTCCGAGGCCGCCCGTCCGCTCACCGCATCGGCAAGTTTGTGGACGGCGCGCGGGTCGGCGTTGGGCAATTGCGCTATCGTTCCGTCAATCAGCGCGCCGACGCTCATTGCGTCCGGGTCGAGCCGCCGCAGGGCTTCTCGCACCGAACCGTCGGCCCGCTCGGCGGCCTCTGCGCGCGCCTCGGCCGAAGCTGAGCTCCAAGGGGGGCCAAGGCCGCCGATCACCTCGTCGATCTCGCGCGGCGAGAGCCGGTCCAGCAATAGACGTCGGCAGCGCGAGCGAATGGTCGGCAGGACTTGGCCGGGCCGATGGGCGATGATGAGGATGAGCGAGCGCGGCGGCGGCTCTTCGATCAGTTTCAGCAGGCTGTTGGCGCCGCTGCGATTGAGATCCTCGGCGCTGTCGACGATGGCGACGCGCCAGCCGCCGAAGGCCGCCGACATGTGGAACATGGCGAGGCCGGCGCGCAGATCCTCGACGCGGATTTCCGTGTAGTGCGATTTCGACTTGGGGTTCCACTCCCGCCGCGTCAGGGCGAAGTCCGGATGGGAGAGCGCCGCGAGCTGCCGCGCGGCCGGATGCGCCGCGGAAACCGCGAGGTTCGAGGCGGTTTGCACCGCGGTCGCATAAGGATCGGGATTGGCCAGCACGAAGCGCGCAAAGCGCCACGCAAGGGTCGCCTTGCCGACGCCCTCACGGCCGCCGATCAGCCAGGCGTGCGCCAGACGCCCCTCGCGGTAGGCATCGAGGATCGCCGCCTCCGCGCCGGCGTGGCCGACGAGCCCGGCGGCGTGTCGCGGGTGTCGCGCACCCGGAAAGGCGTCGCTCTCGGGCGGAGCGTCAGCCGGCGCCTTGCTCATAGCGACGCCTTCGAAGCGAGCAGAGAGCCGAAACGCTCGGTCACGACGGTCCAGATTTCCTCGGCGACTTGGTCCTCGCCGGCGCCCGCGTCGATCACCGCGCAGCGATCGGGCTCGGCGCGCGCGATGGTGAGAAAGGCTTGACGCAGCGTCTCATGGAACGCCAGACCTTCGCGCTCAAACCGGTCGGCCTCGCCGCCGCCGCGCCGCGAGGCGGCGCGGCCGAGGCCGGCGGAGACGGGGATGTCGAGGATGAGCGTCAGGTTGGGCCTATGGGAGCCGACGGCGACCCGCTCGAGGGTCTCTAGGAGCGCCGGGTCAACCTGCCCCGCCGCGCCCTGGTATGCGCGGGTCGAATCGGCGAACCGGTCGCAGACCACCCAGTCGCCGCGCCGCAGCGCGGGGGCGATCGTTTGGTCGATATGATCGATCCGCGCGGCGCTGAAGAGCAGCGCCTCGCCTTCGGGCCCGAAGCGGGCGGCGGCGCCAGAGAGGATGATTTCGCGCAGCGCCTCGGCGCCGGGCGAGCCGCCAGGTTCGCGCGTCAGGACGACGGTCAACCCCAAGGCGCGCAACCGCGCCGCCAATCGGCGCGCTTGAACCGACTTGCCTGCCCCCTCCCCGCCTTCGAGCGTGATGAACCGGCCTCGCGCCGGCGCGCGCGCCATCAGTTTCTCGCCAAGCTCTTGCGGATCAGGCCGACCGCGAGCTCGATTCCCGCATCGACGGCGCGCCTGCTCAAGCCGCCGAGCGGCACAGCGGCTTGAGTCTTGAGCGGCGCGTCGAGCGCGAGCGTCGACCCGCGCCAAACCTTCAGCCGCGCCACCTCGACGCCCTTCGCCACAGGCGCGACGAGCGGCCCCATGTAGACGATCTTGGCGGTGAGCTTCTCCTGCGCGCCGCGGGTCAGGAACACCTTCACCGGCGCCTCGCAGGTGAGCGGCGCCTCACTCTGCGCGCCGCCATAGACGGAGGCCGCGCCGACCGTGTCGCCCGGCTGGAAAATCACCCGCGGATCGAATGAACGGAAACCCCAGTTGAGCAGCTTGCGCGCTTCCTCCGCGCGGTCGGCGGCGGTCTTGAGGCCGTTGACGACGACGATCAGCCGCTGGCCGTTCTGGACCGCGGAGCCGACGAGCCCGTAGCCGCCCTCCGGCGAGTCGCCGATCATCAGGCCGTCCGCCCCGAGGTCCATCGACAGCAGCGGATCGCGGTTGAGCTGGCGGATCTTGTTCCAGGTGAACTCCTTCTCGCCGAAGTAGTGGTAATCGTCCGCGTCGTCGCGAATGATGTCGGCGGCGAGCCGCGCGAGTTCGCGCGCCGTCGTCTTTTGCTTGGGATCGCTTTTCCCGCGCGGATTGGCGAAAGTCGAATGCGTAAGGCCGAGTTCGCCGGCACGCTTGTTCATCAGAGTGGCGAAGCTGTCCTCAGTGCCCGAGATGCCCTCCGCGAGGGTCATCGCCGCGTCATTGCCGGATTGGACGATCAGGCCCCGCAGGAGGTCTTCGACTCGGACGCGGCTATGGACGGCGAGAAACGTCGCCGTCCCGTGCGAATGAGCCCCGCCGTTGCGCCAGGAGTTTTCTGACACCTCGAACGTGTCGTCGAGACGCAGCCGCCCTTCCTTGATTTCGTGGAACACGACCTCCGCGGTCATCAGCTTGGCCATCGCGGCGGGCGCCATCGGTTCGTCGGCGTTCTTCTCGAACAGCGTCGCGCCGGTCTCGAAGTCGACGAGCACGGCGACGGGCGCGGAGGTTTGAAAAGTTTGCGCACGGCTCGGCGTCGTCGGCAAAGCGAGCGCGAACGCAAGAGCCGAGAGCGCTAAGGCGATGCGGTAGACGAACAAGACTGTTCCTCGTCGACGCGGCGCACTCGCCGCGCGCGCCTTGTTCTTGCAACGCCTTGACCGACAAATCAACGATCGTGACAGCGCGCTCGGCGCGTCCTACTCGGTGTCCTCGGATCGCGGCAGCTTGCCCTGCTCGATCAGCTTGCCGAACGGATCGCGCCTTTGCAGCAGCCGCGCGGCGGGGCCTTCGTCGGAGGCGAAGTAAAGCGCACGCTCGGCGGACGCTTGTTGGATAGGACGTCTCGGCGGCATCGCCGGAGCCACGGCGAACGTCGCGGGGCGCGCTGGCGCCGAGGCGACCGGACCGATCGTCCGCGCGATGGCGCCGAGATCGAACGGCCGCGGCGGCGGCGCCGGCGGGTTGACCAGTCTCGGATGCGGCGCTGTGGCGACCGCGGGTTCGTCGCCTTCGGCGGCGTCCTGCGGCGCCGCAGGAGCCGGCGGCGGCGCGGGACGCGGCGGAGGCTCAGCCGGCTTGAAAAATCCAGGCAGGAACGAAGGGGCCGAGTCCCTAGCCTCTGCGACCGCTACCGGCGGCTCGGGCATCCCGTCGATCGTCGCCAGGGAACCATCTGTGCGCAGGCTGGCGAGCAACGTCGGCGTGTCGTCGCCGTCGAGTGGAGCGTGGCCGACGTATTCAACCTTAATCTTCGCGGTGCCCGCGCCCTTGAAGTCGAGCACGTCGGCGACGCGGGAGGAGACGTCCATCACGCGCCCGCCATGGAACGGTCCGCGGTCGTTGACGCGCACGATGACAGAATAGCCATTGGCGAGGTTGGTGACGCGCGCGTAGCTCGGCAGCGGCATGGTCGGATGCGCCGCCGTGAGCGAGTGCATGTCGTAGACTTCGCCGTTGGCCGTACGTCGGCCATGGAACGCGTCGCCATACCACGAGGCCATGCCGACGGCGGTGTAATGGGTGATTTCGCCGGGGTAATAGGTGTGGCCGGCGATCGTGTAGGGATGGCCGACGAGATATTGGCCCCCTCCGTGCGGCACCGGTTCGCCGTCGGCCACGACGCGCGGGCTCGCCCGACCGTATTTGGACTCGGCGAAATATTCCCTGGTGTGGCGGCGCGCGTACTGGTTCGGGGGCTGGGCGCAGCCGGCAAGAGCCGCGGCGATAAGCGTCAAAGCGCCAAAGCTCGGCCAAGATCGGCGCTCCGCCTCGACGCCAAACATTCGGGCGGACAACGTCATCGACCAAAACTCGCCGCTACATAGCCATGCATTGACGCCTGCCGCTCGCTCAAAGGCTTGAAACGACGAAGGCAGAGCGCGGAAAACAATTTCACAACCACTTTGTCCTGACTTTCTTTCCAAAGAGCTAAGGGGCTCTTTTGCCAAAGAGCTAGGGGTTCTCCGCGAAGTGTCGCCCGCCGCCGAACTCACCGCCAGTGCTCGCTCAACCAGCTGACGGGTCGGACCGTCTTGTAGGCCTTCTTGTACCAGGGCGCTGGCCATCTCCCCCGCTCCGCCTCGTGCGGGCGAGGATGGCCGGTGAAGACGACGATGCGCGCTCCTGACGGAATTGTGACATTTGTCCACAGATTGCGTGGAAAATGCGGCATCATCGTGGCTTTGAAGCTCGGGCACCATTCCGGCGGCCAGTAAACCATAGGCAGTCCCGATTCGCGCGTGAGATAGACCTGCTCGTTCGAATAGAGCCGGCGCATCTCGAGCGGCGCCTGCTCGAAATTGTCGACGAGGTGCGGCGCGCCGCCGGCGGGAAACCGCATCACCGAGGAATTGCCGCTGTTTTTCGAGCCCCAGTCGCGGATGATGGCGAGTTTGCCGGGCTCGACGTCAAAGAGCGGGTCGAGCGACCCGACGACGACGACGTCGAGATCGAGAAACAGGACGTCGCCCTCGACGCCAATATCCCGCGACCAAAGCGCCAGTTTGCGCCAAGGGCTGCCGCCCAATCCGGTCAATGGAAGTTTGATGGGCGGAATCGGTCTCGCCTCGACGCCCGATTCAAGGCCGGTCGCGTCGTCGGTGAAGGCGATGAAGCGCGTCGGACGAGCGACGTTGCGCATCACGCCGCGATACAAACGGTTCGCGTATTCGACGGGATAGCCCGTGCCCCAGCGGATACAAGCGACGGTTTGCAGTTTCGACTCCTAAGGGATCATCCGCCATGTGGCGAGGTCGGAAGCTGGCGACTCCGGCAGGGTTCGAACCTGCGACCTGCCGCTTAGAAGGCGGCTGCTCTATCCAGCTGAGCTACGGAGCCGGTGCCTCAGGCCCGTCAATGCGACCAGGGAATGACGCGATTGGGCCGAAAGTTATCGGAATACGAGATGATCTTACGCTGCGGCAGCTTTGGCTCTTCGACCCGATAGGCGACGCCGTTGCGCGTCGCGTAGGCGATCGCCTCCTCCTTCGTCTCGAAGCGCAGCTTCACCTGGGACTTCATGTCGGCGGAGCTCGTCCAGCCCATCAGCGGTTCGATTCCGCGCGGCAGCTCGGGTTCGTACTCCAGAATCCATTTGTCTTTCGCCTGACCCGACTGCATTGCGTTGCGGGTGGGTAGATAAATCCGAGCGGTCATGGGCGTACGTGCATCCTCGACGAATCCGATCCCGATTGGTCGGGGCAGCAGGATTCGAACCTGCGACCTGAAGTACCCAAAACTTCCGCGCTACCGGGCTGCGCTATACCCCGAGTCCAAAGCCGTGGCTATCACGCGCGAAGCGGCCGAACAAGAGCAGCGCGGATTGCCTTCTGGCAAGTGCGTCGTATAAGGCGCTCGGATCACTTGGGAAGCCCGATTTCATGGCGCGGATCGTCCATGCCTCCAATTTCAGCCGAAAGGCGAAAGGCGCTTTCCAGCACTCGATCGAGCACAAGATCACCAATGGCCTGATCCGCAACGGCCATGCGGTCGCCACCTTCTCCGATCGCGACGTGGCGCGCGCCGGCACCCTGCTCGGCCACCGCGCTTTTGGCGGCGCCGCCGCCAATCGCGCCTTTCGCGACTTCTGCCGCAGCGTGGAACCGGAGCTGATCCTTCTCGGTCACGCCAACACCCTCACCGCGGCGACGCTCGCCGACCTCAGGAGCGAACTGCCCGGCGTACGCGTGCTTCAATACAACGTCGATCCGCTTTTCGAGGCGCAGAACGTCGCCGCGATTCTCTCCAAGATCGACGTCGTGGACGCCACCCTCATCACCAGCGCCGGCGAAGCGTTGCGACCGTTCTACCGGCCCGGCAAGTTCCTCGGCTACATGCCGAATCCGGTCGACGACTCGATCGAACGCGGCCGCAACCACGAGCGCCTCGACCTCGCATACGACCTCTTTTACGCCTGCGGCAACGAAGACGACCCGCGCTTCCTCTGCGGCCGCGAGTGGACGTCAAAGGAATTGATGGCCCACATCGCGCGCGAGGCGCCGGAGCTGCGCGTCCTCGCCGCCGGCGTCAATGGGCGGCCCAAGCTTGCCGGCGGGGCCTACCAGCGGGCCCTCGAATCGGCCGCGGCCGGGCTCAACGTCAGCAAGCGAAACGATATTCTCCTTTATTCCTCGGACCGTATCGCTCAGCTCGTTGGCAACGGCTTGGCGACGCTCGTCGACCGGGCGACCGGCTACGAGCAGCTTCTGGCGGAGGGAGAGTTCGTCTATTTCTCGACGATGCCGGAGCTTGTCGAGAAGCTGGCGAGGCTTGTCCGCGAGCCGGCCTACCGTCAGAGCGTCGCGGCGGCCGGCCGAGCGCGCTATCACGCACTTTTCAACGAGACGGTGGTGGCGAAATATATCGTCGACGTCGCCTTCGATCGCCTGAACGAAAAGGGCTTTTCTTGGCCGACGCAGCATGTCTTCTAGCCGCGGCGGACTGACGGATATTTCATTCGGCGGCAAAATGGCTATTCATCGCGCGCCGGATCGGTTTGAGAGTCTGCTTTGATCGCCATCGCCACCCAGTGTTTCGGTCCGGACTTCGGCGGCATCGAAATGCTCATGACCAACCTCGCCGACGAATTGGCGCGCAACGGCCACGGCGTTGAAGTGTTCGCCGACCATATTCGGCGAGTCGGCGCCCTGGAGCTCGTCCGCCCATATCCGCTTCATCGCTATGGCTTTTTGCGGCCTCTGCGGCGAATCTTGAAGCGACGGGCCTTGCAGGAACGGGTGACGAAGGCGCCTTACGCTGGCGTATTCGCCGATTCCTGGAAGAGCGTCGCCGCCATCCCCGAGGGGGCGGGGCCGATTGCGGTGTTGGCGCACGGCAATGAGATTCCGCGCGACACCTGGTCGGCGAAAGCGCGCCGCGTAAGACACGCCTTGACCCGGGCCCGGACAGTCGTCGCCAGTTCGGCCTTTACGGCGGAGCTAGTGGACGGTCTCATTCGTGACTCCGGCGCACAAATTGTCGTGATCAACCCGCCTCTGCCGCTTCAAGAAAAGGCTCGCCCGCCTGCCCTCACGAAGCTCGACGCGGTCATCGCTGGCCGCTGGCCGGTTATTTCCACTTTGGCGCGACTCGAACCGCGCAAAGGCGTCGACATGGTGCTGCGTGTCCTGCCCCGCCTGCGCGAGCGCTTTCCGCGCCTCGTCTATCTCGTCGCTGGCGAGGGAGACGATCTGCTGCGGCTGAAGGAGATCGCGGCTGAGCGCCGAGTCGAGAAATCCGTCGTCTTTCTCGGCGCCCTCGCCGACGATCAGGAGAAGGCGGCCTTTTTCGAACGCAGCCAGATTTTCGCGATGCCGGTGCGACGCGTCGCCAATTCGGTCGAGGGCTTCGGCATCGTCTATGCCGAAGCGGCTTGGCGGAGCGTTCCCTCGCTGGCGGGCGTCGAAGGCGGCGCCGCCGACGCAGTGCTGAACGGTCAGACCGGTCTGCTCTGCCGCGGCGACGACGAGCACGAGGTGTTCGAAGCGCTGAACCGGCTTCTCAGCGACGATGCGCTGCGATCGAAGCTGGGGGATGCGGCGCGTCGGCACGCGCTCAACCATCTCAGTTGGAGTTCCGCCTTGCCTCGCTATCTCGCCGCGCTTGGGTTGTGAGGGGCGCGCCTCCGGCGACGGCGAGGATCCCTTCCGCTGGCGCCTGTGCGCACGCAAGACTAAAATTGCGTCCGGGGCCATTGGAGGAGAAGCCATGCGTATCTCCACCTCTTCCCCGGCTGCGATCAGCGCAATCCTGGCGATCGTCTTCGCGAGCGCGCCGGCTACCGCCAAAACCCGCGCCGAATGTCAGCGTGAATACGCCGACAACCGCGACGCCATCAAAGCAAGCGGTCAAACCAAGAAAGCCTATATTGCATCGTGCCGCGCCGGCCAGTCGCCGGGCGCCGCGCCGATGGCGCAACCCATGGCCGAGCCCTCGCCGACGCCGTCCTCGCGCGGCTACTGAGCGCCGCCGGTCAACAGGCGGCGATAGCGCTCGACGGAATTGGTCCACCAAAACCAGCCGAGCATGGCGGGCAGCGCGAGGCTGAGGGTGAGGACTTCGCTGACGTTGCGCTCGAGGGCGAGGTCGATGGCGAACGCGCCGCCGTGACGACCAGGAAGCAGCGTCTGCCGAGGCTCGTCCGCCTCCGCTCGTCTCACCCACTGATCGGGCCCGGTTGGCCCGGTCTCGGGGGACGTCTCTGCGCTCGGCATCTTGAATACGATCGTCTTTCTGCTCACGCCGCTCTCCTCGCCTTTGTGCTCAGCGCCAAGTTTGCGAGCTCCTCCATCTCGCGCGCCGCCTCGCCCTTCGGCTGCGCTTCGACTACGGAAAGACCCTTCGCCGCGCTCTCCGCGTAAACGATGCGCTGACTGAGCGCCACGGGGAGAACGGGAACGTCCGCGAACTGGGCGAGCGCCGCCGCAGCGTCCCGCCCGATGGCGGTGCGCGCAATCTTGCGATTGACGACGAAAGCGGCGCGCAAACTTTCCTTGAGCTGCCGCGCTTCGCGGATCAGCCGCACCGTGTCGGCGGCCGCCCAAATGTCATACGGCGAAGGCTGGACCGGAATCAGCACGAGGTCGCTCGCGAGGATGGCCGACCGGCCCAGTTCGTTGACGCGCGGCGCGCCGTCGATGATCGTGACGTCGTAGTCCTTGGCCAGACGCGCCAGATCGCGATGGAGGGTCGGCGTCGCCATCCCTACAACCGTAAATTGGAGGTCGATGTCGCGCGTGCTCGACCACGCCATCGCGCTGCCCTGCGGATCGGCGTCCACCAGCAGCGCGCGCAAACCCCGTTTGGCCAGGGTGGCAGCGAGATTGATGGCCAGCGTCGTCTTCCCGACGCCGCCTTTTTGATTGAGAACGCCAATGATCATCGGGCTGCGATCCTCAAATCGTCTCGCCTCGACGCGCTCCCTCCGCTCGGCTTGGAGGTTCTCACACGGATTCGATTTGGGCAAGGGCCGCCCGTAGTGGGGTGTGGGACTTTGCCCTCGCGAATGCTAGACGTTGGGCGAATATCGCGGCAATGGACGGGGATCGAGAATGAAAGTGACGATCAACATCGACTGCACGCCGCTCGAAGCGCGCCAATTCATGGGCTTGCCCGACGTCCAGCCGATGCAAGCGGCGGTGCTCGCGGAATTGGAGAAGCGGCTCGTGGCCGAGACCGCGAAATTCTCCCCCGAAGGCTTCATGCGCGCATGGTTCGCCGAGGGCCAGCAGAGCGCCGACTGGTTCCGCGACATATTCAAGAACGCCTTTGCCCAGTCTTCCCTCGGCGGTTCGGCAAGCGGACCGCAGAAGGACTGAATTCACGCGATTGCGAGACTCACTTCTCCGGCAGGTTTAGCCGGACGTGCAACTCGCGCAGCTGCTTGGGCGTCACCGGCGACGGGGCGCCCATCAAGAGGTCTTCGGCGCGCTGGTTCATCGGGAACAGCGCGACCTCGCGGAGGTTGTGTTCGCCAGCGAGCAGCATGACGATGCGATCGACGCCGGCCGCCATGCCGCCGTGCGGCGGCGCGCCGTAATGGAAGGCCCGGTACATGCCGCCGAAGCGCTCGACGACGGTCTCCTCGCCGTAGCCGGCGATCTCGAAGGCCTTCACCATCGCCTCGGGCCGGTGGTTGCGAATGCCGCCGGAGGCGAGTTCGTAGCCGTTGCAGGCGACGTCGTACTGGAACGCCAGAATATCCAGCGGATCCCGGTCTTGCAGCGCCGCCAGGCCGCCCTGCGGCATCGAGAACGGATTGTGCGAGAAATCGACCTTCTTCTCGTCCTCGTTCCACTCGAACATTGGGAAGTCGACGATCCAAGCGAATTCGAACCGGTTCTCGTCGACGAGCTTCAAATCCTGTCCGAGCTTCGTTCTGGCGAGCCCCGCGAATTTCGCGAATTTCGCCGGCATCCCCGCCACGAAGAACGCGGCGTCGCCCGCTTTCAATCCGAGCTGGGCGCGAATGGCCTCGACCCGCTCCGCGCCGAGATTGTTGGCGATCGGGCCGCGGCCGCCGATCCCCGCGGCTTGCGGGTCGGCGGCGAGCGTCGCCTCGTCCTGCGCGCGATCGAAGAACAGAATGTAGCCGAGGCCCGGTTGACCCTCGCCCTGCGCCCAGGAATTCATCCGGTCGGCGAAAGTGCGCTGGCCGCCTCCCGGAGCGGGAATCGCCCAGACCTCATTTTTCTCTTGCTCCAACAGCCGAGCGAACACTTTGAAATTCGATCCGCGGAAGTGCGGGGAGACTTCCTGCATTTCGATTGGGTTGCGCAGATCCGGCTTGTCGGAGCCGTATTTGCGCATGGAGACCCCATAGGGGATACGCGGCCAGGGAGAGGGCGTCACCGGCTTGCCATCCGAGAATTCCTCGAACACCCCACGGATCACCGGCTCCATCGCCGCAAACACGTCTTCCTGCTCGACGAAGCTCATCTCGACGTCAAGCTGATAGAATTCGCCCGGCAGGCGGTCGGCGCGCGGGTCCTCGTCGCGAAAACATGGGGCGATCTGGAAATAGCGGTCGAAGCCGGCCATCATCAGCAACTGTTTGTACTGCTGGGGCGCCTGCGGCAGCGCATAGAACTTGCCGGGATGGAGGCGCGAGGGCACGAGGAAGTCGCGCGCTCCCTCCGGGCTCGACGCCGTGAGAATAGGCGTCTGGAACTCGAAGAAGCCCTGCCCCTTCATCCGCGCGCGCATCGAGTCGATGATGCGGCCACGCAACATGATGTTGGAATGCAGCTTCTCGCGCCTCAGGTCGAGGAAGCGATACTTGAGGCGCGTGTCCTCGGGATAGGGCTGATCGCCGAACACCGGCAGCGGCAGATCGCCGGCCTGACCGAGCACCTCGATGTCGCGCACGTAGACCTCGATCATGCCCGTGGACATGTCGGCATTCTCGGTGCCGGCTGGGCGCTTGCGAACATTGCCGTCGACGCGGATGACGAACTCCGAGCGCAGCTTCTCGGCCTGTTGAAACGCCGGCGAGTCCGGATCGACGACGCATTGCGTGATCCCATAATGATCGCGCAAATCGATAAAGAGCACGCCGCCATGGTCGCGAATGCGATGGCACCAGCCGGAAATCCGAGTCGACTGTCCCTCCTCCGCGAGGCCGAGGGCGCCGCAAGTGTGGGTGCGATAGCGGTGCATGGGTAATTCGCTCGTTGTATTTTCACGTTAGGTAGCGCTGCCTAGCGGAAAATCTGCGCTGGGGGAAGCGGCGCCCGGCGCAATGCCCGTGAGGATTCGGACGATGCTGACGATTCATGACTTCGCCAACGCCTCTTACGCCCCGTGGCCGGGGGCGGCGCAGCTCCCCGAGGGCGCGACCTGGATCGACGCCAATTGTCCGACCGCGGAGGAGACCGCGTTCCTTGTGCGTGCGCTGGGCGTCGAACCGCCGAGTTTGGAGAAAATGTCAGAGATTCAAACGTCTAGCCGTTTCTATCGGATGGGCTCCGCGGTCTGCGTCACCATTCCACTGCCGAAACGCGAGAGCAATCGGGTTGCGGTCCATCACCCGCTCGCGCTGATCATGACCCCGAAGACGCTGCTGACCGTGCGCTACGAAGACCTTAAACCGTGCCAGCCGGAGTACCTCGAAACGATCGGTGTCGATCGCGCCCTGCCCGGTCCGATGGGGGCGACGATCGCGGTAGTGGAAGGAATCGTTGAACACCTTGCCGACGAACTCGAACTGGTGACCTCGCATCTCGACGAATGCTCCCACAAAATCTTTTCCGGGCGCGACGAGAGGCGGCAAAGAGGTCTGAAAGGCAGGTTTCTGCAGACGGTTATTGTCGAGGTCGGCCGGGATCGGGAGTTCACCTCTCTCCTTGAGGAGACGGTTCTGACGCTCACGCGAATAACGCCTTTCCTGGAGGCGGAAAGCGGCGCGCTGCTCACGCTCGAGGCGCGCAAGCGGCTCGAACGCATCGCCAGCGACGTCCATTCGCTGAGCTCCCACGAGAATCGTTTGACCGATAAAATCCAGTTTCTGCTCGATGCGAGCCTCGGCCTCATCAGCGTCGAACAGAACGACATCTTCAAAGTGTTGACGATCGTTTCTGTGATTGGCATCCCGCCGACGCTGATCGCCAGCATGTACGGAATGAATTTCAAGAATATCCCGGAATATGATTGGTCGTGGGGCTATCCCTACGTCCTGACGCTGATTTTCCTGAGCGCCATGCTGCCGCTTCTGTGGTTCAAATGGCGCCGCTGGTGGTGAACGAAGGGAGGCCGGTGATGTTTGCCGATGACCTGATAGCCCGCGCACGGGCCCTGCTCGACGCCTGCCGCGACCGCGGCCTCAAAATCGCCGCCGCTGAATCCTGCACGGGCGGCCTCATTAGCGCGCTGTTGACGGAAATCCCGGGATCGTCGGCTGTGGTGGAGCGCGGCTTCGTCGTTTACTCCAACGACGCCAAGCAGGAGATGCTCGGTGTCTCCCCGGACGTTCTCGCCGCCCACGGCGCGGTGAGTGAACAGACGGCGCGCGCGATGGCGCTCGGCGCGCTCGCGCATTCGCTCGCCCAGGTCGCCGTCAGCGTCACCGGCGTCGCAGGGCCCGACGGCGGCAGCGCGGAGAAGCCCGTCGGGCTGGTGCATTTCGCCTGCGCCCAGCGCGGCGGCGCAACGGTGGCGCTCGAGCGCCGGTTTGGCGCGCAGTCGCGCGGCGCAATTCGATTGGCCTCGGTCGAAACGGCGCTTAGTCTCTTGGAAGAGGCGGCGTTGGCCGATCAGCCGGGCTTGCGGCCGTAAATGACATCCGCGCGCGCCTCGAAGGCGGCCGAGAATTTGCGAAACGCAGCGTCGAACATCGAGCCCATCAGCGCGGCCAAGATGCGGCTGCGAAACTCATAAGTGATAAAGAACTCGACGAGCGACGAATCCGGCCCTTCGTCGCGGAAATTCCAGACGTTCTCGAGCCGGCTGAACGGTCCATCGACATATTGGACCAGGATCTTCAGCTTGGCTGAATCGAGAGTGACCCGGCTCGTGAATCGCTCGTGAATCGCGCGATAGCCGACCTCCATGTCGGCGAGGAGCACCTCGAGCCCCTGCTCGTCCGTCGTGCGCCGACGAACCCGCAGCGCCTTGCACAACGGCACGAATTCCGGATAGCGTTCGATGTCGGCGACGAGTTCGAACATGGGCTTGGCGCCATGGCGCACCCGCCTTTCGCTGCGAAACGAAGGCATGCCGCTCAGCCCAACCAGATCACAAAAGCGTCGAGCGCCGCGAAGACCACGCCGGCGACCAGCGTGGTCCAAAGCGCGGTGCGGATCACGCGGGGGGCCACCGGCGCGCCGGGATCCGATCCCGGCGGCGCGTCCGCGTGCGTGTCAGAGCCCTGCCCGGCCCGCAGGACGAATGGCAGCACCGCGAAGAGCGAGACCCACCAGATCGTGAAGAAGGAGGCGATCGCCAGCGGCGTGGACATCAACGCGCACTCGAAGGGGACTGGCGCCGCTCGGTTTCCATCTTACTTGGGCGGCTCTTGCGCCGGGGCGGCCGGGGTTGCCGGAGCTGCGGGCGTGGCCGGGGTTGCCGGAGCCGGCGCCGCGGGGGCGCCCGAGTTCGAATGGTTCTGCATCTCTTTGAGCTGGTCGAGCAGGCTGCCCTGCGGCTTCTTCGTGTCCGGAGCGCTCGTCGAGGCCGGCGCAGTGCTGTCGATCAGCGAGCGCGGGGCCCGGCTCCAGCTCGCGATGATCGACATCGCAATGGCGGTGGCGAAGAAAAGAGCGCCGAGGATGGCGGTTGCGCGCGACAGCGCATTGGCCTGCCCGCGGCCGGTCATGAAGCCGCCGCCGCCCCCCCCGGCGCCGAGCGCTCCGCCTTCCGAGCGCTGCAGCAGCACGACGGCGACGAGGGCGATCACCACCAGAAGGTGAATGACGATCAGCACGGTTTGCATTGAATCGGTCCTTGGGGCGCCGCGCATCGAAGCGCGCGGCGGAGACGGTTGGTTTGGCGCGCTCCTAGCACGCCTCGTCATGCGCGTCCACGTCGTCGGCGCCACATGCAAGGCGCCGACGATACGCCGTCAAGGGCACTTCGGCTGCCCTGGTTGCCCGCACGCATGCGGCGTCCCCGGCTGATGCTGGGGCGCCGGCGGCCGGCCCGGCTGGCCGGGAAGCGGCCCCGGCCGTCTCATTTCCGTCTGCGGTCCGGGCGGGGGCGCCGGCCGCCGGTCGGACTCGTTGCGCTGCCGTTCGTTTCCCGGCGACAGCTGCGGATTGGCGGTCGGTCCGCCCGCGGGCAACCGCTGTGGCGCGGGGTTTGGCGCAATCCGCGGCTCGTTCGCGACCGGGGCCGCATTCTGCCGCTGCCGTTCGAGGCCAGGCGGCAACCGCGGATTGGCCGCCGGCCCCGTTCCCGGATTTGGCGCCGTTGGCGGCTGGTTCGCAACCGGCGGGGCCGCGTTCTGCCTCTGCCGCTCGATGCCCGGCGGCAGCTTGGCCCCGGGCGCCTGACCCGCCGCTCCTGGCGCTGGCTGTTGACCGGGATTCGGCGGCGTCCGTCGCTCGAGTTCGGCCGGGCGCGTCTCCTGTCGCCTCTGCTGCTCGATCCCCGGGGGCAGAGCGTGCGCGGGTCCCTCGACCGCCGGCGGCAATTGCGGCTCCGGTATGGTTGGTCCACCCCTTGGCGGCTCGCCTCGCGCCGGCCGCTCTCCCTGTCGCCCGGGCTCGCCGCCGGGCGGTTGATTGACGCGAAGGGCGGGCGCAACCCCGCCCTCCCGGGCACCGACAATCCCAGGGCCCGTGAAAACGGTGGGCCGCGTGGTGGCGGCGATCGCCGGTTTGCCGTGGTTCTCCGAGCTGAAGAGTCCGCTGGTCATGCTTGCCGTACGCGCATGATCGATTTGGCCCCGGGTCGGAGGCATGTGTCGCTCGTGCGCGAACTCCTGCTCTTCCGCGGTCGGTCGCATCGTCGCTCCGCCTGGCCCGCTGAAGCTCGCGCGTCCAGCGTTCGGCGCGGCGGGCGCCGGTCGATCGTAAACGTTTTCGATATGGGCGAGGCCGATCCGGTTGACGGCGCGGTTGTAGAAGAAGCGGTCGCCATCCCAGTAGCCGCCGTCGTAGCCATGGCCGCGATAGCCAAAGCCGTAGTCGACGCCGCCGTAAAACCCGATGCGCTGTCCCCAGTAGCCGCGATGGAAGGCGTAGACGCCATCGGCGAGCGCCCAATAGCCCGGCGTCCAGAGAAGTCCGGGCTGCGGCGGCTCGACCCATGTCCCCGGCACCCAATAATAATCGTAGTTATTCCAGGCCCAGTAGCCGGGCGTCCAGATGTAGCCGGGGCCCGGAAGCGGCGGCTGGTCGTAGTCGGGCAGCGGCGGCGGAGCCTCGTCGGAAAGAATCGTGACGCCCGGCTCGCTCCCGGCGCAAGTGCAAGTCTGCGCAATGGACGGGGCGGACAGCAGCGGAAAACAGGCGAAAAGAAGAACTGCGACTAGCGCCGGGGTAAACCCTCGCATTGACTCTCCTCTGTGTCGTCTCGTCTTCAAAAACGATGAAGCTACACGAACGCGTAGGCGTCGTTTTTGGAACCTTTTCCGAGATACATCGCGATTCTGTGTCGAAACGGCGGCGGAATTAGGCGTAAGTCGCCGCGATCGCGATGAAATCGACCGCTTTCAGGCTTGCGCCGCCGACCAGCGCGCCATCGACGTTGGGCAGGCTAAGCAGTTCGCCCGCATTGCCCGGCTTCACCGATCCCCCGTAGAGGATGCGCAGGCGGGCGCCGGCCTCGCCGTAAGTTCCTGTCAGCAATTCTCGGATCGCGCCGTGCACTTGGGCGACGTCGGCGAGCGTCGGCGTCAGACCGGTGCCGATCGCCCAGACTGGTTCGTAGGCGACGACGAGGTCCGATGGCGCCGCGTGAGCGGGTAGCGAACCCCGCAATTGCGCGCCAACCACCTCGAGTTCATGGCCTGCTTCGCGCTCGGCGCGAGTCTCGCCGACGCAGAGGATCGCGCACAGCCCTGCCCTTGTTGCCGCCTCCGCCTTGGCCCGCACGAGCGCATCGCTCTCGTTGTGTCCGCCGCGCCGCTCGGAGTGGCCGACGATCACGTAAGCAGCCCCCGCGTCCCGGAGCATCGGGGCGGAGACGTCGCCGGTGAAGGCGCCGCTGTCGGCTTGGTGGCAGTTTTGAGCGCCCAGGCCCAGCGCGCCGCCGGCGAGCACCTCTGCCGCGCAGCAGAGCAACGTCGCCGGCGGGCAGACGACGACCTCCGCATCGCCCGTCTTTCCGGCGTCGACCGCGGCGCGCATTGCGCCGATCTCGCTCAGCGCGGCGCGCAGGCCGTTCATTTTCCAGTTTCCCGCCACGAGCGGACGAACGCCGGGGGTCATCTCGAACCTCTTTCGGGCGGAAGCGTGACGACGTCAATTCTTGCCGAATATCATTCCGGGGCCGCCTAGGCAAAGCCCCCTGCGGGGGGTAGATAAGGCGCGCGTCGCGTGGAACGGCTGAACAGCCTGGCGAGGCGCGCACCGACAAAGGGTTCCGCAAAGCATGCTCGACGGGATACGCAAGGCGACGCAAGGCTGGCTCGGCCGGGCGATCATGACGATCGTTCTCGGCCTCATCATCGTCAGCTTCGTCATCTGGGGCGTCGGAGACATGTTCCGCGGCTTCGTCTCCGACAAGGTCGCGGATGTCGGCGGCGAGTCGATCACCGCGCAAGAGTTCCAAAGCGCGCTTCAGACGCTGATGTATCAGTATCAGATGCGCGCCAAGATGAGCCTCACGAACGCACAGGCGCATGCGCTCGGCCTCGACAACGAGGTGCTGCAGCGGCTCATCGCCGAGGCGGCGCTGGATCAGCGCGCGCGGTCGCTGGGGCTGGGAATTTCCGACGAGACGATCGCCGCCGCGGTGCGCGCGGATCCGAACATGCAGGACGCGACCGGTCACTTCAGCCGGGATCGCTTCGACGCGGCGTTGCGCGATTCCGGCCTCAGCGAACGCGGTTTCTTCGCAGCCCAGAGCAAGGCCTATCTGCGCCAGCAGATCGAACTCGCCCTCGTCGACGGGCTCACCGCGCCGCAGGCCCTCGTCGATGCGCTGGCGCGCGTCGACGCGCAGACGCGCGCGATCGACTATGTCGTCTTGCCGCCTTCGGCCGCTGGAGAAATCAAGGCGCCGTCGGCCGACGCCTTGAAATCCTATTTCGACGACCGCAAGGCGAGCTATCGCGCGCCCGAATATCGCGGCTTCACCGTCGTCGTCGCCTCGCCCTCCACGCTCGCTAAGCCCGGCGAGGTCACCGACGAAGACGCCAAAGCGGCCTACGACAAGGACAAGGACACGCGTTTCACGACGCCCGAAAAGCGCAAGCTGCAACAAATCCTCTTCCCCAACGACGCTGAAGCAGGCGAAGCGGAGGCGAAGATCAAGGCGGGCGCCTCGTTCGACGACATCGTGAAGGCGCGCAAGCTTTCGCCGGCCGACGTCGACCTCGGCGAGACGACCAAGGCGGCGATGTTCGACCATACGATCGCCGACGCCGCGTTCGCGCTGCCGGATGGCGGCGTCAGCGACATTGTCAAAGGCCAGTTCGGGCCGGTGATTGTGCGGGTCGTCTCCATTACGCCGGGCAGCGTGAAGCCTTTCGCCGAGGTCGAAGACACGCTCAAGAAGGAGATCGCGACCAGCCGCGCGGCGGCGGACGTCCAAACGCTGCACGACAAGATCGAGGACGCGCGGGTCTCCGGCAAATCGCTGGCCGACGCCGCCAAGGCAGTCGACATCGAACCGCGCATGATTCAGGCGGTCGACGCGGAAGGTCTCGATCCCGCCGGCTCGTCGGTCGACCTGCCGGAGAAGGCGCAGCTGCTCCGCGCGGTGTTCGCTTCGGACGTCGGCGTCGACGATGCGGCGCTCCAGACAGCGGATCACGGCTATCTCTGGTTCGAGGTCGCCAAGATCGACCCGGCGCGCGACCGCGCGTTCGACGAGGTGAAGGACAAGGTCGAGACGCAATGGCGGGCGGACGAAGTGGCCCGGGCGCTGGGCGCCAAGGCGCTCGATATGGTCAAGCAGCTCGATTCGGGCGCGACGCTCGCCAGTCTCGCCCAGCCCGCCGGGCTCGAGGTCCAGACGGCTGCCGATATCCGCCGGAGCGGTGGCGACGGCCTTGCGCCGAGCGTCGTCAGCGCGATCTTCGCGACCCCGCCGAGCGGCGCCGGCTCGGCCGCGAGCGTCAACGGGCGCGTCGTTTTCAAGATCACGGCGGATGCGACGCCGCCGACCAAGTTCGACGATCCCACCACCAAGGCCTCGGCGGAGCGTCTGAACGGGGCGCTGCAATCGAGTCTGGTAGATCAATATGTCACCGCGCTCGAACACGAGCTGGGCGTGTCGATCCACCAGAACGTCCTCCAGGCGGCGGGGGGCGGCTGACGTGACGATGATGAGCCCGCCGGAATACGAGGACTTCGCCCGCCGCTATGACAGCGGGCGCACGAGCGTCGTGCAGACGGCCCTGGTCGCCGACCTCGAAACCCCCGTCTCGGCCTATCTCAAGTTGGCGGCCGGCCGGTCGGGCAACATGTTCCTGCTCGAATCCGTCGAAGGGGGAGCCCAGCGCGGCCGCTATTCGATGATCGGGCTCGATCCCGACGTCGTCTGGCGTTCGAGCGGCGAAGGCTCCTGGATCAATCGCAGGGCCCTCATCGACAAGGACGCCTTCGTCCCCTGCCCCGGCAAACCTTTGGAGGCGCTGCGGGCGCTTCTCGCCGAGTCGCAGATCGACCTTCCGCCCGGCCTGCCGCCGATGTCCGCCGGTGTCTTCGGCTATCTCGGCTACGACATGGTGCGCCACATGGAGCGCCTCGCCCCCGCCAAGCCCGACCCGATCGGCGTGCCGGAGGCGATCCTGATCCGGCCGACCGTCATGGTCGTATTCGACAGCGTGCGCGACGAAATGGTCGTCGTAACGCCGGTGCGGCCGGCGCCGGGCGTTTCGGCGCGCGTGGCCTACGAGAACGCGCAGGCGCGATTGGACGCAGTCGTCGCCGCGCTCGAGGGGCCGCTCGATCACGCGCCTCCTGAGGTCGATCCGACGCTCATGGCGGGCCAGGCAGTCTCCAACACCTCCGAGGCCGAATTCCTCGCGATGGTCGGCAAGGCGAAAGACTATATCGTCGCCGGCGACGCGTTTCAGATCGTCCTGTCGCAGCGCTTCACCAGCCGCTTCGAACTACCGGCCTTCTCGCTCTACCGGGCGCTGCGGCGCGTCAATCCCTCGCCCTATCTCTGCTTCCTCGACTTCGGCGGATTTCAGATCGTCGTCTCGAGCCCCGAGATCCTGGTCCGCGTCAACGCTGGCAAGGTCGTCATTCGGCCGATCGCCGGCACGCGCTGGCGCGGCAAGACGCCTCAGGAGGACGCC
The DNA here is from genome assembly GCA_036488815.1 of Roseiarcus sp. Taxonomy (GTDB): domain Bacteria; phylum Pseudomonadota; class Alphaproteobacteria; order Rhizobiales; family Beijerinckiaceae; genus Roseiarcus. Next base: position 20,864 of record DASXGX010000106.1, read on the forward strand.
GCGCTCGGCGACGAGCTTCTCGCCGATCCCAAGGAGCGCGCCGAACATTTGATGCTGCTGGACCTCGGCCGAAACGACGTCGGCCGCGTCGCCAAGATCGGCACGGTGAAGGTCACGGACAGCTTCTTCATCGAGCGCTACAGCCACGTCATGCACATCGTCTCGAACGTCGAGGGGGAACTGCGCGACGATCTCGACGTCGTCGCCGCTTTGTCGGCCGGCTTTCCCGCCGGCACGGTTTCGGGCGCGCCCAAAGTGCGCGCGATGGAGATCATCGACGAGCTCGAAAAGGACAAGCGCGGCATCTACGCCGGCTGCATCGGCTATTTCGGCGCCGGCGGCGAGATGGACACCTGCATCGTGTTGCGGGCCTCGGTGGTCAAGGACGGATTCATGCACGTCCAGGCGGGCGCCGGCGTCGTCTACGATTCCGTCCCCGCCTACGAGCACCGCGAATGCGTCAACAAGGCGCAGGCGCTGTTCCGCGCCGCCGAGGAAGCGGTACGGTTTGCGACCCGCGCGAAGCGAGGACAGTAGCGGCGCCGCGTTCAGTTCGACGCCGGCGCGCTCGGCGAGCGCCCCGCGAACCGGGCGAGTGCGATCGCGCCAGTCAACTCGCCGACGATCGCCCCGAGCGCCGCTCCAATCAGGCCGCCGCCGACGAAGCCGGCGCATCCTGCAACGATCGCGCCCATCGGCTCCCCCGGCGGGCGACCGGGGCGGCAAGATCTCTGGCACCCGCATCGCGCGAGTCGCGCTGATCACCGAATCGGCGGCGCGTATTGCAGTCCGCCTTTGGTCCACAAGGCGTTAAGACCGCGGCGGATCTTGATCGGCGAGCCCTGCCCGACGTTGCGCTCGAACGATTCGCCATAGTTCCCCACCGACTTGATGATCCGGTAGGCCCAGTCGTTGGTCAGGCCGAGGCCTTTGCCGAAATCGCCTTCGACGCCGAGCAGTCGGCGGATGTCGGGGTTGTCGGACTTGAGCATCTCGTCGACATTGGCCTGCGTGACGCCGAGCTCCTCGGCCGTGATCATCGCGTAGTGCGTCCACTGCACGATCTGGAACCATTGAATGTCGTCCTTGCGGACGGACGGACCGAGCGGCTCCTTGGAGATGATCTCGGGTAGCACGATGTGGTCGTCCGGAACCGAGAGCTTGAGGCGTTCGGCGTAGAGGCCCGACGAGTCGGTCGTGTAGGCGTCGCAACGCCCGGAATCATAAGCCTTCACGGTCTCTTCGTCGGTGGCGAAGACGACCGCTTCGAACTTCAAATTATGGGCTCGGAAATAGTCGGCGAGGTTCAGCTCGGTCGTCGTGCCCTGCTGTACGCAGATTGAGGCGCCGTCGAGCTTGAGGGCCGAATCGATGCCCAGCTTCTTGCGCACCATGAAGCCCTGGCCGTCATAGAAATTGATTCCGGTGAAGAACATGCCCCCGGTCTCACGCGACAACGTCCATGTCGTGTTCCGCACCAGTACGTCGATCTGGCCCGAGGCGAGGATCGTCGGCCGGTCCTTGGCGTTGATCGGCAGATACTTGACCTTGCTCGGATCGTTGAAGATCGCCGCCGCCAACGCGCGGCATAGGTCGACGTCGAGTCCTTTGTAGACGCCTTGATCGTCGGGCAAGGCGAAGCCCGCGAGCCCGGGATTGGCGCCGCAGATCAAGGTCCCCCGGGCCTTCACCTGATCGAGCGTACCCGCTGTCGCGGCGGCGCCGCCGGCCAACAGCAAGCAAGCCGCTAAGCAGAATTTCGCGAGCGATCGCATGACGGAACTCCTGTTTCGACGTCGGGTCCCAATGTCGCGGCGCACGCGGGATCGTGTCAACTGGCGCGCTTCGCGCAACGCGCAATTGCTGTTAGGCTTCCCTAATGTTCATCTGTCAACGATCAGGCTCCTTCATGCGCCCTCGCTGGCCCGCCGCGGTCGTCGCCTCGATCTGTGCGTCGTCGGCGGCCTGCGCCGCGCCCGCGACGTCCGACGGAGCCAAAGCGATCGAGCAGGCCTATGTCGAATATTTCAGCAAGGCGGTGGTCGATAAGGGCATCGTCAGTGTCGCGCCCAGCGGAGAGGACTACCTCGTCACGTGGGACCTGCAGAAAGCGCTGGAACTCGCCGACCCTTCACAGGGCGCGCTTCGCATCGACCGCTTCGCGTATAGACTGACGCCGAACAGCGACGGCGGATGGACCATCAAGGCCGATCGTTTGCCGAGCGTCACGTTCGACGGGCCCACCGACAAGGGCCAGGTGAACGCCGCCTTGGACCTCAGCGGCTTCACCTTCGAGGCAGCCTACGCGGCGGCCCGGCCGGACTTCCTACGCTCGGTTGCATCGGCGGAGGCGTTGGAAGCCGAGGCCCGGACCGTCGACCCGGCGCAGCGGGTCGACGTCGACCTCGTCGAATCTGGGGTTTCGGTTGAAACTCGCGCCAAGACGTCGGACAGCGGCGCCGGCGTCGACGTCGCGATCGCGCAATCGACGAAGCGCCTGACCGAGACTGTTCACTCGACGCCCTCGGCCGACGAAAGCGCTTCGCCGATCACCTTCGGTTACGAGGCGGCTGGAATGGCCGGCGGCCTTGCGATCGCCGGATTGCGAGCGCGCGAGATCGGCGACCTCTGGAAATATGTTGTCGCCCATTTCGATGACGACGATGCGCCGGATCTCAAGCAGCATGTGCGCGCGGCGCTGCCGTTCTGGAACGACTTCCGGGCCGACGCCGAGATCGACGATCTCGAACTCAAGACGCCTGTGGTCGAAGCGCGTCTGAAGACGCTCGGCGAAAAGCTCGGGTTGACCGGTTTCACCGAGGAAGGATCCGCGGAGTTCGGCGTAAGGCTCGAAGATCTCGCGTTCAAGTCGGCCCTGCTTCCGTCGTGGGCGCAGACGCTGTCGCCTGTCTCGCTGAACCTCGACCTGCGGGTCGCCGACAAAGGGCTCGACACAGCGGCGCAGATCGCACTCGACGATCCTGAATTCGGCGAAAAAGGCGCTCTCTCGACTGAGACGCAGAACAAAATCGATCAGGTGCTGCTTGGCGGAGAGCCGAGGCTCGTTCTCGCGCCCGGCCGCCTGACGACGCCTGTGATCGATCTCGCATTCCAGGGCGACGCTGAGCTCGATGGCGGCGCGCCGCGCGGACATCTGACCGTCAGCGCCGATAGTCTCGACAAAACGATCGCCCTTCTCCAGGAGGTCGCCAAGGACGAACCGGACGCCCAGTCGATCGCGCTCGGCATGGCCTTCGTCAAGGGTCTGGCGACGACCGGGGCCGACGGCAGGTTGGTGTGGAAGATCGATGCGACACCATCGGGGGACGTCTTGGTCAACGGCACGCTCCTGCCGATGGGCAAATGAACCCTCGGATGTCTCGAACGAGGCCGCGATTGACGCCGCCGCGTTTCTCAATTTCTTGCAATCTAGCCTATGGAACGCGGTCACGATGAAGAAGCTTTCGGACGAAGCCAAATCTCGCTTGCGCAGCCGTTCGCGCCTCGTCTGCCTAGGGCGCGACGCCGAAATGTCCCACGGCTTCGTCAACACTCCCGCCTTCCGGGGTTCGACGGTTCTCTTTCCCGATACGGCGACCCTGAAGAGCGGAGCGCAGCGCTATACCTACGGCACGCACAGCACGCCGACCACCGACGCCCTGACTGACGCGTGGAGTGAAATTACGGGCGCGGCGGGAACCAAGCTCGTCCCCTCCGGCCTCGCCGCGATCGCCCTGTCGCTGATGACCGCGCTCAGCGCCGGCGATCATTTGTTGATGACCGATTCAGCCTATCGACCCGCGCGCATCTTCTGCGGTTCGACGCTTAAGCGCATGGGGATCGAGACGACCTACTACGACCCTCTCGTCGGCGCGGACATCGCCGGGCTCATGCGGCCCAACACCAAGGCCGTGTTCGTCGAATCGCCCGGCTCGCAGTCGCTCGAGGTGCAGGACGTTCCCGCCATCGCCGCCGCCGCCCACGCGCGCGGCGCTTGCGTCATCGCCGACAACACATGGGCGACGCCGCTGTTCTTCTCGGCGCATGCCCATGGCGCCGATCTGGTGGTCGAAGCGGGCACGAAATATCTCTCGGGACACTCCGATCTGCTGCTCGGCCTGATTTCGGCCAACCCGCAATGGTTCCCCGCACTCCACAAGACCGTCGATCAGATGGCCGTCCTGCCAGGGCCGGAGGATGTCTTCCTGGCGTTGCGCGGCCTTCGCACGATGGAGCTGCGGCTGCGCGAAGCCGAGCGGCAAGCGCTTGCGCTCGCCCGCTGGCTCCAGGAGCGAAAGGAAGTGCAGCGCGTCATCCACCCGGCTTTGTCTGACGATCCCGGTCACGCCCTTTGGAAGCGCGACTTTTCCGGCTCATCGGGCCTTTTCAGCGTCATCTTGAAACCGGCGTCCGAGGCGGCCGTCGCAGCGCTCCTCGACGGGCTCGAATTGTTCGGCATGGGCTATTCGTGGGGCGGCTATGAAAGCCTCGTCACGCCGTTCGACTGCGCCAGCTACCGCACGGCGACTCGCTGGATCCCGGGCGGCCCGGCGCTGCGATTTTCGGTCGGGCTCGAAGACGTCGAGGACTTGAAAGAGGATCTCGATCGGGGCTTCGTGCGCCTCGCTGCGACTGTCTGAAGCAGCGCGCCGCCCCTCCGCCTTCGCGAAAACAATTTCCTCCCCTACTTTGCGGAGGCCGCCGTCAGTCGATTCTCAGGCGTCAGCGATTCGGAAGGAGCGCGCATGCTTCCCGCGGCCAATCTTCTGGGCGAAGCGACTTCGCCCTATTTGATCCAGCACGCCACAAATCCGGTGCACTGGCGAACATGGAGCGCGGAGGCCCTCGCAGAGGCGAAGGAGCGCGATCGACCGATCCTCCTCTCGATCGGTTACGCCGCGTGCCACTGGTGTCATGTGATGGCGCACGAATCCTTCGAGGACCCCGAGACCGCGGCGCTGATGAACCAGCTGTTCGTCAGCGTGAAGGTCGATCGCGAGGAGCGGCCGGACGTCGACCACATCTACATGACCGCCCTGCACGCGATGGGAGAACAGGGCGGCTGGCCGCTCACCATGTTCCTCACGCCCGACGGCGCGCCGATTTATGGCGGCACCTATTGGCCGCCGACGTCCCGCTGGGGCCGGCCTTCGTTCCGTCAGGTTCTCCAGGCGGTCGACGCAGCCTGGCGCGACCAACGCGATGCGCTGCAGACGCAAGGCGCTTCGTTCGTCGCCCATCTCGCGCGTCTTGCGGCGACGGACGTCGGCCAGGACCTCGCGCCGGACGATCTCACGCAGGTCGCCAACACGCTGCTTGGCCTCGTCGATCCCGTTCACGGCGGCGTCGGAGACGCGCCGAAATTCCCCAATGCGCCGATTTTCCGCTTCTTCTGGCAGGAGTCGTTCCGCCGCGCCGACCCTCGGCTGCGCGCGAGCGTTCGCAGCCTGCTCGGGGCGCTGAGTGCTGGCGGAATCTACGATCACCTCGGCGGCGGTTTCGCCCGCTACTCGACGGACGCGCGGTGGCATGTGCCGCACTTCGAGAAGATGCTCTACGACAACGCGCAGATCCTCGAGCTTCTGGCGCTCGCCCACGCGGAAACGCCGAATCCGCTGTACGCCGCCCGCGTCAGGGAGACGTTCGACTGGCTGATGCGCGAAATGCTCGTCGACGGCGCTTTCGCCGCATCGCTCGATGCGGACTCGGAAGGCGAGGAAGGCCGCTTCTACGTCTGGAGCGCGGACGAGATCGGCTCGATTCTCGGCGAGGACGCCGCGGCGTTCAACGCGGCGTACGACGTCAGGTCGGAGGGCAATTGGGAAGGCCGCAACGTCCTCCAGCGCGTCTTGCCTTCTGGCGACGAGGCGAGCGAGGCGCGGCTGGCCGCCTCGCGCGCCAAGTTGTTCGCGGCGCGCGAGAAGCGGGTCCGTCCCGCGCGCGACGACAAAATCCTCGCCGACTGGAATGGCTTGGCGATCGCCGCGCTGGCCCGCGCCGCCGCTGTTTTCGCCGAGCCGGAATACCTGCGGGCCGCGCGGGCCGCATTCGACTTCGTCGTCGCCACAATGACCGAAGACGATGGACGGCTCGCGCACGCTTGGCGAGCCGGCCGCGTCGGCGCGCGCGGCATGCTCGACGACTATGCCGCGATGGCGCGCGCCGCCCTCGCGCTTTTTCAGGCGAGCGGCGATCCGGCGGATTTGCGCGCGGCGACCGGTTGGGCTGAGGCGGCTCTCGATCTCTTTGGCGCGCCGGACGGCGGCGTGTACATGACGGCGCGCGAGGCGAGCGCCGGCCTGATCCTGCGCCCGCGTCCGCCTCACGATGGGGCGCTTCCCTCTGGCGCGTCGCTGATGGCGGAGGTCCTCGCGCGACTGGCGGCCCTGACTGACGAAGAACGGTGGCGCGACGCGGCGAGAGCGCTGATCCGCGCTATGTCCGGGTCGCCGGAAGCGCGTATACAGAACCCAGTGCTGCTCGCGGCGGCCGACCTTTTGGAGCGCGGCGCCGCGATCGTCGTGGAGGGCCCGCTGACCGACGCACGCGGCGCCGCGCTCGCTCGAGTGGGACTCATGGCGACCGACCCGGCGATCAGCGTGTTGCGGATCGACCCCGCCCTATGGCCCGAGGGGCCTCCTGGCCAGCGCTCCCCCCTCGGCAATACGCCAGGCGCTATGGTATGCCGTGGCCAGACGTGCAGTCTTCCGGTGACAACGCCGGATGCGCTGCGAGAATTGCTCACGAACCCGTGAACAGCGCGGCCTCACGTGCGCGTGAGCCGACATTGTCACTCCCTTAGGCCGCGCCATCTCACACCGACAAGGCGCTTGATTTTGAGGTCGTCGGATGGCGTTTCAAAACCGTATCGGCGGGATCGACTGCGCACGGGGCATCGCCTTGATCGCGATCATGATCGATCATTTACCAGGCAATCTGCTGGAGTCCGTGACTCTGCGCAACTTCGCGCTGTGCGACAGCGCCGAGGCGTTCGTCTTCCTCTCGGGCGTCTCCGTCGGGATCGCCTACTACAGGAAATCGCTGATCCACGGCTTGGCGCCGGTGGCCTGGAGTTGCCTCTCCCGGGCCGGGCGGATTTACGGCGTGCACATCGCGCTGACGCTTTCCGCCGTCGCGATTTTCGGCCTCTGCTATGAGTTCAGCAGCGTGCCCTCGCTCGTCGAGGCGCACGGGCGGATGGTGTTGTTCCACCAGCCCGTCCGCGGGGCAATCGGCGTCGGGCTGCTGACGCACCAGCTCGGGTATTTCAACATTCTGCCGCTCTATATCGTGTTGATGGCGATCTCGCCGCTTATTCTTGCACTTGCGAAGTTCGGGCCTTCGCTCGCCCTGCTCGTCTCGGCGGCTGTTTATCTCGCTGTGAGGCCGTTCGACCTGAATCTGCCGACCTGGCCCGAGCCGGGCGCTTGGTTCCTGAACCCTTTCGCCTGGCAGTTGATCTTCACGCTCGGCGTACTCGCGGCGATCCGTTGGCGCGGCGAGACGGTCGGGCGCTCGCCGGCGCTCTGGGCCCTTTGCATGCTGGTGACCGTCGCCGGCGCGATTATCGTCAATGACGGGTTCGGCTTCGCTCCGGGTCTGCACCAGGCGGTATTCGCAAGCCTCGATGTCGGTAAGCAGGACCAGGGCCTTGCGCGGCTTATCAATTTCCTTGCGCTGGCGTATCTTGCCGCGACCTCTCCGCTTTTCGACCGTTTCGGGCGGACGCGCTTGGGCGAGGCGCTCCAGAGTCTTGGACGCCACAGCCTGCCGATATTCGCCGCCAGTTCGGTCTTGAGCGCGATCGGTCAGGCGGCCCTCGCCGCCTGCGGCCCGAGCCTCACCGAAGACGTGGCGAAAGCGCTTGGCTTCGGCTACACCTTGCTATGTATCTTGGGATTGTTTGGCCTTGCGAGATACTTGGAATGGCGGAAGACAGCGAAGATCGACCTCCATCACACCGCAGACCGCGCGCATTGGCAAAATTGGCGCTCGCTGGATTGGGCGCGTGCGCGTGGGCAATAAGCGCCGAGGCGGCGACGTCAGACTTTGTGTGTCCGCCGCCGGCGGCTTCATCGTTCGCTGAGAATGGAGCCGAGCGCGTCCTGGCGGCGCACGGATCCCGACCGCTGCGCATTCTCGCCATCGGCTCGTCGTCGACACTCGGCATCGGGGCGTCCGCGCCCAGCCGCACTTATCCCGCTCGGCTCGCCGCCGACCTGGGCTCGCAATGGGGCATCGTGACCGAAGTGCGCAACGCCGGCGTTGGCGGGGAAATCGGCTCCGTAACTCTCGGGCGCCTTCAGTCGGAGTTGGACACCTACAAACCCGATCTCGTCCTTTGGCAGGTCGGCACCAACGACGCGGTGACCAGTGTCGATATCGTAAACTTCCGCGCCGAGCTCGAGGCGGGCGTCGCGGAAGCTCGGGCGCGGAAGGTTCCGATTATCCTCGTCGATCCCCAGTTCTATTTCGGGATCAAGAATCTGCCGCGGTTCGAGCGATTTGTCGCCGCGGTCGGCGAGGTCGGGGCGAAGGCGCATGTTCCGGTGTTCTCGCGTTTCGCCATGATGAAGGCCTGGGCCGACCAGTCGGCGGAAGAGTTGCGCGCCTCCTTGTCGGCGGACGGGTTCCATATGGGCGACCAGGGCTACGCCTGCTTCGCTCGAGCGCTCGCCGGCGACATCGCACGCGAATGCTCGCACGCCGGCAAGTCCGCGGACGCCTCGGTCCCTGCAGCGAAGATGTGACTTGCTGCGAGCGCTCAGCCCGCTGACAGCGCCGCCTCGGCGACGAGAAATTCCCGCAGCGCCTTGATGCGCGGCGTGTCGGCATCCTCGGGGCGGCATACGAAGTAGTAGCCGAACGGCGTCGCCACGCTGGTCGCGAACGGCGCGACGAGGCGGCCTGACGCGAGATCGTCGGCGGCGATGGCGAGCGACGACAGTGCGACCCCCTGCCCCTGCGCCGCGGCGGCGATCGCCATCGACATCTGATTGAAGAACACGCCGCGCGAGGCGTCGACCCCGCCCGCGCCAGCGGCCTTGAGCCAGTCCGTCCAGTTCGGCCACGAGGGGAAGGTCGGATTCCAGTCGAGATGAAGCAGCGTCTGATGGGCGAGATCCTGCGGCAGGCGTAAGGGATGAAGCCCGTCGACGAGCGCAGGCGCGCAGACCGGGAAGACATCCTCCTTGAACAGCAACGTTTTCGCGAGACCCGGAAAATCGCCCGCGCCCCAGCGAATCATTGCGTCGACCGCGCCGTGATCGAGACCCTCCAGCGGATTGGCGTCGACGAGGACATCGATTTCGGGGTTCGCCCATTTGAACTTGCCGATCCGCCCCACCAGCCAAGTCGCGGCGAAGGAGGCGCTGGAGTTGATGACGAGGAAGCGCCGTCCGCGCGTCTCCCGCATCGCTCTTGCTGCCCGCGCCAGCATTGCAAACCCCTCGGCTAGCATCGCCGCCCAGGCGGCGCCCGAATCGGTGAGTTTGAGTCCGCGCCCTGCTCGCTCGACTAGCGGCGAGCCAATCTCCTCCTCCAGCAAACGGACCTGTTGGGCGACCGCGGCTTTGGTGACGAAGAGCTCTTCAGCCGCGCGCGCGAACGACAGGCGCCGCGCGACGATCTCGAAGGCGCGCAAAGCGTTAAGAGACGGTAAGCGGTTGGGGCCCCCGATCGTCAATTTTTTCTATCCTTACGGGAAAAAACTCTGACTTGCTTCCAGACATAGAGAGACTACAAGAGCGACCAATTCAATTGGTTTGTCGCCGATCTTGGCGAGAAAGTAACGACAATGTCCCGCATCAATTCGCACTCCGGCCATTCACAGCAGCATTTTGACGCCGATGGCATCCGCCGGATCGGCTCTGCCTGTCAACATTTGCTAAACATTGTGGCTGAAGCCGCAACGCGCGCCGCTGAGCGTAGCCGTTACGCCGCCCTGCCCCGCCGCTATCTCGACGACGTCGGCATGACCATCGCCGAGCGCGACGCCGCCCTCCGCTGAACGGTTCGCCAAGTCTGGTTTGACAACGCCGCCTTGCAGGCGGCGTTTCCGCTTTCGGCCGTCCCCGGTCAGCCCTTCGCTTTGCCTCTCGGTCCACCCATGCCGAGCAGCGCGAAATAGGCGGGATAAGGCAGCATGCCGAGAAACTTGAGGATCCAGACGAGCGGGCGGGGAAAGCGGATTTCGAAGCCGCCCCGCTCGAAGCCATCGCAGATGCGCCGGCACGCGTCGTCGCATTCCATCAGAAACGGCATCGGAAACGTGTTCTCCGCCGTGAGTGGCGTCTTCACATAGCCGGGATTGACGACCTGGATGGTAACGTTATGGCGCGCCGCCGAGAATCGTGCGCCGACGGCGAGCGAGATGACCGCGGCCTTGCTCGGCGCATAGGCGCCGGAGCCCGGCAGGCCGCCGTAGCCGGTGACCGAGCCGACGATAGCGATTTGCCCGCGTCGCCTCGCGCGCATCGCATTGAAAACAGGATTGAGGCCGTTGGCGACGCCTTGCACGTTGAGTGCGAAGGTGCGCGCAAAACCCTCGCCGCCAAAGTCGCCCGGCGCGTCCGGAAAGCTGCCGCCGGCATTGAGGAAGGCGAGCTCGATGGGGCGCCGGCTCTCGATGTCGGCGACGAGGCGCGCGATCCCCTCGCGGTCCGTCACGTCGCCAAGCGTCGGCAAGATGCGTCCTTTGAGCCCCGTGGCTTCGCCCGCTAGCGACTGCAATTCCTCTGCGCGCCGCGCTGTCGCGTAAACCTCGTAGCCGCGTCTGGCGAGTTCTAGCGCGACCCCGCGCCCGATTCCGGCGCTGGCGCCTGTCACCCAAGCGACGCCGTCGGAGGGAGTTGCGCGATAGGTCATGCCTGGCCATTCCGGGAATCAACGGGACGCGAGCGAGAATAGCACGGATGCCCGCATGGTCCGCGAAGCTTGACGCGGCCGTCGCCGACATGGAAAAGACGAAGCCCACCGGAGCCGGCGCCGATGCGCGTTACGCTGATCGACAATTACGACAGTTTCACTTTCAATCTCGTCCACTATCTCGGCGAGCTCGGCGCCGATGTGTCGGTCTGGCGTAACGACGAGATCTCGGCGGCGGACGCGGCGGCCGCCAAGCCCGACGCGATCGTGCTGTCGCCTGGCCCCCGCACGCCCAACGAAGCGGGCGTCTGCCTCGACCTCATTCGCCAAGCCAGCAGTGCGACGCCGATCCTCGGCGTTTGTCTCGGCCACCAGGCGATCGGTCAGGTCTTCGGCGGGCGCGTCATCCGCGCGCCGACGCCGATGCATGGCAAGGTTTCGCGCGTCACGCATAATGCGCGCGGTCTCTTTCGTGGTCTCAACGGCCCTTTCAAGGCGACGCGCTATCATTCGCTGATCATCGAACGGGAAACCGCGCCGGCGGAGCTCGAAGTCAGCGCCGAGAGCGATGACGGCCTGATCATGGCCGTCGCCCACCGCTCCCTGCCCGTCTACGGCGTGCAGTTTCATCCGGAAAGCATCGAGAGCGAGCACGGCCGCGCGATGCTCGGCAATTTTCTCGAAATGGCGCAAGCCTTCAACAAGACCAAGATGGCGGCCAAGACCTACTGAGGGGCGAACTGGGGCATGGAATCGTTTAAGCCGCTGATCGCCAAGGTCGCCGCCGGCTCACATCTCTCGCGCGCCGAGGCAGTGGAAGCCTTCGACGCCATTCTCTCGGGCGAAGTGACGCCCTCGCAGATGGGCGGCTTCCTGATGGCGTTGCGCGTACGCGGTGAAAGTGTCGAGGAGATCACCGGGGCGGTGACCGCGATGCGCGCGAAGATGCTGCGCGTCAACGCGCCGGACGATGCGATCGACATCGTCGGCACCGGGGGAGATGGCTCGGGCTCCTATAACGTCTCGACGCTGGCCTCGCTGATCGTCGCGGGTTGCGGGGTGCCGGTCGCTAAGCACGGCAATCGGGCCGCCTCCTCGAAGTCGGGGACCGCCGACACCCTGGGGGCGCTCGGCGTCAAGATCGGCCTTGCGCCGGAGGCGGTCGAACGCTCAATTCGCGAAGCGGGCATCGGCTTCATGATGGCTCCGACGCACCACGCGGCGATACGTCACGTCGGGCCGACCCGGGTCGAACTCGGCACCCGCACCCTGTTCAATCTCCTCGGGCCGCTGTCGAACCCGGCGGGCGTGCGTCGGCAATTGATCGGCGTATTCTCGGCGGCGTGGCTCGAGCCGATGGCCGAGGTCCTGCGCAATCTCGGCTCGGAGCGCGTCTGGGTGACACATGGGGCGGACGGGCTCGACGAAATGTCGACGACCGGCGTCACCAAGGTCGTCGAATTGAAAGACGGCGCGATCCGCACCTTTGAGGTGACGCCGGAAAGCGTCGGCCTGAAGCGCGCTACGCTCGCTGCGCTCAAAGGCGGCGACGCCGCGCACAACGCAGCCGCATTGCGTGACGTTCTCGCGGGCGCCGAGAACGCCTATCGCGACATCGCAATCTTCAATGCCGCCGGCGCCCTGGTCGTGGCGGGACGCGCGCACGATCTTGCCGCCGGCGTCGCCCTGGCCGACCAGGCCTTGCGTTCGGGCGCGGCGTCGCGCATTCTCGAAAAGCTTGTCAACGTCTCCAATGGGTGAACGAGAAGCGGAGATGAGCGATATTCTGAGCAAGATCGAGACCTATAAGCGGCGCGAGATCGCCGAGGCGAAGGTGCGCGTCCCGCGCGGGACGCTCGAGCGCGAAATCCGCGAGCAATCGCCGCCGCGTGGCTTTGTCAAAGCGCTCGAACGTGCGCTGGAGGCGGGTCGCTTCGGGTTGATCGCGGAGATTAAGAAGGCGAGCCCGTCGAAGGGCCTCATCCGCGAAGAGTTCGATCCGGCTGAACTCGCAAAGGCGTATCAGGCAGGCGGCGCGACGTGTCTTTCCGTGCTGACCGACGCACCGTCTTTCAAGGGCGCGCCGGAGCATCTGATGAAGGCGCGAGCGGCTACGGCGTTGCCCATTCTGCGCAAGGACTTCCTGTTTGATCCTTACCAGGTGCTGGAGGCGCGCGCCTGGGGCGCCGACTGCATCCTCATCATCATGGCCGCCGTCGACGACGAGACGGCCCGCACGCTCAACAAGGCGGCGCACGACCTTGGCCTCGACGTCCTCATCGAGACGCACAACGAGCGCGACCTCGATCGCGCGCTGGCGTTGGAGGGTCGTCTGATCGGCGTCAACAACCGGGACCTACGCACCTTCGAAACGTCGCTCGCCGTCAGCGAACGCTTGAGGCCGCTCATTCCAAGGGACAAGATCGTCGTCGCAGAGAGCGGGATCGGAGAGCATGAGGATTGCCGGCGCCTCGCCGACACCGGGATCGAGGTCTTTCTGGTCGGCGAATCGCTGATGCGGCAGAAAGACGTGGCGCGCGCCACCCGCGCACTCCTAACCGGCGTGATCAACTGACGCGACCGGCAGCGCGCGGCGAGAACTCAAATCCGACTATTCGTTGGGCCGCGTCGATTTCACAAGCCTAGCGGTCGGGCCCGGCGTCCGGCGGATCGAAGTTCGGCGGCGGCGCGCCATTGAACAAGTGCGGCATCTGAGGCAATTGCGCGAAGCCGGCGATGAACCCGTGCGGCGGCTGCGGTCTCGATTCGACGGCCGCCCCGCGCGGATCCTTGCCACGCGCGCTCAGATACGCCGCAGCGACCTCGCGATCATCGTCGGTGGCGGCGCTGTAGTCTTTCGTCTGAAGTTCCCGAATCCATTCGTCCTTCTGACCCTGGGCGCCATTCTTGGCGATCGAGAGCCACATCAGTCCGCGGGCGCGCTGGCGAGGGACGCCCTCGCCGAGGAATAGCAGGTGTCCGAGAAGGGCTTGTGCGGGGTGGTGGCCTTTTTCAGCCGCCAGGGCCAGCCAGCGCGCGGCCCGCATGTTGTTGCGGGCGAGCCCCGCCGCCCCGTCCATATACATGCGCGCGAGGTTGTACTGCGCGTCCGGGTCGCCGAAGTTGGTCGCCGCGTACTGGAACATCTCCAGCGCGCGCTCGGGATCGGCCTTGATTTCGCTGTTCGGAATGCCGTTGAGGCAATAGACGCCGACCGATACGAAGGCGTTGGAAATGGCGGGGATGTCCGGCCGGTCGGGATCGTCCTCGTTGTAGCTTTCGACAAGGCGCTCGAAGTAGGAGTAAGCCTTGAGGTCGTCCCGCGGCACGCCCTCGCCACGCGCATACATGCGGCCGAGCTTCCACTGCGCCAGCGGCTGGCCGCCTTCCGCCGCATAGGTGAGCGCCTCAACGGAAGATTGCGCGTCCCCGGCGAGCAGATCGTGTACGCCTGCCTGCAGAGCCTCTCTGGCGCTGTTGTAGGTTGGGACTGCGATCCTGCCCGGATCGCTGGTCTTGTTACTGTCGAGGGCGAAGGCTGCTGGGCTCGCCGCCGCCAGGGCGCCGAGCGCTAGAGCCGTCATCATCAATGACGGGCGAGCCGAACCGCCGTCATGTGCCACGAGGGCGACCCGAAATTTGGCCAAAAGCAACGCGCGCATCCAAACCGTGACCCCGCCCCGCCCTGCGCCGCGATCTCCCCGGGGACCTTTACCCGGAGCCCCACTTCCATCGTGCGTCTATGACTCGAAATAGCGCGGGGTTTATGGCGCAATCGGGGCACGATCCGGCTGAATTCCCGGTCGTTTCCACTAACACTGGGGCTGTTGCGCAATTGCAACGATCATGGCGACTGGTTCTGGTTTTGCGCTCAGATTTCGTTCAGCCGTTGGAGAGCCGATTCCATCTTGGAAATGCGGGCCAGCGCGGCTTCCCGGCGCTCGTGGTTCTCGGCGACCACCTCCTCGGGCGCGCGCGCGACAAAGTCGGCGTTGGCAAGCTTCGCATCGACCTTGGCGACCTCGCCGCGCTCCTTGGCGATTTCCTTGGCCAGACGCGCCTGCTCGGCGGCGACATCCAGCACGCCAGCCACCGAGAGCGCGGCTACAGCGCTGCGGACGACGAGTTGCAGCGAGCCGGCCGGCGCGCTGTCGGCGAATCGGACCTCGGCGATCCGGGCCAGACGTTTGATCGTCTCGGCCCATCGTCCGGCGCTCCGCATCATCGAATCGCTCGCCTGAACGAGCGTCAGCGGCAGGAGCGCCGCCGGCGGAACGCCCATTTCGGAACGGACGGAACGGATCTCGGAAATCAGCTCGACCACCCAGCCGAGTTCTTCTTCGGCGGCTTCGTCGACAGGAAAGTCGGCTTTCGGCCAGGGGCCGAGGGCAAGCGCGCCGGTGCGGGTCGGTCCCGCTTCGCCCTTGATCGCCCAAAGCTCCTCCGTAACGAAGGGCATGAAGGGGTGCAGCAAGCCATAGACGCTGTCGAGAACATAGGCGATCGTCGCCTGCGTTTCGGCCTTCGACGGTCCGTCCTCGCCGCTTTGCAAAACCGGCTTGGCGAGCTCCAGACACCAATCGCAGAACAGGTTCCAGACGAAGCGGTACGCTGCATTGGCGGCGTCGTTGAAGCGGTACGATTCGATCGCTGCACTCGTCTCGGCGATCGCGCGCGACGCTTCGCCGAGGATCCAGCGGTTGAGCGGCTCGCGCACCGTCAGCGGATCGAACCCGACGACCCGCACGCAACCGTTCATTTCCGCGAAGCGCGACGCGTTCCAGAGCTTGGTGACGAAGTTGCGATAGCCCTCGACGCGGCTCTCGGACAATTTGATGTCGCGGCCCTGGGCCGCCATCGCCGCGAGGGTGAAGCGCAGAGCGTCGGCGCCGAAGCGATCAATCAGGGCCAGCGGGTCGATGACGTTGCCCTTCGACTTCGACATCTTCGCGCCCTTCTCGTCGCGGACGAGCGCATGGATATAGACGTCGCGGAACGGGACCTCGTCCCGGAAGTGAAGACCCATCATCATCATTCTGGCGACCCAGAAGAAAATGATGTCGAATCCGGTGACGAGAACGTTCGTCGGGTAAAACCGCTTCAGCTCGGGCGTGTCGTCCGGCCAGCCAAGTGTCGAGAACGGCCACAGCGCCGACGAGAACCAGGTGTCGAGCACGTCGGGGTCGCGCGTGAAGGTCTCGCCCAGCCGCTCAGGATCGGAGGTCAAGCGCTCGGCCTCGTCGGCGCTGAGCACGCCGCGTTCAACGCCGTCCGCGAGCGCCGCCGCGAAGGCGGCCTCCTCGGTTTCCTCGACGTAGACCTCGCCCCAGGGAGCGTACCAGGCCGGGATCTGATGGCCCCACCAGAGCTGGCGCGAGACGCACCAGGGCTGGATGTTCTCCAGCCAGTCGAAGTAGGTCTTTTCCCAGTTCTTGGGAACGAAGAGCGTCCTGCCCTCGCGAACGACCGCCAAAGCCGGCTGCGCCAGAGTCTTGGCGTCGACGTACCATTGGTCGGTGAGCCAGGGTTCGATGACCGCGTTGGAGCGGTCGCCGTGCGGGACGGTATGCGCGTGCGGCTCGATCTTCTGGAGCAGGCCGTTCGCCGCCATCATCGCGACGATGCGTTTGCGCGCCTCGAAGCGATCGACGCCGTCGACCGCCGCGATTAGACGGGCGAGCTCCTGGTCGCTCGCCTCGATTCCCTCGAAGAAGGCGAGGTTTCCCTTCAACAAAACGCGAGCTTCGGCGTCGAGGATATTGATTTGGCGCGCGCCCTCGTTCTCGTGACGCCGCCCGACCTCGAAGTCGTTGAAGTCGTGGGCGGGGGTGATCTTGACCGCGCCCGTGCCCTTCTCGGGGTCGGAATAGGCGTCGGCGACGATGGCGATAAGACGACCCACCAGGGGCAGTCGCACTTTTTGGCCGATCAGCCGCTGAAAGCGAGGATCGTCCGGATGGACCGCGACTGCGCTGTCGCCCAGCATCGTCTCGGGACGCGTCGTTGCAACGGTGACGCATTCCCCCGTCTCCTCGCCGGCGGCGTCCACCACGGGATAGTCGAAATAATAAAGATGTCCGTTCGGGTTGCGGCTAAGCGTCTTGGCGAGCGCGGCCTCGTCCAACGGAGCCTCGTCCGCCCGCGACCATTTGAACGAGCCTTTGCATTCGATCTGCACGACCTCCAGGTCGGAGATCGCCGTCTGGAATTTCGGGTCCCAATTGACCAGGCGCTTGGCTTTGTAGATCAGCCCTTCGCGGTGCAGTTGCACGAAGACCTTGGCGACCGCGCGCGACAGGCCCGCATCGAGGGTGAAGCGTTCGCGGCTCCAGTCGCACGAGGCGCCGAGACGCTTGAGCTGTTCGACGATCGCGCCGCCCGACTCGGTCTTCCATTCCCAGACTCGCGCCAGAAACGCATCCCTTCCGAGCGTCCGGCGGTCCGCCTCCTGTCGCTCGGCGAGCTGTCGCTCGACGACCATCTGCGTCGCGATGCCGGCGTGGTCGGTGCCTGGCTGCCAGAGCACGTCCTTGCCGTTCATGCGGTGATAGCGGCAAAGGATGTCCTGCAGCGTGTTGTTAAGCGCATGGCCCATGTGCAGGTTGCCGGTGACGTTCGGCGGCGGGATCACCACGCAGAAGGGTTCGGCGGCCGCTCGCTCTGGCCGGCCGGCGCGGAAGGCGCCTTCCCGCTCCCAGAGCGCGGCGACGCGCGACTCGACGGCGGCGGCATCGAACGACTTATCCATGGCGTGGCCCAGGCTAGCTCGGGCCGAGCACGCCGCTATGGCGCGTCGGCGGGTT
>DASXGX010000004.1:0-2900 GCA_036488815.1 Roseiarcus sp.
GCTATGTCGACGGGCCGTCAGCGGACAGCGAATACGAGCTCTTTCCCGAGGATCTCGATCGCCTTGCGCCGCATATCGAAACCGCGATCGCGCGCGTTCCTGCGTTTGGCGAGGTCGGCGTCAAGAAAGTCTACAATGGCGCCATCGCCTACACACCGGACGGCTCGCCGATCGTGGGCCCAGCGCCGGGTGTACGAAACTTCTGGCTTAACGAAGGCCATTCGTTTGGCGTCACCGCGGCCGGCGGCGCCGGCTGGCAGCTCGCCGAATGGATCGTCGAAGGCGAGCCGACCATCGACATGCTCGGCGTCGACCCGCGCCGCTTCGGCCCCTACGCGGATGCCGGCTATCTGATCGAAAAAAACGAGGAGGCCTACGCCAGGGTCTTCACCGTGCATTATCCCGACGAGGAGCGCGTCGCCGCGCGCCCGTTGCGCCAGACGCCTTGCTATGGGCGGATGAAGGACCTCGGCGCCGTGTTCGGCTCCGTCTACGGCTGGGAGCGGCCGAACTGGTTCGCTCCGCAAGGCTATGGCTTAAGCGAGGCGGATCTCGCCAAGCCCGACGTCCTCCTGAACGAGAACCATCCGCCTGTCGTCACAGGCGAAAAGCCGCGTGAGAAATGGAGCTTCCGCCGTTCGAACTATTTCCAATTCGTCGGCGACGAGTGCCGGAATGTGCACGACAACGTCGGCCTCATGGACATGTCGGCCTTCGCCAAATGCGAGGTTTCGGGTCCCGGCGCGGAAAGCTGGCTCAATTCCATCCTCACCAATCGCGCGCCGAAGGCGATTGGCCGCGTGACGCTGAGCTACCTTCTCACAGAACGCGGCGGCGTGCGGGCGGAGTTTACGCTCACCCGCGTCGGGCGGGAGCGATTCTATCTCATCTCCGCCGGATCGCTCGAAACGCATGACCTTGACGTGTTGGAAAAACTTCTTCCCGCCGACAATAGCGCGCGCATCGACAAGGTGACGACGCAGCGCGGCGTTCTGGTGCTCGCAGGTCCCCGCTCGCGCGAGGTGTTGGCCAAGGTCGCCGACACTGACGTCTCCAACGAAGCGTTCCCATGGTTGACCGCCCAGCGCCTGTCGATCAAAGCGGCGGGCCTCATCGCCATGCGGGTCAATTTCGTGGGCGAGCTCGGCTATGAGCTGCACCATCCGACCGAGACGCAGAACACTATTTTCGACGCTCTGATGGCGGCGGGCGCGCCGTTCGGCATCAAGCCTTTTGGAATTCGCGCGATGGATTCGCTGCGGCTGGAAAAGTCCTACAAGCTCGTCGGGCGAGAGTTGTCGATCGAGTACGCTGCGCTGGAATCAGGCCTCGAACGGTTCGTCGATTTCGACAAAGGCCCGTTTCTCGGCCGCGACGCGCTCGTCGCGTGGAAGGGCAGGGGCTTTCAGAACAAGCTGGTCACACTCGAGGTCCAAGGCGTAACCGACGCCGACGCGCGCGGCTCCGAGCCGGTGATGAAGAATGGCGCCCTGATTGGCCGCACGACCTACGGCGGCTATGGCTGGAGGACGGGCGAGTCGCTGGCGATTGCGATGGTGAAGCCGGAGTTCGCGAACGTTGGCGACGAGGTGGACGTGCGCATTTTGGGTGAGATGCGCCGCGCGATTGTCATCCCCGACAGCCCTTATGATCCGAGGAACGCGGCGTTGCGAAGCTAGCGCATGGGCGCAAAATCGGACGCTAGAGCATTTTCATTATTGGCGTCGATATCCTGAGTTTGCGAGATAGTTTTCGCATTCGTCTGGAGTGAAGGTTTCGAGCGCGCTGGCGATGGCGTGGATCAGGGCGTCGAAGGTTCGCGCCGCAGCCTTGCGCAGCAGAGCTTTGAGCTTGGCGAACCATTGCTCGATCGGGTTGAGATCGGGGCTGTAGGACGGCAGGTAGAGCAGACAGGCTTTGGCGTTTTCGATCGCCGTTCTGACGCCTTCGACCTTGTGGCTCGACAGATTGTCGAGGATGACGATATCGCCGGGCTTGAGCTCGGGAACGAGGAACTGCTCGACCCAGGCGCGGAACTTCTCGCCGTTGATCGGGCCGTCGAACGCGCAAGGCGCGATGAGACCGCCCTGCCGCAGCGCGCCGATGAAGGTGGTCGTCTTCCAATGGCCCCAGGGAACCGGCGCGACGAGGCGTTCGCCGCGCGGGCATCGGCCATAGAGCCGCGTCATCTTGGTCGAGGCGCCGGTTTCGTCGACAAACACCAGATTGTGCGGTCGCCATTCGCCCTGTTGCGCCCGCCATTGCTGGCGAGCTTCCGCTATGTCGGCGCGGTCCTGCTCTGCGGCGCGTTGCGACTTTTTTTGAGCGTCAGCCCGAGATGACGGACCCGCGCCCACAGGCAGCCGACGCTGACCTTTACCGCGTGATCGTTGGCAAGCCAGGCTTGCAGCTCGACCAGGGTGATGTCGGCTTTCTGCGCCACCTGGGCGCGCAACGTTTCGTCATAGGCCGCAAGCTTAGGCTTCGGCCCGCCGCCAGACTTGTGGGCTGTCACGTCGCCGCTCGCGCGGCGCCGGCCAAGCGCCTTGTAGATATACGACACGCTGACCCGAAACAGCGGCGCAGCCGCATACACGCCCAAACCGCCATCGACCGCCGCCATCACCCGATCCCGAAGGTCCTGCGAATAAGCCACGCCCATGATTCTCCCCAGCGCCGATTCGATCCGCGCAGAGAATCACGACCCCAAGCCAAACGGAATCCCCTCGATTCCGTCAGACCTGAAAGTGCTCTAATCCCCGGGATCGCCGTGAGCGGTTGCTGGGGATGCCTGCCCCTGGCGGAGACACTGAGCTTTCGCTATCGTAAGCTCGCCAGAGAGGCCATTCGTTTATGTCGGGGAACCTGGACATCACCGGCTACGCGATCGTTTCGGACGA
>DASXGX010000015.1:0-2551 GCA_036488815.1 Roseiarcus sp.
CGCTACGTCTTCTTCGCCGAGCGGCAGACGTCGAAAATCCCCGACATCGCCGCCGATCAGCAGACGCGGCCGGTGCGCAACGTCGGCGTCATCGGCGCCGGCACGATGGGCGGCGGCATCGCGATGAATTTCCTCAACGCCGGAATTCCGGTCACGATCGTCGAGACGAGCCAGGCGGCGCTCGACCGCGGCCTCGGGATCATCCACCGCAACTATGAAAACACCGCCAAGAAGGGCCGCCTGACGGCCGCGGACGTTGAGGCCCGGATGGGCCGGCTCACCGGCTCGCTCGATCTCGGGACGCTCGCCGACAAGGACCTCGTCATCGAAGCCGTGTTCGAGGACATGGCGCTGAAAAAGGAGATCTTCGCCAAGCTCGACGCCATCGCCAAGCCCGGCGCGATCCTCGCCTCGAACACATCCTATCTCGACATCGACGAGATCGCGGCGACCACGAGCCGTCCGCAGGATGTGATCGGGATGCACTTCTTTTCTCCCGCCAATGTGATGCGCCTGCTCGAGATCGTGCGTGGCGCGAAGACCGGCAAGGACGTCGTGGCGACCGCGCTCAAGCTCGGACAGGCGATCGGCAAGATCGGCGTCGTCGTCGGCGTCTGCCACGGCTTTGTCGGCAACCGGATGCTCGCCCAGCGCCAGCGCGAAGCCCAGAAGCTGATCCTTGAAGGCGCGACGCCGTGGGACGTCGACCGCGTCCTCACCGAATTCGGCCTGCCGATGGGCCCATTCGCGATGAGTGATCTGGCCGGCCTCGACATCGGCTGGTCGAAGGAGACCAGCACGCGCTCCACCATCCGCGAGATTCTGTGCGAAGAGGGCCGGCGCGGCCAGAAAGCAGGCGCAGGCTTCTACGACTACGACGAAGCGCGCAACGCCAAGCCCTCCGCGCTGGTCGAGGAGATCATCCGCGACTTCTCGCGCGCCAAAGGCGTCAGCCGCCGCGCGATATCGGACCAGGAGATCCTCGAGCGCTGCCTCTATCCCATAATCAACGAGGGCGCGAAGATCCTCGAGGAGGGCAAAGCGTTGCGCGCCTCCGACATCGATATCGTTTGGATCAATGGCTACGGCTGGCCGGTCTATCGGGGCGGCCCCATGTTCTACGCCGACACGGTGGGCGTCGCGAAAGTGCTCGCCAAGATGGAGGAATTCCAGGCCGCGATGGGCGACGACTTCGCGCCAGCGCCGCTGCTCGCCCGCCTTGCGCGGGAAGGCGGCGGCTTCGTGAAATCGTGACCCGCCCGCCCGGCCCGGCGCCTACACCGGGGTGCTTTGCAGTCGAAGCGGCTTCTCCCGCCCCCTGGCCGCGTTCACGAAATCATCCGGGCGGTGCTCCCTATCATGCCCGCGAAAGCGGGCATCCCGGAGTCAAAGGAAGAGGGCCTGCGGCGGCTGTCTGGCCCCCCGCTTTCGCGGGGTGACAGCAGCGCCGCGTCAACCAAATTGCAAGTCCCTTTAGGGAGAGTTTCATGCGTGAAGCCGTCATTGTCTCCACCGCCCGAACGCCGATCGGCAAGGCCTACCGCGGCGCCTTCAACGACACGCAAGCCCAGACGCTCGGCGGCCATGCGATCGCCGCCGCGGTTGCGCGCGCCGGAGTCTCCGGCGGCGAGGTCGACGACGTCGTCATGGGTGCGGCGCTGCAACAGGGTTCGACGGGCTCGAACATCGCCCGGCAATGCGCGCTGAGGGCCGGCCTTCCCACCACTGTCGCCGGCATGTCGGTCGACCGCCAATGCGCCTCCGGCCTGATGGCGATCGCCATCGCGGCCAAGCAAATCCTCGTTGACGGCATGCGGATGGTGGTCGGCGGCGGCCTCGAGTCGATCTCGCTGGTGCAGAACGACAAGATGAATCTCTACCGAACGCAGGACCCCTGGCTGCTGCAGCACCGCGACGACATCTACATGTCGATGCTCGAGACCGCCGAGATCGTCGCCGACCGCTACAAGATCCCGCGCGAGCGGCAGGACGAATATGCGCTGCAGTCGCAGCAGCGCACCGCGCGCGCCCAGGCCGACGGGCGCTTCGACGCCGAGATCGTGCCGCTGCCGAGCGCCATGAAAGTCGTGGACAAGGGGACCGGCGAAACGCACGACGTGCCGATCACGCTCAAGCAGGACGAAGGCAACCGCCCCGATACGACTCTCGCCGGCCTCGCTGGCTTGAAGCCCGTGTTCGCCGGCGGCCGGCACATGAAAACCAGCGGCTCCTACATCACCGCGGGCAACGCCTCGCAATTGTCCGACGGCGCGAGCGCCTGCCTGCTGATGGAGGCGAAGGCGGCGCGCGAGCGCAATCTCGAGCCGCTCGGCCTCTATCGCGGCATTGCGGTCGCCGGTTGCGATCCCGACGAGATGGGCATCGGCCCCGTGTTCGCCGTGCCCAAGCTGCTGCACGCCCACGGCCTCAAAGCCGACGACATCGGCCTCTGGGAGCTCAACGAGGCCTTCGCGGTGCAAGTGCTTTATTGCCGCGACCGGCTCGGCATCGACAACGACAAGCTCAACGTCAACGGCGGCGCCATCGCAAT
>DASXGX010000035.1:0-32672 GCA_036488815.1 Roseiarcus sp.
AGGGCATGACGCGGGAGGCCAACGACGGCCTCTACGCCGCCCGCGGCCTGGGGGCGGCCCGAGCGGCGCTGCGGCCGGGCGGCATCCTGGCGGTCTGGTCGGTCGCGCCCGACCGGCGCTTCACGCAAAGACTGCGCGACGCCGGCTTCGCCACCGAGGAAGTCGTTTCGCGCGCGAGAGGCGCGCGCGGCGGGGCAAGGCACATCATCTGGCTGGCGACCCGGGCGCGCTGACCTCGCCGCCCTACTCCGCGCCCGCGCTCGCCCGAGCGGCGATGACCCGCGAAGCGCTCGCCGCCGTTCCCGTCAGCACAACGCCGCCGAGCACGCCCGCGAGGCCAAGCCAGGAGGATGGCCCGACCGGCTCGCCGAGCGCCCACGCGCCCGCAAGTAGGCCGAGGCAGGGCACGATGTAATTGTTGAGCGCCGCGAAGGTCGCCCCCGCCGACGCAATCAGCCGGAAATAGACGAAATAGGCCAGCGCCGTGTTGAAGACCCCGAGCGCGACGAGCGCGGCGAGCGGTCCGATCGGCTTCGTCAGCAGCGCGCCCGGTGACGGGGCGCCTTCGGTGACGAGCATCAGCACGAACAGCAGCGCGGTGGAGATCAGCATCGACCCGGTCGCGGTCATCGCCGCCCCGATCTCGCGCGAGACGTCGCGCGACAGCAGCGCGCCGGCGGCAAAGCCGAGCGCGCCGAGCAGCGCCAGCGCGCGGCCGAGACCCGGCGCGGATTGGGCCGCCGCGCCCGCGGAGACCAGCGGCGAAGCGAGCGAGATCGCGACGCCCGCGAGGCCGAGCGCAAGACCGAGCGCCGCGCGCGCGTTCCAGACTTCGTTGAGCCCGAACAGGCGCGCGATGACGAAGGTGAAGATCGGCATGGCGCCCATCATCAACGCCATGTCGGCGCTCGTCGTCATATGCGCGGCGATGCCGAACAGCAGGAACGGCAGCGCCTGGCCGGCGGTCGCCAGCGCCGCCATCTTGCCCCACAGCCGCGGCGCGCGCGGCCACTTGGCGCGCATTACGAGGGCGGCGCCCACCAGCGCCGCGGCGGCGATGCCGGAGCGGCCGAAGGCGAACGCCGCCCCGTCGAAGCTTTGCGAGGCGATCTTGATCAGCAGAAACGACGTGCCCCACAGGAGCGAGAGAAAGGCGAGAACGAGATAGGGCAAGGGCGGCCTGCGGGACGGGAACTCCGCATCGCTAGCAAGCCGGCGCGGGACTGGCAAACGGCGACGAGCCGAATCGATGCGTTTGCCCTGCCCGCGGGCGCTGCGTGGGTGGCCGGGACGAGCCCGGCCATGACGGCCTTGTTTGCTAAGGCCCGACGCTCAATGAAAGCGCCGTCCGATCGGAATGGCGCGCTGCGCTTCGCGCTCGTCGGGCTGGGGCGGGGGCAAGCGGGCGTCGGCGAACAATTGGACCTGCGCGAAGCGGTTGCCCTGGCGCTTCTGCGCCATCGTCATTTGCGGACGGCGCACTTCGTCGGAGGGCGCCAGCGTTTCGATGTCGCGTCCGTGCTCGGAGAGCAGGCCCAGCATCGGCGTCAGATCCTCCATCCGCTCGACGACGAGATGCACGACGCCGGATTCGCTCTGCAATTTGCCTGATGCGACGACGAAGCGCGCGCCGATGACGATGGCGCGCAGCCGCTCGAACGCCTTCGGCCAGACGATCAGATTGGCGACGCCCGTCTCGTCCTCCAGCGTCATGAAGATCACGCCTCTCGCAGTGCCTGGACGCTGGCGCACCAGCACCAAGCCGGCGACGCTGACGCGCTCGCCGCTCTTTGCGCGCGCGAGCGCCTCGGAGCGTTGTACGCCGCGCGCGTCGAGCCGCGCGCGCATGAAGGCGACGGGATGGGCCTTGAGCGACAGCGACAAGCGCCGGTAGTCCTCGACCACATGCGCGCCGAGCGGCATCGGCGGCAATTTGGCGTCGGGTTCGCCCTCGCGCTCTGGGCGGCTGGCGGCGAACAGCGGCAGATCGTCCTGGTCGCCGACGCGGTCGAGGCCGCGCACCGCCCATAGCGCCTGGCGCCGGTCGAGGCCGAGCGAACGGAAGGCGTCGGCGTCGGCGAGACGCTCGAGCGTCCCCGGGCTGAGGCCGGAACGCAGCCAGAGATCGCGCACCGAATCATAGCCCGTCCCGCGCGCCTCGACGAGCTTGCGCATGTCGTCCTCCTTGGCGCCGATGATCTGGCGCAAGCCCAACCGCACGGCGTGGGTCGAACGGATATGCCCCGCCATCGAGGCGTGGCGGGAGTGGATCAATCCCTTCTCCCGCATGCGGGAGAAGGTGGCGTCGCGAAGCGACGACGGATGAGGGATTGCAGCGAGAGCGATCGCCTTCCCCGAGCCCTCATCCGGCCGCTGCGCGGCCACCTTCTCCCGCGCAGCGGGAGAAGGGTCTTCGCTCTCCAGCGTGCAATCCCAATCCGACAGGTTCACGTCGACCTCGCGCACCTCGACGCCGTGTTCGCGCGCGTCGCGCACGAGCTGGGAGGGCGCGTAGAAGCCGAGCGGTTGCGAATTGAGCATCGCGGCGAGGAACACGTCGGGATAGCGGCACTTCATCCAGCACGAGGCGTAGACGATCAGCGCAAAGCTCGCCGCATGGCTCTCGGGAAAGCCGTATTCGCCGAAACCCTCGATCTGATGGAAACACCGCTCGGCGAATTCCCGGGGGTAGCCCCTGGCCGCCATGCCTTCGACCATCTTGGCCTGGAAGGTCGCGATCGTGCCTACGCGGCGGAAGGTCGCCATCGCGCGGCGCAGCCGATCCGCTTCCGCCGGCGTGAAGCCGGCGGCGACGATGGCGATCTTCATCGCCTGCTCCTGGAATAGCGGCACGCCGAGCGTCTTGCCGAGCACGGCTTCCAATTCCTTGGAGGGATAGACGACGTCCTCCACGCCCTGGCGGCGGCGCAGATAGGGATGCACCATGTCGCCCTGGATCGGCCCGGGGCGCACGATCGCCACCTCGATGACGAGGTCGTAGAACTTCTCCGGTTTGAGCCGCGGCAGCATCGACATTTGCGCGCGGCTCTCGATCTGGAACACGCCGATCGTGTCGGCGCGCTGGATCATCGCGTAGACTTCCGGCTCCTCGAAGGGGATCGAGGCGAGCGACAGGCGCTTGCCGTAGTGCTTGTCGAGGAGATCGAAGCTCTTGCTCATCGCGGTGAGCATGCCGAGCGCGAGCACGTCGACTTTCAAGATTCCGAGCGCGTCGAGATCGTCCTTGTCCCACTCGATCGTCGTGCGATCCTCCATCGCCGCGTTCATGATCGGCGCAACTTCGTCGAGACGGTCGCGCGTGATGACGAAGCCGCCGCTGTGCTGGGTGAGATGGCGGGGAAAGCCGGTCAATTCCTCGGCCAGCCGCAACGCCCCGGCGAGCGACGGATCGGCGGCGTCGAGGCCGGCGGCCTTGGCGCGCTCCTCGCCGAGCGGCCCGGAATCCTGGCCCCAAGAGGTGTTGCCAAGCGCGACGATGACATCCTCGGAGAGCCCGAACACCTTGGCGGTCTCGCGGATCGCCGAGCGCGTGCGATAGGTCGTCACCGCCGCCGCGAGGCCGGCGCGCTCGCGCCCGTAGCGCTGATAGATGTACTGGATCACCTCTTCGCGCTTCTCGTGCTCGAAATCGACGTCAATGTCGGGCGGCTCGTTGCGCTCGGGCGAGATGAAGCGCTCGAACAGAAGATCGAAATTGGCGGGATCGACCTCGGTGATCCCCAGGCAATAGCAGACCGTCGAATTGGCCGCCGAGCCGCGCCCCTGGCACAAAATGCCGCGCGTCTTGGCGTAGCGCACGATGTCGTGCACGGTGAGGAAATAGGGCGCGTATTTCAAGTCGCCGATCAGCGCGAGTTCGTGATCGAGCGCCTGGCGCACGTTGGCGGGAACGCCGTCGGGATAGCGCGCCCGCGCGCCGGCCTCGGCGAAGGCTTCGAGCGCGGCCTGCGGCGTCGCGAAGCCCTCGCGCAGCTCCGGGGGATAATCATAGGCGAGATCGTCGAGGCTGAAGGAAAGGCCGGCGAGGAAATGGATCGTCTCCTCGGTCGCCTGCGGCGCCTCGGCGAACAGGCGCGCCATTTCGGCCGGCGATTTGAGATGGCGCTCGGCGTTGGCCTGGATCAGGCGCCCGGCGGCCTCGAGCGTCGTCTTCTCGCGAATGCAGGTGAGAACGTCGGCGAGTTCGCGCCGCTCGGGCGCGTGCATGAGGACGTCGTTGGCGGCGATCAGCGGCGCGCCGACTTTGCGCGCCAGCGCCGCGCGCTGCGCAAGAGCGCCGCGCATGTCGGCGCCATAGGTGAGGCTCGCGCCGATCCACAGGCGATCGGGAAAGGCTTCGCGAAGTTGCGCGAGCAGCCGGCCCTCACCCCAACCCCTCTCCCGCAAGCGGGAGAGGGGCCTTTCCCTTCTCTCGCTTGCGGGAGAAGGTGTCGCCGAAGGCGACGGATGAGGGCCCGTCGGCATCGCGATGATCTGCAGGCCCTCGCCATGCTCCAGCAGATCCTCGAAATTCAGATGGCACTCGCCCTTGGGCGCCCGGAGATTGCCCTGGGTGAGAAGCCGGCAGAGCCGCCCATAGGCGGCGCGGTCCCGGGGATAAGCGAGCATGTCGGGCGCGCCGTCGACGAAGCTCAACCGCGCGCCGGTGACGACGCGCATTGCGCCGATCGCGGCGCGGTTCTCGCGCGCATAGACATGCGCCCTGACGACGCCGGCGAGCGTGTTGCGATCTGCGATCCCGATTCCATCGAGCCCCAGTTCGGCGGCGCGCGCGACAAGCTCTTCGGGATGCGAAGCCCCGCGCAGAAACGAAAAATTCGTCGTCGTCGCAAGCTCGGCGAAGCGCGGGGCGAGGCGGATCATCGCCCCTTCTCCCGCTTGCGGGAGAAGGTGGACGCAAAGCGTTTCCGAGAGGTGTCGCGAAGCGCCGGACGAGGTCTCCACCTTCTCCCCTTGCGGGAGAAGGTGTCGGCCGAAGGCCGACGGATGAGGGGTCGCGCCGCAAGGCGCATAGCAAAACGGCGCTGGCGCGCCGACCCCTCACCCCTGACCCCTCTCCCGCAAGGGGAGAGGGGGATATCGCGCCGCAGCCTCACCATGGCAGGCCACACTTGGCTAGAATTGTGTCGATGACGC
This sequence comes from Roseiarcus sp., assembly GCA_036488815.1. Lineage (GTDB taxonomy): Bacteria > Pseudomonadota > Alphaproteobacteria > Rhizobiales > Beijerinckiaceae > Roseiarcus. Next base: position 5,158 of record DASXGX010000035.1, read on the forward strand.
TTGCACCTTCGCGAAGAATTTCATGGTTCCAGAATCGCACGGTCTGGAAACCTTGCGTTCGAAGCCATCCATCGCGCGCAGCGTCATATCGACTTTCGGCGTGTTGGGATCCATCGCACTCCACGATGACGCGATGTTCGAGACAGACGAAGTCCACGATGAAGTCGCCGATGGAAACTTGACGACGCCATTTCGTTTGCGAGAGCCGTCGATCACGCAAAAGACGCCAGAGCGCTTTCTCTGCGTCTGTCGCCTCGACGCGCAACGCGCGAGCGCGTGACTGAGCGAGCGGCGAGATGAAACGATGAGAGGACATCATGAGCGTTCCTTTCGCATCGAAGCTCGACGAGCGGGACGCGCCCGCGCCAAGCGTGCGACTGCGTCGCACGACCCCTCACCCCTGACCCCTCTCCCGCAAGGGGAGAGGGGAAGTGTGCGTCCTCTCGTTTTCACCCGAACACCCCGTGCAGAAACCATTTCGCGCGTGTCGTCTCGCGGCCATAAAGGCCTTCGCGGTAGAGCCAGAAGCGGCGGCCGGCGGCGTCTTCGGCGCGGAAATAGTCGCGCGTGGGCGCGTCGAGGCGCCGCCACCAGGGGGCGGCGATGCGCTCCGGCCCTTCGATCGCCGCGACCTCGTGCAAGACGCGCCGCCAGCGGAAGCGCAGCGGCGGTCCGTCGGGCACTTCGGCGAGCGTCTCGATCGGTTCGGGCCGCTCGAAGAGCCGCAACGGCCGCGTCGGCGCCTCGGCGCAGAGGAACGGCTCGTCCCCCTCCCCGCTCGCCCGCGCGCCGAGGGTCGCCGGCGAAGAGGCGACGGCCTGTTCGGGAACATGCGCTTCGAGCAGCGTCTGCCGCGTGACGCGGCGCGCCCCGAGGCGCGCGCTGAGCCCGTCGAGGAGATCGCCGAGCCGCGCCGACCGCTCGGCCTCTTCGGCGCGCGCCAACTCGGTCTGCGCCGGCGCGAGCGGCTCGGCGAAAAGGCAGGCGAGGCGCATCAGATCGACGCCGAAGCCGGCGTCGATCTCTTCTTCCTCGGCGCCGCCGGCGAGCTTTTCGGCGAACAGGCGCGCCATCGCGCGCGCTTCGCCGAGCGGACGACCGGCGGCGACGCGGATGCGACGCACGTCGCCGTCGACACGGAAGAGGAGCAACTCCAGCCGGCGCGCGCCCTTGGCGTGGCGCGCAAGCAAGGCGGCGAGATCGTCGGCGAGCTTGGCGAGCGTCGCCTTCACCGCCTCGGCGGCGACGATCGGGCTGGCGAAGCGCCGCTCGATGGAAAAATCGGGCGGCGGGAAGCGCGGCGAGATCGCCTCGCGCGTCGCCCCGCTCAGCGCGTCGAGCCGCGCGATCGCCTCGGCGCCGAAGCGCGCGGCGATCGGCGCGCGCGGCCGCATGGCGAGATCGCCGATCCGGCGCAGCCCCGCGCGCGCCATGTCGGAGACGACGCCCTCCTCGAGCCTGAGGGCGGCGATGGGCATGTCGTGATAGAGCTTGGCGAAGGCTTTTTGCGAAAGGCCTGATGGGGCGATGCGCCGGTTCGAATGGCGAGCCAGCGCCGAAGCCGCGCGGGGCGCGTCGGCGAGGCCGAGCGCGAGGGTGAGGCCGAGGCGGGCGAAGCGCGCCTCGACATCTGCGAGAAGCCCCTCCTCGTCGCCGAACAGGTGGGCGACGCCGGAGACGTCGAGCATCAGCCCGTCGCGTCCGTCGAGTGCGACGAGCGGGGTGAAGCGGGAGCAGAGGTCCGCGAGGCGCTCGAGCAGCCTCAGCTCGGCTTGCGGATCGGCCTCGGCCGTGACGAGCTTTGGATGACGCGCGCGCGCGTCGGCGAGCGTCAGGCCAGGGGTCAGGCCGAGCCGCGCGGCGTTGGCGTCGACGCCGACGAGGCGGCGAGCGTTCTTGACCGTCGCGACGACCGCCAGCGGCGCCGCAGCGTCAATGGCGTGCGCCCGCCGCGCGCGGTCCGTCGCCAGACGCGGCAGCCAGAGGGAGAGAAACCGTCGGATCGTCAAAGCTCTGCTCCTCGCTGCGCCAGGTCAGGCGGAAGATTTTCGTCGCGTCGAGGCCTTGGCCCTGCCCCTCAGCCGCCGTGAGCCGGGCCTTGACGAGCCGCGCGGCGAAGGCGGGGGTTCCGGGCAGCGGACGTCCGCCACCCGCCGAGGGGAGGCGCGCGCTCGGCGCGGCGGCGATCTCGAAGCGTGTCTCGGCGGCGCTGGAGAGTTTTTCGGCCGCGCCATAGGCGCTCGCCGCCACCAGCAGCGCGGGCGTCGCCCCGGCGCGCGCCGCAAGCAGCAGGCGCCGCGAGGCGGCGAGATCGTACCGCTTGAGATTCCAGGCTTCGCCGACCACCACCGCCGGCGCGCCGCTGCGCGCCGCCTCCTCCATCGCCTGGAACAAAGCGGGGGCGTCGGGCGCGCGCACGAAGACGAGCCGGCTCAGCGTCAACCCATGCGCGACGAGCCCCGGCCCATAGAGCGCGCCCCCTTCCCGAAGCGCGAAATCCTCGGCGAGAATGAGCCCCGCCCCGCCCCGCGCGGCGAGGAAACGCGCGGCGAGCGCCAGCGCAAAACCCATCGCCGCCGCCCCGTCGCCGGGGCCCGCGGGCGCGATCTCGTGCAGCCCGTCGCCGGAAAGACCGCCGCCCAGCGCCCGGTCGAGCGCGCGCGTCAGCGGCAGCCTCTGCGCAAGGCGCGCCTCGACCGGCCCGGAACGCGCCTCGATCTTGGCGACGGCGCTCCGCAGACACGCCATTGTTTCAGCCCTGCCGCCGCGCGACATCCGATCCACACTCAAAAAGTTCGACGTTTGTTCTTGTTTTGAGCCTGAGCGGGGCGAGAGTCAAGGAGGGGATCGGGGGTGGTAGTGTCTCAGTTTGACGAGCTGAACTTTTATCTACAACTCTCCGATTGCGCGGCAAACGGCATTAAGCGAGTGTAGAAATTAGTTCCGCGATGACGGAGCGCCCTTTATCACTTGTTGACTTAAATGGCAACATTGCATATTTTAACGGAGCGCACGCCCCCGGCACTTCACAAGATCGAAGTGCCTTTGGATCGTGGCGAAGAACCGGAACGGCTGATCTATGGGCTCCCCGAATTCCCTCGATGGATTAAAGAGGATTTGCCGTCACTTGAGACCGGGCGCCTCAAAGCGGTCGATAGCCCTCATGAACAATTGGACAATATTTTGTATCGTTGGATCGCCGGAAAGGACGTTGCCTATGGGAGAATGTTCAAAGACTTGATGCCTGGACCAGAGGAAATTTGGGAAATGAAAACGGCTGATCTTCGGGTTTTTGGCTGGATGTATAGGCCGAGAATATTCATTGCCGTTTTCGGAGATTATGCCGATTTTTATAAAGGCCGGAATGCGCCAGCAAGTTATACCACCGCGCGAACACGGGTGAAAAATGCTCGAAAATCACTCGATATAGATGAACCAAAATTTACGACAGGAAACTTCGATGACCTCGTTTGTGTTTGATATCGGAGAAACACCACGAAAGGTCGCTCGTGCGATTGGCCATGTCAGGTCCGAACTGCAGAAGGCTTTTGCGGCTGAGAAAAAGGCCAGAAAACTCACTCAACAAGCGATAGCGACAAAACGCGGAGTTAACCGTTCAGTCATTAATCGCCAATTGACTGGCGTTGAAGATTTAACTTACCGGAGTATCGTCGAGAATGCCTTGGCCATGGGGTATGAGCCGCAGTTTTCCCTTCGTAAGTCGGAAATTATCCAGGGCCAAAATGAGCTCCAAACTTCGGAACTCTCTGATCCCAAGGGCGCGTCACCTGTAGGAACTGGGACTAACAATCCCTTTGTCCTAATCCCAAGTAGGCAACCTTTGCCGACGACCGCTACGATTACGCAAGCTAAGCAGGAAACTGGGGGATAAGCAGATGACGGAAGAAACGACTCATCCGGCTCAAATGTTGCGCACACGAGATCAACAATTTCGCGAGCTTTATGCGAACTCAAGTCAAACCCACGTTAGTCCTTTCGATATCACTCTTCTTTTTCAAAAGAATTCCGAATTAGTTCCAGGGCAAATGGGAGCAACCGATCTGGTCTCGGTAACCATGTCTCCTCAACACTTCAAAGCGTTCGTCAAATCGGCTGCGGTAACTCTAGAGGCCTATGAATCGACTTTTGGAAAATTAGCGATATCGGAAACGGATACGACACCACTTAGAACTGCTGCAGAGGTCCAGTCTGCACTCGAAACTGCAAGAACAAATGCTCGGGCCGCCGTCGCGGCAGCCATTAATCCTTCTTCCACCGTGCTGCCGCCGCCTTCGCAGCAATCTCACGGCGCTTCTCGGAAGAAAGGGAAGTAGCCCTAGCTTCCCGCCCTGCAAGCCGCCCTTCCGGTGAATTCCTTCGACGAATCGCGAGCAGTGTCCTCTTCCTCGCCGGTCGCAATCCTCGCGATCATAACCGCGCGGGCGTTGACGTCGGCAGGGCGCCTTTCGCCTTTGGGGCCTTTGGCATCTCAGCGTTGCCTCCTTAGATGCCAAAGCGTTCGGCCGTCCTCGCTAAATAGAACGGCCCAGTCGCTGTCATCCCATTCGGGGATCTGTACGTCGGGAGCCTTACTCAAGGCATCACTGCCGTCCACGGCTTCAAAAGCGACGCGGTCGACCAGTTCAGACTTATTCGGATTATGATCACGCGGCTTATAAAGCCGAACTTCGTAACGCGCCACGGGCTGCTCCCTTGCTTCCGGCTTAGCATACCACTGGGCGGGGGCGCGGTGCGAGCCGTTGTCAATCCGGCTCATTTTCAAACTGAGACACTGCCGTCTCGCGGCTGTGTCGACGCGGGCGCCATCTCGGCGAATTTGATTGCAATACTGGACAGCAACTGAAAGACGCCAACCCCAATTACAGGAGCCGGGACTCGATGCAGTTGTTAAGGCGCGGCAGCGGTCGTCAAGCCGGAAGCAATAGGACCACGAGGCAAGATGTGGCGCACGTGTTGGTTGGCTATGACCCCAAAACTGAGCGGCTATCCTACCGCCATGAAATTCCGCGATCGAGAATGAAAGACGTATTGAATCTCATTCAACTCGACCCCGACGATCCTGACGCGATCGCCGCATATGCCTTGGATATTTTTAAGGTGAACGACATTTGGGGCATCATCGGAGAGACGGAGAGGGATCCCTCCTTGGAATATTTCCTCGAAAGCCGGTCGCACCCGGCCGCTTGACCCCCTAGTTTAATAGAGGAAATACAACGCGGCCCATCCATCCCCATGGTTGTGACGCTCGACGAGGTCGAGATATGCGCCCCATCTGGGCGCCTGCGCGATCCGCGCGATCACGACGGCGCGAGCACTTGTCATTGGCGGGACGTTTTTCGCCCTTTTAGTAGGCCTCCTCGTCACCCAGCGCGGTAATGGCCGCCTCGATTTGCAAAAGCTCGTCCTGCAACCGCTTGATCTCGTCCGGGTCTGTTGCGGCCCGCAATTTCTCGAGCGCGGCGTTCCGCCTTGCCTCCAGTGCGGCAAACTCTTCGGTAAATTCCTCCATCGCCTTCTCCTGCTTTCCGCTAAGCATACCATGGAGATAGGAGCGCCTCGACCCTCGTCAACCCCTTATTTTCTCAGGGTTTCGGCAAACTGAGACACTGCCCGAGCGCCTCCCTCAGCGCAGGTGCTCGCCGATCAGCGCCGCCGCCTCCGCGGCGTGGGTCTGCGCCAAATCGTGGTCGCCGCCTCGGATGATGTGCAGGCGCGCGTTGGGCAGCAATCCGCACAGCCGGCGGCCGACCGAGGGCGGGCTGATCGGATCGGCGTCGCCCGAGAGGACGAGGCACGGCGCCTCGACCGAGGCAAGTTGCGACGACAAGTCCTGGCTGACTTCGGTTATCCAGCGGGCCGCCGCCGGAAATGCGCTGCGATAGTCGCTCCGCCAATCGGCGACGCCGAGGTCGTCCATGCGGACGCCGCCCGACGTGGCGGCCAGCACGAGGCGGCGCACTTTTCCAGGCGCGGCGAGCGCGACCTGCACCGCCACGAGGCCGCCCATCGATTGCGCGATCAAATGCGCCGGCTCGTCGATCGCCGAGAGGACCATCGAAACAAGATCGTCCAGGCTGCGGACATTCGGATCCTGCGGTTCGTTTCCGAGGCCCGGCCAGGCGAAAAAACGGCGGCGTCCGCCCGCATTGAGCCGATCGGCCACGGGGCGCCAGAATGCGGCGCTTCCTCCGGCGCCGGGAAGGAACAGCAAGTCCGTCATCCCGGCAGCCTCTCAGACCAAAATCCCGTTTGCAAGACGCGCGGCGCTCACGCCCACTCCGCGTAGGCGCTTCCTCGCTCGAACGACCTCCAGGCGACCTCGCGCGCGCCGTGCAGAATGCGCACCGCATTGCCGGTTTCCCAGATGAGTACGAAATGCGGGTCCTTCCAATCGGCGAGCATGGCGTCGGCGCGAATGATCGCGTCCTTGTCGTCGTCGGCGCGGAAGGGCCAAACGAACGCGCCGGGAATCAGCGGATCGTGCGTCTGCTTGCGGAAAATCGTCTGAAGAACGTAGACGGGCGCCTTCGTCACCATGCCAACGCCTCCATGCTGTCGCGCTCAGCATAGCACGGCGGGGCGCCTTGTCGGGCGCGTTCAACGCGCGCTTTTCGTCCCCCCTGCCCGGCGCGCGGCTGGCATGATGGCGAGCAGCGCCAGGGCCAGCAGCAGGAAACCGACGCGCAGCGAGGAGAGCCCGGCGACCACGCCGATCAGCACCGGCCCCATCAGCAGCCCCGCATAGCCGACCGTCGCCGCCATGGCGATGCCGACGGCGGGCGACGGCGCCTGCGCGGCGCTCTCGCTGAATACGGCGGGCACGAGGTTCGACAGGCCGATCCCGGCCAGCGCATAGCCGACGAGGATGACGCTCGGCGTCGGCCAGGCGATCGCGATTGCGACGCCGAAGGTCGCCAGCGCCGCGCCGAGAACGATCACATTGCGGCGGCCGATCGCGCGCACGACGGCGTCGCCGATCATGCGCCCGGCGAGCATGGCGCCGGCGAAGACGCCGTATCCGCCGGCCGCGACGTCCGCCGGCGCATGGGCCACCAAGGTCAGATAGAGCGCGCTCCAATCGACCATCGCGCCTTCGCTCATCATGCCGAAGAGCGCGACGAGGGCGAAGCCGAGCAATCGCCTGTCCGGCAGGCGATAGACGGGGCCCGACACGGCCGACGCTTCACCCGGGCCCAGCCAGCGCACGGCGAAAGCGCTCGCGACGAAAGCCAGCGCCGCGGTTGCGGCGAGCAGAACCGAGGGCGCGAAGCCCGCATGCAGCGTCACGCCCGCGAAGGCGGCGCCGAGGATGCCGCCGGCGCTCCACGCCGCATGGAACGACGACATGATCGCTCCGCTCCAGCGGCGCTCGACGCCGGTCGCATGCGCGTTCATCGATACGTCCATCAGGCCGTTGACGCAGCCGAACGCGAAAGTGGCCGCGACGAGCGCCGCGAGATTGGGCGCGAAGCCGGGGACCGCGAGGGCGAAGGGGTAGACGAGCGAAGCGAGCGCCGTGCTTCGCCCCGTGCCGCCGAGCTTTTCGGCGAGAACGCCGGCGAGCGGCATGGTGAGGATCGCGCCGGCGGCCATCGCCAGCAGCGCGAGGCTCAACGAGGCCGGCGTAAGCGCGAGCCGCTCCTGCAAGGGCGCGAGCGAACTCGCCCACGCGCCGATGCCGGCGCCGTTGACGAGAAAGAGCGCGCTCGTCGCTGCGCGGGCTGACCAGGGCAATCTCATGCGGCGCGCCTCACGTCGATCCCGAGGTCGCGAAAGCGGGCGAGACGCGCGGGATCGGCGTCGTTTTCGACCACGATATGATCGAGATCGGCGCCAACCAACGCCTCGAAACGCGCAATCGTGCCGAGCTTCTCGTTCGTCGCCGCGACGGCGATCTTGCGACTCGCGGCGGCGAGTTCCCGCTTGAAGGCCGCGTCCTCGAACGAAAAGGCGCCGATGTTGGCGGCGTCGTCCACCGCGCAGGCGCCGAGAAAACACAGATCGACGCGTAGAGAACGCAACTGGCGAACCGCATGGGCGTCGATCGCGCCGCCGATCTCGCGACTGAGCGCGCCGCCGATCATCACGACTCGGAACCCGCTGCGCTCCAACAGCGCGGCGGCGATCAACGGCGCGTTGACGGCGACGGTAAGTCCCGCGTCGGCCGGCAGGGCGCCGGCGAGAGCGAGGTTGGTCGAACCGGCGTCGAGAAACACGAATTGGCCGTGCGTCACCAGCTTCGCCGCCTCGCGAGCGAGCCTCGCTTTCGCGGCGACTTCCTGGCCAAGGCGTTCGCCCAATCCACCGGAAGCCGGGGAGACCGGCAGCGCGCCGCCATAGACGCGGCGGCAGACGCCGCGCGCCGCAAGTTCGCGCAAATCGCGGCGAATGGTGTCTTCCGTCGCGCCCAGCACGCGTGCGAGATCCGCGGCGACGACCCGTCCGTCCCGCTCGAGACGCTCACGGATGGCGACAGCGCGTTCTTCCGGCAGCAACATCGAAACGGACATTAGCGCCTCAAAACGGATAGATTCGCGCATAATCGCGGATAAACGCGGACCACAATTACGCACGAACAGCGAGCGCGTCAATGCGCCGGCCGGTTCGGTCGGGATGCTTTATGCAGAAGTTTTTGCGGCCCTCGTCGCTGCGCCGCTCAAGGCGGCGCCGAGCGCGTCGATCCGCATGTCGAAGCCCGTGGCGGCGACCCGCAATTCGGGCTCGTCCGCCATGCGGGAAAGCAATGTGGCCGCCTGCCTGTCGGCTTCGTCCCAGTCGCCGACGAGGAGCGCCCTTTCGATCGCGTATCGCCGGAACCAGAAGTGATTGTGTCCGCCGCGACCGGACGAGCCGATCGCGGCGGTTGCGGCGTCACGCCGCGGGGCGAATGTTGTGGTTCACATGGAACAGATTCTGGGGGTCGAACTTTGCCTTGAGCGCGGCGAGGCGGGCGTAGTTCTCGCCGTAGGTCGCCTTCAGGCGCGCCTCGCCTTCGTCGTCCATCATGAAGTTCGGATAGGCGCCCTCGAGGTCGAACCGATGCACCGCCTGCCAATAGTCACGCCCCCACCGTTTCAGCGCCGGCGCTTTCGAAGGGTCGGGGTCGGGGTCGACGGCGACAATGACCATCGACCATGTCGCGTTGCGGCAGTTCCAGGCGGTTGCGTTCGGCGCGCGGCGATGGACCGCGCCGTCGATGGGATAGAGATGCATCGCGGAGAGCGGGGTCGGCAGCTTCGCCGCTTCGGCGATGTGCGCGTCGATCGCCGCGTCCGGAAGCGTCTTTACAAAATCGCCCTTCCAGTAGATTTGCTGCCCTTTCGGGAAGAGACCGTCGAACAGCGATTGCAGCACGGGATAGGGCATCGGACCGACCCAATCGATGGCCGGCGCCGGCAAAGCGGCGCGCAGCGCGTTGACCGCCCGCTCGCCTTCCGCGGGCGTCCCGTTGTGTGCGATGAGCAGCACGCAGACATTCTTTCCCCAGTGCTCCCTCGGGAAAGGCTCGCCCGGGGGAACGCCCTGCAGACCGAGGAAGACGAAAAAATCATCAGGCGGCGAGCTCGCCTGAAACTCGCGGTACCAACGCATCACCGCCGCCGCGTCTTTCAGGTCCCAGATGATCGGGCCGGCGGTCAGCATGTTCGCGGGATGCGCCTGGTAGAGGAAGCTCGTCACGACGCCGAAGTTGCCGCCGCCGCCGCGCAGCGCCCAGAGAAGGTCGGCGTTCTCCCTTTCGCTTGCGGTCACGAAGCGGCCGTCCGCGAGGACCACGTCGGCCTCGATAAGATTGTCGGCGGTCAATCCGTATTGGCGCGTGAGATAGCCGTGGCCGCCGGACAGCGTCAGCCCCGCGACGCCGGTCGTCGAGATGATTCCGAACGGGACCGCCAGGCCGAACGGATGTGCGGCGTGGTCGAGGTCGCCGGTCACGCATCCCGGCCCCGCCCGCACGGTTCGTCGAGCAGGATCGACGCGCACGCCCTTCATCCCGGAGAGATCGATGACGAGGCCGTCGTCGACGCTGGCAAGGCCCGGCCCGTTGTGGCCGCCCCCGCGGATCGCCACGGCCAATTTGTTGTCGCGGCCAAAGTTCACCGCCGTGATCACGTCCGCAACGTCGGCGCAGCGAGCGATCAGCAGCGGGCGTTTGTCGATCATGCCGTTGTGAAGCTTGCGCGCTTCATTGTAGTCGGGATGCTCCCGCCCAATCACCGCGCCGCGAAGCGACTGCTCGAACTTGGCGATGGCTTCGTTGTTCATGGCGTCCTCCCGTGCCGGCAGATACCGCGGAGGCTGGTCACCAGTTGGCCGACATTCGCCGATGGCCAAGGATCGGCGCGCTCGTCACCGTTTCGACAGCGCGACGACTTCCCGCCGCAAACCAACGCGCTCAGTCATTTCGAGACGAAGCGCAGCGCGCGGCGCACAATCCGCGAAAGACACGAAGTCCTGTCTGTAAAGCGAAAGAGTAACTCAATATCCGCCAAGCGTCGACTCTTTGTCCTTCAGCCGCCGCACTCTGTTGAATCTCGACGCGCGAATTCGCGGACAACAAAAAATCCCGCGGGGAAAGCCCGCGGGATCGTAAGGTCTGGGGAAAGAGGCGAGCGGCGGTTACGCCGTGATCCGCTCGTCCGCCGCGGTCGGCTCGCGCAACACGTAGCCGCGCCCCCACACGGTCTCGATGTAGTTGCGGCCGTTGGAAGCCGTCGCCAGCTTCTTGCGCAGCTTGCAGATGAATACGTCGATGATCTTGAGCTCCGGCTCGTCCATGCCGCCGTAGAGATGGTTGAGGAACATCTCCTTCGTCAGCGTGGTGCCCTTACGAAGCGAGAGCAGCTCCAGCATCTGGTATTCCTTGCCGGTCAGATGCACGCGGGCGCCGTCCACTTCGACCGTCTTCTGGTCGAGATTGACGATCAGATCGCCGGTGATGATCACCGACTGGGCGTGACCCTTCGAGCGCCGCACGATCGCGTGGATGCGCGCGACCAGTTCGTCCTTGTGGAACGGCTTGGTCAGATAGTCGTCTGCGCCGTGACCGAGCCCCTTCACCTTATCCTCGATGCCGGCCATGCCGGAGAGAATGAGAATTGGGGTTTTGATCTTGGTGACACGCAGCGCTCGGAGAACCTCGTATCCGGACATGTCCGGCAGGTTCAGGTCGAGCAGAATGATGTCGTAGTCGTACAGCTTGCCGAGATCGATCCCCTCTTCCCCGAGATCGGTCACGTAGACATTAAAATTCTCCGACTTGAGCATCAGTTCGATGCTCTGCGCCGTCGCGCTGTCGTCCTCAATCAAGAGTATCCGCATGTTAAATCCCCAGACTAGCCCCCAAGGCCGCGACCGCGGTAACCCCCGCCGCACTCGCGCAGCCTGAAGGCCAGCGCGCGGCCGGATACGAACCCGACCGATTCGACACGCAAAGTGACGGACGATTGGTTAACAAATTCTGATTCACCGACGCAACCCCTTCGCTCCACATTTCATATGGCTCGGAAGCGATTGATTCTCTTTCAAAATCTCATGCGGCGTAAATTCACGTGATACTTTAACGGCCGGTCGCAGCCGACTCATTTGACTCGACCTTCTCGGACAGGCGACCTCGTAGTCGTCACCCGTCTTTCTGGTCATTTCCCGCTAACCATTGTTAATGACGCGGGTAAACGAACCGCTAACGCAACGGAGTTTTCCGCCACATTTTCACCACCGCGTGGACGATGAACCAACCAATTTTGGGAAATGCGCCGATCGTAAGAAACGAGCAACCTTCCTGCGCCATTCTCGCCGCCGTCTCGTGGCGACCGGAATCGGGCGGCTTTGCGCCCGGCCAATTCGAATTGTATGGAGTGCGTTGGAATGAAATCCCGAGACACGCTCATTCGGCTCAAGCGGTTCCAGGCTGAGGAACGGCGCCGGCGCGTTCGCCAGATCGAAATGATGGTGGCCGAGTTCACCCGTATGGCGAACGACCTCGAACGCGAGATCGCCAATGAGGAGAAGCGGGCCGGCATCAGCGATCCCAACCATTTTGCTTATCCCACCTACGCCCGCGCCGCGATCGGCCGCCGCGACAACCTCAAGCGGTCGATCGAGGAGCTGACGGCGCAGATCGAAGAGGCCAAGGCCGCGCAGGAAGACGCCCAGGCCGAACTCGTGAAGTACGAGTCGCTCGAAGGCCGCGAGAAGGCGAACGAACGGACCGCCGAGACCGTCGCGCGGCTGTGAGGGCCAGGGCTGCGACATCATGCCCCAGCTCCATTGCGAGCCGGCGACCGATGCAGTAATCGTTTTCACGGTTTAGCTGACGGGAGCAGTAGGCGATGGCGAACAATCATGGCGTGGCGACGGCTGACGATCCGATGGACATGGCCGCGCACGAAGAAACTTACGCCAGTTTCATCTCGCTCACCGAAATCACCGTCGCCCATCTGCTCTGCATTGTGCTCCTGCTCGTCATGTGGACGCTCGAGGGACACGGCTTCATCGCCCTGATCGGCCTCGTTCTGACGATGGCCTCCGCCGTCGTCGGCGCGTTGACCGGCGCCGGATGGCGCATGGTCGCGCCCGTTTTCTTGCTGCTCGGCTTGGCCTGCATCGTACTCAAGTAAAATTGACGGGCCTCGCGCGGCTTGGATGAAGCGAGACCTCGGGGGATCGTATCATGTTGATTGGGGTCGTCGCGGAATCCGATCCGCATGAGACGCGCGTTGCGGCAAGCGTCGAGACCGTCAAGAAATTCATCGGCCTCGGCGCGGACGTCGCTGTCGAGCGCGGCGCCGGGGAAGGCGCCGGGATATTGGACGCCGACTATGTCGAGGCTGGCGCCCGACTCGCCTCGGCGGCCGAGGCGCTCGGCGCGGACATCATCCTCAAAGTGCGCCGGCCGAGCGGGGCCGAGATCGGCCAGCTCAAGCGCGGCGCGCTCGTTTTCGCCCTCATGGACCCCTACGGCCATCTCGACGCGATCGAGGCGCTCGCCAAGTCGGGCGCGTCAGCTTTCGCGATGGAGCTGATGCCGCGCATTACCCGCGCGCAATCGATGGACGTGCTCTCCAGCCAGGCCAATCTCGCCGGCTACCGGGCGGTGATTGACGCCGGCGCCGAATATGGCCGCGCGATGCCGATGATGATGACGCCCGCGGGCACCGTTCCGGCCGCCAAGGCGTTCGTGATGGGCGTCGGCGTCGCCGGCCTGCAGGCGATCGCCACCGCCCGCCGGCTCGGCGCGATCGTCACCGCGACCGACGTGCGGCCCGCCACCAAGGAGCAGGTCGAATCGCTCGGCGCCAAATTCATCGCCGTCGAGGACGAAGAGTTCAAGCAGGCGGAGACCGCGGGCGGCTACGCCAAGGAGATGTCGGACGCCTATAAGGCCAAGCAGGCGGCGCTGATCGCCTCGCACATCGCCAAGCAGGACATCGTCATCACCACCGCCTTGATCCCAGGCCGCCCTGCCCCGCGCCTCGTCACCGAGGCGATGGTCAAGTCGATGCGCCCGGGCTCGGTGATCGTCGATCTCGCGGTCGAGCGCGGCGGCAATTGCGAGCTCGCACGCGCCGGCGAGGTCGTCGTGACGGACAATGGCGTGCGCATCGTCGGCACGTCGAACGTGATGCGGCTGGCGGCGACCACCTCCGCGCTCTATGCGCGCAACCTCTACGCCTTCGTCGAGACGCTGATCGACAAATCCGCCAAGGCGATCGCCGTCAACTGGGACGACGAACTCGTCAAGGCGACCTGCCTGACCCGCGACGGCGCGATCACCAATCCCAACTTTCAGCCCAAGACGGCCTGAGCCGACCGCCTTCGGCGAGGACGAGAAAACCGATGGACAACCTGGACGCCACCGTCGCCAAACTGAAGGCCGCCGCGGCCGCCGCCGAAGAGGCTGCCCGCGCCGCCCAGACCTACGCCGACCAGCTCGGCGCGGCGGGCCACGCCGCCTCCGGCGGGGCGATCGATCCCTTCGTCTTCCGGCTGGCGATCTTCGCGCTCGCCGTGTTCGTCGGCTACTACGTCGTCTGGTCGGTGACGCCGGCGCTGCATACGCCGCTGATGTCGGTCACCAATGCGATCTCCTCGGTCATCGTCGTCGGCGCCCTGCTTTCGGTCGGCGTCGCGGCGGTCGACAGCGGCTCGATCGTCGCGCGGATCGTCGGCTTCGTCGCGCTGATCCTCGCCTCCGTAAACATCTTCGGCGGATTTCTCGTCACCGAGCGAATGCTCGCGATGTACAAGAAGAAGGGCTGACCGCACGTGAACGCCAATCTCGCCGCCCTGCTCTATCTCATCGCCGGCGTCCTCTTCATCCTCGCTCTGCGCGGCCTCTCGTCGCCGGCCAGCTCGCGGCAAGGCAATCGCTTCGGCATGATCGGCATGGCGATCGCCGTACTGACGACGCTCGCCTTGCGCCCGCCGGCGAGCCCGGTCGCCTGGCTGCTCGTCATCCTCGGCTTTGCGATCGGCGGCGGCATCGGCGCTTGGCGCGCCCGCACCGTGCAGATGACCGCGATGCCGCAACTGGTGGCAATGTTCCATTCGCTGGTCGGCCTCGCCGCCGTGATGGTCGCCGCGGGCGCGCTCTATGAGCCGCAGGCCTTCGGCATCGCTGAGGGCGCGCGCATCCATCCGGCGAGCACCATCGAGATGTCGCTCGGCCTCGCGATCGGCGCAATGACCTTCACCGGCTCGATCATCGCCTTCCTCAAGCTCGACGGGCGCATGTCCGGCGCGCCGATCCTGCTGCCGCAGCGCCATGTGATCAACATCGCGCTCGCCGTCGCGCTGGTCGTCCTCATCGCGCTGTTCTTCTCCGTGCAGTCGGCGGCGCTCTTCTGGCTGATCGCTCTCGCCGCGTTGGCGCTCGGCGTCCTGCTCATCATTCCGATCGGCGGCGCCGACATGCCGGTCGTCATCTCGATGCTCAACTCCTATTCCGGCTGGGCGGCTGCGGGCATCGGCTTCACGCTCGGCAATCTCGCGCTGATCATCACCGGCGCGCTCGTCGGCTCGTCGGGCGCGATCCTCTCCTACATCATGTGCAAGGGGATGAACCGGTCCTTCATCTCGGTCATCCTCGGCGGCTTCGGTGGGGAGACCGCCGGCGTCGCCGGCGCCAAGGAGACGCGCCCGGTCAAGCAAGGCTCGGCCGAAGACGCCGCCTTCATGATGAAGAACGCCTCGAAGGTGATCGTCGTGCCCGGCTACGGCATGGCGGTCGCGCAAGCGCAGCATAGCCTGCGCGAAATGGCCGACGTCCTCAAGAAGGAGGGCGTCGAGGTCAAATACGCCATTCATCCCGTCGCCGGCCGCATGCCCGGCCACATGAACGTCCTGCTCGCCGAGGCGAACGTTCCCTACGACGAAGTGTTCGAGCTCGAGGACATCAACTCCGAATTCGCCCAGGCGGACATCGCCTATGTGATCGGCGCCAACGACGTCACCAACCCTTCCGCCAAGACCGACCCGAAATCGCCGATCTACGGCATGCCGGTGCTCGACGTCGAGAAGGCGAAGACGGTGCTGTTCGTCAAGCGCGGCATGGGCTCGGGATACGCCGGCGTCGACAACGAATTGTTCTTCCGCGACAACACGCTGATGCTGTTCGGCGACGCCAAGAAGATGACCGACGCGATCGTCAAGGCGCTCGCGCACTGAGGCGGCCTGCGCACCTGTCGGCGCGAGTGTCCGTTTTATCGGAGCCGGCGCCTCGGCATATGAGCGGATAGCCTGCCATTGACCGGGACTCCTCAAGCCGACATCGAAACGCTCGGCCTCTTCGAGGCGAGGCACACCGGATTCCTGCAGACGATCGCAGACCTGCGCCCGCGGTTGCACCGTTACTGCGCCCGCATGACGGGTTCGGTTCTCGACGGTGAAGACGTCATGCAGGAGGCGCTGTTCGAGGCCTTTCGCAAACTGGACGCATTTGACGACAGCCGGCCGTTCAGCCCCTGGTTGTTTCGGATCGCTCACAATCACTGCGTCGACTTTCTGCGCCGCCGCAAGGTCCGCAAGCACGCGGAGGCGGCCGCTGTCGAACCCGACTTGGTTCAGCCGGTCGAGGCCTCGGGCCGCGCCCTCGATCGGGCTGTCGAGCGCCTGGTGAGCAATCTTCCCCCGAAAGAGCGCGCCTGCGTATTGCTGAAGGACGTGTTCGATTATTCGCTCGAGGAAATCGCCGAACTCGTCGACTCCACGGTCGGCGGTGTGAAGGCCGCCCTCAATCGTGGACGGGGCAAACTGGCGACCCTGCCCGCCGCGTCTCCGAGCCGGCTGCCGGCCAACGAGGAAGTCGCACAACTGCTTCGGCTCTACGTCGATCGGTTCAATCGGCGCGATTGGGACGGGGTGCGCGAACTCGCCAGCGCCGACGCGCGGCTGCGCGTCGCCGACTGCTTCGCGGGACGACTCGCCGACTCGCCCTACTTCGTCGAATACGAGCGGCCCATTGTTCCCTGGCGAATGGCCGTTGGCGAAATCGACGGCGAGACCGTCGTCATGATTTTGCGTGACGATGTCGAGGACGTGACCCCTTTCTCAGTCATCCGCCTCGACGTGGCCGATGGCCGAATCGTGCGCGTCGCCGACTACATAAAGTGTCCCTGGGTCATCGAGGCCGCAGCCTCCATCGCCGTCGTCTGAGCGTACCCCTGTCGTCATCGCGAGCGAAGCGCGGCGATCCAGAGATCGAAGCGTCCGCCGATTGAGGCGCTGGCGGAACGAAACGCGACTTGCCGGCGAGGCCACGATCGCTGGATTGCTTCGCTCCGCTCGCAAAGACGGCTCCACCGCGTATCTCGCGGCGCTCGGGAAACGTATTGGGAGCGCAACCATCTTCACAGGCGGGGCGCCTGATCGAGATGGACCTCATGAGCAAACAAGAGGCCCAATCATGACTCTGAAAACCTATTCGGGCAGCTGCCACTGCGGCGCAATTCGCTTCGAAGCCGACGTCGATCTCGCCGGGGGGACGATAAAGTGCAACTGCTCAAGCTGCACGAAGGCCCGGTCCTGGCTTGTGGTCGCGCCCGCTGGTCGCTTTCGTTTGGTGGCCGGAGAGGAATCCCAGGCCGACTATCAATGGACGCCGCCCGGTCGCGAGCGGCCAACGATTCAATTTCACTTCTGCAAAACATGCGGCATCCGCACGCCCGGGCGCGGCGAGCTGGAAGCCATGGGCGGCGTTTTCTACGCGGTCCAAGTTCCGCTGCTCGACAATGTCGATCCCGAGGAACTGGCGGCGGCGCCGATTCAATATGTCGACGGCCGCCACGATCATTTTGATCGACCGCCGGCCGAGACGCGTTTCCTTTGAATCGACCGGGGCGGGAACGTCGACTTTGGTCGCCACCAACTCCCGCTGCTGACGCAGGGATCCCTTCTCCCCGCATAGCCCGTCGAGAGACGGGCGTTCTGACGTAACGCCCTATGCAGGGAGAAGGACGCCGTTACATCCAAAGCGTTCTGCAGTCGCGTAGCTCCGTCTTTGCGAGCGGAGCGAAGCAATCCAGCGATCGAGGGCTCGCCAACAAGTCGCGAGTCGTTCGTGCGCGCCTCAATCGGCTAACGCCGCGATCTCTGGATCGCCGCGCTCCGCTCGCGATGACGACAGGGGCCGGTTCAACCTAGGGACAACGCGCTCTCACAGCCGAGCGCTCTCTCTTGTGCGACGCTTAGGCCGCCTCAGCCCATCCTCTGCAGCCCAGCCCGCGCGACGGCGTTGCCGGGGCTCACCTGGATGGCGCGCTGGTAGGATTCGACCGCTTTCGGCTTGTTGCCCTGCTTCTCGTAGGCCATGCCGAGGCCATTCCAGCCGTCGGCGCTGTTGGCGTCGACGTTGAGGGCGGCGTTGAAGTCCTCGATCGCGGAATCGTACTTGCCTGTCGCGAGATAGCTCTCGCCGCGCGCCTGATAGGGCGCGCCGGCGAACGGATCGCGGTCGATCGCGTTGTTGAAATCGGTGATCGCCTGCTGGTGATTGCCCTGGCGCTGATAGATCAGGCCGCGCGCGTGATAGGCTTGCGCGCCCTCCGGATTGAGACGGATCGCCGTGTCGAGGTCGGCCAGCGCCTCGGGCAGATGGCCATGCGCGCGAAGCAGATTGCCACGCCCCAGATAGGCCGAGGCGTCGTTGGGGTTGGCTGCTATGGCGGAGGTGAAGTCGGTGAGCGCGGGCCCGTCCTTCTGCATCTGCCGATAGGCCAGCGCCCGGTTCGTATAGGCGGCGGCGAATTTCGGATCGATCTGCAGCGCCTTGGTGAAATCTTCGATCGCGTTCTGGAAGCGGCCGCCCTTGGCGTAGGCGATGCCGCGTGTGTTGTAGGCGACCGAATCGTTGGGATTGCGCTGGATGACATCGGAGAGCGAAGCGATGTTTCCGGCGATGGCGCCGGATGTATCGCTGCTGGGGTCGATTTCAGCGACCCGACTGGTCTGGGGGGAGAACGAGCCGAGCGTCTCGCTACAGCCCGCCAGGGCGATCGCCGCCGCCGCGACCAACGCCAACCGCTCGACTGCCCTACCGGAGCGCGCCGTCATCCCCATGGTCGTCAACCTCCGCCCCGCCGCCCGAAGGCGGAATCAAACTCTCCGTTCGCCTCTCGCATAAGCGAGAAAACGGCGAATGATAAGCGAGGCTGAGCCTCTTCCCCAGCTTTACGTTAGACGTCAGCCGTTGGAGCGCGCCGCGCCGGGAGCGGGCTTCGGCTTCATCGGCAGTAGGCCTTCGCGCTGCAGCTTCTTGCGCGCGAGCTTGCGGGCGCGACGAACCGCCTCGGCCTTCTCGCGGGCGCGCTTTTCCGACGGCTTCTCGTAATGACCGCGGAGCTTCATCTCGCGGAAAATCCCCTCGCGCTGCATCTTCTTCTTGAGCGCCTTGAGGGCCTGATCGACATTGTTGTCGCGGACGAGAACTTGCACGGGCAATCCTGTGTTGAGAGGCCGAGCCGCAATGAAGCGGCGCGAGTGATGGCAATAAGGCACGCCCGCTCCTGCGAGCGGCGCCCCTCGTTAAGGTTTCCCCTAACAGAAGCGGGCCGCGATGTCCAGCGATCAGCCGCCTTGGCGTGGCTCCGGCAACACGCGCGTCACATGGCCCATCTTGCGGCCGGGCCGCGTTTCGAGCTTGCCGTAGAGATGGAGCGACAGATCGGGCTGGGCGAGAATGTCGCGCCATTCCTCGCCTTCGTCGCCGATCAGATTGTGCATCTCGATTCGGCCGCGCCGCCCGGTCGCGCCGAGCGGCCAACCGGCGATGGCGCGGATGTGCTGTTCGAATTGCGAGGTCTGCGCGCCTTCGATCGTCCAATGACCGGAATTGTGGACCCGCGGCGCGAGTTCGTTGACGATGAGCCGCTCGGCGCCGTCGGCCTCGCGGGCGACGAAGAGCTCGACGCCGATCACCCCGACGTAGTCGAGCGCCCCGAGGATCTGAGCCGCGAGCGCGCGCGCCGCCGTCTCCACCCCAGGGCCCACCTTCGCCGGAACGCGAGTGCGCGCGAGGATGTGCCGCTCGTGCTCGTTCTCGCAGAGGTCAAAGGCGGCGACCGCCCCCTCGAGGCTGCGCGCGGCGATCACCGAGGCCTCGCGCTCGAACGAGACGAAGCCCTCGAGGATCATCGGGCCCGCGCCGAGGGTTCGGTGCAGGGCGGGGACATTGGAGCCCTCGCGAATCAGCGTCTGGCCCTTGCCGTCGTAGCCGAAGCGCCGCGTCTTGAGGATCGAGGGCCTGCCGAGATCGGCCACCGCCCGCACCAGCGCGCCGGAATCGTCGACCGCGGCGAACGGCGCGGTCGCAATTCCGAGATCGCGCAAGAAGGTCTTCTCGACGAGGCGATCCTGCGTCAGCGCCAGCGCCCGCGCGCCGGGCCGCACCGGCTTGCGCTCGGCCAGGAACTCGACGCACGAGATCGGCACGTTCTCGAATTCGTAGGTGACGACGTCGACAGACTCGGCGAAGCGCGCCAAGGCCTCCTCGTCCTCGAAAGACGCCACTGTGCGTGCGCTCGCCGCGTCATGGGCGGGCGCGTCGGCTTCCGGGGCATAGATGTGGCAGCGCAGGCCGAGCTTCAGCGCCGCCATGGCCAGCATGCGTCCGAGCTGGCCGGAGCCGAGGATGCCGATCGTAGCGCCGGGGGCGAGAATCATTCGGCGCCGTCCGAAGTGGTCTCGGCCACCGCCGCCGACCGCGCCGCGCGCCAGGCCTCGAGCCGCTGCGCGAGGGCGTCGTCGCCGAGCGCGAGCACCGACGCGGCGAGCAAGGCCGCGTTGACGGCCCCGGCCGCGCCGATCGCCAGCGTTCCGACCGGGACGCCGGCCGGCATCTGAACGATGGAGAGCAGGCTGTCCTGTCCGGAGAGCGCCTTGGATTCGATCGGCACGCCGAACACCGGCAGCGTCGTGAAGGCGGCCGTCATGCCGGGAAGATGCGCCGCCCCGCCCGCTCCCGCCACGATCACCTTGACGCCGGCGGCGCGCGCGCCCTTGGCGAAGGCGACCATCCGGTCGGGCGTGCGGTGCGCCGAGACGACGCGCGCCTCGTAGCCGACGCCGAGTTCGTCGAGCGTCTCGGCGGCGCGCCGCATCGTCGCCCAGTCCGACTGGCTGCCCATGATGATCGCAACGGGCTTGGCGGCGGCGGTCACTGGCGGCTGCCGGGAAGGAAAAGGCTCGGGAGCATGGCGCTGCGCTTAAAGGAACCGCGCGCCGCACGCAAGACGGCCGCCCTACCCGCGCTCCTCCCAGACGTCGCCGACCTTTTCAAAGCTCCGCTTGACTGCAGCCCAGGCGATCCGGAAAGCGGCCTCCTCCTGACGCGGATCGCCCTTGTGGGCGGCATGGGCGTGGTTGAAGGCCTCGCGGAAAATGTCCTGCGCGTGCTCGGGGAGATGGTCGCGCACCGAGGGCGGCAGGTCTTGGTTGACGCTGTACGGCATGGCGAACTCCGACCGGCGCAGGGCGTCGGCGCGCCGGAGGCAAGACAATGCGCCGCAATTTTGGAGACGGCGGGGCGGACGGCGAGCCGAGGGCGAACGGTGGGTTTCGGGCCCTCGTTCTGGCCCGGCGGCCTACGGGACGGTCCGCTCTCCGCCCTGGGGCGCCTTGCTTTTTGGTTGACGCACACAGCCTGTCACCCTCGCGAAAGCGAGGGTCCAGATAGCCGCGCAGGCCTTCGCCCTCGACTCCTGGATGCCCGCTTCGCGGGTCTTCGCGGGCATGAAAAGTGGACTCCGGAGAGGCCGCTCCCACCAAAATGCAGAAGGCGCTAAGCGGACTGATCGGTTCTGAAGCCGCGTTCCGCAATGTGCTAGACTAGGCCCGGGAAAACCGCTCGTCGGCGGCCGCGCGCGGGGCCTCGCGCAACCGCTCCAGCGCGCCGGATCGTTCGGGCTCGGCGGGGGCGGACAAGCTCTCTCTCATGGCGCTATCCTTAGCCGGCCGCGCCGCAAAAGCGGAGGGTGAGGAATGGACAGACGAGGCCTGCTGAAGGGGATGGCCGCGGCCATCGCCCTGCAATCCAATCTGCTGCCCCGGCTCGGCGCGAGCGCCGCGCCGACGGCTCCCTTCAGCCGCATGCGCCCCGGTGATCCCGGCTGGCCGAGCGCGGCGAATTGGGCCAGGCTGAACGAAGCGGTGGGCGGCAATCTGATCGCGGCTCCCGCCCCGTTCGGCGCCTGCGCCGCCGACCCCAAGGGCGACGCATGCGTCGACGCCCTCGCGAATATGCATAATCCCTTCTACATCGGCGATCAGCCGGGAGGCACGCAGGTCTCGGGCTGGCTCGACGCCTGGGCGCCGGGCGAGAGCGCCTATGCGGTGAAGGCGCGATCCGCCGCCGACGTCGTCGCGGCGGTGAATTTCGCGCGCGAAAACAATCTTCGCCTCGTCGTGAAAGGCGCCGGCCACAGCTATCAGGGAACGTCGAACGCGCAGGATTCGCTTTTGATCTGGACCCGCGCGATGAACAAGGTGACGCTTCACGGCGCCTTCACGCCGAGAGGATGCGAAGGCGTCGCGGCGGTCCCCGCCGTCAGCGCCGAATCCGGCGCTGTATGGATCGATCTCTATCACGCGGTCACGTCCGAGGCGGGCCGCTACGTGCAGGGCGGCGGCTGTGCCGACGTTGGCGTCGCCGGCCTCATCCAGAGCGGCGGGTTCGGCAGCTTCTCGAAGCGGTTCGGCCTGGCGGCGGCGGGGCTCCTCGAAGCCGAGGTCGTCACCGCCGACGGCGCCCTGCGCGTCGTGAACGCCTGCTCCGAGCCCGACCTCTTCTGGGCGCTCAAGGGCGGCGGCGGCGGAAGCTGGGGCGTGGTCACACGGGTCACCCTGCGCACCCACGATTTGCCCGATTTTTTCGGCGGCGCCTGGGGCGCGGTCAAGGCGCAGTCGGACGAGGCGTTTCGACGCCTGATTGGCCGCTTCGTCGATTTCTACGCCAGCGACCTCTTCAATCCGCATTGGGGCGAACAGATCGCGATCGGTCCTGACAACACGCTCAAGATTTTCATGGTCTGCCAGGGCCTCGACAACGGCCAGGCGCAAGCGGCGTGGCGTCCTTTCCATGACTGGGTGCGCGCGGCGCCGCAAGACTTCGCTCAAAACGGACCGTCGGGCGCGGGCGCGAAACCGGCGCGCGGCTTTTGGGACGTCGCGGGCAACGGCTTCATGATCGCCGACCCGCGTCGGGGCGCCCCGAGTTGGAGGGGATGGTGGCGCGGCGATCAGGACCAGGTCGGCGAGTACCTGCTCGGCTACCAGTCGCTCTGGCTCCCCGCGTCCCTGCTCCAGGATTCGCAGCGGGACGGACTCGCGGACGCGCTTTTCTCCGCCAGCCGGCACAAACGCGTCGAACTGCACTTCAACAAGGGATTAGCGGGCGCGCCGGAAGACGTCGCCGCCGCCGCCAAGGACACGGCGACCAACCCGGCCGTCGCGACGGCGTTCGCGCTCGCCATCATCGCCGATGGCGTCGGCCCTCGCTATCCCGGCCTTCCCGGCCTTGCCGCCTCTCCGGCGGAAGTCGCCGCCGCACGCAAAAGGGCCGAAGCGATCGATCTCGCCGCACGCGAACTGGCCCGAGTCGCGCCGGACGCCGGCTCCTATGTCTCCGAGAGCGACTACTTCCAAAAGGACTGGCGATCTGCTTATTGGGGCGCCCATCACACGCGGCTCGAGTTGGTGAAAGCGAAATACGATCCGGAAGGGCTCTTTTTCGTGCACAACGGCGTCGGGAGCGAACAATGGAGCCGGGACGGCTTCACGCGGCTCTGAGGTCGACCGTCCGGCCTCGACGCCAGGCCCCCGAAACGTCGCTGGCCTCGCGCCCCTGCGCCGGGAGGATTTCGCCGCGAACAGTCGCTTTACGAACCGGTATGATGCCCGGTTTAAAGCAATGTGCGGACATCCGGTAATTTGCGGCCGGCGCTTGATTGTGAATCCCGGCGAGACGACCGTTGCCTTGGACGGCTGCTCTCTGCTTGTCCATGATTTCGGACCCCCTGCTCGAGCACGTCCACGGACCGTCCTTCGCTACGACAAACTCGCCGGCAACGTGCTCGCCGCCGTCTCGTCGCCGCAACCATCTGCCATTGCTTATGACGCCGGCGCTAACACTCCCACTCCGACGTTATGCCGGGGAGTGCGCATTGTGCGTTGCCGCAGGACGGTCCGTCACAGGGATGAGCAATCGATCAATTCGGGAGAGTTCCATGCAAACGCCTCACGCTGACTACTTTGCCGCGTATCGCAATTTGAAACTGTCACGTGACGATAAGGGTGTGCTGGTTGCCGAATTCCACAGCGACGGCGGCCAGTTCATCATGACGGCGCAATCACACACGGAGTTTGTCGACGCCTTTCACAAGATCGGCCAAGACCGGGCGAACAAGATCGTCATCATGACCGGCGCGGGCGGGCACTTCATCCGCGACGTAGAATGGCCATCGTTCGGAGATGTCTCCGATCCGGGCGTCTGGAGCAGAATTCACGACGAAGGCGTCCAGGTCTTAGAGAACATTGCGAACATCCGCGTTCCAGTGATCGCGGCCGTCGAGGGACGCGCCCATATCCACTCGGATTACGCGCTCCTCGCCAGCGTCATCGTGGCGGCTGAAGGCGCGACATTCCAGGATGTCGGCCACTTCGCCGTGGGAGTCACGCCGGGCGACGGGATTTTTACGACATGGAGTTATCGGGCTGGACCGGGTCGAGCCGAGGCGTTCCTGCTCAATCCACAGCCGCTGCCGGCGCGCACCGCATACGAATGGGGAGTCGTTGCAGAGGTCGTACCGAACGGCAACGCGGTGGCGCGCGCTCGGGAACTGGCCGATTTGTACCTGCGGGCTCCGGAAGTGACGCGCCGGAATACGCGCGTTCACTTCATTCAGCCGTTGAAAGAACGCATCGTCCGCGAAGTTGGCTACGGACTATCGCTCGAAGGCGCGTCGTCGGCCGACCTCGTAAAATCAAAGCGATCGAAGGGTTAGGCTCGGGACCGCCGCTGCCGTTGTGGAACCACGGGCAGGCAAAGCGCCACACAGGCGCGAGCCTATCGTGGCGACGCAACGGCAGCTTTGTGCGCCGCGTCAAGATCGAAATTTGAGTGAATCCTGCGCAAATTGAGTACCACCCTTGAGCAAATCCGCGATACTCATCCTCACTTGGATAACAGCCGCAAGATAGAGATAATCATCATAACTTGGATAACGGTCGCAAGAGTGAGTTAAGCGCCAACACAAGGCGCACATCCGCCAAACAATATACCGTTCATCTTTGGTACACTTAGCGAATAAGGCAGCGCGACGTTCAAGCGAAATCGAGAACTATGACTCCTGCCAGCCGCTAGTCCGGATTCCTCGCAAGGTCGTAAAGGGCGCTCTCACCTATCCGCCCCCGAACTGCTGTCGTCGTTATCGTCCTGCCGTCCGCCACGCGCAGCCGATCGACATGTTCATGAGCCATGTCGGCTTCCGGTGCGTCACCAGAGGGAGGAGAACCACATGACTGACAATACTCCGCGTCGCGACGATCCGAGCAAAGGACCCTCCGACGGAAGCATCAGCCGCCGCACCCTCATGACGGGAACGCTCATGACGGGAACGGCTTTCGCGGCATCGGGCATGACCCCGGTTTCGCTGATCAGCTCGGCCGCGGCGCAGACCACCGAAGGGCAGACCACCGGAGGAAAGAAGCCCAACATTGTCATGCTCATGACAGACGACACCGGTTGGCAGGATTTCGGCGCCTACGTTGGGGGAGGCGCGGCCCTTGGCCATCCGACGCCGAACGTCGATCGCATCGCCAAGGAGGGCGCCACCTTCACGTGCTGGTACGGCCAGGCGAGCTGCACGGCGGGGCGCGCTTCCTTCATGACCGGACGCATCCCGATCCGATCGGCGCTCTCGATCGTGGTTGCTCCAGGCGACGAGAACTATTTGCATAAGGAGACGCCAACGATCGCCGAGTTCTTCCAGAAGAACGGCTATACGACCTATTTCTCTGGCAAATGGCATATGGGCGACAAGCCTGAGGCCTACCCGATCGAGCATGGGTTCGACGAGATGAAAAACTTCGCCGCCTACTATGCCGGCGTCTATTCCTATAACGACACGTCGAAGTTTTTTCATCCGTGGTTCCCGTCATTCAATCCGCAATTCAACGAAATGTACGACAGCATCGTCAATCTGGGCGAATGGGAAGGCGTCGCCGGCCAGCCCGCCAAGAAAGTCGGCGTCATAAATTACGATTCCCTGGCCAGTTTCGATATGCGGCAGACCGACTCGGCGGTCGAATACATCAGGGCGCATGCGAAGGGCGACAAGCCGTTCTTCATGGACGTGAACTTCATCAAGATGCACAACCCGACCAATGCGGCGCCGGATTTCCGTGGCAGGTCGCATCTGGGCGATTACTCCGATTCGCTGATGGAACTCGACGCCGACATTGGCCGGATCATGGAGACCATCCGCGCGGAGGCGCCCAATACGATCGTCATCGTGACGGCCGACAACGGCGCATGGGTGGATGCCTATCCCGACGCGGGCACGTCGCCGTTCCGAGGCGAGAAGGGCACGCCTTTCGAAGGCGGCTGGCGCTGCCCCGGCATCATGTGGTGGCCCAATCACATCCCGGCCGGCGTCTATTACAACGAGATGATGTCGCACATCGACTGCTGGGCGACCCTCGCCACGATGGTTGGCTTGACGCCGCCGCCCCATGATTGGGTCGGCAACGACGGCAAGGGCATCTACTTCGACAGCATCGACAACAGCGCCTACATCCTCGGGATGGCGCCGCACTCGGCGCGGACGTCGTGGGTCTATATCGACGGCGAGAATTTCTATGGAGTGCGAGCCGACATCGGCGGCGACCCGAAGGAGCCGTGGGTGCACATCGCCTGGAAATACCTTTACACGGCAAAGGACTCCTGGCTCGGAACGACCGCGAATCTGGGTTCTATCGGCGCGATCTACAACCTCACGATGGATCCCTACGAGCGGTACGACATGACCTTCAATGGCGCGGCGCCGGTTCGTGTGCTGTCTTCGTCGCCCGGAAAATATGCAGGCGAAGACAATGGCTGGGCTTTGTCTCTCCTCGAGCCGGTCATTATCGACTTCGATAAGTCGATTCTGAAGTATCCGAACATCGAGAGATCTCCGGGCGGAGCTTCGAACGATCTCGTTCCGAACCTTCAACGCCCGAAGGATCCGCTACCATTGCTGAAAGATACGATAGACAAGATCAAGGTCCGCGGCGGCGGCGGATAATTACGTTATTCGAAATTCAATGCGCGCGCGTGAGATCGCGCGCGTCTTCTGACTTTTCTACTATTGGCCGGTCCTCGTGAACGGGACGCTCGTCGTCTTAGCGTTCTTTTCGAACACGGATCCAAGCATTCAAAGCCGTCTGGAATGGAGAGGAACATGACCACATCAGCCAATTCCCCGCCGGAGGATGACGTCAGGGTTGCCGCGCTTCGATGGTTCCAGCAGATGCAGGCCGGCCAGATCGACCGCACGCAACTGAGCGACGCGTATAGCGCCCAGTTGACGGAGGGCGCGGTGCAAGAGATGTCGCGGCGCTTGAACGATTACGGGGCGTCGCCGAGAAACGCCGAAATTCTCCAGCGCCGCGAAATTGGGGACCAGACATTCAAGTTGGTGAAGTTCCACTTCCCGCGCGGCGACGCTGCCAGCTTTCTCTTCGGCTTCGGCGCCGACGGCAAGATAACGGGAATCGCCCTCACGATGCTGCCGGGGGACTGAAAATGGGCGGACTGCACGACCACGCGGGCTCGTCGCGGCCAAGCCTCACTCGGTGATCGATTCAATATTTTGCCGCCACGGTCGGGCGCGCGGGGGGCGGGTTGACCGATATCGACAATGTCACCCAGGCGTTCCAGCCGGCTGGGCGATCGTGATTGTCGAATTCTTCGTACGCCTTGAAGTTCAGGTAGATCTTCTCGTCTCCCGCGGGAATGATGA
>DASXGX010000073.1:0-1840 GCA_036488815.1 Roseiarcus sp.
TCGGCGAATTCCTTCTGCCGGCGCTCGGACTCCTCGGCTTCCGTCAAGATGTCGATGTCCCAGCCGGTGAGCTGCGAGGCGAGGCGCACGTTCTGCCCGCGGCGGCCGATCGCCAGCGACAGCTGATCGTCGGGAACGACAACCTCGATGCGAGTCGAGTCTTCGTCGAGCACCACCTTCATCACCTCGGCCGGCTGCAACGCGTTGACGATGAAGGTCGCGGCGTCCGGAGACCATGGGATGATGTCGATCTTCTCGCCCTGCAATTCGTTGACCACCGCCTGCACGCGCGAACCGCGCATGCCCACGCAGGCGCCGACCGGATCGATCGAGGAATCGTTCGACACAACCGCAATCTTGGCGCGCGAGCCCGGATCGCGCGCCACCGACTTCACCTCGACAATGCCGTCGTAGATCTCCGGCACTTCCTGAGCGAACAGCCGGGCGGTGAATTGCGGATGGGTGCGGGACAGGAAAATCTGTGGACCGCGCGCTTCGCGCCGCACGTCATAAACATAAGCGCGGATGCGGTCGCCCGGGCGGAACATTTCGCGGGGGATCAGTTCGTCGCGACGCACGACCGCCTCGCCCGCGCCGGCGCCGCCGAGATCGACCACAACATTGCCGTACTCGACCCGCTTGACCGCGCCGTTGATGATGTCGCCGATGCGATCCTTGTAGACGTCATATTGCTTGTCGCGCTCCGCCTCGCGGATCTTTTGCACCAGCACCTGCTTGGAGGCCTGGGCGGGAATGCGTCCGTAGTCGAACGGCGGCAGCGATTCGGCGATCCAGTCGCCGATCTGAGCCGAGGGATTCTTCTTCTGCGCCTCGGCAAGCGTCATCTGCGTCGCTTCGTTCTCAACCTCGTCGACGACAAGCAGCAGCCTGGAAAACCGGATCTCGCCGGTTTTCGGGTTGATCTCCGCCCGGACTTCGGTCTCCTGGCCGTAGCGCGAGCGCGCGGCCTTCTGCATCGCGTCCTCCATCGACGCCAGAACGATCGATCGATCGATCGATTTCTCCCGCGCGACCGCGTCGACGATCTGCAACAGTTCAAGTCGGTTGGCGCTAACGGCCATGATTCTCTCCTTCATCAGGCCCGTGCGGCTTTGACGCCGCGCCGCGGGCCGCGGCTTTGGATTCGTTTGTCTTCCGCTTGGCGCGCGGATCGGTCTCTCGGCCCATCCCGCGACCCGAGGCTCGCGTCGCGTCCTTCAGCGCCGCCTTCTCGCGCCGCAGCGCCGCGCGGATGAGGTCGTCGGTCAAAACGAGCCGCGCCTCGGCCATCGCGCGGATCGGCAGTTCGACGTCGCTTTCGCTTCCGTCGTCGGCGACCAGAATCATCCGAACCGACGGGCCGTCAGGCCCTGCCGCGACGGCTGCAAGACGTCCGCGAAAGCGCTTGCGTCCATTGACCGCGGCAGCCATCTCCACGCGCGCCTCATGACCGATTGCGCGTGCAAAATCCGATTCGCGCACCAGTGGCCGATCGATGCCGGGCGAGGAAACCTCCAGCCGGTAGGCTTGCGCCATCGGTTCGTCGACGTCGAAGACCGGCGACAAAGCGACGCTGACGCTTTCGCAATCCTCGATCGACATCGTCCCGTCGGGGCGCTCGGCCATGATCTGCAGCACCGCGGTCTGCGAGGCCGAGATCTTCACGCGCACCAGCCGCAGCCCGAGATCGCGCAGCACCGGGGCGGCGATGCGGGCGACGCGCTGGCCTGCGCCCGAATCCTCGATCAGACGGGTCTCGTCGAGCCCCTCGACAGGCTCCGCGGCGGTTCGATGCAGCGCTTCGACCATATGACCTTGGCAAACAATAAAAAAGAGCGGG
>DASXGX010000076.1:0-5567 GCA_036488815.1 Roseiarcus sp.
GACGGTCGCTGCGAGAAACACGAGCAAATAGGCGACGGCTCGCTTCAGGCCGTCTGGTTCGGATTGCTCTTGCGGCATAGGCCATCTTCCGTAGCGGCCCGAAACCCGCCTCCGCGGCCGGCGACAGTCAGCGTGATCCCGCTGGCGAAGCCGCAGGCACGAGGGGTAGCAGAGTCGAAGGCGAATCTTGAGGGGAACGCCGAAGTAATCCCATTGTCCGGCTACGGCGGGCGATCCGCCCTGGAAACCTCGGCGACGTTGAGTCAATGATCGCTTATTCCGCGCCGCGCAAGAGGAACGGCCCCCACAGCCGTCTGACGCGCATCGAAAAGGGCGCCAAGGGGAGGACAGGATGTTGACGCGCCGAACCTTCGTCGCCTCGCTCGGCGCGCTCTGCGCTACGCCGCAATATGCGAGCCCCAGTCTTGCCGCCGGCCCGATGCCGACGACCGCCGTCGACTTCGACGTGCCACGCGGCGCCTGTGACACGCATGTCCATGTGATCGGCGATCCCGCGCAGTTTCCGATGTCGCGTCAGCGCGACTACACTCCGCCCATCGCGACAGCCGGTGATCTGCGGCGGATGATGGGATTTCTGAAGCTCGACCGCGTCGTGATCGTCACCCCCACCGTCTATGACGCCGACAATTCTGCGACCCTCGCCGCCATCAAGGAACTCGGGCCGGACCGCGCGCGCGGGGTCGCTCTGATCGATGAGGCCGCGCCGCCGAGTGTTTTGGATTCGTTGAAGGAAGGGGGCATCGCCGGCGTGCGCCTGCTGCTCTCCGGCTCCGCGGCGATGCATCGCGAGGCTACGGCCAAGCGCATCGAGGCCGCGATCGATCTGGCTCAGGCGCGGCAGTGGCATCTCGACATCGAGGCGCCGCCGGACGCGGTCGCGGCTGTGGCGCCGCAACTCGCATCGTCGCCGGCGCCGCTTGTCTTCGACTATTTCGCGTGGCTAGCCGGCGGGGTCGAGGAGCCGGGCTTCGACGCCGTGGCGTCGCTCGTGAAGTCCGGCCACGCTTACGTCAAGTTTGCGGAACCTTACCGCCTTTCCAAGCGGGCGCCGGACTACGACAATTTGAAGCCGGTCGTGGAGGCTCTGCTCGCAGCCAATCCCGATCGGGTGCTCTGGGGGTCGGGCTGGCCGCACGTGGATTCGAGCTCCGTTCCGGGACGGGCGCGAACCGACCCTGCGCCGAACCTGCCGGTCGACGCGGGCCATCTCCTCAATCTGCTGGCCGACTGGGTGCCGGACGCCGTGACACGGCGCAAGATCCTCGTCGACAATCCGGCGCGTCTCTATCGCTTTTAAAGCCCGCGGCAATTGAGGAATCTAAGCCGTGCTGCGATTCCATCAAATCAAATCGCCGCCCGGTCTAGGGACGGCTCAAGCACATCGGCGCGCGCCCCAGACGAGGCAACCGCCGCGGCGTTGAGCGATGGATTGGAATGGGCGAAAGGCAGCGCGTCCGTCCTTGCGCCCTTTGGCCGGGCGATCGAGTCCTGACGATCTTCGAGTCTCGCTCGAGCCGTTGGGGGACGCCAGTTCGACGTATCGCCGTGCGACCCGAACGGCGTCGAAGGCGCTCGCCATTCGCCGCGCGCCGCCCGAAAGGCGCAACCAGAGCCCGTCATCGTTCAGGACGTCGCTCAGCGCGGCGGCCATGACGCCGGACTTCGGGTCGGCGACGATTCCGTTCACGCCATCCGCCAGCACGTCATGGCTGATCTGCGAGGAGCCCACGATTGGCGCACCTGCGGCAATCGCCTCCATCACCGTCCCCGACGCGACGGGGACCGCGTAGTGAGTGGGGAAGGCGGCCACCCGCACGCGGCCAAGCAACGCACGCAGCGTCGCCGCGTCGGTTTGACCAAGCAGAACGACGCGGCGGCGGAGCCGCTCGGGCAGAACGTCCACAGTCTCGCGAGTGGGTTCGGTGACGTCGCCCACGATGTAGAGCGCGACCGTGGAATCATCCAGTTCGCCAAATGCGCGGATGGTCGCGCCAGGGTCCTTGTAGGGCAGGGTGCCGGAATGGAGGATCGCCCGCTCGCGGCCGGCGAGGTCGGCGCCGCGATAGGCCTGCAGGTCGACGCACTTGGGAATCACGGCGATCTCGCTTGCCGACATTTTGAGATCGCGCTCGAGCGCGTCGCGCAATTCGCTCGTCGTCGCGATCACATGACTGCTGCGCCGGGTGCTGAAGCGTCGAATCGTCCGCCATATCGGAGCGAGCGGTCCGTTGCGTGGCTGGAGGTCGTGAACGACCTGAGCGGTCGGGGCATGAAACGGCAGCGGCACCGCCTCGTTGTGGACGATCAGGTTCGGCCCGAAACGATCGATCGCCGATTTCGCCCGCAGCCAAGCGGTGACGGAGGCCACGCCGCTCAGCGGCGTCCGGCTCAACGCATGAATTGCGAGGTGGATGCGCGGAGCCAGAAGACGCTGGAACTCCTCTTCGCTCCCGAGGCTGCCGACGACGATCGATACGTCGTGGCCGAGTTCCAGCAGAGCCTGAGCGAGCGCAACAATGAAGATGTTGACCCCGTCAGGGGAGTCGAGACCCTCGCGACGGGTCAGGACGAACCGCAATCGCTTTGTCTGTTCCATATCGAAGACCTCCCGCCTTGGGACGTCTTCGGCCCAATTCTGCTCGACCGCGACAGACTGCGCGCGACAAAGCGCGTGAAGGCCGCCGCCATCGCTGCGCCGAAGCCGAGAGAGGTCGATGGCGCGCGGCAGGGGCCGGAATTGAGTCCGGGACGTCCGGGTTCATCTGGAGATCACCTCCGCAGATGACGCGTAGCGGCGACCGGGAGCTCGGGACAAGTCCAATCGCCGATCGCCGCGTAGCGAACTGTAGATGTCCATCAATCGGCTGAAATTGACTTCTGGCGTGTAGCGCTCCTCATAGATCGCCTGCGCGCGGCGCCCGATCTCGTCGAGCGTCGAAGGGTTGGCGACGGCCCAGCGAACGCGTTCGGCGAGGGCCGCGGGGTCGCCCGTCGAAAACGTCAGGCCGGTGACGCCAGGCTCGACCAGTTCCTTCAGCGTGGAGAGATCGGAGCAGACTACGGGAAGACGGCTCGAGAACGCCTCCACCACCGTCACGGGGAACATTTCAAATCCCGACGAAGGCAGCACCAGGAACTTCGCCGATTGCATCTCCTTCTGAACCACCTCGTGCGGTTGGCGCCCGAGATAGCGGATCCGATCGTTGCCGCTCTGCTCGACGAGTTCCGAAAGCGGACCGTCGCCGATGATCCTCAAGGGGTAGTCGATGGTCTTCCAGGCTTCGAGAAGGACCGGAATTCCCTTCTGGACATCGAGGCGACCGACGAACAAGGCGCCTTCCCGGTGCAGGCCGTCGAAGACCGGAGGCCTGGCGGTGCAATTCGGCTTGACGACGATTTTCTCCTCCGGGAGCCCAGCTAGAGTGAACTTTTGCTTGGCGCAATCCGTCAGGGTGATGAAGCGGTCGACCTTGCGCGCCCAGGTCTGCGCCCATTTGTGGAACTCGACCATCGTTGCGACCGCGAATGTCCCAACCCTGGAATTGCGGTAAGCCGCTTTTGGAACCGTCCACCAGGAGGAGTGGGCGATGCTTCGTTCTCTGAGTTTTTCCTCGGGATAGAGGAGCGCTGAGGGACAAAGGATCCGGTAATTGTGCAGGGTGATCACGGCCGGCACGCCTGCGTCTCGGCATGCGTCCAGAATAGAGGGGCTCAGGCGCGGGAAGAAATTGTGGATGTGAACCACATCAGGCGC
Organism: Roseiarcus sp.; assembly: GCA_036488815.1. Lineage (GTDB taxonomy): Bacteria > Pseudomonadota > Alphaproteobacteria > Rhizobiales > Beijerinckiaceae > Roseiarcus. The sequence continues at coordinate 3,776 of DASXGX010000076.1, forward strand.
AAATTCCGCGATCTTCTTCGCCAACGCGCGGCGGGCCGAGAGATTGTAGACGACCTGGAGCGCGGTGGCGATCGTGCGCAGCGCTCCGCCGATGTCGTCGTTGGTGACCGAATACAATTCAACATCGACGCTGCTGTTTTTGAGCAGCGACAGCTCCTCGCGAACGATGCTGTCCTCGCCTCCGGCTATGCGGTAGAAGTTGTGAACCAGCAGAACTCGCATCCGATTTCCCTATGCGCCAGATTCGCCGCCCTGCGCCGGAGGCGATGTGCGATCAGTTCTTTCCCTGTTGCGTCGAATTGAGCGCGTTGGCGACGCCTTTGGTCTCCAACGCCACGTCGACGACGTCGCCTGGGGCGAGCTCGAGATCCTCGTCCGCCGCCAGGTTTTGCGGCCCGTCGTCGCCGACCCGGTGGACCGTGATGTTCGCCCGTCCGCCTCGCCCGGGCAGCAGTTGGGAGGGCAGCATATTGGTGTAGGTCATCTTGTCGCCCGTGCTCTTGAGCCTGGCGATCGTCTCAGCGAGGCGGAGATTGGTGTCCTGCAGTTCTCGCCATGCGTCGACATGCGCTTGGTTGTCGACCTTTTCGAGCTGCCTGGCGAATTCGCTTCGCTGGCGCTCGACGTTGGACATCTCCACCACGGTTTGCAGAAGCTGATCCGAGGACAGGAGCACCGCGCGCCGCGTGTCCGATAGCCGGGCCGCGGTCGTCATGCCCTTCTCGGTGAGCGCTCTCGCTTTCTCGAAATCCTCGGCGTCGGCCTGGGTTCCCTCCTCGTCCTTCTTTCTCTTTTCCGCAAGGGTGGCGAGCTGACTGTCCGCTTTCGCGATCGCGTCGCGCAGCAGGGCCTTGTCCCGCTCGCGATCGGACAGACGCGCCTTGAGAAGCGCGGCCTCGTTCTGCTTGATGCGATCGGCCATCTCCGCCGGGATGGCCGCCTGACCGCCCGCGTATTCGACGTTTTGTTCGCCCAGCTCGGTGCGAAGTCGCCAAATATGCGCCTGCTCCATGGCGTAGTTCGCCCACAGCGTCTCGTAATCGGATCGATAGTCGGCCGCTTGCAGCACCGGGTTGGCCAAGCGAAACTGCATCAGATCGTAGCCGCCCGCGGTCGCGACCGCCTGCCGGACGGTCATTCCGGGCCGGAAGACGAGTTCGCCAGGCCGGGCGACGTCGCCGTTGACGTAGATCGGACGGTACTCGGCGACCGTGACGACGATCGTCTCGGGCACGATCAAGTGCTGGACCTCGCGCCCGTCGGCTGTCGTCTGCTGGTAGAGCTTGTTCGAAAGGCTTAGGGCGATCTTGGCCCGCGCGTCCGCGACGGTGAGGCCGGCGACCTTCACCTGACCCGCCAAGGGCAAGGCGATCTCGCCGCTCACGCCGATGGGCGAGCGTTGCCGAAAGTCAGGCGCGCCGGCAACCGAAATCTCGAGCGCGTCGCCAGAGTGCAGTTTGTACTCGGCCAAGGCGGAGGCGGGGACGAAGGCGAAGACGGCGACCAGGGGCGCTTGCCACCGCGCCAAACCAGCCGTTCGCAGTGATGCTAAAAATCGCTTCATGGCGTTGGCGCCCTCACCGACGCGGATCGTTTCCGATCGCGAAACAAGATTGCGGCCGTTCGCTTTCGCCTGCGACCGCAGGACCCGAGCGAATCCTATCAGAAAAGGCGGTGGACACGAGCCGCCGAGCGCGGGTCGGGTCGGATCATTTGGGGTACGCCCTGCGAAACAAGACCGTCGCAACGTCACGCAAGGGAGCCGGCCTCCGATTGCGAAGATTGCGCCAAC
>DASXGX010000093.1:0-1569 GCA_036488815.1 Roseiarcus sp.
CGGCACGCCGCGCTGAATTGGACTTACGATTATGATTGCGAACGAGACACAGAGCGCGGCGCGCCGAAAGGCGAATGAATTGGCGGTGCGGCGCATCCGCGACGCCGATCCCACGCTGACCGGGGTTGTTAAGGCCGCCGAGGCGCTGCGCCTCGGGGAGGGCGAACTCGGCCACGCTGGACCGCCTTTCCGCTCTCCAGCGGCGATTGCGTCGCGAGCATGAGGCCGCTTCGGCTTGTGGTGGTCGGCGGCGGGTTCACCGGCGCGGCGCTGATCATCCATGCGGCGAGGGCCGCAACGGCGCCGCTCGAGATTGACGTCGTCGAACCGAATTCCGAACTCGGCCGCGGAATCGCCTATGGGACGCCCGATCCCGCTCATCGCATCAACGTGCCGAGCGACCGGATGAGTCTCTTCAGTGATGACCGATCCCATCTGACGCGGTGGCTGCAGGAGAGCGGACGGTTGCCCGACGCCGCCAGCACGGATTCGCGTGGCCACCACTACGTCGCGCGCGGCGCGTTCGGCGACTATGTCCTCGACACGCTGACGCGAACGATCGCGGAGAGCGATCTTCGCCACGGATTGCGTCATCATCGTGCGCGGGCGGTCGCGATCCATCCTGACGGCCGAGGCTGGCTGGTGGAGCTGTCGTCCGGAGCGCGATTGACCGCCGACAAGGTCGCCCTGTGCATCGGACATTCGAGCCCGTCGTTACCCTGCCCGGTCAGCCCCGCGGCGCTGCGGCATTCGGGTCTCGTCCGAAACCCCTGGGCGCCTCACGCCATGGCGGCGATCGGCGCGCACGACAGCGTGCTCGTCGTCGGAACCGGGCTGACGATGGCGGATGTGGTCGCGACGCTATCCGACGCCGGGCATCACGGACAAATCACCGCCATCTCTCGCCGCGGGCTGCTGGCTCGTCCGCACGGCGTGTTCCTCGACGGCGTCGATATCCTCGAGGGGGAGCCGGCGCCGGATACGGCGATCGGGTTGCTCCGCTTGGCGCGGCGGCGGATCCGTCAATATGGCGAGCGCTTCGGCTGGCAGCCTGTCGTAGACGGCCTGCGGTCCAAGCTGCGCGAGGTCTGGCGCGCTTTGCCGCCTCGCGAACAGCGCCGCGTCGCGCAGCGTCTCCTGCCGTTCTGGGAGGTTCACCGTTTCAGGATCGCGCCGCAACTCCACGAACTCGTCGAGGATTGGCGCCGGCGTGGGCGGCTTGTCGTGCAGCAGGCCGGGCTCGCGTCTCTCGATGCGGGGCAGGGAAAGCTGATCGCGACATTGCGCCGGCGCGGCGCGGCGCCGGCCGCGCAGTCGTTCGACGCGGTCGTCGTGTGCGTCGGCCCTGGCAGGAAGGTGGAACGGGAGCCGCTGATCGGCCAGCTCGTCGATCGCGGATTGGGCAAGCTGGATGAAGTCGGAACCGGACTCGCCGTCGATTTGGAAAGCCGCCTGCTCACTCGCGACGGCGCTGCGCATCCCGACCTGCTGGCGTTCGGCCCTTTGACGCGCGGGAGCTTTGGCGAAATGACGGGCGCGCCGGATATCGCGCGACAGATCGAACGCTGC
>DASXGX010000114.1:0-47311 GCA_036488815.1 Roseiarcus sp.
GTTGTGCCTGGTGTTGTCCGGCACCTGGTGGGTGAACAGCGGCACCGACTTCGATCCGGATGCTACGGTTCCGGTACCGGCCGGCGGTTTCGTCAGGCGTGTCGCCCATACGCCTCATTACGACGGCGTGAGGAAAGACGCGAAGGAACCGGTGGTCATTGGAATTTTTGGGATGGCGCCAGTCGATTTGAAATTGGTCGACCCCAGCAAGCCGCCATGGCGGGTGGCATAGAGTCAACCGAACCAGGCTCGACGGGATCCAACCCAAAACGATAGGAGTTTTTCTAGATGGCTCGAGTTTCGACGCTGGGTTTCGCCGTCGCGGTGCTGGCCCTAGCCGCCGGCGCTGCTGTAGCCGACAAGCAGCCGAAGAGTACGGCGGATATGCCTTCGAAAGCTGATTCGGCCTGGAGCCCGGTCGACTACAATTTTGTCGCTCAGGCCAATCTGGGCACCCCTTTCCAGATCGCTTCCGGCCGGATTGCCGAAGAGAAGGCTACCACCGCCAACATCCGCGACTACGCGCACCTCATGGTGGTGAGCCATAAACCAGTGGTCGATGCGCTCGATGCAATCCTGCGGCGCGAGCGGGTTACGGCACCCCCCAACACTTTGTTGCAAGGCGCCTACGACGCAATGATTGCTTCGCTCAAGGCCGACAGGGCCAGGACATTCGACCGCGACTACGTCGACGGCCAGGTCGACTATCAGAAAGGCAACGCCGCACTTTTTCGGTACGAGATCCAGGACGGCACCGACCCGGACCTCAAGGAATTTGCCCAACGCACCCTCCCGAAGATCGAGGACCACCTGCAGCGGGCCTTGAAGTTGGCCAAGAGCGCCGAGATCGCCAGGGCTTCCTCACAATAGGCGCTGGCGTCATTCAAGATCAAAGAGAGGAATGCGATGAGAAGCGTTGCAGCCTTTGGTCTTGCGCTCAGGGCAATCATCTCCTTGAGCAGAGCGAGGCGGCGCAGCCATACCCTCGCCTAATACTGGACGCGACTCGATCTTTTCTGCGATCGTTGCGAGATGAGTGAAAAATCCACAGAAGCCGAAACCGAGCTGCGTCCGGAAGAGTTCGCCGTGGCGCTGCCGCCGCAGAGCGATGCGGCTCTTTACTTCATCGGCACGATCCATACGCCGTGGCGCACGCGTCAGGAATGCCCCAAGCGCGGCAGCCTCGACGGACCGATCTGCTCGATTGTCGTCGACGAGCGATGGCGGATGGCACTGACCGATCTGACCGATCTTGCCGGTCATCCGCACATCCAGGTCCTATATTGGATGCATCTCGCGCGGCGCGACTTGGTACTGCAGAAGCCATTCAGCTCCATGCAGACCACCGGCACCTTTGCCTTGCGCTCGCCGGTGCGGCCGAACCCGATCGCCTCCTCGATCGTCCGGTTGGTGGCGATCGACGGTACGACGCTTCAGGTGCGTGGGCTCGACTGCCTCGACGGCACGCCGCTTATCGACCTCAAACCCGAACACGGCGCTCCGGGCGACGAACGGACGTAGTCCCGAATGTGGGGTCCTTCTGCGTTAAGTGTTCATCGCGTCGAAGAACTCGGCGTTGCTCTTCGATTCCTTGAGCTTGTTGATCAGGAATTCGAGCCCGTCGACGGTGCCCATCGGGGTCAAGACGCGGCGCAAGACCCACATCTTCGACAGGACGCCGCGATCGACCAGCAATTCCTCCTTGCGGGTCCCGGATTTGGTGATGTCGATCGACGGGAAGGTGCGCTTGTCGGCGACCTTGCGGTCGAGAATGATTTCCGAATTGCCGGTGCCCTTGAACTCTTCGAAAATCACTTCGTCCATGCGCGAGCCGGTGTCGATCAGGGCGGTGGCGATGATCGTCAGCGAGCCGCCTTCCTCGATGTTGCGCGCCGCGCCGAAGAATCGCTTCGGCCGCTGCAGCGCGTTGGCGTCGACGCCGCCCGTCAGCACCTTGCCGGAGGACGGCACGACGGTGTTGTAAGCACGCCCCAGGCGGGTGATCGAATCGAGCAGGATCACGACGTCCCGGCCGTGCTCGACGAGGCGTTTGGCCTTCTCGATCACCATTTCCGCGACTTGCACGTGGCGCACTGCCGGCTCGTCGAAGGTCGAAGAGACGACCTCGCCCTTCACCGAGCGTTGCATGTCGGTCACTTCCTCCGGCCGTTCATCGATCAGCAACACGATGAGGAAGCACTCGGGATGATTGGCGGTGACCGACTGCGCGATGTTCTGCAGCAGCACCGTCTTGCCGGTTCGAGGCGGGGCGACGATCAGCGCGCGCTGCCCCTTGCCGATCGGCGCGACGATGTCGATGACACGGGGAGACATATCCTTACGGGTCGGATCCTCGACCTCCAAACGGAGCCGCTCGTCGGGATAGAGGGGCGTCAGGTTGTCGAAATGGACCTTGTGCCGGGTCTTTTCCGGGTCCTCGAAATTGATCCCGTTGCACTTGAGCAAAGCGAAATACCGCTCGCCCTCCTTCGGGCTGCGAATCACACCCTCGACCGTATCGCCGGTGCGCAGTCCGAGACGGCGGATCTGGGACGGGGACACGTAGATGTCGTCGGGACCGGCGAGATAGTTGGCGTCCGCCGAGCGCAGGAAGCCGAAGCCGTCCTGGAGGATCTCGATCACGCCCTCGCCGATGATCTCGACCTCGCGCGCCGCGAGTTGCTTGAGGATCGCGAACATCAGCTCCTGCTTGCGCATGATTGAGGCGTTCTCGACCTCGTTCTCTTCGGCGAAGACGAGGAGTTCGGTCGGCGATTTCTTCTTGAGGTCCTTGAGTTTGATTTCCCGCATTGGGACGTCCTTGAAAGGGACGCGCAGCTCGCGCGTCGGCAACAGGGTGAGAAAGCGGAGGGAGCGGAAAACTGAAAGCCGCTGCTTGCCTCGACTGGCTTACGCCAGTGCGAATCGCGTTCGATCCACTTAACGAAGGAAGCGCCCGCTGAAGGTGAGGACCCCTGCTTAATCGCCTTTGGCGATTCTTTCAACGCTCTTTTGAACGAAAGTCGCCTTTGGGGTCTAGAAAGGCTTCACCACGACCAGGAAGACGATCAGCACCATGATGACCGTCGGGACTTCGTTGAGAATCCGGTAGAACTTGGCCGAGCGGTCGTTGCGATCCTCGGCGAAGGCCCGCACCCGTCCCGCCAAGTAGCCGTGCACGCCGGACAGGATGACGACGAGCCCAATCTTCGCGTGCAGCCAGCCCGACTGGAAGTAGCCCATGCGGTAGGCGAGGAGCGGCCCGGTGATCCACACCGCGATCATTGCGGGATTGATGATCAGCCGGAGAAGCCTCTTCTCCATCACCTTGAACGTCTGGGAGACCTCCGAACCGACGGCGGCGTCGGCGTGATAGACGAACAGCCTCGGCAGATAGAGCAGGCCAGCCATCCACGCGATCACGGCGATCAGATGCAGCGTCTTGATCCAGAGGTCAATTGATTCCATCGGGTCCGTCGGGGTGGGGCGAAGCGAAGCGGGCGTCGCTGGGAGAGCGCACCATGCCATGCTCGCCCGGCGAGAGCAAAGGCTCGAACGACGCAAGGCGCGCTCTAAAAACAATTTAGAAAAGGATATCTTTTTAATTCTCTTTTAAGGCCTGAAAGGCATGAATGCATTTCCGTCCCCAGACTCGACCTCGCCGTCGAGGGCTGAGGGTTGCGCCCCGCAAGCCGTCGATCGGCCTGGGGACAAGTTAACGCGACGTTAAGAAACCCGGGCCTTCCGCACAATCGGGGCCTGTGAATCGTCGTGCCGCTTTCCCCACAATTCCCGGTCTCATTTTGGCGGGCCGTTTCGCTGTCCTAAAAAGATCGACTGGGGATGATCGGCCGGGCAATTCAGATCCCGATCCGAGGGGCGCCCAGCGGGACCCGAGTTCTCCACGCCTGTCCACAGCCCCGTCGGGCGGCTATACAGGGACCCGCGTTGGAGGCCGACGATGGGGCGCAGCTACTTTCACCTTCATCTCGTTTCGGATTCGACCGGCGAGACACTGATCGCCGCTTCGCGAGCGGCCGCGGCGCAATATCAAGGCGTCGCTTCCATCGAGCATGTCTATCCGCTCGTCCGCACCCGCACGCAGCTCGACCGAGTCGTCACCGAGATCGACAACGCTCCCGGGATCGTCCTCTTCACGCTCGTCGATCCCGAACTGTCGCGCCGCCTGGAAGCGGCCTGCGAGGCGTCGGGCTCGCCATGCCTTTCCGTTTTGGGGCCGATTCTCGGCCTGTTCCAGTCCTATCTCGGCCAGAGCTCGACGCCGCGCGCCGGCGCGCAGCACATGCTCAATCCCGAATATTTCAAGCGGATCGACGCGCTGAACTACACGATGATGTGCGACGACGGCCAATTGCCGGAGAATCTCGAGCACGCCGACATCGTGCTGCTCGGCGTCAGCCGCACCTCGAAAACGCCGACGAGCATCTATCTCGCCAATCGCGGCTACAAAGCCGCCAACGTGCCGATCGTGCCAGGCTTGCCTTTGCCCCCCGCGCTCGGTCATTTGCGCCGGCCGCTGATCGTCGGGCTGGTCGCCTCGGCGGAACGAATCATCCAGATCCGGCAGAACCGGGTGCTGGCGCTCAACGCCGATCCGCAGACCGCCTATGTCGATCGCGTCGCCGTCGCGCAGGAGGTTGCGGCGTCGCGGCGTCTCTTCGCCGACCGCAATTGGCCGACCATCGACGTCACGCGGCGATCGATCGAGGAGACCGCAGCCGCGATCCTCGATCTCTACCGGGAACACCGTCTCAAGTTCATCACGCAGGCCTGAAGCTGAATGTCGTCTCGCTCCCCCCTTTGGACTGCCCGCGAAGCGCTGGTGCTGGCCTCGAAAAGCGCCAGCCGACGGCAGTTGCTCGCCGGCGCCGGGCTCGAATTCGACATCGAGCCCGCCGAGATCGACGAGCGCGCCCTCGAAGACGAGTTCCTTGGCAAAGGCGGCCCGGTCGAAAAGCTCGCCTTAGCGCTGGCGCGCGCCAAGGCGCTGGAAGTCAGCGCCCGGCGTGCGAATGCGCTCTGCCTCGGCGCCGACCAGACGCTCAGTCTCGAGGGGCGCCTCGTTCATAAATCCGCGACATTGGAGGCAGCGGCCGAGACGCTGGCGGCGCTCAGCGGGCGACGCCATCGGCTCACCTCCGCCTTCGCCTTGGCGCGCGGCGGTCGCCTCGTCGGCGAAGGCGAAGACAGCGCCGTCCTTACTATGCGCCCGCTCGACGCGCGCGCGATCGCGCGCTATCTCGAAGTCGCCGGTCCGCAAGTTCTCGCAAGCGTCGGCGTCTATCAGCTCGAAGGGCTCGGCGTGCATCTGTTCGAATCGGTCGAAGGCGACCACACGACGATTCTGGGCATGCCGATGCTGAAGCTGCTCGCCTGTCTTCGCCGCGAAGGCGCGCTCGCGCTATGAACGGTTCGATCGCGCCGCGCGCTGGCGTTTGCGGATGGCCCGTCGCCCATTCCCGCTCGCCGCTCATCCACGGCTATTGGCTGCGCACGCTTGGCCTGCCCGGCGCCTATGAGCGATTCGCCGTCGAGCCGGCTGAGTTTCCGGCTTTCGCCGCGTCGATCGGGGCGGAAGGGCTCGTCGGCGCGAACGTCACGACGCCGCACAAGGAGGCGGCCTTCGCCGCCTGCGACTGGCTATCGCCTGCCGCGCAGGCGACTGGCGCGGTCAACACGCTCTGGCGCGCAGACGGCGCGCTTTGCGGCGACAACACCGACATTGCAGGCTTTCTCGACAGCCTCGATGCCGAGGCGCCGGATTGGCGCGCGACGACTCGCACGGCGATCGTTCTCGGCGCCGGGGGCGCTTCGCGCGCGATCGTCTACGGCTTGCAGTCGCGCGGCGTCGAGCGAATCGTCGTCGTCAATCGCACCCTCGAGCGCGCCGAGGTTCTGGCGGCTCGTTTTTCGCCGGCGGCGCGCGCCGCGGCGTGGCGCGTTCTGCCGGCTCTCCTCGGCGAGGCGGATCTTCTCGTCAATACGACGACGCTCGGCATGGCGAGACAACCACCGCTCGAGATCGACCTTGCGCCGATCCCGGAGGGCGCCGTCGTCGCCGACATCGTCTATGTTCCCCTGGCGACGCCGCTGATCGAAGCCGCCCGGCGCCGGGGCTTGCGCGCTGTCGGCGGTCTCGGCATGCTTCTGCATCAGGCGGCGCCGGGATTCGCGCGCTGGTTCGGCGAGCGTCCGAGCGTCACCGCCGAGTTGCGCAAGCTGGTGGAGGCGGACATTCTGGCGGCGGAGGGCAAACGCGGGTGATCGTCGCCGGCCTCACGGGCTCCATCGCGATGGGCAAGACGACCGTCGCCGCGATGTTCGCCGCCCTCGGCGCGCCGGTGTTCGACGCCGACTTGGCGGTCCGCGAGTTTTATCGCTCGCCCGGAGCCGCCGCCGTCGAGGCGGCTTTTCCTGGCGTCCTCGAGAACGGCGAGGTCAATCGTGAGAAGCTCGCCGCGGCGACCCTTGGCGACGCCGACGCGCTGAAGCGGCTCGAGGCGATCGTCCATCCCGAGGTCGGGCGGCTTCGCCAAGACTTTCTCGAACGCGCGCGAGTCGAGGGGCGCCGCGTCGTCGTCGTCGACGTACCCCTGCTCGTCGAAACGGGAGGCGACAGACGCGTCGATCTCGTGCTCGTCGTCAGCGCCGGCGAGGCTGCTCAGCGCGCCCGCGCCCTTGCGCGTCCGGGAATGAGCGAAGCCAAACTCGATGCCCTGCTCGCGCGCCAGGCGCCCGACGCCGAGAAGCGGCGGCGCGCGCATTTCGTCATCGACACCAGCCGAAGTTTGGAGCAGACGCGCGCGCAGGCGGCCGGCGTGCTGCGTGCGATCGCCGCCATGCCGGGGGGACGAACGCTTGCGTGAGATCGTGCTCGACACCGAGACGACCGGGCTCGATCCGGCGCAGGGGCATCGGCTGGTCGAGATCGGCGCCGTCGAGGTCGTCAATCAGATCGCGACGGGCTCCGTCTTTCACGTTCTGATCAATCCCGAGCGCGACGTGCCGGAGGATGCCTATCGCGTGCATGGGCACTCGACGGAATTCTTGCGCGACAAGCCGGTCTTCGCGGCGGTGGTCGAGGAGTTTCTCGCCTTTGTCGGCGAGGATCGGCTGGTGATCCACAACGCCGAGTTCGACATGCGTTTCATCAACGCGGAACTGGCGACGCTGCGCTTTCCTGCGATTGTCCAGGAGCGGGTGGTCGACACGCTCGCGCTCGCGCGCCGCAAGCATCCCGGCGCGCCCAACAATCTCGATGCGTTGTGCGACCGCTATCGCATCGACCGCTCGCGGCGCGTAAAGCACGGCGCGTTGCTCGACGCGGAAATTCTGGTCGAGGTCTATGCGGAGCTGCTGGGCGGTCGGCAGCGTTCGCTCGCGTTCGCGCCCGCTGAAATCGAGCGAGCCCACATTGGGGTCGTCGCGGCGATCCACCGCGAGCGCCCGGCGCCGCTGCCGCAAAGGCTCACCGAGCCGGAATACGCCGCGCATAGAGCCCTGATCGCCACCCTTGGCGAGGCGGCGATCTGGGGCCGTTACGCTTCAGAGGAGCCCATCGAGGCTCAGGCCTGAAGGCTCGGGGCTTCCGCCGAGGCGTTCGCGACGCGCTGCACGTAGAGGCCGTGGAAATCGATCGGGTCGACGTAGAGCGCGGGGTAGCCCCCGCCCCGCACCGCTTCGGCGACGATCGCGCGCGCGAAGGGGAACAGCAGGCGAGGCCCTTCGATCATCACCAGCGGCTGGATCTGTTCGGCCGGAATGTTCTCGACGCGGAACACGCCGGAGTAGTTGAGCTCGAACTTGAACAGCGCCGAAGCGCCCTCGCCCGCGCCGCCTTCGAGCAGCAGGCTCACTTCGTAGTCGGTCGGCGCGATCTGGCGCGCGTTGACGTTGACCTGCAAGTTGATGTTTGGGCCCTGCTGCGGCGCAAGCGAGCGCGGCGCATTGGGGTTCTCGAAGGAGAGGTCCTTGACGTATTGCGCGAGGACGGAAAACCGCGGCGCCGTCGCGCCGGGTTGGTCCGCGCCGTTGCTGTTCTGCTCTGCCATTCCGTCTCTCCTGGGCCCCTCGGGGTGTTCGTTCGCTGGTCGCCTATCACGCGGCCTCTTCGCGAACAAGGACGGCAGGCGGCGTTTTGGCCGCTCCGGTCCGGTTTAAAGGCGAGGCCAGGAAAAGTCGTCGGCGCGGCCGCTTCTCGGCTCAGCGGGCTCGCCGAATCTGAGAACTCGCGCAACGGATCCTGGTTCGCTCGCAGGGATCGTTTCACGCGCAGCGAGCACCCCGCCGGGCGACGTCGGCCGTGCCGTCAGCGACAGGATCGGTCCTGCGAGCGGCCTAGCAAGTTCGGCCGGCGCGGCGCCCGGAGCTTCGTCCGGGGCGCCCATCTCGCGGCGGATTTGCGCGTTGATGTCGCCGGCCGCCTGTTCGATGTCGGGCGGCAGCGTCGCGGTCTCGTTCTGCTGGCGGCCCTTGTCCATCACCCGTTTGATTTCCGCTTCGAGGAAGTGCGCGACCTTCCGCGAGCCGGCCTTGGTGAAATGGATGCCGTCCACGCCGCGCAGTTTCACGTTCTGCCCGTCGACATTGGGGCCGAAGGCGTCGAATTGGCCGTTCTGGTCGGCGAAGGCGTCCCAGATGTCGATATATTTGGCGCCGGCCTTTTCCGCGTGCTCCTTGTCGATCTCGTTGAGTTTGATGATGTCGGCGTTCAAACGCTCGGTGCGCACCGGCGGCAGGCCGACCCAGGCGACCGGAATATGCGCGGCGGCGAAGGGCGCGACCATCGACTCGACGCGCTGTGCGTAAAGCGTGCGCCATTGATCGCTCAACGTGTCGAGCGCGTCGGAACCGTCGCGCATCGGCTGCAGATCGTTGATGCCGACCATGATGACGACGAAATCGATGTGGTCCTTGCTCGCCGCGAGTTCGCGCGCCGCCTTCGGCCAGTCGTAATAGTCCTCGCGCACGAGGCCGGACGCGTCGTGCGTCTTGTTCGCGATCGAAGCCTCCGGCCGGTTGGCGAAAGCCTCGGCGATGCCTCCCGCCGCGTAGCCGCCGAGGCTGTCGCCGAGAACGTCGATGAAGAAGGTGGGTTGCACGGGGGCGCCGCCTGGCGTTCCCGGCTGGCGGGTCGTCGTCGCCGGCACGAAGTCGCGCACACGCTTCCTGGGATGGTGCGGCGCCGGGGCGGGCGTGGCGGGTTCGGCCGGCCTGGGCGCGTCGCTGCCGCCGAAGAGGTGCTGCAGGAAACTTCCGAACCCGCCGTCCTCGGCCTCGACGGCAGGGCCGCCTAGCGAAACGCAGCAAAGGACGATCGCCGCCAACCGGACGATCCGGCCAAACTGATAAGCGAGAACTGAACGCATCACTCCGGACCGCCTGTCCGCCGAAACTCAGCCGCGTTCGCGCATCTTTTTGAGCAGCGCGAGCGTCGGATACCCGTCCGGCGGCGCGCCGATCGCCTCTTGATAGGCTCGCAACGCCGCCCGCAGCGTATCGCCGACCTTGCCGTCGACGGCCCCAACATCATAGCCCAATTTGCGCAACCGTGTCTGCAAGTCGCGCACCTCGCGCTCGCTCAGCAACGGATCGTGAACCGGCCAAGCCGCCTGCAATGTGCGCCCCTGTGTGATCGCGTCGCCCAGCAGCGCCACACCCAGGGCATAAGCTGTTGAATTGTTGTAACTCTTGATCGTCTGGAAATTACCGGTGACGAGGAAGACGGGGCCGTTGAGCCCGGCGGGGATCAGCAACTGGGCTTCGCCCGAACGCGGCAGTTCGCCGCCGTCGGCGCGGACGACGCCTCGCTCCGCGAACGACGAGAAGGGCGCCGAATGCGTGGAATCCGCGTCCGTCAGTTTGAAGTCACGGGGGAGGCGCACCTCGAAACCCCAAGGCGGTCCGGCGGCCCATCCGTGCTTGGCGAGATAGTTGGCGGTCGAGCCAATGGCGTCCGGCGCGCTGTTCCAGATGTCGCGGCGTCCGTGCCCCTCGAAGTCGACCGCATATTCGTTGAAACTGGAGGGCATGAACTGGGTCTGGCCCATTGCGCCGGCCCAGGAGCCGCGCATCTCGCCGGGGGCAATGTCGCCCTCTTGGAGAATATGCAGTGCGGCGATCAATTCGTCGCGGAAGTAGTCGCCGCGGAAATGCACGAAAGCGAGACTGGCGAGCGCGCGGATGACGTTGTCCGACCCCTCGAAGGCGCCGAATTCCGTCTCCATGCCCCAGATCCCCATGATGACGGATTCGTCCACGCCGTAGGCGGTCTTCGCCTTGGCGAGCCAGGCGCGCACCTCCGCCGCCTTCGCCCGGCCGCGCTGGATCCGCGAATTCGACACCGCGGTCTGAAGATACTCCCAGATCGGTTTGACGAACTCCGGCTGCGCCTTGGTAAAGGCGATGATGTTCGAGTCGAACGTCACGCCGTTGAAGGCGGCGTCGAAGGTTTTGCGGGAGACGCCGCGGGCCTCGGCGCGCGGCCAGAGTTCGGCGACGAACTTGCGGAACTCGATCTCGACGGGGTTCTCCGCGGGCCTGGCGTGGGGCGTCGCCCGAGGCGCGATATGGACCGGGACGGGATGCCCCGGCCTGACAGGCGGCAGGGGGACGGCGAGCGCGACGGCCGGCGACGCCGCAAGCAGCGCGACGATCGAGCGCGACAACCATGTCCGCCATGCGCGCGCGGCGAGTCCGGAGATCGGAGCGAACGTCGTCATGACCCTCCTCACGCTTCAGTTGCGCGGGAGCTTAGGGGGTAGCCCTTGAGAAAAAATAAACCATACGTTCGGCGGGGAAAGTCAACCCCCGTTCTTGATGTCCTCGGGCCTAGGCATCGAGATGACGTTGTAGCCGGCGTCGACGAAATGGACCTCGCCGGTCACGCCAGCGGAGAGGTCGGAGAGAAGATAGAGCGCCGAGCCGCCGACATCCTCGATCGTCACAGTGCGCCGCAGCGGCGAATGGCTGCGCTGGAAATTGAACATGAAGCGCGCGTCCGCGATGCCGGCGCCGGCGAGGGTGCGGATCGGCCCGGCTGAGATTGCGTTGACGCGGATGCCAGCGGGGCCGAAATCGGCCGCGAGGTAGCGCACGCTCGCTTCGAGCGCCGCCTTGGCGACCCCCATGACGTTGTAATTCGGCATGACGCGGGTCGCGCCGCCGAAGGTGAGCGTCAGCATCGCGCCGCCGCTCGGCATAAGTGGGGCCGCGCGCTTGGCGATCTCGGTGAAGGAGAAGGCCGAGATGACCATGGTCCTGACGAAATTCTCTCGCGTCGTGTCGGCGTAGCGGCCCTTGAGCTCGTTGCGATCTGAGAAGCCGATGCAATGGACAATGAAATCGAGGCCGCCCCACGTTTCGGCGAGCGTCGCGAATGTCGCATCGACCGATTGCAGGTCTTCGACGTCGCATGGCAGCGAAAGCTTGGAGCCGAGGCTTTCGGCAAGCGGGCGGACCCGCTTTTCGAGCGCCTCGCCCTGATAGGTGAAGGCGAGCTCGGCCCCGTGAGCGGCGAGAGACTGGGCGATGCCCCAGGCGATCGAATGATCGTTCGCGACCCCCATCACGAGGCCGCGCTTGCCGCTCATCAGGCCAGATTTCATCCCGCTGCTTCTTCTTTGTCGTTACGCGTCGACGTGTTTGAAAACGAGGGTCGCGTTGGCGCCGCCGAAACCGAACGAGTTGGAGAGCACCGCGCGCAATTGCACATTGTCGCGGCGCTCGCGCAAAATCGGCATGTCGGCGACCGCCGGATCGATCTCGTCGATATGCGCGCTCTTGCAGATGAAGCCGTTCTGCATCATCAGCAGGCTATAGATCGCCTCGTGAACGCCCGTCGCGCCCTGGGAATGGCCGGTGAGCGCCTTGGTGGCGGCGATCGGCGGGCATTTCTCGCCCGAGCCGAACACCTCGCGCAACGCCTCGATCTCTTTGAGATCGCCGACCGGCGTCGCTGTCGCGTGTGGATTGATGTAGTCGATCGGCGTCTTCACGCCGGCGATCGCCTGGCGCATGCAGCGCGCCGCCCCTTCGCCGGACGGAGCCACCATGTCGGCGCCGTCGGAGGTCGCCCCGTAGCCGGCGATCTCGCCGTAGATTCGCGCGCCGCGCGACTTGGCGCGATCGTAGTCCTCAAGCACCAGAACGCCGGCGCCGGCCGAGATGACGAAGCCGTCGCGGTTCTTGTCATAAGGACGCGAGGCCCGCTCGGGCGTGTGGTTGTACGCAGACGACATTGCGCCCATGGCGTCGAACAGCACCGACAAGGTCCAGTCGAGATCTTCGCAGCCGCCGGCGAACATCACGTCCTGCTTGCCCATCAGAATTTGCTCGGCGGCGGCGCCGATACAGTGATTGGAGGTCGCGCAGGCCGAGGAGATCGAATAGGCGGGGCCCTTGATCTTGAACCAGGTCGACAGCGTGGCCGAGGCGGTCGAGCACATCGACTTGGGGACGGCGTAGGGGCCGACGCGCTTTGGACCTTTGGCGCGCGCGACGTCCGCCGCTTCGACGATCGCCCGGGTCGAGGGCCCGCCGGAGCCCATCACCATGCCCGTGCGCTCGTTGGAGACTTCGTTCGGCTCGAGGCCCGAGTCGAGGATCGCTTGATCCATCGCGACGTGATTCCAGGCGGTGCCCCCGCCGTGAAATCGCATCGCGCGACGGTCGAGAATCTCCTCGGGAACGCAGGTCGGCGCGCCTTGAACCTGGCTGCGAAAGCCGAGCTCGGCGTATTTTTCGGCGCGCGAGATGCCCGAGCGGCCGGCGTGCAGGCTCGCTAGAACTTCCTGAGCGTTGTTGCCGATTGAGGAAACGATCCCCATACCGGTGACGACGACCCGCCTCATCCGCTTTGCTCCAGACAGTTTTGTCGGCTCGAAAGACCGGGGACCTTAGGCTTGGCTCGCCTTTGCGGCGCCGAAAAGGCCGACCCGCATGTCCTTGACCTCATAAATCCGCCTGCCGTCGGCCTCAAGCCAACCATCGGCGATTCCGAGAACCAATTTGCCTCTAAAGACGCGCTTCACGTCGACGCCGTAGATCACCTTCTTGATCGAGGGAAGCACCTGGTCGACGAATTTCACCTCGCCGACGCCGAGCGCCCTGCCGCGACCCGGCAGGCCGAGCCAGCCGAGAAAGAAGCCGGTGAGCTGCCACAGCGCATCGAGCCCGAGGCAGCCCGGCATGACCGGGTCGCCCTTGAAGTGGCAACCGAAAAACCACAGCTCCGGCTTGATGTCGAATTCGGCGAGCACGGCGCCCTTGCCGTGGGCGCCCCCTGTCTCGCTGATGTCGGCGATCCGGTCGAACATTAGCATTGGAGGCAGGGGCAACTGGGCGTTTCCCGCGCCGAACAGGTCGCCGCGGCCGCAAGCCAGGAGATCTTCATAGGCGAATTGAGAGCGCCGTTGTTCCGACATGCTCGCGTTGATTCCTTGGCTTTTCGGACGCGGCTCGCCGCGCGACGACCTTTTTGTGCGGCTTCGTAACACAGCCGCGCGCGTCCCGAAAGCGCTAGCCGGCAATCCTTTTGTCACGTTCGCCGCATCGGCTGACGGCGGTGATTTGTTATGATATGAGGTGGTTCGCGCCTCGAGCGCAAGCCGAGCGAACGAACGAGAGATCTTCTGAAGTGCCCCCCGTCACCGTCCCCGTGACAGCCCGGCCCCGGCCGCAAAGCGGCTTCATGGATGGCTGCCCGGTCCATAAACTGCGCGCCAAGCTGCGCCAAGCCAATCTGCGCCCCACCCGCCAGCGGGTCGCGCTCGGCTGGCTGCTGTTCGGCAAGGGCGACCGCCATGTGACGGCCGAGATCCTGTTCGAGGAGGCGAAGGCCGCCAAGGTGCCGGTCTCGCTGGCGACCGTCTACAACACGTTGCACCAGTTCACGACCGCCGGGTTGCTCAACGAAATCGCGATCGACGGGCCACGGACCTATTTCGACACCAATCCGACCTCGCACCACCACTTCCTGATCGAAGAGAGCAGCGCGCTGATCGACATTCCGGAAGGACATGTGGCGCTCGAGCGGTTGCCGACCGCTCCCGAGGGCTACGAGATCGCACGTGTCGACGTCGTCGTGCGCGTCCGCCGCGCCAGCCCCCGGGTTGGCGCGCAGAAGCCGGTTCCCTCTCAGAACCGCGGCTGATCGGCGCTCGCAATCAGGCCGCCGCTGGTCACCACCACCCAGGCACGCCCATGGCGCTCGACGCGCAGCACGCGGCCGGCGCCGGGCAGGAAATCGCCCGGGCCAACCTGCTGGGGACCCCCGCGCCCGGCGACGAGCGCGTAGTCGCCTTGAACGTCGAGCAACCAATAGTTGCGCAGGGTCTGCCGCGACTTGTCGATCGAGCCGGTCGTCTCGTCGGAGACGAGCGCTTCCGGCTTGGGAGTCGGCGCGGCCGACGTGACCGTCTTGAGGGGCGGCGCAGCCGACGCGACCGGCTTCGGGGGCGGCGCGAGCGCTGCGACGACGGGCGTCGGCGCCGGCCGCTTCTCGAGCTTGTCGATCCTCGCCGCGAGATCGGCCAGCCGAGCGCTCGAATCATGGTCGATCCGCTCGGCGAGCTTGTCCAGGCGCGCGTTCTGGTCGTGGTCGACCCGATCTGCGCGCGCCGTCAGTTGGGCGAGCGCGGCGTTCAGGTCGTGCGTCGTGTCTCGCTGCGCCTTGAGTTCCGCGGCGATCTTACGCAGATCGGCGCTTTCGTCGCGTGAGCGCGCCGTCTCGACGGCGTCGAGACGCTCCTTGAGCGACTTGACGCTTTGCGCCAGACTTGCGCTCTCCTCCGCCTTCGCGGCGAGCAGGCCCGACTGGCGGGCGTGATCGTAAAGCCCCACCGCCGTGACGGCGGCGAGGAGGGCGAGACCGGCGGCGAGGCCGGAGACCCACCGCGTCATGCTCGCGGCGGTCGGGCGCTTGGCTTCGGCCTCAGGGGAGGCAAGATAAGGAATCAGGTTGAGCCGGGGCGGCTCCACCTTTGGCGCCGCGCCGGACTGGCTCGACCTTTGCGCCGAGCCGAGTTTCTCGGCGGGATGGGCTGGCGTCTCCGCCCCCGTCCCAGGAGCCGTCGCCGCTTCATTCGACGACGCGGTTGCACCGTTTCGATTCTCGGGGTTTGTATCTTCGTGCGCGTTCATGGAAAGATCCGACAATAGCGCCAACTGCGCTCAGTTTGGTCCGAGTGGATTAACGGAGCGTTGACCAAATAGGATCTCGGCAAGCAAATATTGTGGCCGGATTCGAGCAGGGACGAGACAGGTTCCACGTAAGGAAAGAGCGCTCTTCGTGCGCGCCGCCGGAGGAAAAAAGGAATGCAGCCGATCAAGTTCGGAATTGGCCAAAGCGTCAAACGCGTCGAGGACGTTCGCCTGGTGAGCGGCCGCGGCGTCTATACCTCGGACATCGTCAGGGATGGCGCGCTCCATGCGGCCTTCCTCCGCAGCCCCTACGCCCACGCCAATTTCCGCATCGAAGACGTTGAAGCCGCCCGCGCTTCGCCCGGCGTCCGCGCGGTCTATGTCGCCGCCGACTTCGCCTCCCTCGGCGGGCTTCCCTGCCTCGCAGGCGTGAACAATGCGGACGGGTCGCTGACGCCGCTCAAGCCTTATCCCGTCATGGCGAAGGACGAAGTTGCGCATGTCGGCGACATCGTCGCGATGGTCGTCGCCGACACGCCCCTCGAAGCGCTGGACGCTGTCGAGGCGATCGAGGTCGCCTGGGAGGATCAGCCCGCCGTCGCCGACGTCGAGGAGGCGGTGCGGCCCGGCGCCCCGCAGGTTTTCGCCGGCGCGCCCGGCAATCTCGCCTACGATACGCATATCGGCGACAAGGCGGCGGCCGACGCCGCCTTCGCCGCGGCGGCCAAGGTCGCCAAGATTCGGATCGTCAATCCGCGCGTGGTCGCCAATTTCATGGAAACGCGCGCTGCGCTCGCCGAATACGACCCCGAGACGGACCGGCTGACGCTTCACGTCGGCAGCCAGGGCGTCCACGGCCAGCGCGACACCATCGCCAAGAAGATTTTGAAGATTTCGCCCGACAAGCTGCGCGTCGTCACCACCGACGTAGGCGGCGGCTTCGGCACCAAGACCTTCGTCTACCGCGAATATCCGCTCATGCTCGAGGCGGCTCGGCGGCTCGGCCGGCCCGTGCGCTGGCAGGCGGAGCGCAACGAGCACTTCGTCGGCGACGCCCAGGGTCGCGACAATGTGACGACGGCTGAGATGGCGCTCGACGCGGAGGGGAGGTTTCTCGCCTTGCGGGTCGACATTCTGGGTAATCTCGGCGGCTATCTCTCGCAATTCGCGCCCTACATCCCGTGGCTTGGGGCGTCGATGGCGACCGGGCCCTACCGGATCGAGGCGCTGCATGCGCGGGTGCGCGGCGTTTACACTCATACGGTGCCGGTCGACGCCTATCGCGGCGCCGGGCGCCCGGAGGCGGCGTACGTGCTGGAGCGGCTGGTCGACCGCTGCGCCCGGGTCGCGGGGCTCGCGCCCGAGGAGATTCGCGCGCGCAATCTCGTGAAATCCTCCGAGATGCCCTACCATACGCAGACCGACCGCGATTACGACGTCGGCGACTTCGAGGGCGCTCTGCGCGCCTGCCTCGCCAAGGCGGACGTCGCCGGATTCGAACAGCGGGCAGCGGAAGCGCGGCGGCGCGGCCGCATTCGCGGGATCGGCCTCTCGAGCTACATCGAATGCACCGCCTGGGGCGACGGCGAGCGCGGTTCGCTGACGCTGGACAAGAGCGGCGACTTCACGCTTCTGATCGGCACGCAGTCGAATGGGCAAGGGCACGAGACGGCCTATGCGCAGGTCGTCGCGCAGCATCTCGACGTGCCGCTGGAGCGGATCAAGGTCGTGCAGGGCGACACCGATCGCGTGGCGAGCGGCGCGGGCACGGGAGGCTCGCGCTCGATTCCGATCGGCGCGGTGATGACGGCGCGCGCTTCGCAGGCGCTCGCCGCTTCGCTCAAGAACCTGGCGGCCGAGGAACTCGAGGCGTCGGCCGCAGATCTGGAGATTGCCGAAGGCGGCGTCCGCATCGCCGGCACCGATCGCGCGATCTCCTACGCCGAGCTTGCGGCCTCGCCGCGCGCCTCGGCGCAGGCGTTGACGGCGACCGATTCCTTCGATCCGCCTGACGCGACCTACCCAAATGGCGCCCATATCTGCGAAGTCGAGATCGACCCCGAGACGGGCGCGACGCGCATTGTGCGCTACTCCAGCGTCGATGATTTCGGCTTCACCCTCAATCCCCTCCTGCTCGCTGGCCAAGTGCACGGCGGCGTCGCCCAGGGGGCCGGACAGGCGCTGATGGAGCGAACCGTGTACGACGCGAACGGCCAATTGGTGACCGCGAGCCTGATGGACTACGGCGTGCCGCGCGCCGACGACCTCCCCAGCTTCGACTTCGAGACGCGCAACATCCCCTCGACGACCAATCCCCTCGGCTTGAAGGGAGCGGGAGAGGCAGGCTCTATCGCCTCGACGCCGGCGGTGATGAACGCGATAGGCGACGCCCTCTGGCGCGCCTATCGCGTCGATCACATCGATATGCCCGCGACGCCTTTCGCCGTCTATCGCGCGATCAAAAGCGCGGGCGCTGACGCGGCGTAGGGATGTTGCGATGAGTGAGAATCACGGCGAGCGCATCGTCGCCGTATGGGACGCGCCGACACGCCTTTTCCATTGGCTGGTCGTCGCTCTGGTTGCGGCGGCCTACGCGACCGAGCGGCTGAACTGGATGGATTGGCACGCCCGCGCCGGTTATGCGCTGCTGGCCATCTTGCTGTTCCGCCTGGTCTGGGGGCTAGTGGGCAGCGAGACGGCCCGCTTCTCACGCTTCCTCGCCGCGCCCCGGGGGGCCCTGCGCCATATCGAACATCTGTTTCGACGCGAGCCCGACAGCCAGGTCGGGCACAACCCGGCCGGCGGATGGATGGTCGTCGCGCTGCTCGCGATTCTCATCGGGCAGTCGCTCAGCGGGATTTACGTCGGCAACGACATCGCCGACGAAGGACCGCTGACGGAGAGCGTTCCTGCTTGGATCGCCGATCTCATCGAAGCCGCCCACGACCAATGGCTGTGGAACGGGCTGCTGGCGGCGATCGCGTTGCATATTGTCGCGATCGCGCTCTACGCCGCCGTAAAGCGCCAGAATCTCGTGCTTCCCATGGTGACGGGGGTGAAGCGTTTGCCGGCCGGAACGCAAGCGCCGGCGATACGCAGCCTGGCGCTGGCCGCAATCATCCTCGCCTGCAGCGCCGGCGCGGCTGCTGCAATCGTGCGCTTTCTATAAAGCGGCTGGGAAGTTGTCGTTGCGAAGGGACTAGTTCCCTCGCAACGACGAGGCCTTGATCAGCTCTTCGGCGGAACGACCTGGCCTCGAATTTCGCCGGCGGGATGATCGTGGGTATGGATGTTCACGTACCACTGGCCGGCGGCGAACTGTTCGGCCTGCGCCGGGCTGAGTGTGGCTTCGCCGCGGATCGGGCTCGAAACCGGCGCTCCTTGCTTGCTCAGCCAAATCGTCACCGGGGCGTTGGCGCCCGGCCCCGCCGGCCCATGGAAATGCGCCATCGTCGCAGGGCCGGAAAGGCCGGTGTAGGAGATCGACCACGTGACCACGTGGGACGTTGGGTCATAGGTCAATTCGGCTGTGCCCGAGCCCTTCGTCGTCACCGCCGGGGACTGTTCTCCGCCGGACAGCGGAACCGTGAAGGAAACGGGCGCGGCCTGCGCCAGCGTGGCCGCCCAGCCGCCGGTAAAGAGCGCTGCTAGGGCGACAGCGGCGAGCGCTCCGCGTCGAGTGGCGATCCGAGTCATGTCAGTCTCCATTTGACCCCCCGCCACCATCTTAGTCACTTGCGCGTTCAGTTTGAAACAGTGGTGCGAGATCGGCGACGCGCGCGTGCTCCTGTTGACTTCGACGCATTCCATTGGTGTGTTGCGGAAATCAATGCGGCGCGCGCGATTGCTTCAGGAAGGCGTGAGTTGGGCGGATGCGCTGGCCTCGGGCTTGCTTTTCGCTTCGTGCGCCGGCGCGAACTCAGGTCCGCGACGAGGTGAACGAGGCGGGGCGGGACGACGAATATTTCCATGAAAAAAACGTTGTTTGCCGTTGTGGCGTTGGCGGTCGTCGCCGGGCTGCTTGCCGCCGGGTGGTACGCGTCCGCGCCTCGGCGTCTCAAGAGCGCGGTCGCCGCCGCCGTCGCCGCGCCAGGAGACGCGGAGGCTGGCCGCATCGTGTTTTTCGCCTCCGGCTGCGGCTCCTGCCATATGTCTCGAGGCCAGTCGGACCTTCTGCGGCTCGGCGGCGGCCGTGAGATCAAGACGTCGTTCGGCCTCTTCTACGCGCCGAACATCTCCCCCGATCCGACCGACGGCATCGGCGCCTGGAGCGCCGAGGACTTCGCCAAGGCCGTGCTTCTCGGCGTGTCGCCGCGCGGCGAACACTATTATCCGGTCTTTCCCTATACGTCGTACCGGCACATGACGCCCAAGGACGTGCGCGATCTCTTCGCCTTCATCCGTACGTTGCCGGCGGTGTCGGGACGCGCGCCGCCCGACGCGCCCTATTGGCCCTTTTCATTTCGCCGTTCGATTGGGCTCTGGAAGCACCTCTTCATGGGGTCGCGCCCGTTCGGCGACGCGCCCGAACACAGCGCGGCCTGGAAGCTCGGTCGATACCTCGTCGAAGGCCCGGGACACTGCGCCGAATGCCATTCGCCGCGCAACATTCTTGGCGGCATCGTCGCCTACCGCCGCCTCACTGGCGGCCCAAGCCCCGATGGCGTCGGCCGCGCGCCGGACATCACCGCGGCCGGCCTCAAGGATTGGACGAAGCCGCAGATCGCCGAGGCGCTGCGGACGGGGGCAACCCCGCGAGGCGAAATGCTTCGCGGTCTGATGGCCGTCGTCGTGCGCAACACGGGGGAATTGCCCGATTCGTACCGCGAGGCGATGGCCGAATATCTGAAAAGCGTCGTCCGAGACGAGGGGCCGCCCGGCGAGTGACCGAGGGTCAGGCCGGCGCGAAGGCGTCGGACCGGATGCGTTCGATCATCGCCCGCACGCCATTGGAGCGCTGCGGCGTCAGATGCTGTTCGAGGCCGAGTTCGCGGAAGGTCGCTACCGCGTCAGTCGCGAGAATGGCTTCGGGCGTGCGGTCGGAGAACAGCGCTATGGCGATGGCGACGAGCCCGCGGACGAGGTGCGAGTCGCTGTCGCCGCGAAAATGGAGGATCGCGCGCCCTTGATCGTCCTGGCGCGTCTCGCGCTCGAGCCAGACCTGGCTGACGCAGCCGCGCACCTTGTTGACGTCGTTGTGCGCCGCTTCGGGCAGCGGCTCGAGCGAACGGCCGAGCTCGATGACGTAGCGGTAGCGATCCTCCCACTCGTCGAGGAAGGCGAAATCGTCACGGATGGCGTCAATCGAGGTCAGCGTCGCGCTCGCGAATTGAGGTGCTACGACGCTGATATAAGGCTTGCCGACGCTGAGGCCAACCTTCGGCGTTAGAAGGTTCCCCGCAGCGACGCCCCGCGCCAGGGCGGCAGGCGATCCGCGCTGGAAAGCGTGTCGACCGACGCGCGCTTGCTCTTGGACGCCGACTCGGCGACGCGGGAGCGGGGTTTCGCCTCCGGCGCCGGCTCGGGCTGCAGCGCACCTCGCAGGACCGCTCGCGCGATGAGGCCCGCCGCATCGCCGTCGTCGCTCTTGCCGGAGAGGCTCGCGGCGAGGGATTGCGCCTGGCTCGGCACGACGTCGGAGAGCCGCGCGTCGCCCCAAGACATCGCGTGGAACGTGAGGCCAAGCCAGAAAGCGGTTCGCAGAAGGAAACCCATGGACGCGCTTCGCCAGAAGTTGCCGCCGCCCGATTGGCGACTTGGGGCACCCTAGCGCGTTCGTCTTGCGGTTCGGCGCCTGGAAACGGGCGGATTCGAACGCCTGCGTTAACCGCGCCGCAATGCAATCTTGCAATCGTTCGGTAACCATGACTGCAGGCAATGCGGGGTCTTAGGTTTCATTTAAGCGGGGGCTGGGATCGTTCGGCGTGGTCGAATCGACCAATGGTCGCGGAGGCCAAAGGTACGTGTCCCCCAGTCTCATCGCCATTGTGCGCCAGCGCCTCAAGCAATTCGTCCATCCGGACGCTCGCGTCTCCAAGCTCGAGCGCGTCCGCCACGAGACTTTCATCTTCGCGCGCCTGGCCACGATCGCCGTCGTCGCCGTTTTCGTTCCCCGCTACCTCGCCGCGGCGGGCGCCGCCGTGGGTTGGAACGTCGGGGCGGTCATATGGCTCATCGCCCCGATCGCTGCGATCGCGCATCTCGCGCGCACCGGCAACCTGATCGAGGCGCAGCTCATTTCGCTTTTCAGCCTCGCCGTGCTCGCTGTCCTCGTCACCGCCGGCGCCGCTCTGTCGCCGGAGGCGAGCCTGGGCTGGTTGATGCTCGTGCCTCTCGAAGCCGCCGTCTTCGGCTCCTCGGCGATGCTGCGTTTCGCCAGCCTGCTCGCGCTGGCGATCCTGCTCGCGCTCGCCGGCCTGGAAAGCTGGGGGTGGATCGCCCCGACAAAGCCGTTGGACGCGGCGGCGGCGGCCGCTCTCGCCGCTCCCGTCGGCGCGTATGCCGCGCTGCACCTGCTCGGCGGACGCCGGCTCAGCCGCGCCCGGCGCCGGGTCGAGCTCTCGCACGCAAGGCACTATCAGGCGCTCTCCGACGCGATCGGCGACCTGGTGATGCGTCACGACGCCGCCGGCGGGGTGATTTCGGCGAGCGGGGACGCGGAAGCTCAGTTCGGCCTCCCCAAAGAGGCTCTCCTGGGCCGCGGCCTTTTCAATCGCGTCCACGTCGCCGATCGTCCCGCTTATCTCCACACGATCGACATGGCGGCGCAGCGCGACGGCGCGATGACCGCCACGGTGCGCCTGCGGACCGGCGAGAGCCATCATTCCTCCGCGGGTTACGAAGAGCCGGTGTTCGCCTGGGCGGAGATTCGCGTGCACCGGTTCGGTCCGGATTCGCAGAGCGGCGGCGGGAGCGACGTCGCCACGGCGATCTCGGTGGTGCGCAACGTCACCGACGCCAAGACCGCCGAGCAGCGGCTGGAGGCGTCTCGCGCCGAGGCGGAACTCGCCAACTCCTGGAAGGACCGCCTGCTCGCCAACGTCAGCCACGAGCTACGCACGCCGCTCAACGCCATTCTCGGCTTCTCCGAAATGCTCCGCGACCCCAAGCTCGCGCCGCGCGAACCCGCCAAGCAGGCGGAATACGCCCAGATCATTCACGCTTCGGCGGAACACCTGCTCTCCATGGTGAACGTGATCCTCGACACCTCGAGGATCGCCGCAGGAAAGTTCCGCATCGCGCCTGAACCCTTCGATGTCGAGCGGCTCATGGCGGACTGCTGCGACATGCTTCGGCTGCGGGCGGAAGCGGGCAAGGTGGCGTTGGTCCGGATGCCGATGAACGGGATGCGCGACCTCGTCGCCGACAAGCAGGCCTGCCGGCAGATCCTGATCAATCTTCTGTCCAACGCGGTGAAGTTTACCCAGCCAGGCGGCCGGGTGATCGTGGGCGCCGAGGTCGTCGGCGACAGCATGCACCTCCACGTGACCGACACTGGGGTCGGGATTCCCGCCGAATTCTTGCCCCGGCTGGGCGACCCCTTCTTCCAGGTTCGCGCGGACTACGATCGCAGCTTCGAGGGAGCGGGCCTTGGCCTCTCGCTGGTGCGCGGGCTCGTCGGGCTGCATGGCGGCGCGCTCCTGCTCGAGAGCGTCGCCGGCGTCGGCACCCGGGTGACGGCGCGGCTGCCGCTGATATGCCGGCCTGAGGAAAGGGCCAGCCGCGGCGCGATGGCGACCCTGGAGACGGCGTCTCATTTCGGCCATCGCGGCGCGCCACGGTCGCCCGCGTCGGTTGTGCAGGAGAAGAAGTTTGCCTGAGGCGTTAGCGCGGATGCGCCATGACTCGGTTCTGACGCGGCCGGCGCGGGCGGCTCCGCCAAGCACGCTCGTCCTTGTGTTGCGGCGGCTGCGCGCCTTTCCCCTGCCCGGCTACGCCGGCGCCGCGCTGACGGCAGTGCTGACCGGCATCGTCGTCAACGCCTTGACGTTGCAGCACCAGCGTCACCCCGCGCCCTTCTTCGCCCCTCACCCGATCGCCTCGGTTGCTGCGCCCGCTCCGCGCGCTCCTCTTCCCGCGGCGCCGTCTGCGCCTCAGGGGGCGGACGATGCGCCGGCCGCGGTGCTGCCGCCGGAGCGGCCCGCCAGCCTCAGCGCCGTCCAGGAACCGACGCCGCCTCGGCGCTCCGACGCGATCGGCGAAATTCTGCGCGAGGAGGCCACCAAGGAAAGCTCAAGGTCCGTTCTGGCTGCTCAGAGCGCTCTGATCAGACTCGGTTACCAGCTTCGGGCGGACGGTGTCGCCAACGCCGCGACGCAGACGGCGCTGCGCGAATTCGAACGTGCCCATGGCCTGCCGGTCTCGACGGAATTGACGCCGCGGCTTCTCCGGCATCTGGCGTTGGCCGCGGCCGCGCGCTGAGCCGTGCGCCTTCGTTCGGACATCTGGGTAGCGGCCTATCTGCGCCGCGTGGCGATCGAGGGCGCTTTCGCCGTGCTTCGCCGTCGCGGCGCGCCCGAAGCGGGCGCGATCTTCATCAAAGTCGATCGCCTGGACGGAACCGCCGCGCTTTACGCGCCGGCGCCGCAGTCCGAGGTCGGCGAACGCGGCGTCGAACGGCAATGGGCGCGGGCGCATCGCGAGGAATGGCTCGACGCCGCCGGGCTCGAGGCGCGGATCGCGCGCGAGATCGGCTTCGACCAGGATCTTTGGCTGATCGAGGTCGAGGACCGCCAGGGTCGCTGCTGGCTCGATCTCGTTGGGCCGTAACGAGCCGCGCCGACCCTGCCCCGGGGTTTCTGAGGGCCGCATTACGCGCGATTAATCATGGCTGGCGACAATTCGACTTATTTTACAATTTTCAACATTGGTTTAGCTATCCGCGAGCCCTTTTGCCGCAGATTGGCGCTGCTCCAAGCCACGCCGCCGGGGTTGGCGATAGGAGTTACAGCGGGGTCGAATTCATGATCAGATTTCTTGAATCCTTTCTAACCGACGAGTCTGGCGCGACGGCTATTGAGTATGCCTTGATCGCTTCTCTCATCGCCGTCTTTATCATCGGCGCCCTCTCTGTCCTCGGCACAAGCCTGAGCAGCGAGTTCGGTGAAGTCAGCGGCGCTCTCAAATAGAGACTGAACCGAAAGAACGATGAGGCGCCGGCGATCGTATCCGCTTGCCGGCGCTTTATTCTGGCTTCGGCCGAGGTAACTCGCCAGCAATGTTTCGCCGCTAACGTTGGCCGTAACCTTCGACTCGATTGGCGAATCATGGCGGCGACGATCCTCATCCCTGCGGCAATCGTCTTTTTTCCGGCTGTCTTGGCCCTGGCGGCCTCGATGGACCTTCTCACGATGACGATCCCGAACCGGATCTGCGCCGCTCTGGCGATCGGCTATTTCATCGTCGCCCTGGCGGTCGGCGTGCCGCTTGGAGCGATCCTGATCAATGTTTCCTGTGCGGCGGCGGTGCTGGCGACGATGTTCGCGCTGTTCGCCTTCGGCTTCGTCGGCGGTGGCGACGCCAAGCTCGCAGCGGCGACGTCGCTCTGGCTCGGCTGGGGAATGATGCTCGACTTCAGCGCGACGACGGCGATCTACGGGGGCGTATTAACTTTGGTCATTCTGCTGGGCCGCCGCCTCGTTCTGCCGATGTGGCTCTCCCGTCACCTCTGGATCGCTCGGCTGCACGATAGCAGGACCGGAGTACCCTACGGTATCGCGCTCGCCGCGGCGGGGATGATGCTCTATCCCCACACGCAGATCTGGCGAGCCGTAGCCAGTCTTTGAGCGCGGCGGGGAAGCTCACGCGGTTAATAGTCTCGTCATAACTTGGATACGGGTGATTAACCGTAATTTGACGATTGCCTGTTCTTATTGCCCTAGCGTTGCGTGTGTTGGCGCGAAAAGGGCTTTAGTTTCATGAATAAGGTGCAAATCGCGGTGCTCGGTGCGACGGTCATCGCCTTTGGCGCGGCCTACCTCCTGTTCAACACGGCGCCAGCGCCGGCGCCGCAGGCCCCCCGTGTCGTGCAGGCGCCCAAGCTCGAGACCGACGACGTGCTGATCGCGGCGCAGGACCTGCCGATGGGCACGCCGATCGGCGACGCCTCGGTGGCGTGGGCGGTCTGGCCCAAGAAGGCCATCTCCGAAAACATGATCGTCAAGTCGTCAGGCCCGAACGTCATGGAGGACGTCAAGGGCTCGATGACGCGCGATGACTTCATGCGCGGCGAACCGATGCGCCGCGACAAACTCGTCAAGGGCGCCAACGGCTTCATGTCCGCGATCCTTCCCGCCGGCAAGCGGGCGGTGGCGATCAAGGTCGACAACGGCGGCGACGCATACGCCGGCGGCTTCATCCTGCCGAACGACCGCGTCGACGTCGTCACGATCTATCACGACGACGAGGCGACCAAGGCCCGCGGCGTCGCGGTGATCGGGGCGCGCACCATCCTCGCCAATGTGCGGGTTCTCGCGATCGGACAGAACATTCAGGAAGAGAACGGGAAGAAGGTCGTGGTGGGCGCCAACGCGACCCTCGAGCTCGATCCCTCCCAGGCGGAAATGGTGATTCTCGCCCAGCAGACCGGCAACGCGAACCTCCATCTGGTGCTGCGCAGCCTCGCCGACAGCTCCGGCCCGACGGAGACGGTTGGCGACGTGAACGGCTCGGGCGTCGGCGGCAACAACCTGACGATCGTGCGCTACGGCGAGTCGCAGACGGCGGCTCGGTGAGGACGGGAAGCGGATGGCGGGATTCGACATGGAGACTGGGGAGATGAAAAGGCGCCGCCTCGTGCGCTGTTCGGCGCTGTCGATCGGCGCGCTGATCGCACTCCTCGCCGCGGCGCCATTGGCGCCGGCGCTGGCGGGCGAAGTCGCGGGAGCCTCCACCCTGTCCTTGTCGGAGGGCGCGATCCGCAACCTCCAGCTCGGCGTCGGCCGATCGGTCATCGTCGATCTGCCGGAGGACGCTTCCGAAATCTTCGTCGGGGAACCCAAGATCGCCAACGCCGTCGTTCGCTCGGCGCGGCGCATGTTCGTCTCGACGCTGGCGGCGGGACAGACGACCATCTTCGCGCTCGCCGCGGATGGTCGGAAGATCGCGGTGCTCAATATTTCGGTTGGGCGCGACGTCGCCGAACTGACGACCCTGCTCAACGCCGCGATCCCCGGCAACGATATTCATGTTCGCACGGTTTCCGAATCGATCATCCTCACCGGCTCGGTCGCTTCGGCGGGCGATGCGCAGAGGGCCTATGACATCGCCACAGGCTTCCTGAGCACATCCGAGCTCGCTCCGCCGCCGGGGGCAGGAACGACGGTCTCGGTCAGCACGAGCGGTTCGGCGCCCTCGGGTCCGTCCGGCGCGCAAGGCAAGGTCATCAATTCGCTCACGATTCGCGGACTCGATCAGGTGAGCCTGCACGTCACGGTGAGCGAAATCCGCCGCCAGGTTCTCAAACAGCTCGGCGTCAACATGACGGGCGTCTCGGGGGCGAACAGCTTCACGGTCAGCAATCCGTTCACCATCAACGGCGCCTTGAGCGCGACCCAAGGCACGCTCGGATGGGTCAACGGCGGCAACAGCCTCTCGGCGCAGCTCCAGGCCTTCGAGCGTGAAGGTGTGGCGCGCACGCTCGCCGAACCGACGGTCACAGCGGTCTCCGGCGAAAGCGCCAAATTCCTCGCCGGCGGCACGATCCCGATTCCAAACGGCGAGAGCTGCTCCAACGGCCTATGCACGCTCGCGATCATTCAGCAGCCCTACGGCGTGACGCTCAACTTTACGCCGGTCGTCCTGTCGCAGGGCCGCATCCAATTGCACATCGGAACGGAAGTGACCGACATCGACACGTCGGTGCAGCAGACGATCGACAACACGTCGGTCCCCGGCTTTCGCACCCGCAGGAACGAAACGACCGTCGAACTGCCCTCGGGCGGCTCGATCGTTACCGCCGGGCTGATATCGACGCAGACCCAGCAGGCGATCAACGGCGTGCCAGGCCTGATGAATCTGCCGGTGCTCGGCGCCCTGTTCCGCTCGCGCGACTATCAGCGCGACGAGACTGAGCTGCTGATCATCGTCACGCCTTACGTCGTGCACGCCATCGATCCGCGCGAGGTTGTGCGTCCCGACGACCATTTCGCCGAGGCGAGCGATCCACAGGCTTGGCTGCTCGGGCGCGTCAACCGCATCTATTCGAGCGCCGGCGCCTTGCAGCCGACGCCCGTCTATTCCGGCAAGGTCGGATTCATCACGGACTGAGCGAAGACAAGGTCATGGCGCAGCCCCCCGCATACGAGAATCCCTGCATGTCGATGAAATCCTATCGCCATCCGTCGCGCTGGGCCCCGCTCCTCGCCTTGCTGGCCGCCGGAGCGCTCAGCGGATGCGGCGTCGATTACGTTTCCGACAATGCGCCGCTGGTCGCGGACTACCGCGCGCAGCACCCGATCGTGCTCGCCGAGGCCCCCACGACGCTGGACATCTATCCGGTCGGCGAAGGCCTCGATGCGCGGAGCCGCGCAAGCATTCGCGGTTTCGCCGAGCGTTATCGCGCCCTCGGCACGGGTCGCATCGCCATTCTGACGCCGGCCGGTCACCGCGAGCGCAACGCTCGCGTCGTCGATCAGATTCGCCGCGCTCTCGCTACCTCGGGTTTGCGCGGTTACGTGGGCGTCGGCGTCTACCCGGTCGCTTACGCCGCCGACGCGGCGCCGGTGCGCCTCGTCTTCCGGGGCCTGAAGGCGGTGGTGCCGACGCCGTGCGGCCAATGGCCGACCGATCTCGCCTCCGGCTCTTCGCTCGAGGGCTGGCGGAATGAGGGCTATCCGAATTTCGGCTGCGCCACCCAGTCCGTGCTCGCCGCCGAGGTCGCCGACCCGCGCGACCTCGTGCAGGCGCGCCCCACTGATCCATCCGATGTCGTCATGCGGATGAGGGCGATCGGCGACGTCCGCAACGGGCAGGATCCGGGCACGCAGTGGGCCAACAAGCTCACGACGATCGGCCAGGTAGGAAACTGATGATGCGCATGCAGGCAGCCGAAACGTCCGACTCGGCAATCCCGTTGCGGCCCGCGATCCCGCAGATCGACCCTGTCCCTCGCGTCTCCATCCAGGCGTTTTGCGAGACGCCGGAGACCGCCGCGATCGTCCAGGCCGCCATCACGGACCGGCGCATGGCCAAGACCCATGTGAAGCAGAACATGGGGGGCGCCGCCGCCGCGGTGGAGGCCTATCGCAATGCGCCGACGCCGAACGTCATCGTGCTCGAGGCGACCGCAAATCGCGACGCGCTGGTCGAGCAGCTCGACGAGCTTTCGCAGTTCTGCGACGCCGGAACGAAGGTGATCATCCTCGGCCGGCTCAACGACATCGTGCTCTATCGGCAACTGATGGCGCGCGGCGTCAGCGAATATCTTGTTTCTCCGTTCACCGCCGTCGAGTTCGTTCAGGCGATCTCGCACCTCTTCCGCGCGCCCGGCGCCAAGCCGCTCGGCCGCATGATCTCGGTGATCGGCGCCAAAGGCGGCGTCGGCGCGTCGACTGTCGCGCACAATCTCTCCTGGGCGCTCGCCACCGGCCTCGACATGGCGACGATCATCGTCGACCTCGACCTCGGCTTCGGCACGGCCGGGCTCGACTACAACCAGGACCCGCCGCAGGGCGTGGCCGACGCCGTGTTCGCGCCCGAGCGCGTCGATACGACGCTGATTGACCGGCTACTCTCCAAGTGCGGCGACAATCTGCACTTGCTGGCGGCTCCGGCGACGCTCGAACGCCTCTACGACTTTTCCGACACCGCGTTCGACGCGGTCGTCGACACGTTGCGCGCCTCCGCCCCGTGGATCGTTCTCGACGTCCCGCACGCCTGGACCGCCTGGACGCGGCGCATGTTGATCGCCGCCGACGAAGTCGTCGTCGTCGCGGCGCCGGATCTCGCCAATCTGCGCAACGCCAAGAACATTATCGACAACATCCGCTCGTCTCGCCCCAACGACCATCCACCGCGCCTCGTGATCAACGGCGTCGGCGTGCCCAAGCGACCCGAGATCTCCGTCGCGGACTTCGCCAAGACCGTGGAGATGGAGCCCTTCTCGGTGATCCCCCACGACGCCAAGCTGTTCGGCTCTGCGGCCAACAACGGACAGATGATCGCGGAAATCGAGCCGAAGGGAAAAGTCGCGGAGCTGTTCGCCGATCTCGCCGGCGCGGTCGCGGGCCGCGGCGAGGCGCGGAAGGCCAAGCGCGGTTTGCTCGATCCGTTTTTGGCGAAACTCGTCGGCAAAAAAGCATGACAGTCGCGCGCCGCCCGTCGCTCGTACCGCGATGGGCGCTGACGCGAAGGGAAACAGACGATGTTCGGTAAGCGTTCAAATCCGGGCCTGAGCGTCCCGCCGCCCTCCCAGGCGGCGAGCGCCGCCGCGCCGAGGATGGAGCCGCCGCCCAGAGCCGCGCCGGCAGCCGATCCGGCGCCGGAGGCGATGGCGGAGCGGCGCTCCGAAAGCTATTTCCAGACGAAATCGATGATCTTCGGCGCGCTGATCGAAGCGATCGATCTGGCGGCGCTCGCCAAGCTCGACCCCGAAAGCGCGCGCGAAGAGATCCGGGATATCGTCCACGAGATCGTGACGATCAAGAATCTCGTGCTGTCGATCTCCGAGCAGGAGGACCTGCTCGACGACATCTGCAACGACGTGCTCGGTTTCGGGCCGCTCGAGCCGCTGCTGTCGCGCGACGACATCGCCGACATCATGGTCAACGGGCCGTCGCGCTGTTTCATCGAGGTGGGCGGCAAGATTCAGCTTACCAACGTGCGGTTCCGCGACGCGGCGCAATTGATGAACGTTTGCCAGCGCATCGTCAGCCAGGTCGGGCGGCGCGTCGACGAGGCCTCGCCGATTTGCGACGCGCGCCTGCTCGACGGGTCGCGCGTCAATGTGATCGCGCCGCCGCTGGCGATCGACGGCGCGGCGCTGACGATCCGCAAGTTTAAAAAGGACAAGCTGACGCTCGATCAGCTCACGCGCTTCGGCTCCATTTCGCCGGCGGGCGCCGAGATTCTCAAGATCATCGGCCGGGTTCGCTGCAACATCATCATTTCCGGCGGCACGGGCTCCGGCAAGACGACGCTGCTCAATTGCCTGACCAACTACATCGAGCCGGACGAGCGGGTCATCACCTGCGAAGACGCCGCCGAACTGCAATTGCAGCAGCCGCACGTGGTCCGGCTCGAGACGCGCCCGCCCAACCTCGAAGGGGTGGGCCAGATCACGATGCGCGATCTCGTCAAGAATTGCCTGCGCATGCGCCCCGAGCGCATCATCGTCGGCGAGGTGCGCGGTCCGGAAGCCTTCGACCTGTTGCAGGCGATGAACACCGGCCACGACGGCTCGATGGGGACGCTGCACGCCAACTCGCCGCGCGAAGCCCTGAGCCGTATCGAATCGATGATCACGATGGGCGGCTATGCGTTGCCGTCGCGCACCATTCGCGAAATGCTCATCTCTTCGGTCGACGTCATCGTGCAGGCCGCGCGTTTGCGCGACGGCTCGCGTCGCATCACGCACATCACCGAGGTGTTGGGCATGGAGGGCGACGTGATCATTACCCAGGATCTGTTCGTCTACGACATTCTGGGCGAGGACGCGCAAGGCAAGCTCAAAGGCCGGCACCGCTCGACCGGAATCGGCCGACCGCGTTTCTGGGATCGGGCGCGCTATTTCGGCGAGGAGCAGCGCCTCGCCGCGGCGCTCGACGCCTCGGAGGTTATCGAAACGGCGTAGCGTAGGCTCTAAGGACGCGCAGCGATGGTCAACAACACGGTTCTGGCTGCGGGATGCATCATCCTCGCCTTCGGCGGGCTGGCGTTCGCGTTCGCCGGCGGAGAGTCCCGCGCCGACAAGCGGCGCGCCTCCGTCAAGAAGACGGAAGTCAAGGCCGATACGGCGGTCGACCGCTCCGTCAAGCGCAAGCAGATCGCCGAGAACGTCCGTGACCTCGAGAAAAAGTCGCGGCGTCCTGGCGCGAACCTGCAGACGCGCATCGAGCAGGCGGGCATGTCGCTCACGCGCCAGCAGTTCATCCTCATGTTCGCCGGCATCGCCGTGGCGCTCGGCGGCGTGGCCTATGTCAAGTCGGGAAGCCCGCTGTTCGGGGTCCTCGTTCTCGTGATGGCCGGGCTCGGCCTGCCGAATCTGACGCTTTCGCGTCTGCGGACGCGGCGCATCAAGAAGTTCGTCGACCTCTTTCCCAATGCGCTCGACATCATCGTTCGCGGCGTCAAGGCCGGCCTGCCGCTCGGCGACACATTGCGCATCGTCGCCAACGAATCCCCCGAGCCGGTGCGGTCGGAATTCCGCAAGATCATCGAATCGCAGGCGGTCGGGGTGCCGCTTCCCGAGGCGGTCGAAAAGATGGCTCAGCGGGTCCCGGCCAGCGAGACGAACTTCTTCTCGATCGTGATCGGCATCCAGAACAAGGCCGGCGGCAACCTCTCCGAGGCGATCGGCAATCTGTCGCGCACGCTGCGCGAACGCAAAAAGATGAAGGGTAAGATCGGCGCGATGGCGATGGAGGCGAAAGCTTCCGCGATGATCATCGGCGCAGTGCCGTTCGTCGTCACCGGACTGCTCTATCTCTCTTCGCCCGGTTACATCGGCCTTCTCTGGTCGACCCAGCACGGCCGGATCATCGCTGCGATCGCTATTCTTTGGATGAGCATCGGCGCCGCGATGATGAAGAAGATGATCAACTTCGACTTCTGACGGGATACGCGCGATGTTGGATCTCGTTCTGGCGAAACTCGGCGACGCGCATTTCATCGCGTTGGTTCTCGCCGGGCTCGGCTGCGCCGCGACCCTGGTCGTCGTGGTGGTCCCTCTGCTGCAAGGCGACAATCTGTCGCGCCGCATCAAAGCGGTCGGCGTCGAGCGCGAACGCATGCGCCAGCGCGAGCGCGAGCGCATGGCGGGTAGCCAGAACCAGAACAAGGCGCGCCTGCGCCCGAAGCCCAGCACGATGCTCAAGAGCATCGTCGATTCGCTCAATCTGGCGAGTTGGCTCGGCACCGAGAAAGCCAAGGAGAAGCTGGCGATGGCGGGCTTCCGCGGCGCCGGGGCGGAATACGTGTTCCTCACCTTCCGCTTCGTTGCGCCGCTTCTGTTCGCTGTTGTTTCGGCGCTTTACATTTTCGTGATCGCGAAATGGACGCAGCCGCTGCCGATGCGAATCTGCTTCGTGATGTTCGCGATGTATCTCGGCATCAAGGCGCCTGAGATCTATCTGCGCAACGCGACGGCCAAGCGGCAGAAATCGCTCGAGCGCGCCTATCCGAACACCCTCGACCTTCTGCTGATCTGCGCCGAATCGGGCATGTCGATCGAGCATTCGGTGCGTAAGGTCAGCACCGAGGTGGCCATCGAGAGCATCGAGATGGCGGAGGAGATGGCGCTGCTCGCCGCGGGCATGTCCTATCTGCAGGATCGACGCACCGCCTTCGAAAACCTGAACGCCCGCACCGGCCTCGAATCGGTTCGCTCATTGACGACCGTGCTGATCCAGTCGGAGCGCTACGGCACGCCGCTCGGCTCAGCGCTGCGTGTGCTGAGCCAGGAGAGCCGCGACCAGCGCATGACCAAGGCCGAGAAGAAGGCGGCCTCGCTGCCGCCGACCCTGACGGTGCCGATGATTCTCTTCTTTCTGCCCGGCCTCTTCGCGGCGATCCTCACGCCCGCGGCGATCCAGATCAATCATTGGAATTGAACTGAGAAAACAGGGGATTTGCGGCGCCTTGCGTCGCAGCGCGCGCCGGCGCATGATTCCTCATGCGCCGCGAGACATCCCCCTTGTCCGTCCGATTTCCGGAGCCCTCCGAAGCCGACCCGCCCTCCGAAAAGCGAAGCCTTTCGGAGCGCGCCGCCGCGCATCTTTCGCCACGCTACCTCACCGGTCTCAACGATGAGCAGCGCCGCGCGGTGGAAGCGCTCGACGGGCCTGTGCTCGTGCTCGCCGGCGCGGGCGTCGGCAAGACGCGTGTCCTGACGACTCGCATCGCCCATATCATCGCGACCGGCCGCGCGAGAGCGCATGAAATCCTCGCGGTCACCTTCACCAACAAGGCCGCGCGCGAAATGCGCGAACGCGTCGGCGTGTTGACCGGCGTCGTGGAGGGGATGCCGTGGATGGGCACGTTCCATTCGATCGGCGCCAAGGTGCTACGCCGCGACGCGGAGCTGGTCGGCCTCAAGCCGAACTTCACGATTCTCGACACTGACGACCAGATGCGTCTGCTCAAGCAGATTTTGCAAGCCGAGAACATCGACGAGAAGCGCTGGCCGGCGCGCGCGCTGGCGGGCCAGATCGACGGCTGGAAAAATCGCGGCCTCGATCCCGCGCATGTGCCGCCGGGCGAATCGGCTGGTTTCGCCAATGGCCGCGGCGCGGAGCTCTATCGCGCGTATCAGGAGCGTCTCAAGAGCGTCAACGCGGTCGATTTCGGCGATCTGTTGCTCGAGAGCCTGCGCCTGTTCCGCGAGCAGCCCGAAATCCTTGCGCAATATCAGCGCCGATGGCGCTACATTCTGGTGGACGAATACCAGGACACAAACGTCGTCCAGTATTTGTGGCTGCGCCTGCTCGCGCAGAGCCACCGCAATCTGTGCTGCGTCGGCGACGACGATCAGTCGATCTACGGCTGGCGTGGCGCCGAGGTCGACAACATCCTCCGCTTCGAGCACGACTTTCCGGGCGCGCAAGTGGTTCGCCTCGAGCGCAATTATCGCTCCGGCGGCCATATCCTCGCCGTCGCCTCGGGGCTGATCGCGCACAACGCCAACCGGCTCGGCAAGACGCTCTATACGAGCGCCGACCTCGGGGAAAAGCCGACGGTGAGCGGCCTCTGGGACAGCCAGGAGGAAGCGCGCGTCGTCGGCGACGAGATCGAGGCCGCGCAGCGCGCCGGCGTGTCGCTCGACGAGATCGCGATCCTCGTGCGCGCCTCGTTCCAAATGCGCGAATTCGAGGAACGCTTCATCGCGCTCGGCATCCCCTACAAGGTGATCGGCGGCCCACGCTTCTACGAGCGGGCGGAAATTCGCGACGCGCTCGCCTATCTCAGATGCGTCGTCCAGCCGGACGACGATCTCGCCTTCGAGCGCATCTTCAATACGCCGCGGCGCGGGCTCGGCGAAGCGACGCTGAACTTGCTGCACGCCTATCGGCGCAGCGCCAACGTCTCGCTGACCCGCGCCGCGCGCGTGCTGGTCGAGAGCGAGGAGATCAAGTCGCGCCCGCGCCAGATCCTGCGCGATCTGCTGGCGGACTTCGATCGCTGGTCGGCGCAGGTCGAGCGCACGCCGCACGAAGAGCTCGCGCAGACGATCCTCGAAGAGAGCGGCCTCATCGACATGTGGAAGGCCGAGCGCACCGCGGATGCGGCGGGGCGGCTTGAAAACCTGAAGGAGTTCGTGCGCTCGATGGGCGAGTTCCCGACCCTCGCCGCCTTCCTCGAGCACGTCTCCCTGGTGATGGACGTCGAAAACGCCGAAGGCGGCGAGCGCGTCTCGATCATGACGCTGCACGCCGCCAAGGGGCTCGAATTCGACATGGTGTTCCTGCCCGGTTGGGAGGAAGGCCTGTTTCCGCACCAGCGCTCGCTCGACGAGAACGGTCGCGCCGGCCTCGAGGAGGAGCGCCGGCTCGCCTATGTCGGCATCACCCGCGCGCGGCGGATCGTGAAGATCTACTTCGCCGCCAATCGCCAGGTGCGCGGCCTGTGGCAGACTTCGCTGCCCTCGCGGTTCGTCGACGAACTGCCGGAGCCGCATGTCGAGGCCGTCGAGGGTTCGGGAGCGCCGGCCTATCCCGTCCCGCGGTTCGACCGCGAACCGGCCTTCGCGTCACGCTACGAGACACCGGGCTGGCGGCGGGCGCAGGAGAACGCGGCCCGTCAGCAGAGCCCCTCGCGCGCGCCGCGCGTCATCGAGGGGCAGGTGCTGGCGCGCTCGAATGCGCCGGCCGCTTTCGCCAAGGGCGACCGCGTGTTTCACGTGAAGTTCGGCCCCGGCAGCGTCGCGCTCGTCGACGGCGCGAAGCTGACGGTCGATTTCGACCGCGCCGGCCGCAAGCTGGTGCTCGACAGCTTCGTCAGCGCGGCCGGTTGAAGCCCGGCGGCCTGTTACGCCGCCTTGGACCTCGGTTGCACTTCCGCGGCGTAGTCGTCGATCAACGCGGCGGTGAGCGCGCCGGGCGTATATTTGTGCGGGCCGATTTCGCCGACCGGCGTCACTTCGGCCGCGCTGCCGGTGATGAAGCACTCGCTGAAGCTGGAAAGCTCATCGGGCATGATGCGCCGCTCGACGACCTTGACGCCGCGCTTGCGCGCAAGCTCGATCACCGTCTCGCGGGTAATGCCGCTCAGGAAGCAATCGGCCGTGGGCGTGTGGATGACGCCATCCTTGACGAAGAAGACATTGGCGCCGGTGCATTCGGCGACCCGGCCCTGCCAGTCGAGCATGAGCGCGTCGGCGTAGCCGCGCCGCTCCGCGCGATGCTTGGAGATGGTGCAGATCATGTAGAGACCGGCGGCCTTCGAGCGCGACGGCGCGGTCGCCGGGTCGGGTCGGCGGTAGTCGGCCATGTCGAGCCGAATGCCCTTCATGCGTTGCGCGGGGTCGAAATAGCTCGGCCAAACCCAGGCGGCGATGGCGAGATGGATCGTATTGTTCTGCGCCGACACGCCCATCATCTCCGAGCCGCGCCAGGCGATCGGCCTGAGGTAGGCGTCGACGAAATCGTTCTTGGCGAGGACGAGCGCCTTGGCGGCGTCGATGTCAGCCACGCTCCACGGAATCTCGAAATCGAGGATGCGCGCCGATTCCTTCAAGCGCTCGGAGTGCTGCGTCGATTTGAAAATCTCGCCGCCGTAGGCGCGCTCGCCCTCGAAAACCGCGCTGGCGTAGTGCAGGCCGTGGGTGAGGACATGAACCTTGGCGTCGCGCCACGGCGTCAACTGGCCGTCGAACCAGATCCATCCCTCTCTGTCATCGAACCTCGGGCCCGCCATGGCTTACTCCTCGATTTGCGAAGGGCGGTTTTCATTTTGTCCGCAGCCAGATTAAATAGCGCGGTCGCTTTTGCGTGTGTGACGCCTAACAGGGACCCGCCAATATGTCAACATTGCTGACCTAATGGACGGATTCCCCGCATGAGCGCCCCAGCGAAAGCGCGTCCTGGCTTCGAGCGCGAGAGCGCGCCGATGTACGACCTCATCGAGCTTTTCTATTTCGCCTATCGCGACTTCGTCGGCGACGCCGACCGGCTGCTCGAGGCCTATGGCTTCGGGCGCGCGCACCATAGGGTGTTGCACTTCGTCAGCCGCCATCCCGGCTTGACCATCGCCGAACTGCTCGACATCCTCAGGATCACCAAGCAGAGCCTGAACCGGGTGCTGAAGGAGTTGATCGCCAAGGATTTCATCGACGCCAGGGCTGGCGCCGTGGATCGGCGTCACCGCCAATTGTATGCGACCGAGGAAGGCGAGACTCTCGCGCGCAGTCTGGCGCAGATGCAAAGCCAGCGCTTCGCTGGCGCCATGGAACGGCTCGGGCCGGGCGGTAAAGAGCATGCCGCTGCATTCCTTCTCGCGATGATCGACGCGGGCGAACGCGAGCGGGTTGTCGAGCTGATCGGCGACAGCCGGAGGACGGAGTGAATCAGACCCAAGTCGCGCCACTGGACGACGCGTTCCATGTGCTCGTCGTCGACGACGACCGGCGCTTGCGTGATCTGCTGTCGACCTACCTCAGCAAACACGGCCATCGCGTGACGGTCGCTGCGTCCGCCGACGAAGCGCGCTGCTTCCTCGAAAGCCTCGCCTTCGACATCATCGTGCTCGACGTGATGATGCCCGGCGAGAACGGCTTCGCCTTCGCGACCACGCTGCGCCAGGCCTCTCAAGTCCCGATCGTCATGCTCACCGCGCGCTCGGAGGCGCCCGACCGTGTGCTCGGCCTCGAAATCGGCGTCGACGATTACGTCACCAAACCGTTCGAGCCGCGCGAGCTGCTGCTGCGCATCGGCTCGGTGCTGCGGCGTATGCGCGCGACGCCGCTCAAGGGAGAGGATGCGGCCGTCCGCTTCGGGCCGTTCTGCTTTTCGATCGAGCGCGGCGAATTGCGCAACGGGGTCGAGGTGGTGCGTCTCACCGAGCGCGAGCGCGACATCCTGCGCCTGTTGTGCTCCAACGCGGGCGCGAGCGTGTCGCGCGAGGCGCTCTCGGGAACGGGAGCCGCCGCTCAGGAGCGCACCGTCGACGTGCAGATCAATCGGCTGCGGCGCAAGATCGAAGTCGACCCGGCCAATCCGGTCTATCTGCAGACGGCGCGCGGCTCCGGCTACCGGCTCGTTGCCGACGGATGAGCGCTCTCGCGCATAGGCCCGCTTCGCGGGCGATCTCACGGTTCCGGTGGCTCTGGCGCGCCGCGGCGCGTTGGCTC
This sequence comes from Roseiarcus sp., assembly GCA_036488815.1. Taxonomy (GTDB): domain Bacteria; phylum Pseudomonadota; class Alphaproteobacteria; order Rhizobiales; family Beijerinckiaceae; genus Roseiarcus. The sequence continues at coordinate 37,664 of DASXGX010000114.1, forward strand.
GCCGATCTGCTGCCCAAGGGGCTCTACGCCCGTTCGCTGCTGATCGTCATTGTGCCGATGGTGCTGCTGCAGACGGCGGTCGCCTATGTCTTCATGCAGCGTCACTGGGACCTCGTCACGCATCGCCTGTCGGCCGCCGTCGCGCGCGACGTCGGCGCAATGGTCGACCTCTATTCGACGATCCCGCCCCAGGGCGACGACAAGCGGTTGCGTCAGATCGCGGCCGAGCGTTTTCGCATGGACGTCGAGATGCTGCCGGCCGGCCCGCTGCCGCCGCGGATGCCGAAGACGTTCTTCAGTTCGCTCGATCCGCTGACTCGGGCCCTGCCCGAGGAACTCGCCCAGCAGGTCAAGCTGCCGTTCTGGGTCGACACAGTCGGCCGATCGGGACTGATGGAGATCCGGGTCGACTTTGGCGATCGCGTCCTGCGTTTCGTGACCCGCCGCAGCCTCGCGTATGAGACGAACGTTCACATCTTCATTTTGTGGATGCTGGGCGCTTCCATCGTTCTGGTGGCGGTCGCGATCCTCTTCCTGCGCAATCAGATCCGCCCCATCCTTCGGCTCGCCGAAGCGGCCGAAGATTTCGGCAAGGGACGCGACATCGACTTCTTCCCGCGTGGCGCCCGGGAAGTGCGGCAGGCCGGCTACGCGTTCATCGAGATGAGGCGGCGCATCGAGCGGGCCTCCGAGCAGCGCACGGCGATGCTCAATGGCGTCAGCCACGATCTGCGCACCATTCTCACCCGTTTCAAGCTGTCGCTCGCCGTGATCGACGAATCGGCCGAGATCGAGCCGCTGCAAAAAGATGTCGACGAGATGCAGAGCATGCTCGAGGCCTATCTCGCCTTCGCGCGCGGCGACGCCGGCGAGCCTACGGCGAAGATCGATCTTCGCGAGATCCTCGACGACCTGTCCTCCGACTCGGAGCGGCACGGCGCGCCGCTCGGCGTCGAGACGAAAGGCGACCTCACAGTCAAAGTCCGCCCGCTCGCCATCAAACGCTGTCTCGGCAATCTGCTCGCCAACGCCCGGCGCCACGCGGCGACAATCGTCGTGCGCGCCTGGCGCGAGCAGCGTTTCGTGACGGTCCACGTCGACGACGACGGGCCGGGGATTCCTGCTGAGCTTCGCGAGGACGTCTTCCGGCCGTTTCTGCGTCTCGACGAGGCCCGCAATCAGGACGAAGGCGGCAGCGGGCTCGGGCTCGCGATCGCACGCGACATCGCCCGCTCGCATGGCGGCGACATCGTCCTCTCGACGAGCCCGCTCGGCGGGCTCAGGGCGAGTTTGCGAATCCCGACGTGAGCGGGTTCAGACCGAGGCGCTGATCCAGCGCGACAGCTCGCTCTTGGGGCCAGCGCCCGTCTTGGTGGCGACGCGCTTGCCGTCCTTGAACACCATCAGGGTCGGGATCGAGCGGATGCCGAGCTGCGAGGCGATCTTGGGGTTCTCGTCGACGTTGAACTTTGCGATCTTCACCTTGCCCTGAAGCTCGGTGGCGATCTCTTCGAGGGCCGGGGCGATCATGCGGCAGGGTCCGCACCATTCCGCCCAGAAGTCCACCACGACGGGTTCGCTCGAGTGGATGACGTCGGTCTCGAAACTGGCGTCGGTGACCTTGGATGTGACGGACATGATTTCCTCTGGGCGGAAAAGCAAAAAACACCCTCGCAGTGATAGTTAGGAACCTGTCGCAATTCCGTCAAGCCGCGCGAGGTTTCCCCGGTCGCTCAGAAGAGGCGGCCGCCGTCGGGAACCTTGCGTTCGGGGCCGATCAGCACGACCTCGCCTTCCGAGTCGGGAAAACCGAGGGTCAGCACCTCCGACATGAAGGGGCCGATCTGCCGCGGCGGAAAATTGACCACTGCCGCGACTTGCCGACCGACCAGCGTCTCGGGCTGATAGTGGCGGGTGATTTGCGCCGAGGATTTCTTGATTCCGATCTCGAGGCCGAAATCGATCGTCAGCTTATATGCCGGCTTGCGGGCTTGCGGAAACGGCTCCGCCGCGACGATCGTGCCGACGCGAATGTCGACGATCAAGAAATCGTCAAACCTGATGGCCGGCGGCCGGTCGGCGGCGGTCATGAAGCTCCCTCCAGCATTGCGCCAGTTGTCGCGGGGCGAGAGCAGGGCGTCAAGCGAAGCGGCCTCTCAGGGCGCACTGACCCGACTAGCGGGTTCTCTCGACAGCAGCGAGGCGATCGCCTCGGCATCGGCGGGCGTCGCCGGCATGAAGACGATCATGCTGAGGCCGTCCGCGCCTTCGACGGCGAACGCCGAGGTTTCCAGCGCGAGCACGCCAGCACGGGGGTGCAGAATGCGCTTCGTCGCGACCCCGTGGCTATAAACGTCATTGTCCGCCCAAAGCCGGCGGAAGTCGGCGCTCGACGCCTGGAGTTCGGCCGCGAGCGCGGCGGCTTCGGGGCTTCCGCCCGTGCGGGCGACCTCGACGCGGAACACGCCAATAGCAAAGCGGGCGTTGGCTTCCCAATCGGGCAGCCTGGCCTGGGCGGCGGCGCCGCCGAACAAGAGCCGGAGCACGTTGCGCTGATCGACCGGCAGGGCGGCGTAATCGGTCAGCACCGTTTCGGCCGCCGCGTTCCAGGCGACGACGTCCCAGGTGGGCGTCTTCACGAGGGCCGGGGTGCTCTGCATCGCGTCGAGCACGCGCTGCAGCGCCGGCGCGACAGAAGGAGGGGAGGGGGCTGGCTTCAGCGGCGGCGGGCGCTGCTGGGCCAAAAGGAAGAGGAGCTCGCGGCCGGCGTCGTCCAGCTCCAGCGCGCGCGAAAGCCGTTCCAGCACCTCGTCCGAGGGCGGGCCGCCCCGCTCCTGCTCCAGCCAAGTGTACCAGGTGACGCTCACGCCCGCGCGCATCGCCACCTCCTCGCGCCGAAGCCCAGGGGTACGGCGCCGGCTTTGGGCGTCCGGCCCTGGCGACAGACGCGCCCGGCGGTCGCGAAGGTAGCCGCCGAGCGTCAAGGCGGCGCCCGGCAGGGTGTCAGTGGTCATACCGGTATGATCTCTCGGCTTTTCCAGCGCTGCTCGAGGCAGGATAACCCCTCCAGACGATATTGAGGAGGTTGCAATGCGTGTTTTCGTGACAGGAGCCACCGGCTTCGTCGGCTCGGCGGTCGTCCAGGAATTGCTCGGCGCAGGCCACCAAGTGCTGGGCCTCGTGCGGTCCGACGCGTCCGCGAAGGCTCTGATCGCCGCGGGCGCCGAGCCGCATCGCGGCGATCTCGAAGATCTGGAGAGTCTCCGCCGCGGCGCCGCCGCGTCGGACGGCGTGATTCACACCGCCTTCATCCACGATTTCTCGAAGTTCGAGGCGAGCTGCCGGGTCGATCTGGCCGCCATCGAGACGCTGAGCGCGGCGCTTGCCGGCTCCGACCGGCCCCTCATCGTCACATCCGGGACCGCTTTGGTGTCGCCTGGGCGCCTCGCGACCGAGGACATCGTTCCGAAGTTCGAGGCGACCTCCTTTCCACGAGTCGCCTCCGAAGTCGCCGCCGCCTCGGCCGCGGCGAAGGGCGGGCGCGTGTCGGTGATGCGCCTGCCCCCGTCCGTCCATGGCGAGGGCGATCACGGCTTCGTTCCGATTCTCATCGCTCGGGCGCGCGAAAAGGGCGTCGCCGCCTATGTGGGGGAGGGTCTCAACCGCTGGCCGGCGGTTCACCGGCTCGACGCGGCGCGCTTGTACCGGCTCGCGCTCGAAAGGAACGGCCCGGGAACTCGTTATCACGCGATCGCCGACGAGGGCGTGCCCTTCCGCGAGATCGCCGGCGTCATCGGCAGCCGCCTCGGGCTGCCGGTCGTCGGCGTCGAGCCCGAGAAGGCGGCCGATCATTTTGGTTGGTTCGCCCAATTCGCGGCGCTCGACTGCCCGGCGTCGAGCGGGCAGACGCGCGACCTGACGGGAGGGCGGCCGACGCAGAAGGGGCTGATCGCCGATCTCGATCAGGGGCATTATTTCGCAGCCTGAACCGGCGGCAGGGCGGACTTCGAGCGCAGCGCCGCAATGGCTTTTGCTTGACACCGCCCCGCCGGCGACCTAGCCCCCTCGGGCATGATCACAACTTCCGCGGAACCGCGCGTGCCCGTCGTCGACGGGCTCGGCGCCATCGCCGACCGCTACGATGTCGTTCTGTGCGACATCTGGGGCGTGCTGCATAACGGCAAAGAGTCCTTTCGCCCCGCCTCCGACGCGCTTGTCGCCTTCCGCAGGCGCGGTGGAACGGTGGTGCTCGTCAGCAACGCGCCGCGGCCGAGCCCGCCGATCCGCCAGCAGGTGATCAGCCTTGGCGTGTCGCCGGACGCTTTCGACGCGGTCGTCACTTCCGGCGACGTGACGATCGGCCTCATCGCCGAACGCGGCGCCGCGCCCGTCCACCACATCGGCCCGCAGCGCGATCTCACGTTGTTCGAGGCGGCGGCCAAGTTGAGCGGCGTGCGGCCGAGGCTCGTCGGCGCCGACGAGGCGAGTTACATCCTCTGCACCGGCCTGTTCGACGACGAGGTCGAGACCCCCGCCGATTACGCCGACCGGCTCGGCGCCATGGCGGCCCGCCGCTTGCCCTTCATCTGCGCCAACCCCGACCTCATCGTCCATCGCGGCCGGGAACTCCTCTATTGCGCCGGCGCGCTCGCGGACGCCTACGAGGCGCTCGGCGGCGAGACGGTCTATGCAGGCAAGCCGCACGCGCCCATTTACGCCGCCGCCCTCGCAGCGGCTGGCGCGGCGCGCGGCGCCCCCGTGAACCTCGCGCGGGTGCTGGCGATCGGCGATGCGATGCGAACCGATATCGCGGGCGCGGCCAGCCAGGGCATCGACGCGCTGTTCGTCACCAGCGGCATTCACCGCGACGACCTGCATGGCGAGGCGGCGGCCGCTGTCGCCGATCGGCTGCACAGCCTGTTCACCCGCGAGAAGCTGCGGCCGGTCGCCGCGGCCTACACGCTCACGCCTTAAGCGTACCCAAAGGGTCGGATAGCCCGCCGGCCGCGCCGCGGGCATAGTGTCTTCGATGCGGCAAGCGAACGCATGGAGGACCACCCGCCATGGCGAATCCTACGTTTCAGATCCTCCATTTCGAAGACCTCGCCGTCGGTATGCGCGAGACGTTGCGCAAGAGCGTGGGGATCGAGGACGTGATCCGCTTCGCTGAACTCTCAGGCGACCACAATCCGATCCATTTGAGCGAGCATTTCGCGCGCAAGACGCGCTTCGGCGAGCGCATCGTCCACGGGCTTTACACGGCGAGCCTCATCTCCGCGGTGATCGGCATGCGCCTGCCGGGACCCGGCGCCGTCTATGTCTCGCAGACGCTCAACTTCCGCGGGCCGGTGAAGATCGGCGACGTCGTCGAGGTCAGCGTCGAGGTGGCGGAACTCGTCGAGAAGGGACGGCGGGTGCGGCTTCGCTGCGAATGCATGGTCGATGGGCGGCTCGTGCTCGACGGCGAAGGCGTCCTGAGCGTGCCGCCGGCGCCTAAGGCGACCACCGTGTCGGCTTGACCCTGCGGGGCCGGCGAGGCAGGTTCCCCGCGCCCCGGCCTTCGCGGGCTCCCCACGGATGCAGCTTTGACACAGGCTTCGACGAATTCCCCGTTCGCGCTCGCGGTCGACCCGCCCAATTGTCCGGCCGGACTCGAGAGGGCGGTCTATGCAATCGGCAATTTCGACGGCGTGCACCTCGGCCACGCCGCGGTGATCGGCCGTACCCGCGCGCTCGCCAAGGAGCGCGGCTTGCCGAGCGCGGTGCTGACCTTCGAGCCGCACCCGGTCGACTTCTTCGCCGGGCGTCCTGTCGTCTTCCGGCTGACCCCGTTCGCCATCAAGGCGCGCGCCTTACGCAGCCTCGGCGTCGACGGCGCGGTGTTCCTGACCTTCGACGCTTCGCTCGCCGGCCTTCCCGCCTCCGAGTTCGTCGAGCGGGTGCTGGTCGAGCGGCTCGGCGTCGGCGCGGTGGTCGTCGGCTGGGACTTTCACTTCGGCAAAGCGCGCTCCGGCACACCGGAATTCCTTGCCAGGGCGGGCGAGCGACATGGGTTTCAGGTCGAGATCCTCGATAAGGTCGAGGCGCGCGACGACGGTGAGTTGAAGGTCATCTCGTCCTCCGGCATTCGCCGCGCCCTCGAACAGGGAGATGTCGCAGCCGCCGCGCGCGGCCTCGGGCGCGACTATCGCATCGCCGGAGTCGTCTGCGCCGGGCAAAGGCTTGGCCGCACGCTCGGGGTTCCCACCGCCAACATTGAGCTCGAACCGACCAATCGGCTCGCCTTTGGCGTCTATGCGGTGCGCGCCCACGTCGCCGGGCGCGGCTATGGGGGGGTCGCCAGCTACGGCGTCCGCCCCACCGTCGACAACGGCGCGCCGCTGCTCGAGGTCCACCTGTTCGATTTCTCAGGCGACATCTACGGCCAGGAAATGGAAGTCGAATTTGTCGCCCGCTTGCGAGAGGAGCGGACGTTCCCCTCGCTCGACGCCCTCAAAGTCGAAATGGCGCGCGACATCGAGCGCGCCCGCGCTGCGCTCGGCGAGCGCGCATTTGGCGATTCGGCGCAAATCCTCTAATCGGATCGGCTTCGCAGCTTCGCTGAGCCATCCCTCGCTTCCGGCACGACCTTCATGACCGACGCGCCCGCTCCAGGACCCGACTATTCGCAGACCCTGTTCCTGCCGAAGACCGATTTTCCCATGCGGGCCGGTCTGCCGCAGAAGGAGCCGGAGATTCTGGCGCGTTGGGCGCGTGAGAACCTCTACGCGGCGCTGCGCGAAGCGGGCAGGGGACGGCCGAAATTCGTGCTGCACGACGGGCCGCCCTACGCCAACGGCAACATCCACATCGGCCACGCTCTCAATAAGATCCTGAAGGATCTCGTCGTCCGCGCGCAGCAGATGTCCGGCAAGGACTCCAACTACGTGCCCGGCTGGGACTGCCACGGCCTGCCGATCGAATGGCGCGTCGAGGAGGAGCACTACCGCAAGAAGGGCAAAACCAAGCCCGATTTTTCGGACCCCGAGGCGCTTATCGCCTTCCGCCGCGAGTGCCGAGCCTACGCCGAGCACTGGATCGACGTGCAGCGCGAGGAGTTCAAGCGCCTCGGCGTCGTGGGCGATTGGGATCATCCTTATCTGACGATGAGCTATCCCGCCGAGGCGCAGATCGCCCGCGAGATTTTCAAGTTCGTCGCCAACGGGCTGCTCTACCGCGGCTCGAAGCCCGTCATGTGGAGCGTCGTCGAGAAGACGGCGCTCGCCGAGGCGGAGATCGAATACGAGGAGCACACCAGCGACACCGTCTATGTCGCCTTCCCGGTCGAGGGCGAGGACGCTTCGGTGGTCATCTGGACGACGACGCCCTGGACGCTCCCCGGCAATCGCGCGATCGCCTTCTCGCGCCGCATTTCCTTTGGCCGCTACCGCGTCACTCAGGCGCCGGACGGCAATTGGGCCAAGGTCGGCGCGACCTACATCCTTGCGCAATCGCTCGCGTCGAAGGTTTTCGAAGACGCGAAGGTCGAGGCCTACGAATTCCTCGGCGAGGTCGGCGCGGAGGCGCTCGGCGCGATGGTCTGCGCGCACCCCCTGCAACGGCTCGGCTACGGCTTCGTCGTGCCGCTGCTCGACGGTGACCATGTGACCGAGGACGCCGGCACCGGTTTCGTCCATACCGCGCCCGGGCACGGGCGCGAGGACTTCGAGCTGTGGATGGCGAACGGCCGCGTTCTCGCCGAGCGCGGCATCGAGACGCGCATTCCCTACACGGTCGACGAGGACGGCGCGCTCACCGAAGAGGCGCCGAGCTTCGAGGGCCGGCGCGTGATCACCGACAAGGGGGAGAAGGGAGACGCCAACGAGGCGGTGATCAAGGCGCTCGTCGCCTCAGGTCGACTCGTTTCGCGCGGGCGCCTCAAGCACCAATATCCCCACTCGTGGCGCTCGAAGAAGCCGGTCATTTTCCGCAACACGCCGCAATGGTTTCTGGCGATGGACCGTCCCTTCGCCGCCGCGCCGCGCGGCCAGAGCCTTCGCGCGGTTGCGCTCGAGGCGATCAAAGAGACGCGCTGGGTGCCGGCGGCTGGCGAGAACCGCATCACCGGCATGGTGGCGAGCAAGCCGGACTGGGTGCTCTCGCGCCAGCGCGCTTGGGGCGTGCCGCTGCCGATCTTCGTTCGCAAGGGCGAGCACGACGTTCTCTACGATCCGGCGGTCAACGCGCGCATCGCCGACGCCTTCGAGATGGAAGGCGCCGACGCGTGGTTCGCCGAGGGCGCCAAGCAGCGTTTCCTCGGCGCGGCGCACAACCCTGAAGACTACGAGAAGATCGACAATCTCGTCGAAGTCTGGTTCGACTCGGGTTCGACGCACGCCTTCGTGCTCGAAGACGCCAAGCATTTTCCTGGACTCGCCGGCATCAAGCGCCGGATCGAGGGCGGCGTCGACGAGGTGATGTACCTCGAAGGCTCCGACCAGCATCGCGGCTGGTTCCAGTCCTCGCTGCTCGAGAGTTGCGGCACGCGCGGCCGCGCGCCCTTCGACGTCGTGCTGACGCACGGCTTCACGCTCGACGAGAAGGGCCGGAAGATGTCGAAGTCGCTCGGCAACCAGACCTTCCCGCAGGACGTGATCAAGGCCTCGGGCGCCGACATCCTGAGATTGTGGGTGGCGAGCGTCGACTATGCCGACGATCAACGCATCGGCCCCGAAATTCTGAAGACGGTGTCCGACAACTACCGCAAGCTGCGCAATACGATCCGTTGGATGCTCGGCACGCTCGCCCATTACGCCCCGGACGACGCGGTCGGCTTCGGCGCGATGGGCGAAATCGAGCGGCTGATGCTGCACCGCCTCGCCGAGCTCGACGAAAAGGTGCGCGAAGCCTACGCGGCTTTCGACTATGCGCGTGTGATCGCGGCGCTGTCGGCGTTCATGAACGCGGACCTTTCCGCCTTCTATTTCGACATCCGCAAGGACGCGCTCTATTGCGATCCATTGTCGAGCGTGAAGCGGCGCGGCGCCCTGGAGACGATCGAGCACATTTTCCGCGCCGTCACGGTCTGGCTCGCGCCGATCCTGGTCTTTACCGCCGAGGAGGCCTGGAGCGGGCGCGACACCAACGCCCGTTCGGTGCACCTCGAGCAGTTCCCGACGATCCCCAGGGAATGGCGGGACGATGCGTTGGCCGCCAAATGGGAGATGGTGCGCCGCGTGCGCTCGGTCGTGACGGGCGCGATCGAAATTGCGCGCGCCGACAAGCGCATCGGCTCCTCGCTCGAGGCGAGCCCGCGCGTTTATATTGGCGATCCGGCGCTTGCAGCCGCGCTCGAAGGCGTCGATTTCGCCGAGGTCTGCATCACCTCGTCGATTGCGATCGAGACGGCCGCGCCGGCCCCCGAAGAGGCGTTCCGCCTTGCCGATACGCCCAGCGTCGCGGTCGTCGTCGAGCGCGCCCAAGGGATCAAATGCGCGCGCTCGTGGCGCTATTTCGATCCCGCGACGGCGGATCCGGAATATCCCGACGTGACCCCGCGCGACGCCACCGCGCTGCGCGAACTGGCGGCCCGGCGGCCCTGATGCGGCCGCAGGCGCTCGGCGCGGCGGCGATCCTCGGCGCGTTGGCGCTGGATCAGGCCACGAAATA
>DASXGX010000145.1:0-9409 GCA_036488815.1 Roseiarcus sp.
CCAAGGGCGGCAAGATCGGTCTGTTCGGTGGCGCCGGCGTGGGCAAGACAGTGCTCATCCAGGAATTGATCAACAACGTCGCCAAGACTCACGGCGGCAATTCCGTTTTCGCAGGCGTCGGAGAGCGCACCCGTGAAGGCAACGACCTCTATCACGAATTCATCGAATCGAAGGTCAACGCCGATCCGCATCATCCCGATTCGAACGTAAAATCGAAATGCGCGCTGGTGTTTGGCCAAATGAATGAGCCGCCCGGCGCACGCATGCGCGTCGCGCTGTCAGGCCTCACCGTCGCCGAGCATTTCCGCGACCAGGGCCAGGACGTGCTGTTCTTCGTCGACAACATCTTCCGCTTCACTCAGGCGGGCTCGGAAGTGTCGGCGCTGCTCGGCCGCATTCCCTCGGCGGTCGGCTATCAGCCGACCCTGGCCACCGACATGGGCGCCTTGCAAGAGCGCATCACCACCACCACCAAGGGTTCGATCACCTCGGTGCAGGCGATTTACGTGCCCGCCGACGACTTGACCGACCCCGCCCCGGCGACCTCCTTCGCCCACTTGGACGCGACGACGGTGCTGTCGCGCTCGATCGCGGAAAAGGGCATCTATCCCGCGGTCGACCCGCTCGACTCGACCTCGCGCATGCTGCAGCCGGCGATCGTCGGCGAAGAGCACTACGCGGTCGCCCGCCGCGTGCAGCAAGTGCTGCAGCGCTATAAGGCGTTGCAGGACATCATCGCCATTCTCGGCATGGACGAGCTCTCCGAAGAGGACAAGCTCACGGTCGCGCGCGCCCGCAAGATCGAGCGTTTCCTCTCGCAGCCGTTCGACGTCGCGGCGGTGTTCACCGGCTCGCCCGGCGTGCAGGTGAAGATCGAGGACACGATCAAGGGCTTCAAGGGCATCGTCGACGGCCTGTACGACAACCTCCCGGAGGCCGCCTTCTACATGGTCGGCACGATCGAGCAGGCGGTCGACAAGGCCAAGAAGCTGGCGGCGGAAGCGGCGTGATCGCCGCGCAACGAGGTTGACCATGGCCAGCTTTCACTTCGAACTCGTCTCGCCGGACAAGCTCGTCTTCAGCGGACCGGCCGAGTCGGTGCTCGTGCCGGGCAGCGAGGGCGACTTCGTCGTCCTCAAGGATCACGCGCCAGCGATGGCCGCGCTGCGCCCCGGCGTCGTCGCCTTCGAGGAAGCGGCGGGCAAGCAGGTCAGAATCTTCATCCGCGGCGGCTTCGCCGACGTGAGCCCGGCCGGGCTCATCGTGCTCGCCGAGACTGCGATTCCCGAGGGCGAGGTCGACGCCGCGCATCTCGACCAGGAAATCCGCAACGCCGAGGAAGACCTCGCCGACGCGCCCGACGAGCAGAAGCGCATCTGGCAGGAAAAGCTCGACCGGCTGCGCGAGCTGAAAGGCGCGATGAAGCTCTGAGCTTCCCGTCGAAACGATGACGACGATTTGGCCGCCGCGAACTTGCCTTCGCGGCGGTTTTGTTTTCGACGTCGCCAGGCGGAAGAGCGACGAAGTTGCCGGCGCGAGGTTTGCTCGGCCTGTCGCGTCTTGGCCGGGCTCGACCCGGCCATCCCCGCAGTTCCGCCTGCACGGTCGACTGTTACGACGCGCGGGCGAGGCGTTGAGTTCTCGATAAAAATCGTCGAGCCGCGCCCGGAGCGGCGGCCCAAGGTGGATGGCCGGGACAAGCCCGGCCAAGACGGCCCGACTCGCCCCTCCCTCGCCCCGCACACGCCGGAAACCGGCTATCCTTCCGCGCCCGAAAATGCTTTAAGCGCCGCCGTATAGCTCTAGGAGGATGGCTCGCAATGGCCGACCACGCGATTCCGCATTTCCACAACGAACCGGGCGTCGCCACGATCCGGATCGGGGTCAAGGAATTCATGTGCACGGGCGCCAAGCCGCCGTTCGACCATCCGCATATCTTCATCGACATGGGCGACGATACGGAAGCGGTCTGCTCCTATTGCTCGACCCGCTTCGTCTACGATCCCGCCCTCGGCGCCCACTCGGTTCCCGCCGAGTGCGAATTCCACGACGCTGCTTAAGTTTGTGGCGCGCCGCGCGCTCATCGCCGGCGCCGGCATTGGCGGGTTGACCGCCGCGCTCGCGCTCGCGCGGCGGGACTTTGCGGTCGAGATCTTCGAGCGGGCGCCGGCCTTGCAGGAAATCGGCGCCGGGCTCCAACTCTCTCCCAATGCGACGCGCATCCTCGCGCGCCTGGACGTATTGGAGCGCGTCCGCCCGCTGGCGACGGAGCCGCGCGCGGTTCGCTTGCTTCGCGGCGCCGACGGCGTCGAATTGGCGCGGCTCCCGCTCGAGGACGCCGAACGGCGGTGGGGCGCGCCCTATCTCGTCGTCCATCGCGCCGATCTGCAACAAGCGCTCGCCGAAGCGGCGGCATCGAAGCCGACCATTGCGCTGCGCCTCGGCGCCGCCGTCGCCGGCGTCGGCCTCGAAGACGAAGGCGTTGTCGTCGGCCTGAAGCGCGGCCCCGTAACGATGCGCGAAACGGGCGACGTTCTCGTCGGCGCCGATGGCCTTCGCTCCCTTGTGCGCGACCGACTCGGCCTGGGCGCCGCCAACGCTGCGGAATTCATAGGGCGGATGGCGTTCCGCGCGACGGTCGAATCGCGCGAGGTCGCGGCGCGCTGGAGCGAGCGCGAGGTGACGTTGCGCCTCGGCGCCAAGGCGCATCTCGTCCACTATCCGCTGCGGGGCGGCTCCATCGTCAATCTCGTCGCGGTGATCGAATCGAAGGGACGCGGCGATCAGGCCGATCCCTGGGACGGCGCCGCCGACGTCGACGCTTTGCAGCGAGCTTTCCGGGACTGGTCGCAGGACGCCCGCGCGCTCATCGGGGCGGCGCGGAACTGGCGCGCTTGGCCCCTGTTCGTCCGCCCCCCGCTGCCACACTTTGCAATGGGGCGGATCGCGCTGATCGGCGACGCCGCCCATCCGATGACGCCCTTCCTCGCCCAGGGCGCGGCGCAGGCGATCGAGGACGCGCAAACGCTTGCCCGCCGCCTCGCGGAAACGCAAAACGTCGCCGCCGCGCTGTTCGCCTATTCAAACGACCGCGTCGAACGGGCGACCCGCGTGCAACGCGAGGCGCTGGCGCAGGGGCGCATTTATCACATGAGTGGACCGCTCGCGCTGGCGCGCGACCTCGCCATGCGCGCGCTCGGACCGAAGCGCCTGCTGCAGCGCTACGACTGGCTGTACGCGGCGTAGGGTCGCCAAGCCTGTCGCCCTCGCGAAAGCGGGGGCCCAGATCGCCGCCGCAGGCTCGTCAAGTCAAGCGCAGCGCTCAGCCAGACTTGCCCGCCACGCGCCCCTCCGTCGCCCCCGCTCGCGTCAGCACCAGGATGGCGCCGCCGGCGAGCAGTCCCCAAAAGGCCCCGCCGATCCCGTAATAGCCGACGCCGGACGCCGAGACGAGGAAGGTCGCGAGTGCGGCTTCGCGCTCGGAGGCGTTCGCGAGCGCATTGTGCAGCGCGCCGCCGAAGGCGCTGAGCAACGCAAGGCCAGCCACCGCCTCGACGAGAATTGGCGATCCCGCGACGAAGTGCGTGACGCCGCCGGTGAGAAAGCCGAACACGACATAGGCGACGCCCGCCGTCGCCGCCGCGATCCAACGCTTTTTCGGATCGGGCGAAGCCTCTGATGAAGCGCACATCGCCGCGGTGATTGCGCTGAGGTTGACCGCAATGCCGCCAAACGGCGCGACGGCGAGCGTGAAGACGCCGGTCGTCGCGATCAACGGCCCCGGCTCCGGCCGGTAGCCGTAGGCGGAGAGCACCGCGAGGCCGGGCAGGTTCTGCGAGGCCATCGTCACGATGAAGAGCGGCAGCGCCAGCGACACGAACGCATGGAGCGAGAAGGTCGGCGTCGTCCACACCCATTGCGGCATGAGGTCCGCGACGCCGACGCCCGGCCCGTGGCCGAAGTAAGCGATCATGACGCCGGCGACGATCGCCGCCGCCGGCGTCGCATAGAGCCGCTTCCATCGCGAAACGACGAGCCAGGTGAGGACGATGGCGGCCGTCTGAGGCGGCGCTTCGATCAGCCCCTTGATCGGCGCGAGGCAGAGACCGAACAGGATGCCGGCCAGCATGGCGTTGGCGAGCGGCGAAGGAATTGCAGCGACGAGGCGCCCAAACGGCTTGATGAGGCCCGCCGCCGTGATCAGAACGCCGACGACGAGAAATGCGCCGACCGCATCGGGAAATCCGCCCGCCGTCGCGCCCGTCGCGGCGAGCAACGCGGCGCCCGGCGTCGACCAGGCGGCCGATGCCGGCATGCGCGTCCAGAGGCTGAGGCCGACGCCCGCCAGGCCCATCCCGATCGACAACGCCATCAGACCCGAGGCCGCCTGCGCGTCGGTCGCGCCGACCGCGCCGAGTCCTTTGAGGATCACGGCGAAGGTGCTGGCGAAGCCGACAAAAGCGGCGACGAGCCCTGCCGTGGCGGGCTGAAGAAAGCTGTGCTTGCTCATGGAGTCGATCTTTGCTCGGCGAATCGCGTGTCGCCCGGGAGCTTAGCGCGCGTGGCGAAAAAATGGACGCCGGTTTTTCGCGGCAAACCAGCGTGCGGCGGGGCTGAGGACTGGGAGTCGGGCGCCGCCACGTCCAAGGCTGTCTTGGCCGGGCTTGTCCCGGCCATCCACGCGGACCCGTTACGCCGGGCGCCTGACCCGCTCTGCGAGGACGCGTTGGAAGCGAAGCGGCGATCCCGCCTGTGATCCGGTATGTGAAGTCAAGCGCTTCCTGGAGGCGCTCGGGTTTGTCTCAACCCGGCTGTCGCAGCGACCTGAACGCGGCGCGCAGCTCGGCGCTGAACAGTTCAGGCTGTTCCCAGGCCGCGAAGTGTCCGCCTTTGTCGGCTTGGTGGAAGTAGATCAGTCTGTGATAGGCCCGCTTCGTCCAGCTTTGCGGAGCCTGAAAATTCTCGCCCGGGAAGACGGTGACAGCGGCCGGGATAGAAACGTCGGCCGGGAGGTAAAGATTGACCTTGTTTTCCCAGTAAAGACGCGCCGACGAGATCGCCGTGTTGGTCAACCAGTAGAGCGTGATGTTGTCGAGCACGTCGTCGCGCGTGAGATCGCCTGCCGAGTGTCCATTGATCGTGCGCCCGACCACCGCCGACGTCATCGCAGCCGCCGGCTGGGCATATCCGTCGCCATGATCGAGCAGCCACGCTGCAAGGCCGGCGGGCGAGTCCGCCAATCCCGACAGCGTTTGTGGGCGCGTCCCCATGATCTGCGCATACGCGCGTCGCTTGGAAAATGACAGCTTGAGCTGCTCGAAGGCGTGTTCTTCCTCGACAGACAGACCGGGTGGCGGCGGGTCGCCGGACTGGATCGCCTGCACGATCTCGGGCGGAACTACGCCAGGCAGGTTGACGTGAACGCCGAGCAATTCCGGCGGCGCCAGTTTGGCCATTTCGTTCGAGACGGGCGAACCCCAATCGCCGCCTTGGGCGACAAATCGCGTATAGCCGAGCCGCTTCATCAGCACGATCCAGGCGCTTGCGATTCGGGCGGGATCCCACCCGGTCGTTGTCGGCTTGCCTGAAAAGCCATAGCCAGGCATCGACGGGATCACGAGATCGAAGGCGTCCGATGCGGCGCCGCCGTGGGTCGTGGGATCCGTCAACGGATCGACGATCTTCAACTGCTCGATGACTGACCCAGGCCATCCATGCGTGACGATCAGCGGCAGGGCGTTTTCATGCCTCGACCGAACATGAATGAAATGGATATCCAGCCCGTCGACCTCGGCGATAAACTGCGGCAGGGCGTTGAGCCGGGCCTCGACCTTCCGCCAGTCGTAGTCCGTCTGCCAATAGCGCACGAGGTCTTGCAGGGTCGCTAGCGGCACCCCTTGGGAGTCATCTGCGACGGTCTCCTTGTCGGGCCACCGCGTGGCCGCCAGGCGGCGGCGAAGGTCGACGAGATCCTGCTCGGGAACATCGATGCGGAACGGACGGATCGCATCGGGCGCATCCGCCGACGCGGCAGACCGAGGAAGAAGGCTCGCTGCGCCCGCCGCTGCAATTCCCATTGCAGTCGCGCTCAAAAGCCGGCGGCGGTAATGATCGACGACTTCGGAGCACATCGTGAGCCTCCGTGGTTGCTTGGATTTGGGCTCCCGAGCCGGAACTCGGCAGCGCGGTGGTCCGGTCCCTCGCAGTTCGTAGGGGGAGCGAGCACGCGGACGCCGGGGACGATTCCGTCCTCTCACTGCTCCAATCGATGCGTGACTCCAAGCTCAATTCCAGCGCGGCGAGGACCCCGGGGCTGGGGATGACCCAGCTCATCGCCCGTGCGAGGCGAGATAGATCTGGAACATCGACGCGATGAGCTCGAAGACGATCAGCACCACGACCGTCGCCTCGAGCCGCGTCGCGCGGTCGGCGTCGATGATTTCCGTGAGCGCGTGCGCGGTCTCGACGATCACGTCGAGTTTGCGCTTGAGCGCGCCGGCGCGCTCTTTGAGCTCGTATTCGTCCTCGAGGCGCGCGTAGAGCCGCTCGAGATCGGGACGGTCCCAGAGAATGTCGGGCTTCTCCTCCACCGCGACGCGTCCAGAGACGCGGTGCTGGGCGAGCAGCGCCTGCCCGATGAGGCGCAGCATCGCGCGGCGCCGGAACGGCGGCTTGCCCGATTTGGCGAGCTGGAAGGCGAAGGGTTCGATGACGTCGAACACCGCATTGACCTCGCGCTCGTCGCGCGCCAGCGCGACCGTCTTAGCGAGCGCGTCGGCGATGACGAGAAAGCGCGGCGGCGAGAAATCCTTGACGCGGATCGGCCCGGTGGTCTCGGCCGAGGCCTCGCTTTCGGGCGCGATTTCGAACACGGCCGTTTCGTCGTCGCCGCGCGCCCGCGTTCCGCTCACGCGCGCCCTGAGCTTGGCGAGCGTGTCCTCTTCCTCGAGCGGCGTCAGGCCCATCATCACGGCGACGCCGAAGCGAAAGAGGGCGACCATCCCGGTCGATCCCACGCGGAAGGCGAGCGGCACCGAGGAGATCATGTCCGGCCGCTCGAGCCCAGCGGTGTCGATCCGCTCGCCGACGATCAGGGCGCGCGCCGTCACGCGGGTCGGCGCGTCGATTTGGCGTGCGACTTCGTTCATGCCTCGATTCTACGCCGCCGGGGGACGTCACGCCACCCCAGGCGCCTATTCGACCGAATGCACGCCGTCCGCATCGATGCGCGACAGCACGCCGGTGTGAATGTCGAACCGGTAGCCGTGCAGCTTCAGGCTCCCCGCGGCGACGGCCTCCGCCACCCAGGGGAAATTCATCAGATTGGCGAGCGAGAGCCGCACGACGGCCGCTTCGATCTCCTCCAGGCGTTGGGCTTCGTCGCCGCTCCCCGCGCTGATCGCGGGCTTGGCGATGTCCACCCATGAGGCGACGAAATCGCGGGCCTCCGGCGGCGCCCCCAGCGCCATGGCGCGCACGCCGCCGCACTGCGCGTGGCCGAGCACGACGAGGCGGGACACTTTGAGCACCCGGACGCCGAACTCGATCGCGGCGCTGGTGCCGTGATGGCTGCCGGTGTTTGGCTCGTAGGGCGGCACGATGCCGGCGATGTTGCGCACGACGAACATCTCGCCCGGCACGGCGCCGAAGACGGTTTGCGGATCGACGCGCGAGTCCGAGCAGGAGATCACCATCGTCTCCGGGCTCTGTCCCCAGCGCGCCAGCGCCTCATAGCGGGCGCGTTCGGCCGGCCAGATCTCAGTGCGGAAGCGGCGATAGCCTTCGAGCAGAGTGTCCATGATCACCGGAGGATAGAGGGGCGCGTTTTCGCGCCGCAACTAAGCAGCGGGCCGCCGGTATGGCAAGCGGCCTGCGCTTGCCGGACCAGCGCGTGCGCAGTAGGCTGGCCAATCACGGCCTAAAGCCGCAAAATGGGGCTGCGTATGGCGAACGCCCAGACGAAAACCGTCGTTGTCACGGGCGCGAGCAGCGGCATCGGCCGAGCCGCCGCGCAGCTCTTTCGCGACAAGGGCTGGAACGTCGCGGCGACGATGCGCAACCCCGCTGCCGAGCGGGAGCTCGCGGAATCCGCGCAGCTCAAGCTCATCGCGCTCGACGTTCAGGATCCAGACGGCCCGCGTGACGCCGTCTCGCAAGCCCTCGCCGCGTTCGGACGCATCGACGTATGGCTCAACAACGCCGGCTACGGCGCTTTCGGCCCGGTCGAGGCGGGATCGCGCGAACAAATCGCACGACAGTTCGACGTCAACGTCTTCGGGCTGATCTCCTGCGTGCAAGCGGTGGCGCCGCATTTTCGCGCCAACCGCGCCGGCGTGCTGATCAACGTCTCCTCCATCGGCGGCTTGATGACGCTGCCGTCTTTCAGCGTCTACAACGCGTCGAAATTCGCGGTGGAAGGCCTCTCCGAGGGCCTGTGGTACGAATTGGGCGCCTTCGGGATCAAGGTGAAGCTGATCGAACCCGGCGCGATCGCCACCGATTTCGGGGGCCGTTCGATGGACGCCTGGGAGATTTCGGCCCTGCCCGACTACGCCCCCTTCATGGCGAAGGTGAGGGCTGCGCGCAGCCGCTACACCAAGAACGCGGCTCCGCCCGAACTTGTCGCCGAGGTCATCTACCGCGCCGCGACGGACGGCAGCGACCGCCTGCGCTACCTCGCCGGCCCCGACGCGAAGCGGACGGTCCCGCTGCGCCGGTTGCTCGGCTCGCAAATGCAGATGCGGCTTGTGAAGCGATTATTTGGTGTGTGAGGAGCCCCAACTGGTCGCCCAATCGCGCGCCACAGCAGCGCGCACGCTCTTGCGCCGATCCGCCCTTTCGCATACAAGCCCCCGTCCATCCGAACCGCCCGGCCGTTAGGGCTGCCGTGGCGGTTCTTTTCGCTCATTCCGACGCGAACGGACCGCGAGGTCCGACAAACTCAAAAAGGGCGACAAGCCCAGGAGAGCCAAATGCCCAAGCTGAAGACGAAGTCGGGCGCAAAAAAGCGCTTCAAAATCACGGGAACCGGCAAGGTGGTGTACGCCCATGCGGGCAAGCGCCACGGCATGATCAAGCGCACGACCAAGCAGATCCGCAATCTGCGCGGCACCAACGTGCTGTTCAAGACCGACGGCGACAACGTCAAGAAGTACTTCCTGCCGAACGGCTGATCTCGCCCCTGCCCTGAAAATTCCCGGAGACGAAGCATGTCACGCGTCAAACGCGGCGTAACCAGCCACGCCAAGCACAAGAAGGTTTTGAAGGCCGCCAAGGGCTATTTTGGCCGCCGCAAGAACACCATTCGCGCCGCCAAGCAGGCGGTCGAAAAGGCGATGCAGTACTCGTATCGCGACCGCAAGAACCGCAAGCGCGAGTTCCGCGCGCTGTGGATCCAGCGCATCAACGC
>DASXGX010000017.1:0-65353 GCA_036488815.1 Roseiarcus sp.
TCGCGCGTTCGGACAATCATCATCTCGCCGCGCACGCCGCGCAACTCGGCAAGATCGCTCCGCGCGGCGAAGCCTCGACAGTCGATCACGACGCCACACGTCTTCGCCGTCTCGCCGTCGACGCCGAACTGAATCTCGGCGGCGCGCGCGACCAGATGATCGCGCAGCGCGCGCATGGCGAGCCGCGGGTCGACGTAGCCTTCCCCTGGGAAGAACAAGCCGCGACTGAAGCGCCCGGCAAGATCCGGTTCGAGCGCCGCGATGTGCGCCTCATCGACTCGTGCGTATTCGCGCGTGAGCGCAGCGAAGCGGTCGATCTCGCCGACGTCGCGCGGCGGCGCGACGACGAGCGTGCCTTCGCGCGCGACGCCCGGCACGCGCCGGCTCCACCAATCGATCGCCTTCACCCCGCGCTGAACGACAGAGGGTGGCGCGCTCTCGCCTTCGCAATACGGCGCGAGCATCCCGCCGGCGAGCCATGAGGCGGCGTCGCCGCCGAGCGCAGGCGAGCGCTCGATCAGCGTGACTTTGGCGCCGCGCTCGGCGAGCTCCACCGCCGTCGCAAGACCGACGACGCCTGCGCCGATGACGGTCACATCCTTACTTGGACGCATGTCAGAAAACCCGCCACAAATTCTCGCCGGATGGCGTCCCCTTCTCCCCTTGCGGGAGAAGGTGTCGGCGAAGCCGACGGATGAGGGGTGTGGCGCCGAATAGCGCACTCAAGTTGCCGAAGTACGGCGCCCAGTCGAAACAACCCCTCATTCCAAGGCGAATGCAAAGCATTCGTCCGCGTCGCGCTGCGCGCGCCACCTTCCCCCGCAAGGGGGGGAAGGGACGCAAACCGACCGATCACTCTCCCGCCTTCACATAGAGGTCGCCGCCCTGCTCGAGGAATTCGCGCGACTTCTCCTCCATGCCGGCCATCGCCGCGGCTTCCGCCCTCAGATCCTGCGTGATCTTCATCGAGCAGAACTTCGGCCCGCACATCGAGCAGAAATGCGCGACCTTGTGGCTATCCTTGGGCAGCGTCTCGTCGTGGAACTTGCGCGCCGTGTCGGGATCGAGCGACAGGTTGAACTGATCCTCCCAGCGGAAGTCGAAGCGCGCGCGCGACACTGCGTCGTCGCGGAGCTGCGCCGCCGGATGGCCCTTGGCGAGATCGGCGGCGTGCGCCGCGATGCGATAGGTGATGACGCCGGTCTTCACGTCGTCGCGGTCAGGCAGGCCGAGATGTTCCTTGGGCGTCACGTAGCAGAGCATCGCGGTGCCGAACCAGCCGATCATCGCCGCGCCGATGCCTGAGGTGATATGGTCGTAGCCGGGCGCAATATCGGTCGTCAGCGGCCCGAGGGTGTAGAACGGCGCCTCGCCGCATTCTCTGAGCTGCTTTTCCATGTTGACCTTGATCTTGTGCATCGGCACGTGGCCGGGGCCCTCGATCATCACCTGGCAGCCCTTGTCCCAGGCGACCTTGGTCAGTTCGCCAAGCGTCTCCAACTCGGCAAATTGCGCGGCGTCGTTGGCGTCGGCGATCGAGCCGGGACGCAGACCGTCGCCGAGCGAGAACGACACGTCGTATTTGCGCATGATGTCGCAAATGTCGCCGAAGCGCTCGTAATGGAAGCTCTCGCGATGGCCGGCGAGGCACCAGCGCGCCATGATCGAGCCGCCGCGCGACACGATGCCGGTGACGCGCTTGGCCGTCAGCGGCACATAGGCGAGCCGCACGCCGGCGTGGATGGTGAAGTAGTCGACGCCCTGCTCGGCTTGTTCGATCAGCGTGTCCTTGAACACTTCCCAATCGAGCTTGAGCGGATCGCCGTCGACCTTTTCGAGCGCCTGGTAGATCGGCACGGTGCCGATCGGAACCGGCGAATTGCGCAGGATCCAGGAGCGGATGTTGTGGATGTTGCGGCCTGTCGAGAGATCCATCACCGTGTCGGCGCCCCAGCGGATCGCCCACACCATCTTCTCGACCTCTTCCGCGACGCCCGAACTCACCGCGCTGTTGCCGATGTTGGCGTTCACCTTTACGAGGAAGTTGCGGCCGATCGCCATCGGCTCGAGCTCGACGTGATTGATGTTGGCGGGGATGATCGCGCGGCCGCGCGCCACTTCCGAGCGCACGAATTCCGGCGTGATCAATTCCGGGATCGCCGCGCCGAAACTCTCGCCGTCCGCAAGCCGCGCCTCTGCCTGCTCGAGGGCTTGCTCGCGCGCGAGATTCTCGCGATGCGCGACGTAGACCATCTCCTCGGTGACGATGCCGGCGCGGGCGAATTCATATTGCGTCACGAGTTGTCCCGGCGCGCCCGCGCGTAGCGTGCGCGTCGCCGGACAATGGGGCGCAAGCCGGTCGGTTGAAACGTTGCCGTTGTCCTCCGGCTTGATGGCGCGGCCCTCGATGGCGCGATAGCCGCGCGCCGCGACCCAGCCCTCGCGCACTGGCCTCAACCCCGCGTCGAGATCGATCCGGGCGTCGGGCTCGGTGTAAGGGCCCGAGGCGTCGTAAACGCGAACCGGCGGCTCGTTCGGGTCGCTCAACGCGATCTCGCGGAAGGGCGCGCGGACGTCGGGGTGACTCTTGGGCGAGGCGTAGACTTTGCGTGAACCGGCGATCGGCCCTGTCGTGACGCTGGTGGGAGCCGCCGGCGTCTTGACCTTGGCATGTTCGTTCATCGCCTCGCCTCCACATTTGCCGGGGCGACTAGGGGATGGCGCGACGATGGATCGGCGTGCCTCGTCCCTTCGCCGGCATGACCCGGATCAGGTTCTAAGGGTTCGGCCTCAAGCCGTCTCAGCCCGTCGCGGGCGCCCCTCGAGTAACGCAAGTGTGGGACGGCGCGAGCGCCCTGTCAATGCGTCGCCGGCTCGCCCGATCACGAGGACGTCATGGGCGCGGCCCTACACGCTCCAATTTCAGACCCCTAGGTGAGAGCTCCAACATCGGACGCGTAGTCAGTGCAAGCGTCTGACATCCCGCTGATCAGGAGAAGATCCATGGAACGCAGAACGTTCCTTCTCTCGTCGTTGACGACCGCAATGTTGGCCTCAGCGGCCGAAGCCTCGCCGATCGACCCGAAGAAGACCTTCGTCGAGCAAGCAGGCGACATCAAATTCATGCCGTGGACCGGCCTGCCGCCGGGCAGCGGCGAGATGGCGCAGCTTTACGGGGACTTCAACAAGCCGGGTCCCTACCTCGTCCTCATGAAATGGCATCCCGGCTGGTTCAGCGCGCCGCACAGCTATGCGACCGATCGCATCCAGATGGTTATCTCCGGGACGTGGTACGTGAACAGCGGCCGCGACTTCGACCCGGGCGCCGCGGTCCCGGTCCCGGCGGGCGGCTTCGTCAAGCGCACGGCTCGCACATTCCATTACGACGGCGCGCCGCGCAGCGCGAAGGAGCCGGCGGTGATCGCGGTATTCGGCGTCGGGCCCGTCGACATCATCCTCGCCGATCCGCGTCAACCGTCTTGGCGACAGGTCTGATCCAAAGCGCATCCAAGATTTCGAGAGGCCGCAGCCGGAAAGCGCGAGCGGCCTCTTCCGTCAAAAATATGGAGAATCGAACGGGGCGGAATGTTAGCCTGTCTCCCAATCAATCGAGGAGGAGACCCTTTATGTCGAACGAGACTTCCCCTTTGCCCACTCGCCAGATCGGGCGCACCGGCGTCACGGTGTCGGCGCTGGGTCTCGGCACAGCCCCGCTCGGCGACCTCTGGGACGTCGTCGACGAGGCGGAAGCCGGCGCGCTGCTGAACGCGGCCTGGGACGGCGGCGTGCGGTATTTCGACACGTCGCCGTGGTACGGCAAGGGGCAGGCCGAGCATCGCGTCGGCCGCGCCTTCTATCGCAAGCCGCGCGACGAGTTCGTGATCTCGAGCAAGATCGGCCGCCTGCTGCGTCGCCCGCTGAAGCCCGGGCCGTTCGAACATGGCGAGTGGCTCGGCGGCCTCGAGTTCGATGCAGTGTTCGACTACAGCTACGACGGTGTGATGCGCTCCTTCGAGGACAGCTTGCAGCGCCTCGGCATCAACCGGATCGACGTGCTGCTGATCCACGATCTCGACACCTGGCATTTCAAGACGGAGGCCAAGGTCGGCCCGTACATGAACCAGCTCTACACCAGCGGCTGGCGCGCCCTGGAGGAATTGCGGGACCAGGGCGTCATCAAGGGCATCGGCGCCGGCTTCAACACGATGGGCACGATCCCGCGCTATCTCGATCTGTTCGACATGGACTTCTTTCTGATCGCGATGCGCTACACCCTGCTCGAACAGGACGTGCTCGACAGCGAATTCGTGCGATGCGCCGAGCGCGGCGTCGGCATCGTTGTCGGCGGCACGTACAACTCAGGGATTCTCGCCACTGGCGCGACCCCGAACGCGATGCACAATTACGCGCCGGCTTCGCCGGAGATTTTGGAGCGCGTGCGGCGGATGGAGGCGGTCTGCAAACGTCATGGCGTCCCGCTCGCCGCCGCGGCGCTCCAATTCCCGCTCGGCCATCCGATCGTCGCGGCGGTGATCCCGGGGGCGATTTCGCGGGCGCAGGTGGCGCAGAATCTCGCGGCCTTCCGCCACCCGATTCCCGCCGACCTCTGGGCGGAACTCAAGCACGAGAAATTGCTGCGCGCCGACGCGCCAGTTCCCGCGAGCGAGAGCGCGGGGTAGCGAGGCGCAGCAAGCGGGCCCTCCTCCCCATTCGCGCCCGACAAACGCATTTGCGTTTGCGCGCCCGACAAACGCGCTTGCGTTTGCGCCCGACAAACGCGATTGCGTTTGCGGGGGGAGAAGCGAGGAGCCGCTTGCGGACTACGACTTGATGTAGTCGAAGCCCGCGCGCTGCATTTCGGGTATGGTCGCCGAAATGCCGGGCGTCAGGACGACGCCCGGGATCAAGTGATTGGTCAGTTCAGCCGCCATCGCTTCGTGGGAAAGCTTGTCCGGGTTGACGCCGGCCGCCACGAGGCCTTGCGACAGTTCCCATATGGCGTTGTGGCAGGCGAGAAACACGCCGCCGCGCTGCTGCAGCGCGGGAATCGAGCTGTTTGCCGAGGAATATGCGCCTTCTGGATCTTCGTGGTCCGCGGGCTCCTTGAAGGCGACCTTCGGTCCCTCGGCGAGCGTATTCGTCTCGACGTTGGAGCCGGCCCGCTTGGCGAATTGGTATTTGTCCCACATCGCCTGATCGAACAACGCCAGATGCGCCGTTCCGTGCGTCGCGGAGGCCACGAAGAAATCCGGATTGCGGAACGCAAAAATCTGCGCGTTGAGCGCATTGCGCATCATGTCGAGGAAACCGCTCGCAATCCCCGTGTTGTCGTAGACCTGCTTGCCGTTGCCGCGATAGGCGATCACCTCCGACAGCGCCTCGTGATCCCATAGCGAGGGATCGTCGAGGATCATCGGAACGGTCTTGAAGTCGCGCCGGCGCGGCGCCTTGGCGAGGCGGTCGGCCAGCTCGCGCAAGCTCCGCGCCCCGGTTGGCAGCATGCCGGGGTCCGCCGCTTCAGCCTTCGCCTGCCCGAGCGACGTCGCCGCTCCGGCAGCCAAGGCGAGGCCCGCGTTGATGAGCGCGCGGCGGCGGTGAATGAGGACTTCCATAACGGTGCTCCTGTTTGAGAGCCGCACGATCCTCCCGTCCTCGCGGCAACGCCGCGGGGGCTGCCCCGGAGATCGCATGTCGGCTTGAGCGGCTGCGGCGCCGCGCAACATTTGCTCCCGCGGCGACCTTAACGGCGGCGAGATCGCGGATCATCATAATTTTATTTGATCTCTCGAGGTGATCGCACCGCGTCACTGGGCTTGCCGCAGGGCTATATTTCTTTAACTGTCACGCCCCGACGGCGCGGCGCGGTCCCAATAGGGCGGCTTGCCGAAGCGTTGTTCGAGAAAGGCGAGCAAGGCTCGCACCTTGGGGGCGACGACCTTCTTGGGTGGATAGACGCCCCAGATGGCGCGCTCCGGCCCTGGAGCGATGAGACCCTCCCACGCCGGAAGCACCGTGGTCAGCCGCCCCGCATTGACGTGATCGCCCGTCAGCCAAGTCGGCAACAAGGCGACGCCCAACCCGGCGAGGACGGCTTCCAGCAGCGCCTCGGAATCGTTGGCGCGCAGCCGCCCGCGAACCGCGACCTCGACCGGTTCCTCCAGCAGCCCGTCGCGGCGCCGGAAGTACCATGAGTCCTTGGGCTGAAGCGCAAACGCCAGGCATTCGTGACGGGCGAGGTCGCCCGGCTGCTCGATGGGCGGCCGGTCGGCGAGATAGCCGGCGCTCGCCACCAAGGCGCGGCGTTGCGGCGCGAGGCGCTTGGCGACGAGGCTGGAGTCCGCCAGCGCGCCGATGCGGATGGCGAGATCGGCGCCGCTTCCGATCAGATCGACCGTCGCGTCCGTCAGCGTCGCATCGACCCGAATATCCGGATATTCCTGGAGGAAGCCGGTGAGATGGGGAAAGATGTGGCGACGTCCGAAGGCGCCGGGAATGTTGATCCGCAACAGGCCCTGGGGACGCGCGTTCAGCGAGGTCGCGACGAGCCGCGCGTCCTCGACGTCGGCGAGAATTCGCGCGGCGTGCTCGTAGAAGCTGGCGCCGACTTCGGTCAGATGCAGGCTGCGGGTCGAGCGATTGAAGAGGGCGGCGCCGAGATCGGCCTCGAGCGCGGTCACATAGCGCGAGACCGTCGACACTTTGACCCCCTCCTCCGCCGCGGCCTTGGAGAAACTGCCAAGATCGACCGCCCGGGCAAAGGCGCGCATGGCCGCGAAATAGTCCATATCGGCGCTCGCTATTGAACCGTTTTCTGCAACAGTAATTTGCCACCCAGGACATTCTAAACGCAACCGCCCCGGCGCATCTACCGATGAAACGCCTCGTTTTCCGGAGATGCCCCATGAATTCGCCGAGCAAAGCTCCAACCGAATCCTTCCCCGCCCTGCAACAGTTGTGGCGAGAGCCGGTGAAATCCGTCGGCGTCGTCGGACTGGGACGAATGGGACGGGCCTTCGCGGAAAACCTGCGCGCGGCCGGGTTCCAAGTCGTCGGCTACGACCGCGACGCGCAGCGCGCGCGGCCGCTGCAGCTCGCCGGCGCCCGAGCGGCCGAGCGTCTCGCCGATCTCGCCGCTTGCGACGTCGTCGTGACCTCGCTGCCCGACGACGATGCGCTGGCGTCGGTTGCGCTGGACCCCGATGGGCTGGCGAGCGTCCTCGCGCCGGGAGCCGTCCACGTCTCGATGAGCACGGTCAGCGCCGAACTGTCGCGGCGTCTCGCCCAAGCGCATGCGGAGCGCGCGCAGGCCTTCGTCGCCGCGCCCGTCCTCGGCAACCCGGACCTCGCCCAGACTCGGCGCCTGTTCGTGCTGGCGAGCGGCGACCCCAGCGCCGTCGAGCGCGTGCGGCCGGCGCTCGAACAGCTCGGCCAGCGTGTCTTCGTGATCGGAAGCGACGCCGGGGCCGCCAATGTGATGAAGCTCGCCGGCAACGTGCTGACCGCCTCGACCCTCCAGAGCATGGGCGAAGTCCTCGCCCTGCTGCGCAAAGCTGGGATCGATCAACGCCTCGCCTTCGAGGTTCTCACCAACTCGCTGTTCGACGGCCGCGTGCACAAGACCTACGGCGGCAAGATCGTCGACCGGCGCTACAGCCCGCCCGGCATGACGGCGCCGCTGGCGGTCAAGGATCTGCGCCTCGCCCTCGCGGAAGCGGAGACCTGCGCCGTGCCGATGCCGGTCGCCGGCATCGTTCACGATCGCCTCGTCGCCATGGTGGCGCGCGGCTGGGCGGACCTCGACTGGTCTGCGCTGGGTCTCTTGGCGGCGGACGAGGCCGGGCTCGGCGACGCCCCGCCAGAGCTTCTGGGATAAGGAGGGAGCGATGCCCACCGCCCTGGCCATCCTCGTCGGCGCGCAACTCGTCGGCGAAATCCTCAGCCGCCTGTTCCACCTTCCCCTGCCCGGGCCGGTGGTTGGAATGTTCCTGCTCGCCGTCGCGCTCGTCCTGCGCGGCGGGAGCCGGCCGGAGAATGCAGCGCCTGGAGCGCTCGCCGATACGGCGAACGCCTTAGTCGGCAATATGGGGCTGCTGTTCGTGCCGGCCGGGGTGGGCATCATCTCTGAAGTCGGCGTGCTGCGAAGCGAATGGCTTCCCATCCTCGCCGGCATGGTCGTCTCGACCGCGCTGAGCCTCGTCGTCACCGGTCTGGTGATGCAGCACGTTTCGCGCCGGGCGGAGAAGTCGGCGCCGTCGGCGCCGCTGCCGGCCAGCGCCCAGGAGGCCTTGCGATGAGAGACGCTCTTCACGCGATCTGGACGCCGCTGGCGCCCTCGCCGCTGCTGTGGCTGACCGCGACCCTCCTCGCCTATGTCGCCGGGCGGGAAATTCAGCGGCTGTGCCGCGGCGCTCCGCTCGCCAATCCGGTGCTGATCGCCATCGTCGTCATGGGCGCGCTGCTGGAAATCACCGGCACGTCCTACGCGACCTATTTTTCAGGCGCGCAGTTCATTCATTTCCTGCTCGGCCCAGCGACGGTCGCGCTCGCGGTGCCTCTCGCCCGCAATCTGAACCACGTTCGCCGCAGCTTCCACGGGGTGGGCCTCGCGCTCATCGCGGGCTCGCTGACCTCGACGCTGACTGGCGTCTTCGTCGTCTGGGCCCTCGGCGGAGGGCGCGACATCGCCTTCTCCATGGCGCCGAAGGCGGTGACGACGCCGATCGCCATGGGCGTGGCGCAGCAGGTCGGCGGCCTGCCCGCGCTGACGGCGGCGCTGGCGATCGGCGGCGGGATCATCGCCGCGGTCATCGGCCAGAGCGTGCTTCGCCGGCTGCGCGTCGACGATTGGCGGGCCCATGGCCTTGCGGCGGGTGTCGCCGGCAGCGGCGTCGCGGCGGCTCAAGTCGCCCCGCTGAACGGCCTGGCGGCGGCCTTCGCCGCGCTCGGGATCGGGCTCAACGGCCTGTTGACCGCGCTCGTCGTGCCGCTCCTGGCGGCGCTGTGGCCGGCTTGATGGCGCCGCCGCCGGTTCTCGACTAACATCCCCTCCACGACGCCGCTCCGACGAGCCCCGCCGCAGCCGCATCGAGTGGGAGCGCGAACCTCTCGCGTCTCGGGCCATGTCCAGGACGTCCCAGCCGCAACCCCCGGTCAACATCGACGCCGTCGCGGCTTGGCTGGTGGACGGGGCGCGGTCGGCCTCGCGTTCCGAGGACGTGCTGACCGAATTGTGCGAGCGCCTCTGCGCATCTGGCCTGCCGCTCTGGCGCGTCGCCGTCTATGTCTACACGCTCCACCCGGAAGTCGCGGCGCGCCGCTTCCTCTGGCGACCCGACAAAGGGACGAGCGTCGCCGAAGCGTCGTTCGCGATGGCGGCGCAGCAGGATCATGTCGCGAGCCCGATCATCCACGTCCGTTCGACCGGGGAAACGATCCGCCGTCCGATCGGTGATCCCGACTGCCCGATGGACTTCGCCTTCTTCGACGAATTGAGGGCGGAGGGGGTGAGCGACTATCTCGCGGTTCCGCTTCGCTTCACCAACGGCGAGGTCCATGTCGCAACCTTCTCGACGCGCCGCCCGGGCGGCTTCGGCGACGCTCACGTCGACGCGCTCGAAGGCATCGTCCCGCCGCTGGCGCGGGTCGCCGAGGTGCGCGCCTTGCGACGCACCGCGGTCAATCTGCTCGACGCCTATGTCGGGCGGAATGCCGGCGAGCGCATCCTCGCCGGCCGCATCCGGCGCGGCGACACGGAAGCGATCCGCGCCGTGATCTGGCTCTCCGACATGCGCGGCTTCACGAGGCTCGCCGACACCGTCGCCCCCCAGGCGCTGATCGACGCCCTCAACGCCTTCTACGACTGCCTCGCGCCCGCGATCGAGACCGAAGGCGGCGAAGTGCTCAAGTTCATCGGCGACGGGCTGCTCGCCATCTTCCACATTGCCGGCGAAGCCGAGGTCGGCGAGGCATGCGCGCGGGCGCTGCGGGCGGCAAGGCAGGCGAAGGCGGCGATCGAGGCGTTGCCGCCGGTCGGCGTAGACGGCGCGCCGACGCATTTGCGCTTCGGCCTCGCGCTGCATGTCGGAGAAGTGCTCTACGGCAACATCGGCGCGGGAAGCCGCCTCGACTTCACCTGCATCGGGTCGGCCGTGAACATGGCGGCGCGCTTGGAGAAGGTTGCGGCGAAACTCGGCCGCGCGATCGTCGCCTCATCCGCCTTCGCCGAGCGCTTGCCGCACGAATTCGTCGCCCTTGGCGCATTCGATCTCGCGGGCTTTCGCAGCGCCGAGACCGTGCACGGGCTGCGCGAAACGGGCGATTGAGCTTATCAGGTCACGCGGCGCGGAGGACGGCCTCCAGCCGCGCGCTCGCCTCGGCGTCAAGCGTGACGCCGGTCCGATCCGACGCTTCGAGCCATTGCGCGATCGTGCGCCCGCGCAGCGACAG
The DNA here is from genome assembly GCA_036488815.1 of Roseiarcus sp. Classification (GTDB taxonomy): domain Bacteria; phylum Pseudomonadota; class Alphaproteobacteria; order Rhizobiales; family Beijerinckiaceae; genus Roseiarcus. The sequence goes on from DASXGX010000017.1 coordinate 10,447, forward strand.
CGTCGGCGCGATCTCGGCGAGCGGAGCGAGAACGAATGCGCGCTCGAACATGCGGGGATGCGGGACCTTGAGCTCGGGCTCATCGATGGTCGCGTCGCCGTAGGTCAGAACGTCGACGTCGAGCGTCCGGGGGCCCCATCGCTCCAGCCGAAGGCGGCCCATGCCGCGCTCGATGTCGAGGCAGAGTTCGAGCAGCGCCCGCGCCGAAAGCGTCGTCTCGACCAGCGCGGCCATGTTGAGGAAATCCGGCTGGTCGGTCTTGCCCCAGGGCGGCGTGCGATAGATCGGCGAGCCCCGCACCCCGGCGATTCCCGCGGTCGCCTTCAGGCGCCCGAGCGCATGGGCGAAGGCGCCGACGACGTCGCCGAGGTTGCCGCCGAGGCCGAGAGCGGCGGTCAATGTCCGATCACTCGCCACGCGTCACCTCGATCTCGACGCCCGCCGAGACCAGCGTCGCGGCGATCGGCGGCGCGACCTTGCCGACGCGAACGACGACGCTTTCAATCGGGGCAAACGTATCGAGCAGGACCTGCGCAACATCGTAAGCCGCCGCCTCCACGAGATTGCGAGGCGGCCCGCAAAAGACGCGACGCGTCGTTTCGACGACGGCGCCGTAATCGACGGTCGCCTTCAACGTGTCGCGCGACGCCGCGCCGCTCACGTCCAGCGTGAGATCGAGGTCGATCACGAACATCTGGCCGACGCGACGCTCATATTCGAAATGCCCGTGGAACGCGTGAAGGCGCAACCCCTCGACGAACACTTTGCCGCGGCGGATCCGCGCTGAATGATTCATAGGTCGTTTCCTTATGGCGCGGCTGCAATCGCATGCGCGACCTTCAGCGCCTGCACATGCGCCGCGACGTCGTGAGCCCTCAGGATCGCCGCGCCGTTGGCGACGCCGATCAAGCCGGCGGCGAGGGAGCCGGCAAGCCGGTCGACCGGCCGGTCCTGCCCGGTGACGCGGCCGATCGTCGACTTGCGCGATACGCCCAGCAGCACCGGACGGCCCAGCGCCGCGAACTCGTCGAGCCGCCGGACAACGGCGAGATTCTGCGCCGGCGTCTTGCCGAAGCCGAAACCCGGATCGACGATCAGCCGCTCCTCCTCGACGCCGGCGGCGAGCGCGATGTCGATCGAGCGCGAGAGAAAGCCGAGGACGTCGGCGACGACGTCCAGCGCCGGCTCGATGGTCTCACGGTTGTGCATCAGCACCGCCGCCGCGCCAGTGTCGGCGACGACCCGCGCGATATCAGGATCGCGCTGGAAGCCCCAGACGTCGTTGACGATGGAAGCGCCGGCTTCGATCGCGGCGAGAGCGACGCGCGCCTTCATCGTGTCGACCGAGATCGGGACCTCGACGCGCTCACGGAGGGCGGCTATCGCCGGGACGACGCGCGCGATCTCCTCCTCCGCAGTCACCGAACTCGCGCCGGGCCGCGTCGATTCGCCGCCGATGTCGAGAATCGCCGCGCCCTCGGCGGCGAGGCGCGCGCCGTGCTCGGCTGCGGCGTCCGCCGTGACGAAGGCGCCGCCGTCGGAGAACGAGTCCGGCGTGACATTGACGATGCCCATGACGGCAACCGGAACGCCGAGGCTCAGGGATTTGTGATGCGGGAGGGAGAGCGTCAAAACGGAACCACGTCAGCGAGAGCGGGTTGACTCGGCGTCGGCCGATCTCTCCGCCTTTTCGCGGCAGCTATAGGGCAGAACGGCGACCGGCGCCACGAAGGGATGGCGCCGCGAGGCCCTCGTCGGTTCCGGCCCGCGCGATCTCGCGCCGGACCCGTGAAAAACACCTCGCGAAGGGATCCACGCTTTTGTCAGCGTAACCGCAAGCACAGTCGACCCTCGATCCGAGGAGGCAATCATGGCTCACAATACGATCACGTTCGCCTCGATCCTTGGCGCGGCTCTCCTTCCGCTTGCCCCGCCGGCCGCGTTCGCCGGAAGCGGATGGACGCCGTATGCCGATGAGCGGACGCCGGGCGAGCAGACGCGGTGGGCGGCGCCGCCACCGCCCTACTTCTTCTTCTACTTCCTTCGTCATATCGGCCCGGACGACGACGCGCAGCCGACGCTCTACCTCAACGGGTGGGGTTCGAGCTCAAATCCCCATGACTGCAACCGAGGTTGCGTCAACTCGAACGGCAGCTGAGCGGCCAAGTCCCTCAGCGCGTCTCTCCTCCGCCGCCACCATTTCCTGCTCGGCTCTTCACCGAGGCGGGCGAGAGAGGCGCGCGCGGGCGAGCTCAACCTGAAAGCATTCGCTCAGCGCCATGCCGCCATCACGATTGCTAGACTAAACTTATTTTTATAATGTTTATTTGATTATCGTGGACAACTATCTGAATCGAAGTCAATAACGCCGAGTTGATCCATTTGACGCATTTAGGTCACACGACAACAATGATTAACTCTTCTTGCGCGCCTACATACACTACCGTTCACTACCTTTGGCTCCGACGATAATTGCCCGAGCCCGCAACACAAGAAGAGGCAATCATGAGACACAATACAGTCAGGCTGGCGGCGATCATCGGCGCTTCGTTGCTGCCGCTCGTGGCTTTCGCTCCGGTCGCCAGCGCGAACGGATTGGCGCCGTATACCAGCCAAAACGAGTGGTCGTCGTACGTACGCCAGGAAGCGCCCTGGGCGCAGGAAGCCCGTGCTCGCGACGAGGGCTTGAGACGATCCGGCGTCGTCTATCTCAACGGTTGGAGTTCGAGCAGCAATCCGCACGACTGCAACAAGGGTTGCGTCAATTCGAACGGGTGAGCGGCGAGGCCCCGCCGGGCAGGCGCCGGCGCTCTTTCAGCGCTCTTCTTCAGCCCTGACGAGGCGATTTGACCAATACGCGTGCGCCCGGGCGCGCAGCCTCCTCAAATAGGCCGTCGCGACGGCGCGATAGGGCGCCACAAGGCGGTGCGCATAGTCGTGGAAGGTGAGAAACCTCTCGTAGACGAAAACGAACCACGGCATCGTCAACAGCTTGTCGCGCGTCATGTCGAAGATCACTGCGATCAGGCCGAAGCCGATCACCTTGAAGGCGATGTAACCGAGCGCGCCTGCGACCACATGGCCGGTCGCGCCGAGCACCACGCAAGCGAGGCCGCCGAGCTCGTTCAAAACGAACGGCACGCCGAAGATGAGCAGCGCCGCCCAGGCCGGCAGCCAATCCACCAGGCGCGCGAAGGCCTGCTTGAGCGCCGTCCACGGGAATAGCGCGATCAGGCGGCGCATGACCACCATCATGCCGCCCCAGATCCACGTCTCGAACAAAACCACGAGGGCGAAGAGGAACACCACCACTCGCGGAACTCTCGGCTTTTCGCCCACGCACGCCGTCTCCGCCATTCACGAGGCCGTGAAGTTGCCTTCGATTCGTGGCCACATCAAGTCCCTGCGCCCAAGTCGCAGCGGACATGGTCAACTCACTTTGAAAGCGCCCGCCAGGCCCGCGAAATCAGGCAGCCTGGAGCCGCCCGACCGCTGCTTTAACAACGGCTTGGGTCGCTTGGACAAGCCCGGCCGCAGCGCGCCAAGGAGCGTTTGCGAGCGTTACGCTCTCCGGCCGGGAATGCGGCCGGAGAGCAGCCTCCGCCGGATCAGGCGAGGTCGAACCGGTCGAGGTTCATCACCTTCGTCCACGCCGCCACGAAGTCGTGGACGAACTTCTCCTTCGCATCCGCAGACCCGTAGACCTCCGCGAGGGCGCGGAGTTGGGAGTGCGAACCAAAGATCAGGTCGGCGCGCGTCGCCGTCCACTTGACCTCGCCCGTCTGCCGATCGCGCAACTCGAACACCTCGCCAGCCTCGGACGCCGCCTTCCACTCCGCGCCCATCTCGAGCAGATTGACGAAGAAGTCGTTGGTCAGCGTTTCCGGACGCTTGGTGAAGACACCGTGCTGCGACTTGCCGAAGTTGGCGTTCAGCACGCGCAGGCCGCCGACCAGCACCGTCAATTCCGGAGCGGTCAGCGTCAACAATTGCGCGCGATCCACCAACAGTTCCTCCGCCGACTGACGCTGCTTGCCGCGCAGATAGTTGCGGAAGCCGTCGGCGACCGGCTCGAGCGGCGCGAACGAGTGCGCGTCGGTCTGGTCCTGCGACGCGTCCATCCGCCCCGGCGTGAAGGGGACCTTCGCGTCATGGCCGGCGTCCTTGGCAGCCTTTTCGATCGCGGCGGAGCCGCCGAGAACGATCAAGTCGGCCAACGAGACCTTCTTGCCGCCGGATTGCGAAGCGTTGAACTCCTTCTGGATCGCTTCGAGTTTCTCGATGACGCCCGCCAGTTGCGCCGGCTGATTGACCTCCCAATCCTTCTGCGGCGCGAGGCGGATGCGCGCGCCATTGGCGCCGCCCCGCTTGTCGGAGCCGCGGAACGTCGAGGCCGAGGCCCAAGCCGTCGAGACGAGCTCGGAAACCGACAGGCCGGCACCGAGGATCTTCGCCTTCAGAGCCACGGCGTCCTGCTCCCCGATGACCGGGTGATCGAGCGCGGGAATCGGGTCCTGCCAAGCCAGCGTCTCCTTCGGCACGAGCGGGCCGAGGTAGCGCACGATCGGGCCCATGTCGCGGTGCGTCAGCTTGAACCACGCCCTGGCGAAGGCGTCGGCGAACTGATCGGGATTCTCAAAGAAGCGCCGCGAGATCTTTTCGTAGGCCGGGTCGAGCCGCAGCGCGAGGTCCGTCGTCAGCATGGTGGGCGCGCGACGCTTCGAGGGATCGTGTGGGTCTGGGATCGTACCGGCGCCGGCGCCGTGCTTCGGCGTCCATTGCCAAGCGCCAGCCGGGCTCTTGGTCAGCTCCCATTCGTAGCCGAACAGGTTCCAGAAGAAGTTGTTGCTCCACTTGGTCGGCGTCGAGGTCCAGATCACCTCGAGACCGCTGCCGATGGCGTCGCCGCCGCCGCCGCTGCCATGCGTGCTCTTCCAGCCGAGACCTTGATCCTCGATCGCGGCGCCTTCGGGCTCGGGGCCGACGTACTTGCTCGGATCGGCGGCGCCGTGGGTCTTGCCGAAGGTGTGTCCGCCAGCGATCAGCGCGACGGTCTCCTCGTCGTTCATCGCCATGCGCGCAAAAGTCTCGCGGATGTCGCGCGCCGCGGCGACCGGGTCGGGCTCGCCGTTCGGGCCTTCCGGATTGACGTAGATGAGGCCCATCTGCACGGCGGCGAGCGGGTTCTGGAGATCGCGATCGCCCGAGTAGCGCTCGTCGGCCAGCCACTTTCCTTCCGCGCCCCAGTAGATGTCCTCTTCCGGCTCCCAGACGTCGGCGCGGCCGCCGCCGAAACCAAAGGTCTTGAAGCCCATCGACTCGAGGGCGACGTTGCCGGTAAGGATCATCAGGTCGGCCCAGGAGAGCTTGCTGCCGTATTTCTGCTTGATCGGCCACAGCAGCCGGCGCGCCTTGTCGAGGTTGACGTTATCAGGCCAACTGTTGAGCGGCGCAAAGCGCTGCGTGCCGGAGCCGGCGCCGCCGCGGCCGTCGCCGATGCGATAGGTGCCCGCGCTGTGCCAGGCCATGCGGATGAACAACGGCCCGTAATGGCCGAAGTCCGCGGGCCACCAAGGCTGCGAGTCGGTCATCAAGGCGTGCAGGTCCTTGATGACGGCGTCCAGGTCGAGGCTCTGGAATTCCTTGGCGTAGTCGAACGCCGCGCCCATCGGATTGGACAAAGCGGAGTTCTGGTGAAGGACCTGGAGGCTCAACTGGTTGGGCCACCAGTCACGGTTCGCAGGCGCGCGTTTGGCGCCCGTGAACGGGCACTTGCTTTCACTGGCCATGTCGTCTCCCATCGTGTTCTACTCGCCCCACGTTGAATCCGTGCTTCGGCGCCGCATCGGGCGCAGCGCGCATTCCTAGCCGCAAGCGATCGATAGTTCCAATCGATAGTTCCGTCCATTGCAATAGGCGCCGACGATCGCATAATCGCCGCCATGAACCTTCGAGATCTGCAATATGTCGTCGCGGTCGCGGACCACGGCCATTTTGGCCGGGCCGCGGCGGCCTGCAATGTTAGCCAACCGACGTTGAGCGGCCAAATCCTCAAGCTGGAGGGGGAACTGGGCATCGAGCTGTTTGAGCGCTCAGGCCGCGTGGTCCGCGTTTCAAGCCGCGCGAGTCCCATCATCGAGCACGCGCGGCGAGCGCTGGAAGCGGCCGCCGAAATGGCGATTGCGGCGCGCGGCGCGCGCGACCCGCTCGTCGGCGCGCTGAAGCTCGGCGTCATCCCGACGGTCGCGCCGTACCTCCTGCCCTACGCCCTGCCGCCGGCGATCCGCGACCTGCCGCTGGCGCCGATCAAGGTGGTGGAGGATCTGACCGACCGGCTGCTGTCGATGTTGCTCGACGGCAAGCTCGATGCCGCGGTGATCGCGACTGATCCCGCCAACGACAAGTTCGCGAGCCTCGCTCTCTATGAAGAGCCGTTCCTGCTCGCCGTCCCGCGCGAGCACCCGCTGGCGCGCCGCAAGGCGGTCGCGCCGCTCGACATCGATCCCGATACGCTGCTGTTGCTGGCGGACGGCCACTGCCTGCGCGACCAGACGCTGGAACTGTGCGCGCGGCAAGCCGTCAATCGCGCCGCCCGCTCCGAGTTCAGCGCGGCGAGCCTTGAAACGCTGCTGCATCTTACCGCCGCCGGCTACGGCGTTACGCTGGCCCCGCGTCTTGCTGTCGAGAACCGTCGAGCGGCCGGCGGCGCCCTGGTCGCCCTTCCCTTCAAAGGCAAGGGCATAGGCCGCAGGATCGATCTGCTGTTCCGCCGCGACACCGCTCGCCGCGCCGCGATCGATAGGCTCGCCGCCTCGATCCGCGGCGCGGCGCCAAACACGGTGCGCAAATCCGAGGTGCTGGGCTAGATGGCCCGCCTGACTTATTACGTTCGGTCTACCGCAAGGCCGACACGGCATGCGCCTCGTCCCAGAGCCGACGCGTCAGCACGCCGGCGTCCTCCTCGCGGGCCATCGCGCCGGCTTCACCCGACCACAACGGGGAGAAGTCTCCACGTCCCGCCTTCTCGTGCGCCGCTCGCAGCGGCGCGATTGCCGCCGTCGCCAGCGGAAAGGCGGGCGCCACATCGCACATCGGCCCGAGTTCGCTCATCAGCCGCGTGACGAGCCCGCGCGCCGGCCGCCCGGTGTAGAGATTGGTGAGCCGCGTTCCCTCGTCTGTCGCCCCAGCCAGGGCGGCGCGGTGGAGCTGAGAGATCGCCGACTGCGGCGTTCTCAGATAGGCGGTGCCGACCTGGACCGCCGCGGCGCCGAGCGCGAAGGCCGCCGCGACGCCCCTGCCGTCGGCGATGGCCCCGGCGGCGATCACCGGCTTGCGCACCGCGTCGACCACCTGCGGCAGAAGCGCGAAGAGGCCGGGCTGAGCGTCCACGTCACGCGAGAGGAACATGCCTCGATGGCCGCCGGCCTCGCGTCCCTGCGCGATGATCGCATCGACGCCCCGGCCCTCGAGCCAGCGCGCCTCGGCGACCGTGGTCGCGCTGGAGAGAGTGAGCGCGCCGGTTCGCCGCACCCGGTCGAACAACGCTTCGTCCGGCAGGCCGAAATGGAAGCTGACGACGGCGGGCTTGGTGTCCTCGACGACTTCGCACATAGCCTGGTCGAACGGATTGCGGCCGGCGCCCGGCGCGACCGCGGCGAGATCGAGCCCCGCCTCGGCGTAATAGGGAGCAAGCGCGGCGAACCAGCGCGCATGTGCGCCTTCGTCGACAACGGGCTGCGCGTGACAGAAAAAGTTGACGTTGAAGGGCGCCGTGGTGTGGGCGCGCATTTCTGCGATCTGCTCGCGCAGTTGGGCGGGCGTCAGCATCGCGCAGGGCAGCGAGCCGAGGCCGCCCGCTTGGCAGACCGCTATCGCCAGCGCCGGCCCTTGGGCGCCGGCCATCGGCGCCTGAACGATCGGAAGGGAGGACGGAAGGAACATCACTGCCTCACTTCGAAAATGCAAAGCGGGACCGAGCGATAGAGCTGTGGACACCCTCGGCGTCTTGGCGGCCTCGCCGCATTCTGGCCATCAAGGATTGATTAACCCTCACGCGCGTTTTGGACAATGCGAAGGGCTCGATAAGGGACGGTTAGGGTTGATTCAACCTTCTCTTAACACGATTAACCCTAAGGCTCGATCAACGCGGCCGCCTGCCGCCTGTTAGATGTGGAGTTCCCGATGTTCGCTGCAGCCCTTCCGCGCGCCTTTCCCGTCGTCGTCGCGCTGGCCCTAGGTCTCACCCTCGGCGCCTGCGCCCGCAACAACAGCGACGCCGACGCGCTGAACGGGGCCTACGGCGCCGGCGGGGCTGGCGCCCCGGGCAGCGTGCAGGAATTCAGTTCGAGGGTCGGCGACCGCGTCTTCTTCGAAACCGATTCGACCGAAGTGAATGCGGTCGGCCAGCAGACCCTCGACAAACAGGCCGCGTGGCTCAACCAATATCCGCGCTACACCTTCACCATCGAAGGCCACGCCGACGAGCGCGGCACGCGCGAATACAACTTCGCCCTCGGCGCGCGCCGCGCCGAATCGGTCAAGAACTATCTGATCGCCAAGGGCGTGTCGGCCTCTCGCATGAGGACCATCAGCTACGGCAAGGAGCGCCCGGTCGCGGTCTGCAACGACATCTCCTGCTGGTCGCAGAATCGCCGCGCGGTCACCGTGCTCGCCGGCGCCGCCGGAAGCTGATGCGGCGGGCGGGCCGCGCCTCGCCGCGGCCCGACGATCGCCTCATTTTCGGCTCGCGGCTCCCTATGCTATCGGAGTTGCGCGGCGGACTGGTGAGGCCCGCGCAACCAACAGAGGTCTGACGACTTGACGCCGATTTCACGCCTTGGCCGCGCGGGGGCGGCCATCGTCTGCCTGAGCCTTTTCGGCGTCGGGACCGCCAGCGCGTTCGATCTCAATCCCTTCTCGCCGAGGGCGCCCGCTCAGACGGCGCAATCCGACGCGCCGCCCGGTTCAATTCCGGGGCAAAGCGATTCGAGCGACGCGGGCGCGATGGACCTGCGCATCGACCGGCTGGAAAACGACTTGCGCCAAGCCAACGGGCGCATCGAGGAGCTTGAGAACCAGCAGCATCGGCTCGAAGAGACGATCAAGCGCTTCCAGCAGGACGTCGAATTCCGCCTTGGCGGCGCGGGCGGGGCCGGAGCCGGCGCGCCGGGTGGCGCCGGCATGGCTTCGACACCTCCGCCGGTCGCGGCTGTCCCGCCCGCTGGGCCGCTGGCGCAAGACATGCCGGCCTCGAGGCCCGCCCGCAGGAGCGACGCCTTCGACCCCTCCGCCAATCCGGACGCTGTCGGGGCGCCCAAGCCGCTCGGTTCGACGCAGCCGAGCGCGCCCCTGGAACTCGCCGGCGCAAGACCCCTCCCTCCGACCGCGGCGCCCGCAGCGCCGCCAGCCTCTCCGCCCGCTGGCGTGCTGCCTGGCGAATCGGGGCCGGCGATCGTATCGGGCGCCGGCGTCGGCTTCACCGACGGCCCGCGCGAGCAGTACAACACCGCGATCGAAGCCTATCGCAATGGCCAATATGCGCAGGCCGAGGAGCAGCTTAAGGCGTTTCTGGCCGCCAACGGCGGCAACCGCCTCGCGCCGGACGCGATTTTCTATCTCGGCGAAAGCTATTTCCAGCGCTCGCGGGCGCGCGAGGCGGCCGAGCAATATCTCAAGCTCTCGACCGACTACGCCAAATCGGCGCGGGCGCCGGAGGGCATGTTGCGGCTCGGCCAGTCGCTCGCCATGCTCGGGAGTGGCGAGCAAGCCTGCGCGACCTTCGCCGAAGTCGGCAAGCGCTATCCCAGCGCCTCGCCCGCGGTGAAGAAGCTGGCCGAACGCGAGATGCAGAAGTCGCATTGCTGACGCGCCGCACGGTCGTCCCGCAGGCGGCCGCCGACGCCGCCTTCGCGCCGCTCGCCGAAGCGAAAGCCCTCCTCCTCGCCGTCTCCGGCGGCCCCGATTCGACGGCGCTGTTGCTGATGGCCCAGGCCTGGGCCGCTCGACGCGGCGGCGTCCCTCGCCTCGAAGCGGCGACGGTCGATCATGGCCTGCGGCCCGAGAGCGCCGACGAGGCGCGCGCCGTCGCCGCGCTGTGCGAAAAGCTCGCGATCCCGCATCACACGCTTCTTTGGCAAGGCGAAAAGCCCAAGACCCGTCTCCAGGAGCGCGCCCGCGAGGCGCGCTATGCGCTGCTGGCGCAATGTGCGAAGGCAGCCGGCGCCGACGTCATCGTCACCGGCCACCACCTCGACGACCAGGCGGAAACCGCGTTGTTCCGCCTGATGCGCGGCTCGGGCGTCGCGGGGCTGAGGGGCATGAGCGCGCAATCGGCGCGCGACGGCGTAACCATCGCCCGGCCTTTGCTCGGCTTTCCCAAGACGCAACTCGTCGCCTATTGCCTCGAAGCGGGCGTTCCTTTCGCGCGCGACCCATCCAACGAGGACCCACGTTACGCCCGCACGCGGCTACGCGCGCTCGCCGGGACGCTCGCCGCCGAAGGCCTCGACGCGCCGGCGCTCGCCCGCCTCGCTCGCCGCGCCGCGCAGATCGAGGAGGCGCTCGTCCGCCAGACCGAGGCGACCGAAGCACGCCTGCGGCTGATCGGGACCGGCGCCTGCGAGGCGGCAGCCTTGTTCGGGGAGCCGATCGAGATCGTGCAACGGTTGCTGACGGCGGCGATCGCGAAGGTCGGCGGCCGAGATCCGGAGCGGATCGGTCTGGAGAAGATCGAAGCGCTGACGCAAGGCCTGCGGGACGCGATCGGCGCCAGCGAGGTCTTCAGCGCCAATGTCGCCGGCGCGCGGGTCCGGACGCTGAAGGGAGTCGTCAGGGTCGAGCCGGAGCCGCCGCGACGTGGGTCATCTCGCCCCTCGCCGCAAAACAATGCCGGCGCTTAAAGCGATTTGGTTTTTGGTTGGCCCGCCGCGCTTGTCACCCCCATGAAAACGCGGGGCTAGGCAACCGCCGCGGGCCTTCGTCCTTTGACTCCTGGATGCCCGCTTTTCGCGGGCATGACAAGGTGCGCCGGCCTCACCACATGTCGAGCGCGACGCGCGCCTCGTCGGACATGCGGCTCTGGTCCCACGGCGGATCGAAGACCATGTTGACCTTGGCGCCGGAGACGCCGGGAACGGCGCTGACCGCGTTCTCGACCCAGCCCGGCATCTCGCCCGCCACCGGGCAGGCCGGGGCGGTGAGCGTCATATCGACGGTGACGAAGCGGTCGTCGTCGATGTCGACGCTGTAGATGAGGCCCAGCTCGTAGATGTCGGCGGGGATCTCGGGATCGTAAACGGTCTTCAGCGCCTTGACGATCTCTCCGGTGAGGGCGTCGAGGTCCTCCTTCGATATCGTCGAGGGCGCCCGTTCCAGCGAGAGACCGGAGGGCGTTGCGACGGTCGGCGTGTCGGTCATCGCCAAAATGCCTCCCCTAGGCGAACAATTTTTGCGCGCGGTCGAGCGCCTCGGCGAGCGCGTCGACCTCCGCATGCGTATTATACAGCGCGAATGAAGCGCGACACGTCGACGTCACGCCGAAACGTTGCAGCAGCGGCATTGCGCAATGGGTGCCCGCGCGCACGGCGACGCCCGAGCGATCGATGATCGTCGCGACGTCATGCGCATGCGCGCCTTCCATGGCGAACGACAGGATCGGCCCCTTGCCGGGCGCCGTCCCGAAGATGCGGAGCGAATTGATGGCGCCGAGCCGTTCATGCGCGTAGGCGCTCACGGATGCCTCGTGTGCGCGCACCTTGGCGCGACCGATTCCCTCGACATAGTCGAGCGCCGCGCCGAGCCCGATCGCCTGGACGATCGGCGGCGTGCCCGCCTCGAAGCGGTGCGGCGGCTTGTTGTAGGTGACCGTCTCGCGCGTCACCTCTTCGATCATCTCGCCGCCGCCGTTGAAGGGCGGCAAGGCTTCGAGCAACGCCCGCTTGCCATAGAGAACGCCGATGCCGGTCGGCCCGTAGACCTTGTGGCCGGTGAAGGCGTAGAAGTCGGCGTCCAGATCCCGAACATCGATGTCGAGATGCACTGCGCCTTGCGAGCCGTCGACCAGCACCGGCACGCCGCGCGCATGGGCGAGACGGACGATCTCCTTGATCGGCGGCGCCGTGCCGAGCACGTTCGACATCTGCGAGATGGCGACGATCTTCGTGCGTGGCGAAAGCGCGCGCTCGAACGCTTCGAGCGAAAAGGAGCCATCGTCAGCGACGTCCACCCACTTGAGGACGGCGCCCTTGCGCTCGCGATGGAAATGCCACGGCACGATGTTGGAGTGATGCTCCATCACCGACAGCACGATCTCGTCGCCCTCGCCGATGTGCGCGGCGCCGAAGCTCGCGGCGACCAGATTGATCGCCTCGGTCGCCGAGCGCGTGAAGACGATCTCCTCGCTCGAAGAGGCGTTCAGGAAGCGCCGTACGGTCTCGCGCGCCGCCTCATAGGCCTCGGTCGCGGCGTTGGCGAGGTAATGCAGTCCGCGATGGACGTTGGCGTACTCATGCTCGTAGGCGTACGTCAGCCGCTCGATGACGGCTCGCGGCTTTTGCGCCGATGCGGCGTTGTCGAAATAGACGAGCGGCTTGCCATAAGGCCGCTCGGCCAGGGCCGGAAAATCCTGACGGATCGCCTCGACGTCGTACGGCGTGACGTGACGGGTCATGTGCTCTCCATCCCTGCGCGCCGCGCGAGCCATGCGCGCATCGCGCCCGAGAGGACCTCGTCGATCTTGGGATCGGCGACGCGCGCGATCGCCTCGGCGCCGAAGGCTTCGAGCACCATCGCCTCCGCCTCGCGCCGCGGCAAGCCGCGCGCCTGGAGATAGAAGATCTGCTCGGGGTCGAGCGCGCCGACCGTCGCGCCGTGGCCGCAAACGACGTCGTCGGCGAGGATCTCGAGCTCGGGCTTGTTGTTCATCGAGGCGTTCGGCGACAACAGGATCGCCTGCGACTTCATGCCGCCGTCAGTCTTCTGGGCGTATTGGCGAACGATCACCTTGCCCTGGTAAACGCCGACGCCCTCGTCCGCGACGATGTGCCGGTAGAATTCGCGGCTTTCGCCGTTCGGCGCGGCGTGGATGACTTCGAGCGTGGTGTCGGCGTGCCGGCGCCCGTCGACCAAGGAAAGGCCGCCGAGGCCGATCCGCGCCCGCTCGCCGGCGAGCGTCGCAAAGATCTGCCGCCGCGCCAGCGCGCCGCCCGCGATGAGGCCAAAGGCGTCGAGCGCGGCGCCTTCGGCGAGGCTCACGACCTGGCTTTCGACGTGCACACCCGCCTCGTCCTCGATCGACACGACATGCGACGCCTTGGCGTCCTTCGCGACGTCGATCCAGGTCGACACGTTGCGCTGCGCCTGCGCCCCGGCGCCGACGAAGCGCTCGACGACCTTCGCCTGCGCGGCAGCGCCGAGCGTGATCGCGAGACGCGAATAGACCGCCTCGGCGCCCGGCGTGAAAATGTGAACGATCTCGACCAGCGGCGCGTCGGCGCCCGCCTCAAAGGTGAGCGCGCAGCCGCCCTGCGCCAGCGCGACGTTGAGGGCCAAGACAGGGTCGGCGTCGCCGAGCGGCGGCGTGTCCGGCGTGACGGGGAAAATCGCGACGCCCGACGGCGGCGCGTCGGAGAGCGCCGCGACATAATGGCCGTCGACCAGCGCGACACGGCTCGCGCCGATCCGCGCCAGCGACGCCAACATGCCGCGCGCCGCTTCGATCGCCGCAGCGGCAGGCGCAGCGGCGATCGGCGCGGCGCTGACGAGCGCAGCGCGCAGATCGGTGTAATGCCACGACTCGACCCGGCGGGTCGGCAGGCCGGACTGCTCGAAACGGCGGAACGCCGCTTCGCGCTGCACCGAGGGGGCCGCGCTACGGAGCGCCGCGAACTGCGCCGCGAGGGTGGTCTCGGCCGCTGTCTTGGCGATGACGCGTTCCAGGCTCATCAAGCCGCCTCGCTCGCATAATCGCGATAACCGTTGCGCTCAAGCTCCAGCGCAAGCTCCGGACCGCCGGATTTGACGATGCTGCCCTTGGCCATGACATGCACCACATCAGGCTTGATGTATTCGAGCAGCCGCTGATAGTGCGTGATGATCAGGAACGAGCGCTTGGGGTCGCGCAGCGCGTTGACGCCCTCGGCGACGATGCGAAGAGCGTCGATGTCGAGGCCGGAGTCGGTCTCGTCCAGCACGGCGAGCTTGGGCGTCAGCAGCGCCATCTGCAGCACTTCCATGCGCTTCTTCTCGCCGCCGGAGAAACCGACGTTGAGCGGCCGCTTGAGCATCTCGGGGTCGATCTTGAGGCTCTGCGCAGCGCCGCGCACGGCGCGCATGAAGTCGGGCGTCGTCAGGTCGGCCTCGCCGCGCGCGCGGCGCTGTGCGTTCAGCGCCGCCTTCAGGAAGGTCATCGTCGCGACGCCAGGGATCTCGATCGGATATTGGAACGCGAGAAAGACGCCGCGCGTCGCCCGCGCGTCCGGTTCGAGCTCGAGCAGGTTCTCGCCGTCGAGCAGGATCTCGCCGGAGGTCACCGCATAATCCGGCTTGCCCGCGATCACATAGGAGAGGGTCGATTTGCCCGAGCCGTTGGGCCCCATGATCGCCGCCACCTGGCCCGTCTGCACGGTGAGGTTGAGGCCTTCCAGGATCGGCTTTCCCTTGATTTCAACGCTGAGGTTCTTGACTTGAAGCATTTCGCACAAACTCACTTTTCGCCGTCGAAATAATCGACGCCGCTGTCCAATCGGCCGACGAAACGAATGCCGCCGGCGGCGGGATCGCGCCAATCGATGCGCGACATGACGGCGAATTTCCCGGAATCCGGATATTCGCACACGTCGCTGATCGGCTTGTCGGATACGCCGAGATATTTCAGTTCGGTCTCGCCGGTGTTGACGATCTGGTGCGCCGACGCCGCGCCTTTGCCGGCGGGCGCAGCGAGCACGTCGCCGGCGCGGACCGGATGGCGTTCCGCGCCGAAGCGATACTCACCCGTCCCCTCCAGGATGACGAACAGCTCATTCGTCACGTGATGGACGTGGAACGGAAAAGCCTTCTTGCCGGGCGGAACGCAGGTCACCATGCAGCCAAGGCCGCCGGCGCCGATCAAGTCGCCGATCGGCGCGATCTTCGCGGAGAAGGCGCCGTCCGCGCCCTTCATCTCGCGAAAGGGCGCGTCGGCGACGTTGATCAGCGGGCGCGTCATCCCACGCTTCCTTCCAAGGAAATAGCGATCAGCTTCTGTGCCTCGACGGCGAACTCCATCGGCAGTTGTTGCAGCACGTCGCGCACGAAGCCGTTGACGATCAGCGCTGTCGCCTCTTCGCCGGAAAGACCGCGCTGCAGGCAATAGAACAACTGGTCCTCGGAAATCTTCGACGTCGTCGCCTCGTGTTCGAACACCGTCGAGGCGTTCTTGGCCTCGACATAGGGCACGGTGTGCGCGCCGCACTGGTCGCCGATTAGCAGCGAATCGCAATTGGTGAAATTGCGGGCGCCGGTGGCGAGGCGGTGGGCGGAGACCTGGCCGCGATAGGTGTTCTGCGACTTTCCGGCCGCGATGCCCTTGGAGATGATCCGGCTCGTCGTGTTCTTGCCGAGATGGATCATCTTGGTGCCGCTGTCGACCTGCTGGTAGCCGTTGGAGATCGCGATCGAGTAGAACTCGCCGCGCGAGGCCTCGCCGCGCAGGATGCAGGACGGATATTTCCAGGTGATCGCCGAACCCGTCTCGACCTGGGTCCAGGAGATCTTCGAGCGCGCGCCGCGGCAATCGCCCCGCTTGGTGACGAAATTGTAGATGCCGCCCTTGCCCTCGGCGTCGCCCGGGAACCAGTTCTGCACCGTCGAATATTTGATCTCGGCGTCCTCGTGGGCGACCAGCTCGACCACCGCGGCGTGGAGCTGATTCTCGTCGCGCTTGGGCGCCGTGCAGCCCTCGAGGTAGCTCACATAGGCGCCCTTATCGGCGATGATGAGCGTGCGCTCGAACTGGCCCGTGTTCTTCTCGTTGATGCGGAAGTAGGTCGACAGCTCCATCGGGCAACGCACGCCCGGCGGCACATAGACGAACGAACCGTCGGAGAATACGGCCGAATTGAGCGTCGCGTAGAAATTGTCGGTCGGCGGCACCACCGAGCCGAGATATTGCTTCACCAACTCCGGGTGATTGCGCACCGCCTCGGAGAACGAGCAGAAGATCACGCCGGCCTTGGCGAGCTCGGCCTTGAAGGTCGTCGCCACCGAGACGGAATCGAACACCGCGTCGACCGCCACCCTCGGCCGCTCGACGCCGGCGAGAATTTCCTGCTCGACAAGGGGGATGCCGAGCTTGGCGTAGGTGCGCAGGAGCTCGGGGTCGACCTCGTCGAGCGACTTCGGCGCCGGCGTCGACTTGGGCGCGGAGAAATAATAGAGATCCTGGAAGTCGATCTGCGGATATTCGACGCGCGCCCAGCGCGGCGCCGTCATCGTCAGCCAGCGGCGATACGCCTCGAGGCGCCAGTCGAGCAGCCACTGCGGCTCGCCCTTCTTCGCCGAGATGTAACGGACGATATCCTCGTTGAGGCCCTTCGGCGCCCGATCCGACTCGATGTCGGTCACAAAGCCATATTTATAAGCGTCAACATCAATCGAACGAACGCGGTCGACAGTCTCTTGGACAGCCGCCATGGGGACTTCTCCTCGCCTTGACGGTTTCAAGGACCGTCGGTGGGGGTCAACGATGGGCTCACAACCCTATTGGGAGCCGGACTCCGGGCTGTGGCAGACAGCCTCTATATTGTGTCCGTCGGGGTCGATTGCAAACGCCCCGTAATAGTTCGGATGGTACTGCGGGCGCAAGCCCGGCGGCCCATTATCCTTGCCTCCCGCCTTCAGCGCGGCGGCGTAAAAGGCTTCGACTTCAGCGCGATTCCGGGCGACGAAGGCGAGGTGCAGCGGCGCGGCGGGCTCCCCTTGAGCAAGCCAGAGCTGCGGCTTTCCGTCGCGGCCCAGACCCACATGTCCCGGGAACTCCATCGCGACGCCGACGCCCAGCGGCGCCAGGGCCTCGACGTAGAACCGCCGGCTCGCCTCGAAGTCCTTAACTGCAAATCCGATATGATCGAGCATCGCAGCCCTCCCCATATGTTCTATGGAGACTAGGGCCCCCGCCGATCGCGGCGCAAGCGGCGTGCGGGCAGGCCGCATAGGAGAATGACGGATCTCATGACGCGAGCCACCGACCTGCCGGCCTTCCTGGCGAGGCATGAACGGCTGTTCGTGCTGACCGGCGCTGGCTGCAGCACGCGTTCCGGCATCCCGGACTACAGGGACGCCGACGGCCAATGGAAGCGCGCCAAGCCCGTGACCTATCAGGCCTTTATGGGAGACGAGGCGACCCGCAGGCGCTATTGGGCGCGAAGCCTCGTCGGATGGCGGCGCTTCAGCCGCGCCGAACCCAACGATACGCATCACGCTTTGGCGAGGCTCGAGGCGACCGGGAAGGTCGAACTCCTGCTCACCCAGAACGTCGACCGGCTGCATCAAGCCGCCGGCAGCGCCGAGGTGATCGACTTGCACGGCCGGCTCGACCGGGTGCGCTGCATGGCTTGCGGGGAGCGATTGCCGCGCAGCGAGGTGCAGAACCACCTTGCCAGCCGCAACGCCGGTTGGCTCGCTCTCGACGCCGGCGCCGCGCCGGACGGCGACGCCGATCTCGAAGGCGCCGACTTTTCTGCCTTTGTGACGCCCTCCTGTCCGCACTGCGGCGGCCTCCTCAAGCCGGACGTGGTGTTTTTCGGCGAAAGCGTTCCTCCCGAGCGGGTGCAAGCGGCGGCGCAGCGCCTCGAGCAGGCCGACGCGATGCTGATCGTCGGCTCGTCGCTGATGGTCTATTCGGGCTTCCGCTTCGCCGAGATGGCGGCCCGCGCCGGCAAGCCGATCGCCGCGGTCAACCTCGGCCGCACGCGCGCCGACGAATTGCTCACGCTGAAGGTCGAAGCGGCGTGCGAGGCGGCGCTGGCTTTTCTTTTGTGAGGCGAGGCTGTCGCCCAAACAAGGTACGATCATGGACGCCACCCGCCCCTCGCTGCGCATCTACCTCGACGCCGACGCCTGCCCGGTGAAGGACGAGACCTATCGGGTCGCCGCGCGCTATGGCCTGAAGGTCATCGTCGTCGCCAACAGCCCCATCCTGGTTCCCCGCACGCCGGGCGTCGAGAGGATCGTCGTCGGCGCCGGGCTCGACGTGGCGGACGATTGGATCGCCGAGCGCGCCGGCCCGGGCGCGATCGTCGTCACCGCCGACGTGCCGCTGGCGAGCCGCTGCGTGAAGGCGGGCGCCGAGGTTCTCACGCCGAGCGGCAAGCGGTTCAGCGACGCCTCGATCGGCATGGCGCTCGCCACCCGCAATCTGATGGATCATCTGCGGTCCGCCGGCGAGGCGACGCCCGGCCCGAGAGCCTTCACACCGCGCGACCGCTCGAACTTCCTCGGCGCGCTCGACAACGCCGTGGCGCGTCTCAAGCGCGCCGGCTTCGCGGCGGGGGAAGGCTGAGCGCGCAGGTGCAAGACCTCTCGCAACCGGCCGAAGTTTCTGTATATTGCCGCGGCAACGCTGGAGCCTTTTTCGTGATCGTAGCCGCCAAGCCTGTGCTCGCCACGCGCGCCTTCGCGCTCGTCCTGGTCGTCGGTTTGGCGCTCGCCGCTTCCGGTTGCGGCAGGGCCGGCCCCCTGGAGCCGCCGCCGAACGCGAGCGCTTCGCCGACCCCGCAAGCGAGCAGCGACACGGGCGGCCTGCCCGCCGCGCACCACAAACCCCCGCCGATCGTCGCCCCCAAGACCCCGTTCGTGCTCGATCCGCTGCTCTGAAGGTTTAACGAATGCATCATTTCGCCTATCGCGGCGGCGCGCTGCACGCGGAGGACGTCGATCTGGCGCGCATCGCGCGTGAGGTTGGCACGCCCTTCTACTGCTATTCCACCGCCACCATCGAGCGGCATTTCCGTGTCTTCAGCGCCGCCTTCGCCGGCTCGCCGGCGCTGGTGTGCTACGCGATGAAGGCCAATTCCAATCAGGCGGTGCTCGCAACCCTCGCGCGCCTCGGCGCGGGCATGGACGTCGTCTCGGGCGGCGAACTGCGGCGCGCCCGCGCGGCCGGCGTGCCGGGGGAGAAGATCATCTTTTCCGGCGTCGGCAAGACCCGCGAAGACATGGCGCTGGCGCTCGACGAGGGCATTCTGTGCTTCAACGTCGAATCGGAGCCCGAGCTCGAGACGCTCTCCGAAGTCGCGAGCGCCCGCGGCCAAACCGCGCCCATCTCGATCCGCGTCAATCCCGACGTCGACGCGCGCACTCACGCCAAGATTTCCACCGGAAAGTCGGAAAACAAGTTCGGCATTCCGATCTCGCGCGCCCGCAACGTCTACGCCCGCGCTCGCGCCCTGCCCGGCCTCGCCGTCAAAGGCGTCGACATGCATATCGGCTCGCAGATCGTCGACATGCAGCCCTTCGACGACGCCTTCGCCCTGCTGGCGGATTTCGTGCGCGAATTGCGCGCCGACGGCCATGCGATCGAGCACCTCGACCTCGGCGGCGGCCTCGGCATCCCTTACCATTTCGACAACGATCCGCCGCCCAATCCTGAGATCTACGCACAGGTCGTCGCGCGGCGGACGCGCGAACTCGGCTGCAAGGTCTGCTTCGAGCCGGGGCGCCTGATCGTCGGCAACGCCGGGGTGCTGGTGATCAAGACGATTTACGTCAAGCGCGGCGAGGGCAAGGCGTTCGTGATCGTCGATGCGGCGATGAACGACCTCATCCGCCCGACGCTCTACGACGCCTATCACGAAATCCTGCCGCTCGCGGAGCCCGCCGCCGATGCGCCGCGGCTCAAGGCCGACGTGGTCGGCCCGGTGTGCGAAAGCGGCGATTTTCTCGCCCTCGAGCGCGAGATGGCGGAGCCGAAGGCGGGCGATCTCATGGCTGTGATGTCGGCGGGCGCTTACGGCGCCGTGCAGGCGGGAACTTACAATACGCGCTTGCTCGTCCCGGAGGTCCTGGTGCGCGGGGCGGACTTCGCGGTGGTGCGCCCTCGCCCCACGTATGACGAGTTGATCGGCCTAGACAAACTTCCGCCTTGGTTAAGGTGAGGCTGACGCAGCAACGGCGGCGGACATGACGTTCGCCGGCGAGGAGACTGCCTGTGGCTGCTGACGAGCGCACCGGAGCCTTCCACCGTAACGCGCGGCCCGGCGCCGGCGCGGGCTTCGACGCGTTGGCGCGGCGAGCCGAAGCGGTGCTCCTCTTCGAGCGGATTTGGCCAGCGCTTGCTTGGGCGGGCGCGGCTGTCGCTTTGTTTCTCGCCGTTTCCTGGCTCGGCGTGTGGTTCGTCTCGCCCCGCGCGGCGCGCGTCGCCGGCGTCGTCCTGTTCGCGGTGCTGCTGTTCGCGGCGCTGGCGCCGCTCGCATGGCTGCGACGGCCAACCCGCGAAGAAACGTTGGCGCGCGTCGATCGCGACGCTCACGCGCCGCACCGACCCGCCGCATCCTTCGACGATCGGCTCGCCGCCCAGGCGGACGATCCCGCCACCCGGGCGCTGTGGGACCTACATCGGCGCCGCCTCGCCGAGGAGGTCCAACGCATCCCGCCGGCTTCCCCCTCGCCGCGCATGGTCCTGCGCGACCCCCGCGCGCTGCGCTTCGGCGTGGTGCTGCTCGCGGTTTGCGCCGGCCTCGTCGCAGGCCCCGAGCGTTACGCGCGCCTCGCCGCCGCGTTCGACTGGCGCGGGAGTACCACCGCCCTCGCCGCCGCGCGGCTCGACGCCTGGATCGATCCGCCGCCCTACACCGGCAAGCCGCCGATCCTGATCGACGTCGCAACGCGGGACCCCGCCGCCAGGACGATCGTTACCCCGGAGGGCTCGGTGCTCGTCGTGCGCGCCGACCCGCGCGAGATCGACACGCAGGTCCACGGCGGCCTCGCGCCGGTTACGAACGACAAGCCGGCTCCGACAGCGCCCGGGCCGGTCGAGCGGCGCTGGACCGTGCGCGGCGACGGCGGCTTCACGGTGCGGCGCGACGGTTCGGCCTTGGGGAGCTTCAGCATCTCTTCAATTCCGAGCGGCAAGCCGACGATCTCGCTGCTCGAGCCGCCGCGCCCAAACATCAGCGGCTCGCTGACGCTGCACTACAGCGTCGCCGACCGCTACGGCGTCGCCAGCGCCGAGGCCGAATTCGCCGCCAAGCCCGCCGGCGCGGACGCCAAGCCGGCGCCTCGGGCGCTGATGGAGGCGCCGAAGCTGCCGTTGCAATTGCCCTCGACGGTCAGTGGCGCCGGCGAAGCCTCGACCACGAGCGACCTTGCGCAGCACCCCTGGGCGGGCGCCGAGGTCATCATGACGCTGAAGGCGACCGGGCTTTCGGGTGCCGTCGGCGCAAGCGCTCCGGTGACGATCACTCTGCCCCAGCGCGATTTTCACAATCCGCTGGCGCGCGCCCTCGTCGAGCAGCGGCGCAAGTTGATCCTCGATCCTGACCACGACCCGCCGCATCTCGCCAAGGCGGTCGGGGCGTTGATGATTGCGCCGGACGTCTTCGGCGTCAGCGCCGGCGTCTACCTCGGCCTGCGCACGGTGAAGGCCCGCGTCGATGACGCGCGAAGCGACGCCGATCTGATCGCCGTCGCCGATCTTTTGTGGACGATGGCGGTTCAGATCGAGGACGGCGACGCCTCGCAGGCGCAGCGCGATCTGCGCGCCGCCGAGCAGCGGCTGCGCGAAGCGTTGCAGCGCGGCGCGAGCGACGACGAGATCCGCAAGCTCACCAAGGAGCTTCGCGACGCCGCCGAGCGCTACATGCGCGATCTCGCCCAGCAGAACCCCAACGCCGAGCCGGACGCCAACGGCTCGCCGATGGAGCAGAAAGACCTCGAGAGCATGCTCGATCGCCTGGAGGACACCGCCCGCAACGGCGCGCGCGAGGACGCCCAGGCGATGCTCGACCAGCTGCAGAACATGTTCGAGAACATGCGCGGCGCCCGTCAGGCGGACCAGGACCCGACCAGCCGCGAATTGCGCAAGCAACTCAGTGAGCTCGAAAAGCTGCTGCACGACCAACAGGGATTGCGCGACGAGACGTTCCGGCGCGATCAGCGCGAGCGGATGCGTCGCGACGGGCGCAACGAAGACGGTTCGCAGCAGCCGCAAGCGGGCGAAGGCGATCAGCAGGACGGCCAGCCGTCGCTCGAGCAGCGCCAGCGCGCGTTGCGCGACCGTCTCGCCGAATTGCAGCGGCGGCTCAAGACTCTCGGCATGAAAGGTGAGAAGGGATTCGACGACGCCCAGGGCGACATGAAGGAGGCCGAGGGCGATCTGAACGGCGATGGCGAAGGCCAGGGTCAGGGCCAAAAGCCGGGAGACACCCCTGGCGAGGGCGACGCCGACGGCGGCGCGCCGACAGGCAAGGGCAAGGCGGTGGACGCCCAGGGGCGCGCGCTGCAAGCCCTCCGCGACGGCGCGCAAGGCCTGCAGCAGCAGATGCAGGGCGGCGGCGACGGCCAGGGCTATGCGGCGACGGGGCGACGCCCGGGCGATCCGCGACAGGGCCGCGACCCGCTCGGCCGCGAATCGGGCGACCAGCGCGGCGCGACGGAAGGCGTTCTCAACGGCGGGCCGGACGTCGCCGCGCGCGCTCGCCGGGTGCTCGAGGAGTTGCGGCGGCGTCTCTCCGATCCGAACCGGCCGACTGACGAGCGCGACTATCTCGAACGCCTTTTGCGCCGCGATTGACGCGCGCAGCCGAATCGCGGCGCTCTTGCTGAAGACGCCGCGGGTCTCTCTCACAGGCGTTTCACGCGGGAGGCCGCCCCTATGAGCTCGTTCTCCAATAGCATCGTCGCGATCGTGATCGTCGCAGTCGCCGTGGTGCTGGCGCTCGGCCTGCTCAATCTGGTTCGCCAGGGAGCCGGCAATACGTCACAGAAACTGATGCGCTGGCGCGTCGGGCTCCAGTTCCTCGCAATCATCGTGATCGTAGTCGTGCTGCTGATGCGCGCGCACTAGCGCGTTGCTGGAAGACTCCCTCTCCCCAGGCGCGGGGAGAGGGTCGGGGGTGAGGGGCTTTTGGTGGTTGGCCGGAGGCGTGCGGCTCATCACCCGGCCCCACATCCTGACCTTCTCCCCGCAAGCGCGGAGAAGGGATCCCGTGCGTCAACCTAGCAGCGGCACGCTTCTAGAATTCGGGCTCGAAGGCTTCAGGAGCAAGGAATGGTTCGCCTCAACAAAATTTACACCCGTACTGGCGACGACGGATCGACCGGCCTCGGCGACGGATCGCGTCGGTCCAAATTCGACCTGAGAGTCGCCGCGTTCGGCGAGGTCGACGAGACCAATTGCGCCATCGGCCTTGCGCGATTGACGACGCAAGGGCGCGAAGACGTGCGGCTCGCGGCGATCGACGCCACTTTGACGCGCGTGCAGAACGAATTGTTCGATCTCGGCGCCGATCTCTGCGCGCCGCCTGCCGCCGACGCGCCGGATCAGCGCTTGCGCATCGTGCCAGGCCAGGCCGAGCGGCTCGAGCGCGACATCGACGCGCTGAACGCCGATCTGGCGCCGCTGCGCTCCTTCGTTCTGCCGGGAGGTTCGGCCGCGGCGGCGGCGCTGCATCAGGCTCGCGCAATTTGCCGGCGCGCAGAACGGAGCATCGTCGCGCTCGCCGCGAGCGAAGGCGAGACGGTGGGCGCGCCCGCGCTCGCCTACATCAACCGGCTGTCGGATTACCTCTTCGTCGCGGCGCGCAGCGCCAACGACGCGGGCCGCGCCGACGTGCTATGGGTTCCCGGCGCAAGCCAAAGCGAGACATTTTGATGACCCAATTCTTGTTCGAACCGCCGGCGCGGCCCTCCCTCGCCATCGAGGGCCTCGACGAGCGTTATCCGGTCGCGCGCATCTTCTGCGTCGGGCGCAACTACGAAGACCACGCGCGCGAAATGGGCCATGAGGTCGATCGCGAGAAGCCGTTCTACTTCTCGAAGAGCGCATCGGCGCTGCGCGAAGCGGGCGCCGTCCTCCCCTACCCCTCGGGCACGACGAACTACCATTTCGAATTCGAACTGGTCGTCGCCATCGGCGCGCTGGCCTACCGGATCGGCGCCGACGAGGCGCTCGGCGCGGTGTATGGCTACGCCTGCGGGCTCGACATGACGCGCCGCGACCTGCAGCTTTCCGAGCGCGCCAAGCAGCGGCCGTGGACGCTCGGAAAGGATGTCGAGGCGAGCGCGCCGGTCAGCCCCATCGCGCCCGCCAAGCGCATCGGCCATCCCAGTTCGGGGCGGATCGAACTCAGCCAGAACGGCGTCGTGCGCCAATCCTCCGACATCGGCGCGATGGTGTGGTCGACCGCGGAGATCATCGCCCATCTCTCCGGCTTCTATCACCTCGGTCCCGGCGATTTGATCTTCACCGGCACGCCGGCGGGCGTCGGCCCGGTGCAGCCGGGCGATCGGCTGGAGGGCTCGATTGCCGGCGTCGGCGCCTTGAGCGTGACGATCGGCCCCCCCGAATGAGCGCCGGCGAGATCGCGACCGCGATCGGCGTCATCAGCGGCACGTCGATGGACGGAATCGACGTCGCCCTGATCCGCAGCGACGGGCGCTCGCGGGTCGACACCGGCCCCGGCGCCACGTTCTCCTATCCCCCTGAGGTCGGCGCCGCGCTGCGCGAGGTCGTCGCCGAGCCGGAGCGCGCGCTTCAACCGCTGGAAGCGCTCGAAACCGCGGTGACGGACGCGCATGTCGCCGCGATCGAGGCCTTCATGGCGCGTTTCGCCGTCGATCGCCGTTCAGTCGCGGTCGTCGGCATGCACGGACAGACGGTGTTGCATCGCCCGAACGAGCGCTTCACCCGCCAGCTCTGCGACGGACGGCGAGCCGCCGCCGCGCTCGGCGTCGATGTCGTCAACGACTTCCGCTCGGCGGACGTCGCCGCTGGGGGCGAAGGCGCGCCCCTCGTTCCCCTTTACCACGCCGCAATGAGCGCCGGGCTCGAACGGCCGCTGACGCTGCTCAACTGGGGCGGCGTCGGCAATGTCACCTACCTCGGCCCGAGCGGCGAGATCGTCGCGTTCGACACCGGCCCAGCAAACGCGCTGCTCGACGATTTCGTCGCACGCCGGCGCGGCGTCAGCCACGACGAGGGCGGCGCGCTGGCGGCGTCCGGCAAGGTCGACGAGGCGCTGCTGGCGCGCTTCATCGGCGACGCCTTTTTCGACCGGCCGCCGCCGAAATCGCTCGACCGCAACCATTTCCACGAGGTCATGCGCGCCGTAGAGCCGCTCGACGACGCCGCTGGCGCGGCGACGCTCGCCGCCTTCACGGTCGAGGCGACGGCCGCGGCGACGCGTCACTTCCCGGCCGTTTCCTCGCGCTGGCTCGTCTGCGGCGGAGGCCGGCGCAACCAGACCTTGATGCGCGCGCTGGCGGCTCGGCTCGCGGCCGTGATCGAACCGATCGAGGCGATCGGCTTCGACGGCGACGTGATCGAGGCGCAGTGTTTCGCCTATCTCGCGCTTCGCTCGCAGCAGGGATTGCCGCTGTCGCTGCCGACGACGACCGGTGCGCCGCGCCCGCTGACCGGCGGCGTGCTTTGGCCGGCTACCCGGTCGAACTAAAAACGCCGCACGGTCGGGGACCGGGCGGCGTCTCCAATAAGAAAGGCTTCAAATGCTCCGACGCGGAGGCGAGGCCCCGCGTCGGAGCATTTGCTGCAACCGGTTCGGCGCCGTTAGGCGAACGAGGCGACCTGCTCGAAGTCGAAGCGCGGGCTGCGCGGGAAGAGCTTCGCAGCGTCGCCATAGCCGATGTTGATCAGGACGTTCGATTTCACGTCCGTCCCGGCGAAGAATTCCGCGTCGACCTTGGCGTTGTCGAAACCGGTCATCGGGCCGGTGTCGAGGCCGACCGCGCGCAAGGCGAGGATGAGATAAGCGACCTGCAGCGTGCCGTTCTGGAAAGCGCTGCGCTCGGCGAAGGCGGAGTTACCGGAGAACCAGCCCTTGACGTCGGCGTGCGGGAAGAGAAACGGGAGATGCTCGTAGAACTTGACGTCGTAGCCGACGATCGCCGTGACCGGCGCCACCTTGGTCTTCTCGAGATTGCCCGCCATCAGGGCCGGCGCGAGACGCTCCTTGCCCTCGGGCGTGCGAACAAACACGACGCGCATGGAGGAAAGGTTGACGCTGGTCGGGCCCATCTTCGCCAGATCGACGGCTTTCCGCAGCAGTTCCTCCGGCACGGGCTTGTCGAGAAAAACGTTGTGGGTGCGGGCTTCCGTAAAGAGCTGGGCAGCGGCTTCGGGAGCGATGAATTTGGGTTCGGCGACGTGGACGTTCATTTGAGTCGATCCCTCAGTAGGGTTGCAGTGCACAAGAGATGAGGCTTGCGCTCCATCATTGCAATCGGCAAAATAGTGCTGGAACACATCAGATGAGGTGATGGATGTTCGACCCCCTGACGCTCGACCAGATGCGAGTCCTGGTCACTGTCGCGGACGCCGGCTCATTTTCTGCTGCAGCGCGAAAGCTGAGCCGCGTGCAATCGGCGATTTCCCAGTCCGTGCAAGCGATGGAGGGAACGCTGGGCCTGGCTCTCTTCGACCGCTCGAACCGGACCCCCGTTCTGACCGACGCCGGGCAGGCGGTCGTCAAGGACGCGCGCAGCATCCTCGAAAGCGCGAAGGCGATGCGCGCGCGAGCGGAAAGCATGGCGGCGGATGTGGAGGCGGAGCTGACGCTCGCGGTCGACGCGATCTTCCCGATCCCGCTGCTGATGGAAAGTCTCAATGCGCTGCGAGGCGAATATCCCAAGCTTCCGGCGACGGTCTTCACCGAGGCGCTGGGCGGCGCCGAGCAGCGCCTGCGCGAGGGGGCTGCGCGCATGGCGATCTACACCCTGCCGGGTGGGCCCCCGCGCGACGTGACCGCGGAGTTTCTCACGCGCATCGCTCTGGTTCCGGTCGTTGCGGCGTGCCATCCGTTGGCCCAGGCTGAAGGACCGCTCACGCGCGAGGCGCTCGAGCCGCATGTCCAACTCGTGCTGACGGATCGCACGTCGGTAACGCAGAATTTACAGGGCGGCGTCGTCAGCCCGCATGTCTGGCGGTTCGCCGATCTCTCCACGCGCCTCGATTTCCTGCTTGCCGGTTTCGGCTGGTGCAACATGCCTTGGCACATGGTCGAAATTCATATTCTGGCGGGCCGGCTGAAGCGCCTGACGATCGCCGATACGATGCCTGTCGAGTTGCCGATCTACGTCGCCCATGAGCGAGGCCGCGGCCTCGGCCGCGCCAGCCGCTGGCTGGTGGGCGACCTCAAGGCCCGACTGACGACCTGCCCAGGCGCCCGCGCGAAAGTCGAGATGGTCGCCTGAAAAAGAAAAGGGCCGGCGCGAGCCGGCCCCCGTAGGCAAGGATCCCGTCTCGCCGCGATGCGGGGAGACGAAGATTCCGTCAGCCTCTCACTCGCCCTTCTTGGCGCGCGCCTTGAGCGCGGCGCCGAGAATGTCGCCGAGCGAAGCACCCGAGTCGGCCGAGCCGTACTGCGCGATCGCTTCCTTCTCTTCGGCGACTTCGAGCGCCTTGATCGACACCGCGATCTTGCGGGCGCGGCGGTCGAACTGCGTGATCCGGGCGTCGACCTTCTCGCCGACCGAGAACCGCTCCGGCCGCTGGTCGCCACGGTCGCGCGCGAGCTCGTTGCGCTTGATGAAGGCCGTCAGGTCGGTGCCGGCGATCTTCACCTCGATGCCGCCGTCCTTGACCTCGATCACCTCGCAGGTGACGACCGAGCCCTTGCGGAGCTCGCCTTCGCCGCCTTCCTCGCTCACCTTCTTCTGCGAGAATGGGTCGCTGGCGAGCTGCTTGACGCCGAGCGCGATGCGCTCCTTCTCGATGTCGACGTCGAGGACCTTGGCGCTGACGCGGTCGCCCTTCTTGTATTCCTCGATCGCCTGCTCGCCAGGCTTCGACCAGTCGAGATCGGAGAGGTGCACCATGCCGTCGACGTCGCCGTCGAGCCCGATGAAGAGGCCGAACTCGGTCTTGTTCTTGACCTCGCCCTCGACGGTCGATCCAACGGGATGCTTGGAGGCGAAGGCCTCCCACGGGTTCTGCAGCGTCTGCTTGAGACCC
This sequence comes from Roseiarcus sp., assembly GCA_036488815.1. GTDB lineage: Bacteria > Pseudomonadota > Alphaproteobacteria > Rhizobiales > Beijerinckiaceae > Roseiarcus. The sequence goes on from DASXGX010000017.1 coordinate 38,609, forward strand.
AGCGAAATGCGGCGCTTGGAGGCGTCGACTTCGAGCACCTGAACCTCGACCTCCTGGCTGGTCGAAATGATCTTGCCGGGATGGACGTTCTTCTTGGTCCAGGACATCTCGGAGACGTGGATCAGTCCCTCGATGCCGGGTTCCAGCTCGACGAACGCGCCGTAGTCGGTGATGTTCGTCACGCGGCCCTTGAGGCGCTGGTTGACGCTGTAGCGCTGCTCGATCGCCGCCCAGGGATCTTCCTGGAGCTGCTTCATGCCGAGCGAGATGCGGTGCGTCTCGTGGTTGATCTTGATGATGCGGACCTTCACCGTCTGACCGATGCTGAGCACCTCGGTCGGATGGTTGACGCGCCGCCAGGCGATGTCGGTGACGTGCAGCAGGCCGTCGATACCGCCGAGGTCGACGAACGCGCCGTAGTCGGTGATGTTCTTGACGGTGCCTTCGATCACCTGACCTTCAGCAAGGTTGGCGACGATCTCGTGACGCTGCTCGGCGCGGCTCTCTTCGAGCACGGTGCGGCGCGAAACGACGATGTTGCCGCGGCGACGGTCCATCTTGAGGATCTGGAACGGCTGCGGCACGTTCATCAGCGGCGCGACGTCGCGGACCGGGCGGATGTCGACCTGGCTGCGTGGCAGGAACGCCACGGCGCCGTCGAGGTCGACCGTGAAGCCGCCCTTGACCTGGTTGAAGATGACGCCTTCGACCTTCTCGGCCTTCTCGAACGCCTGTTCGAGCTTGACCCAGCTCTCCTCGCGACGCGCCTTGTCGCGCGAGATGACGGCTTCGCCGAGCGCGTTCTCGATGCGCTCGAGGTAGACCTCGACCTCGTCGCCGACCTTGGGCGCGGGATCGCGGCCGTGATTGGTGAATTCCTTCAGCGCGACGCGGCCCTCGGTCTTCAGACCGATGTCGATCAGCGCCATGTCTTTTTCAATCGCGACGACCCGGCCTTTGACGACCGAGCCCTCGAAGGCTTCGTCCGCGCCGTAGGTCTCGTTCAAAAGCGCGGTGAAATCCTCGCGCGTCGGCGCGGAGGCGGTGGATAGGGACATTGTCTCTCCTAAGAGCCCGATGCGGGCGGCGCCGGCGTGGTTAGCGTTGCGGGGAACTCCCGTCGCCGGATCGGGCCGCAAGCGGATAGGCTTGCTCAGCCCGTCACCGCCTTCTCAGGCGGGCCGGCGCAAGCGCCGACGACGAAAGCTCATAGGTTAAGCGCGCGGCCGAGGCCACGCGCTTCTGTACAACTACCAAGTTCGCGCGCGGCGGGCAAGCCCGCCGCGCGATTTCAGCGCTCAGTGGTGGAAGTGGCCGCCACCGCCGCCGCCATGGAAGCCGCCACCCGCGAAGCCGCCGCGATGGAAGCCGCCGACTGCGGCGCCGCGGAAGCCGCCATAACCGCCGCGCCATCCGCCATAGCCGACTCGGCCATAGCCGCCGCGCCAACCATAGCCGCGGTAGCCGCCATACCCATAGCCGCCGTAGCCGCCATACCCATAGCCGCCGTAATAGGCGGGGTAGCCATAACCGTAGCCGTAGCCGTAGCCGCATCCGTAGCCGTAGCCGTAATACGGCGAGCAGTAACCGCCGTAGTAGGGATATCCATAGCCATAGCCATAGCCAAGGCCAAGGCCGAGGCCAAGACCAAGGCCGGCCAGCCCGTAGCCCCAGCCGCCATAGCCGCCGCGCCAGCCGCCGTAGCCGCCGCGCCAGCCGCCATAGCCGCCGCGCCAGCCACCGCCGAAGCCGCCGCCACGAAAGCCGCCACCACGGAAGCCGCCGCCGAAGCCGCCTCCATGGAAGCCGCCGCCACCTCCCATCCGGAAGGCGACGCGGGTTGTCATGGGCGAGCCGCTAATCGCTTTGCTGACGCTGAGCGGACCTGCAGGGGGAAGCGCGCTCGCCGTCGTCGGCGCGGCGAGAGCGAAGGCAGCCGTTACGCCGACAGCCTGCAGAGAACAACGAAGAAAGCCCCGTGTCATGGCGCATTCCTCCATTTTTAAATTGCGGCCCGAGCGGCCGCGGAACCTCGGAACTAGATGGTAACGGTCGCCCGGCGTTGCAAGGTTCAGTCGTGAGGCCCCGCAGGTTCGCACGCCGATCGCTGGTCCGCGCAAAACGCGCTTCTCTGGTGAATTTCTTCCGCGGAACCGTGTTTCGCCTTTGCAACGGCTTGGCAGCCGGCAAATGGGCGCGTACGCTTTCATCTGGCGTCGCAGAGAACGGCGCACCGGAGAAACGCTTCATGACCCCAGCGCGTTGGCTGGCCCTCTTGCCCTTCCTTGGCATCCTCGTGGGCACGGCGTTCGTCAATCAAGTCGAACCGCTCGTGTTCGGCCTCCCCTTCGTTCTGGCCTGGATTGTCGGCTGGGTGATCGCCGGAGCGGCGATCATGGCGATCGTCTACGCGCTCGACCCCGCGAACGCCGGGCGTGAGGACAGCGCCCGATGAACATCGCCCTCGCCATCATAGCCCTCAGCGCGATTGTCGCGCTCGCGCTCGGCATCGGGGCGCGGCGCGGCCTGCGCATGACGCTCGAGCAATGGACCGTCGCCGGTCGCGCGTTCGGAACCCCGTTGGTCTTCCTGTTGAGCGCGGGCGAGATTTACACCACCTTTACGTTCCTTGGCGGGAGCGGCTATGCCTACGGCAAAGGCGCGCCGGCCTATTACATCCTCGCCTACGGTACGCTGGCCTACATTCTCTCCTACTGGCTGCTGCCGCCGATCTGGCGATACGCGCGCCAGGAGCGCTTGGTCTCGCAGTCGCATTTCTTCACCCATAAATACGATAGTCCCTGGCTCGGGATTCTCGTCGCGGTGGTGGGCGTGGTTGCGCTGGTTCCCTACCTCGTGCTGCAGTTCAAGGGCCTCGGCATCATCGTCGCCGTCGCCTCCTATGGCGCGATTTCGCCGACGGTGGCGATTTGGATCGGCGCTGTGACGGTGACGGTTTACGTCATGGTCTCGGGTATGCAGGGCGCGGCCTGGAACGCGGTGGTGAAGGACGTTCTCATACTCGCGATCGTCGTGTTCCTCGGCATCTACCTGCCGGTGCACTATTACGGCGGCTACGGCGAGATGTTCCACGCGATCGACGCCGCCAAGCCCGGCTTCCTGACGTTCAAGCCGTCGGGCCAAAGCATCCTGTGGTTCCAATCGACGGTGGCGCTGACGGCGCTCGGCTTCTACATGTGGCCGCACGCGTTCGCCGCGTTGTTCACGGCCCGGCACGAGAGCTCCTTCCGCCGCAACGCAATCGTGCTGCCGCTCTATCAGCTCATCCTGCTGTTCGTGTTCTTTTGCGGCTTCGCCGCCATCCTGCAGGTTCCCGGCCTTGCCGGTCCCGACATCGACTTGTCGCTGTTCAAGCTGGCGATCCGGACGTTCGACCCCTGGTTTGTCGGCGTCATCGGCGCGGCGGGCGTGCTGACGGCCCTCGTGCCGGGCTCGTTGATCCTCCTCTCGGCGGCGACTTTGATCGCCAATGACCTCGTTCGTCCGCTGAGCCCGGGCCTCTCCGAGGACGCCGTCGCGCTGATCGCGCGTAGCCTCGTTCCGGCGTTGGCGCTGGTCGCCGTATTTTTCACCTTGCAGGGCGGGCAGACGATCGTCGCCCTGCTCCTGATGGGCTACGCCTTCGTCACCCAGTTGTTTCCCGCGGTCGTTTGCAGCCTGATGGCGCGCAACCCGATGACCAAGCAGGGCGCGGCGGCGGGGATCGTCGCGGGGGCCGCCGTCGTCGCCTACGTCACGCTCAAGGGCAGCAGCTTCACCGATCTCGTCCCGTTCCTCCCGGCCCAGGCCAATGACATCAACATCGGCTTCGCGGCGCTGATCGTGAATGTCGTCGCGGCGGCGGCCGTCAGCCTCGTGACGCGGCCGGCGGCGGCGGTCGTTTCGCGCTCGGCCTGAGCGAGACGAGCTCTAATCGAAAATTTCGTATTCGTGCTCGGCATCACCCCCCGCCGGGCTGGCTGCGGGTTCGCCAAGGCTGAGCGTTGCGGCGAGATCGTGCAGCGAGACGGCAAGGCTCGCGCGCTTGGGATCGACGGCCCATTCGGCTGCGCAATCCCTAGACAAACTCTCGAGGAATGCGGCGATCGCCGCGACTTCCTGCGTCGCACGGTCGAGACCCTGCAATTGACGGAATGGAGCCGAGCGCGGCGAAGCCACGTCGAACGCCAGCTCGCCGACGGCGTCTTGCACTGTCTCCAAGCGTCCTGCGACCTTGCGTAGCTCTTCGGTCACCTGGAGGAGAATTGTTTCGATGGGGGACAAGGGCAACTCCGACTTGGCGCGCGCGACCTCGAGTCCCGCCGCTCGCGTTAGAACAATTCGACTTCCCCGCCGCGCGGCGGCGCCAGCGGCTTGACGACCTCGATCTCCTCGACTCCGCCGCCCGTCGCGACATAGCTCTGCCGCGCGCGACCCGAGACGGGCCAGTATTGCAAGCGACGTCCGCGCTCGCCGCCCAAATCCTTGCCGACCACCGAGATGCCCTCGTGCCGAAGGTAGCGCTCGGCGAACTCGGCGTTCTTGCGCCCGATGTCCGAAAGGCCCCGCATCATCCTGGCGCCGCCGAACAGCTTCGCCTCCAGCCGTTCGCGTTGAGCGCCCTGCTGCATCAGCCCATTGATGAGCAGCTCCATCAGATAGTCGCCGTAGCGTTCGGCGTCCTGTCCATGGGTGCGCGCCTCCTCGCCGGGCAGAAGAAAATGGTTCATTCCGCCGACCCCGGCCACCGGATCGCGAATGCAGGCGGCGACGCAGGAGCCAAGCAGCGTCGTCACCACGACGTTCGGATCGGCGCTTACCCGGTACTCGCCTTGAACGATGTGCAACTTCCGCTCAAGGCCTGCTCTCAAAGTCATGCCAGCTTTCCTACGACGGCCTCGATCGCTCCCTTTAGCGAGGTGACCGTGAAAGGCTTCGTCACGTAATTGTTCAAACTATACTGACGTCCGCGCTCGATCAGCGTCTTGTCGGCGCTGCCGGTGACGAGGATGAAGCCGATGCGGCTCGTCGGCTTGTGTTCGCGCAATCCCTTGAGCAGCCCGAGGCCGTCCAGTCCCGGCATGTTCATGTCGGAAATGACGAGGTGCACCGGTTGGGTCTTCAGCGCGCTGAGCGCCGCCACGCCGTCCTTGGCGATGGCGACCCCGCGCACGCCCATCTGATCCAGCGCGTCGACGATGAGGGCGCGGCTGACCGACGTGTCGTCGACCACCATGACCCTAAGCTTTTCCGCGAGCGACATTGGCTAGCTCTTTCCGTTTTGCGCCGACGTGAGGGTCAGGATTTCCGGCCCGATATCGCCCAACGACATTTGTTTCTCGACCGCCCCGCTGTCGAAGGCGACCTTAGGCATTCCGTAGACGACGCTTGTCGCCTCGTTCTGGCCGAGCGTGCGCGCGCCCGCCTTGCGCATTGCGAGCAGCCCCGCGGCGCCGTCCCTTCCCATGCCCGTCAAGATCACGCCGACCGCGCGGTGACCGCACGACTGCGCAACGGAATTGAACAGCACGTCGACCGAGGGCCGGTGGCCGTTGACGAGCGCCTCGGTATTGAGCCGGCACCGCCAGGCGCCGGGGTGGGTCACCTCCAGATGTGTCGCGCTGCCCGGCGCGAGATAGACGCGGCCCGCCTCCAGCGGCGCGCCGTCCTCCGCTTCGCTCACCGTGGCGGCGGCCAGTCCGTCGAGGCGACGTGCGAACGACTTGGTGAACGGCGTCGGCATGTGGAGCGTGATGACGGTCGGCGGGCAGTTTGCGGGATAGCCGGTGAGGACCGCGATCAACGCCTCGACGCCGCCCGTGGAGGCGCCGATCGCGACGAGCTTGCCATCCGACCGATAGGCCGGCGCGTGCGACGCGGGCCGCTGGGCGCGATCGTCAATCCGTCGGCGGATCTGGGCGCTCGCCGCCGCCTTGACGCGCGCGGGAAGGTCGTCGAACGAGTTCGGCCCCTCGATCGAAGGCTTGCCGATGCAATCGACGGCGCCGAGCTCCATGGCGCGGATCGTCGCTCCGGCGCCTTTCGCGGTGAGGCTCGACACCATTACGACGGGGAAGGGACGCAGCCGCATCACCTTCTCGAGAAACTCGAGCCCGTCCATTTTCGGCATTTCGACGTCGAGCGTCATGACGTCGGGGTCGAGCGCCTTGATCGCTTCGCGCGCCTGCAACGGATCGGCGGCCTGCCCGACCACGGTGATGCCAGGATCGCGCGACAGAGCGGCGCAGATGAGCCCCCTCATCGTCGCGGAGTCGTCGACGACCAGAACGCGAACCGGCTTCATGGGCGGCTCCCGCTCTTGAGACGATAGGCGGTCACGCCTTCGGAAGCGAAGCGCGCCGAAGCGGCCCCGGTCACGCGCTCGGAGTGGCCGATGTAGAGCCAGCCGTTCGGGTCCAATTTGTCGGCGAAGCGGCTCCATACCGCCTGCTGCGTCGGCTCGTCGAAATAGATGGCGACGTTTCGGCAGAAGATCGCTCCGAACTTACCGGGCATGGGCCAGTCCGCGTTGAGATTGAGCGTGCGGAAGGCGATCAGGCGGCGCATGTCCTCGACCGCCTGCCACGAGCGGCCGTCCGCCGGCGTGAAGTAGCGCTTGCGCAGCTCCGGGGAGACTTCGGCCAGCGCGGATTCCACGTAGACGCCGCGTTGCGCTTCGGCGACGACGCGCGGATCGATGTCGGTCGCGAGGATCTTGACGTCGAGCGAACCGGCGTTCGGCTCCATCGAGAGAAGCGTGAGCGCGATCGAATAGGGCTCCTGCCCGGTCGAGCAGGCGGCCGACCAGAGGCGCACGCGGCCGCCGCGGCGCGCCGCGTCGAGCAGCGGCGGCAGCACATGCGTGCGCAGGTGCTCGAAATGATGCGGCTCGCGAAAAAAGCGCGTGACGTTAGTGGTCAGCGCCGAGAGCATCTCCAGCCGCTCGGCGGCGCCCTGCGGCGAAGCGATAAGGCGGCAATAGTCCTGGAAATTATCGAGATTGAGCTTGCGCAGGCGCTTGACGAGCCTCGAATAGACGAGCGTCGCTTTCGACTCCTGCAGAAAAATCCCAGCGTCCGCATGAAGCATCGCCGCGATCTCGCGGAAGTCACGCTTGGTCATGGCGAACTCGCCGGGAATGACCGAGTCCCGCGATTGCATTTCGGCCGCGATGGCCCCTGAGCGCGTCATGCCGCGTTCTCCGTCGGCGCCGGCATGAGGCTGTCGAGTTCGATCAGGCCGATCATGCGCCCGTCGATGGCCATCACGCCACGAATGAAGGATTCGACCGCGCCCTTGGCGACCTCTGGCGTCGGCTGAATGGTGTCGATCGACACCGACAAAATGTCGGAGACGGCGTCGACGAGCAGGCCGTTGATCTGGGCTCCGATCTGCACGACGATGATCACTTGGCGCGCGCCGGTTTCCGTCGGCTCGAAGCCGAGACGCTCTGACAGGTCGACGACCGGCAGCACGGAACCTCTGAGATTGATGACTCCACGCACGTAGGACGGGGCGTGGGGCAGCGCGGTCGCGGGGGTCCAGCCGCGAATCTCGCGAACCGCCATGATGTCGATGCAGAATTCTTGCACGCCAATGCGGAACGCGATGAATTCGCGCGCCGAACCGTTCGCTGCGTTGCTCTTCTCGGCCATTGCGTCAGCTCGCCAGAAGAACTTCCGACGCCTGCGAGCCGCGGTTCGTGCGCGCGACGAAGGTGTCGATGTCGAGGATAAGCGCGACGCGGCCGTCGCCGAGGATCGTCGCGGCGGCGATGCCGGGCACCTGGCGGTAGTTCGCCTCGAGGCTCTTGATGACCACTTGCCGCTGATCGTGAATCGCATCGACGACGAGCGCGCAGCGGGTGCTCACTTCGGTCTCGACGATCAGCACGACGCCGCCGATCGGATCGGCCGAGGTCGGGCGATAACCGAGCTCCTGGCCGACGTCGATCAGCGGCGCGAAGCCGCCGCGGTCGGAAATCACCCGCGCGTTGACGCCGAGGGTATGGATGTCGCCGGGCTTCGGCCGCAGCGTCTCGACGATCGCTGTCAGCGGCACCACCAGGGTCTGGTCGGCGACTTTGACCACCATGCCGTCGAGCACGGCCAGCGTGAGCGGCAGGCTCATGGAGAAGGTCGAGCCCTGGCCCGGTCGCGACGAGATCGAGATGCGGCCGCCGAGCGCCTGGATCGACCGCTTGACGACGTCCATGCCGACGCCGCGCCCCGAGATGTTGGAGATTTTCGAGGCCGTGGAGAAGCCGGGAAGGAACAGGAGATTGTCGATCTCGTTGTCGGTGAGCTGCGCGTCGGCCGGGATCAGCTCCTTCTTGATCGCGATCGCCTTGACGCGCTGGCGATCGATGCCGGCGCCGTCGTCGGAAACCTCGATCACGATGCGGCCCGAACGATGCGCCGCCGACAGCTTGACCTCGCCCTGCCCCGGCTTGCCCACCGCTTCACGGGTTTCCGGCGCCTCGACGCCGTGATCGACCGCATTGCGGATCATGTGGGTGAGCGGGTCGGCAAGACGCTCGATGACGGTGCGGTCGACCTCGGTCGCCTCGCCCTCGGTCCGCAGGCGCACCGACTTGCCGGTCGCGTCGGTCAGTTCACGTACGATGCGCGACATGCGCTGAAACAATGGCTTCACCGGCTGCGCGCGGATCGCCATCACGCCTTCCTGGATCTCGCGCGTCAATTGTTCGAGGGCGCCGAGGCCCGCCGCGACGCCCGAAGAGCGCGCCAGGCCAGCCTCGGTGACGCGCTGCGACAGCATCGCCTGGTTGATGACCAATTCGCCGACGAGATTGATGAGCCGGTCGACACGGTCGAGATCGACGCGGATCGTCGGCGACGCAGCCTCGACCTTGGGGTGGTCGGGGCGGCTCTTTTCCGTTTCCTGCGCTGCCGGCGCGGCCGACTGGGTCTCCTCCCTAGGCGCCCGCACGTCGCGCGGCTCGGCGTCGGCGCTGTCCAGTTCCGGGGCCGGCTCCGGCGGCGGCGCGTCGTCCCGCGGCGCGGCGACGATCTCCAGCTCGCAGTCGTCGATCACGAATTCGAACAGCTCCTCGATCGCCGCTGCGTCCTGAGTCGTCGCCAGTTCAGTCCGCCAGGTCAGATAGGCGCCTTCGGGATCGAGCGCGTCGAGCGTCGGCACGGCGTCGAGATCGACCGTCGTCGTCGCCTCGCCGAGGCGCGCAAGTTCGCGCATCAGGCGCACCGTCTCGTTGCCTTTGCGATACAGTCCCTGGCGCGGCGTGAAGGTGATCGTGAAACGCGTCGTTTCCGGTTCGAGCAACATCGGCTCGTCGTCGATCGACAGCAACAAGGGCTGGAAGCCGAAATCTTCGGTAACGACAGATGACGGCTCATCGTCATCCGGCGTTGCGGGCGCAGGCGCTTCTTCCAGCGCGCCAGTGAGGCCCTTCAACTCGGCGATCAGCGCTTGCGAGCGCGCTTCGTCGACCGGCTCGTCAACCCGGGCCGCCTTGACGAGATCGGCCAGTACGTCGGCGGAGCGCAGCAGCGTCTTCATCACCGCGGGCGATGGCGCAAGCTGTTCGCTGCGAATGAGATCGAGGGCGGTCTCGAACGTATGCGCGAAGCGCACCAGACGGTCGAGTTTGAAGGCGCCGGCGCCGCCCTTGATCGAGTGCACCGCGCGAAACACCGCATTGACGACTTCGGAATCGGCGTCGCCTTCGTCCATGGCGACCAACCCGAGCTCGAGTTCGCCAAGCTGATCCTCGCATTCCTGGAAAAACGTTTCCCGGATCGCCGCCATCGTATCCATTGGAGAATTCCCTCTCGCGATTTACGCGGCCACGCGGCGAACGACATCGACCAGTTTGACCGAGTCGAACGGTTTGACGATCCAGCCGGTCGCGCCGGCGCGGCGCGCCTGGCTCTTCTTTTCCGCCGAACTCTCGGTGGTCAGCACGAGGATCGGCACGCCGAGAAAGCGCTGGTCCTTGCGGACGTTCTCGATGAAGCCGAAGCCGTCGAGCTTGGGCATGTTGATGTCGGTGATGATGACGCGCGGCTGCTCCTGCTCGAGCACTTCGAGGCCGTGCATGCCATCGACCGCCTGGACGACCCGATAGCCCGCCTCGGTCAACGCGACCTTCAGCATGTCCCGCATCGTCCGGGAATCGTCGACAGTCAGAATCGTCATGCTCATTGCGCCAATTCTCCACTAACGAGGGTCGCCGAATCGATGCCGAGATACTGAAGATCCTCGATCATCCGGGGCGCACAATTGACAAACGACAACGGGACGCCGTCGGCGCTCCATGTCTTCTTGGCCGACAGCAGCACCTGAACGCATTGAGCGCCCAGTTGGTGGACCGCCGAGCCGTCGATCGCGATCGGTTTGCCGCGCCGCTCGGCAAGGGTCTTGGCGAGCGGGGTCGCGGCGGCGAGGTCGAGAAATTCGGGAAGCCGGATGGCGTCTGCGGCGCCGCTGACGGCGGCGGTTTCGACCGCCTCGACCGGATCAGACGCCAGCTCTTGCGGCTCGACGTCGGTCGCTACCGATTCGCCGAGCGGCTCGGCTTCGAGCGCCGGCTCGGCGGGCGCGAGCGTTTCGAGCGCCGCCGCAGGCGCTTCGACGCTCGCTTGCGCTTGCCCCTGCTCCTCCGCCGCCTCGATCGGCGACAGCGCTTCGATCTGCGCCAGCGCGTCCGAGCCGGATTCGCCGCTCAAATCGACCTTCGGATAATAGTCGCCTTTGGCCGCGCCGCGCTTGCGCGCGCGCCGCTGCCACACGGTTTCCTTCCCCATCATGCCCTCTCGCAGTTTCGGCGGAACGTGACGCGCACTGTGGCGCGAGGCCGGCCGGCCGCCGAACGAAACGGTCCGGCGGCGTAGTGAAGCGCGCTCGCCTCGCGCATGGCGGTCTCTTGCCCCGTCGCGAGAATGCGATCCTCGGACGAAACGCGTTCCGAGGGGACGGAGAGCTGGCGGGCGGCGAGCGTCATAGTGCCTCAGGGCGCGAGCGGACAGCGACCGAATCCGGCGCGCGAGAGACCATGCGCGCGGGCAAGCAACAGCCCGGCGCGAGGATCACGCTAACGACCGAATTCGAGGGAGAGCATGTCGGCTCGGAGCCCGACGCGAACGAGCGGCGTCATGCCTCAGGCGTCTTCGCTCGGAAGACAGCGTCTGTCGTTCGTGCGGCTAGTGGTAGCGGCGAGAGGTTTCGCGATAATTAAAAGCCGCAGCAATCGTCATTATCGCAAAGCGCGGGACGACTCCGTAGTTATTCGCCTCATCAAAATTCAACGCCGCGCGGCCAACGGCGCCGCGCGGCGCAAACCTCAACCCAGCGCCTCCAGTTCGCCGATCATGCGCTCGATCAGCGACAAGCCGATGCCCCAAAACGAGGGATCGCGCGCGTCGAGCCCGAAAGGCGCGAGAAGCTCGGAATGGTGCTTGGTGCCGCCCGCCGACAGCATGGCGAGATAGCGTTCCGCGAAGCCTTCGTGCGAGCGCTCATAAACGCCGTAGAGCGAGTTCACCAGGCAGTCGCCAAACGCATAGGCGTAGACGTAGAACGGCGAATGGATGAAGTGGCCGATGTAGCTCCAATAGGTCTCGTAGCCCGGGCCGAGCTTGATCGCCGGGCCGAGGCTTTCGCCCTGCACGCTCATCCATAAGGCGCTGATCGTCTCGGCGGTGAGCTCGCCTTTGCGACGCTCGGTGTGAACCTTGCGCTCGAATTCATAGAAGGCGATCTGGCGCACGACCGTGTTGAGCATGTCCTCCACCTTGGCCGCCAGCATCGATTTGCGCACGGCGGGATCGGTGGTTGAGGCGAGCAGCGCCCGGAACGTCAGCATTTCCCCGAACACGGAGGCGGTCTCAGCCAGCGTCAGCGGCGTCGGCGCCATCAGCGCGCCATTGGACGCGGCGAGCACCTGATGGACGCCATGCCCGAGTTCATGCGCGAGCGTCATCACGTCGCGCGGCTTGCCGAGATAATTCACCAGCACGTAAGGGTGCGCTGATGGCGTCGTCGGATGCGCGAAGGCGCCCGGCGCCTTGCCCGGCCGCACCGGCGCGTCGATCCATCCCTCGTCGAAGAAGCGCCGAGCGATGTCGGACATTTCGGGCGAAAAGCCGCGATAGGCGTCAAGCACGGTGTCGCGCGCGGCGCCCCAACTGAACACCCGCGCGGGGGCATTGGGAAGCGGCGCGTTGCGGTCCCAATGGTTGAGCTGCGCCTTGCCGAACCAGCGCGCTTTGAGCGCGTAATATCGATGCGAAAGCCGCGGATAGGAATCCCGCACTGCGGTCACCAGCGCTTCCACGACCTCGCGCTCGACGCGGTTGGCGAGGTGGCGCGAATCCGCGATGTCCTCGAACTTGCGCCAACGGTCGGAAATCTCCTTGTCCTTGGTCAACGTGTTCATGACGAGGGTGAAGACCCTCAGATTGGCGCCGAAGGTCTTGGCCAAGGCGTGCGCCGCGGCCTCGCGCTTCTTCTCGTCGGGGTCTTGCAGCCGGGCGAGCACGGGTTCGAGCGTCAGCTCCTCGCCTTCGTAGGAGAATCGCAGCGAGGCGACCGTCTCGTCGAACAGCCGGTTCCAAGCGGCGGCGCCGGACACCGACTTCTCCAGGAACAATTGCTCGATCTCGTCGGAGAGCTGGTGGGGCCGCTCCTTGCGGATGTCCTCGAGCCACGGCCGGTAATGCGCAAGCGCCGAGCCCTGCATCGCCTCATCGAGCAGCGCGTCGTCCAGCCGGTTGAGCTCGAGTTCGAAGAACAGCAGTTCGCCGGCGAGCTCGGTGACTTTCTCCTGCGCGTCGCCATAGAATTTGGCGCGCACCGCGTCGCTGGTGTCGCCGGCGTAGAGCAGCGACGCGTAGGACATGATCCGCCCCATCAGGTCCTGTAGCGCCTCGTAAGCGCGCACGGCCTCATAGAGCCGCTCGCCCGCGTCAGGCGCCTTGGCGAAATCGGCGAGGTTGCCCTGATAGGCGGAGGCGAAACGCTTGGCGTCCGCCGCCGCGCGGCTGAGGTCCTCAGCGAACTTCGGCGAGTCCATGCCCTCGTAGAGGTCGTCGAGCCGCCACTGCGGCAGCGCGCCGAGATCCATCGCGGCCCCGCCTGGTGTGCTGGGAGCAGCCTGGAAAACGCCGGACTGGAAGCTTGAACCTCGATGATGCATGCGAACGATCCTCGCGAGTGGGTACGGCATATATCGCGTAACCCCGCAGCGGCTTCAATGCGGCCCGGGCGCGTCAAATTGGGACGCTCTTAACACGACGTTTACCGTAATATCCGACTCTGTCCCGACAAGCGGCCGAAAGAAGGGCCGCCATGACCGGGATTTCTATGGCCGCCCTCATCCTTATTGTCGACGACGACCCGATTCAGCGCCGCCTGCTCGAGGCGATGGGCCGGCGGTTCGGCTACGACGTCGAAACCGCGGAGTCGGGCGAAGCCGGTCTTGCCCGCATGGAGGCGGCCGAACTGCCGCCGGTCGATCTCCTCGTGCTCGACCTGGTGATGCCCGATCTCGACGGCATGGGCGTCCTCACCCGCATGCGGCAGCGCGAAATCCGGATTCCCGCCATCGTTCAAACCGCGCATGGTTCGATCGAGGCGGTGATCTCGGCGATGCGCGCCGGCGCGCATGACTTCGTGGTCAAGCCGGTCGGCGCGGAGCGCCTGCAGGTCTCCATCAAGAACGCGCTGCGGGTCGACGCCCTGGAGGACGAACTGCGCAGGGCGACGCGGCGGCGCGCCAACGAACTGACGTTCCGCGACATCGTCACCAAGGTGGAGAGCATGGCGCGCACGATCCGCCTCGCCGAGCGCGCCGCCAAATCGAATATTCCGGTCCTGATCGAAGGCGAGTCGGGCGTTGGCAAGGAGTTGATGGCGCGCGCCATCCAGGGCGCCTCGGAGCGCCGCGGCAAGCCGTTTGTGACGGTCAATTGCGGCGCGCTGCCGGAGGATCTCGTCGAGTCGATCCTGTTCGGCCACGAGAAAGGCGCCTTCACCGGCGCAACCGAAAAGCATGTCGGCAAGTTCGCCGAAGCGCATGGCGGCACGCTGTTCCTCGACGAGATCGGCGAACTGCCGCTCGAAACCCAGGTGAAGCTGCTACGGGCGCTGCAAGAGGGCGAGATCGACCCGGTCGGCGCGCGCCGGCCGGTCAAGGTCGACATCCGCCTCGTTTCGGCGACCAACCAGAACCTGATCGAGCTCGTCAAAAGCGGCCGCTTCCGCGAGGATTTGTTCTATCGTCTCAACGTCTTCCCGATCACCATTCCGCCGCTGCGCGCCCGCGCGACGGACATTCCCGATCTCGCGCGCCGTTTCCTCGCCCGCTTTTGCGCCGAAGAGGGCAAGCGCATTCGTGGCCTCTCCAACGACACGATGCGGCTGCTGAGCGCCTACGACTGGCCCGGCAACGTGCGCCAGCTCGAGAACGCGATGTTCCGCGCTGTGGTGCTCGCCGACGGCGACGAGCTGACGATCGCCGAATTCCCGCAGATCGCGGCCCAGGTCGACGGGTTCGACATTCGAATTCCCGCCGCGCCGCCGCCAGTGGCCGAGGCCCCTGCGTCGCAGCCCCCGGCGCTGGAGGCCCCCGCATTCGAACCGCGCAATCCCCATGTCATGCGGTTGATCGACGACAGCGGCGACGTGCGAAAAATCGAAGACATCGAAGCGGAGGCCATCCGGTTCGCTTTTGCGCATTACCGGGGGCAAATGTCCCAGATGGCGCGCAAACTGGGCATCGGACGTTCGACGCTGTACAGAAAGATGAAGGAACTTGGCATCGACGGCGATGTCCTCGGCGAGGCGGCGGCCTGACCGAATGAACGTACTTAGCAATGCCCCCCTCGATGGCGGCGCCCGATGACCGCGCTTTTTCGATCGTCTTGCGCCGCGGCGCTGCTAGCGGCCCTGGGCCTCGCCGCGCCGGCCGCGATCGCCGACCCGGCGCCGGCTACCGCGGCGCAAGGGGTCGTGTCCGCCCCCGTCGACGCCGTCAATCCGCCCGCCGAGGCGAGCGCACCGCCGTCGAGCCCGGCGTCTCCTGAGATCTCGCCGCAACTTCCGCCCCCGCTGTCGCCCATGTCCGCCGCCATTCAATCGGCCCTCGGCGCGATGGATGGAAAGGCGTTCAAGACGAGCCCGATCGGCGCCGGCGACTGGCGCGCGGCCTCGGAGGCGATCCGCCGCTTCTATGAAGCGCGCGACCACGCGCCGCTATGGGTCGACGAGAGCGGCTTGACGCCTGCCGGGTCGTCGGCGCTTCGCCGCCTCCTGCGCGCCGACGAGGACGGCCTCGATCTTTCCGCCTTCGCCCTTCCCAAGGAACCGCCCACGGCGGCGACGCCCGAGCGCCTCGGCGAGATGGACGTCGTCCTGTCCGAGGCGGTCGTCGCCTACGCCATGCAGGCGAGCGGCGCGCGTATCGCGCCCACCCGCATCTCGCCGCTGATCACCCAGCGGCCTACGGTCGCCGAACCGGCCGCCGCTCTGACGTCGGTCTCCGCCGCAGCCGATCCCGGCGCGGCGCTCGAAGCTTTCAATCCGCCGCAGCGCGGCTACCTCGACCTGCGCGACCAACTGTCGCGTCTGCGCGCCGAGACCCCGGCGCGTCCGGCGCCAATTCCGAGCGGCCCTTCGCTCGGCCTCGGAATGGCCGATCCCCGCGTGCCGATGGTGCGTGAACGGCTCGGCGCGCCTCAGCCAGCGGAAGGAAAGGACCCGCAAGTCTACGATCTGCGCCTGGCCGTCGCGGTCGCGGCGTTCCAGCGATCGCACGGGCTGCCGGCGACAGGGGCCCTGACGCCGGGCACCGTCGAGGCCCTCTCGGGCGGCGCCGCGTCCTCCCGCCGGGAGGCGCGCATCCTCGCCAACATGGAAATGTGGCGCTGGGAGCCGCATGCGATGGGCGAGGAACGCATCGAGATCAACATCCCGGACTACTCGCTGCGGCTGATGGACGGCGATACGCTGGTCCACGAGGCGCGCGTCATCGTCGGCAAGCCCGACACGCCAACGCCGGTCTTCTCCAACGAGATGCGCTACATCCTCGTCAATCCGATCTGGCGGGTGCCCGATTCGATCATCAAGAAGGAGATGGAGCCGAAGCTCGCCGAGGATCCCGACTACCTGACCCGGCGCGGCTACGAAGTCACCCAGGTCGGCGACCGTTTGATCGTCAAGCAGCCTCCGGGCGAGGCCAACGCGCTCGGGCGCATCCTGTTCATGTTCCCCAACGAGCACGCGGTCTACCTGCACGACACCCCCTTGCGGTCGCTGTTCGCCTCGGAGCGACGGGCCTTCAGCCACGGCTGCGTGCGGGTCGAGCAGCCGATGCGGCTCGCCCAACTGGTGATGGGCTCGGGATGGACGGTCGGACGGCTAAAGGCGCTGATCGGCAAGTCGGAGCGCACGGTCCTCCTGCCCCACACGATTCCCATCCATCTCGAATATTTCACGGAGTTCGTCGACGACTCGGGAGCCCTACAGGACCGCGAAGATATCTACGGAATCACGCGGCGGGTGGCGGGCACAATCGCGCAAATAAGTCAAGATTGAGTCATTCCTGTGGAGCCGCCGTGCGGACAGTATTGGTCTTTTTCGCGGTATGTGCTTTATAAGACACACGGACGACATCGCGGCGCAAAGCGCTCGTTAAACTTTGCGCCCGGCCTGCTCGGTTTCGAGCCCGGGGGATCAGAAGGGGACAGATCTGTTGCCGTTTGTTTTCGCCATAGGCGCCGCGGGGAGGCGCAAGACGGCGTTGATGCGCCTGCTTGCCGCCCCTGTGCTGCTGAGCCTTGGCTTCACGCCCAGCTCCACCGAATCGGCGATCGCCAACGGCGATACCCGCACCATCGTCCTGTCCAATTCCCACACCAACGAATCGGGCTCGTTCACCTATATGGTGGACGGGACTTACGATTCGTCCGTGCTCGATAAGCTGAACTGGTTCCTCAGGGATTGGCGGCTCAACGAGCCAACCAAGATGGACCCCAAGCTGTTCGACATCATTTGGGAGGTCTATCGCGAATCCGGATCGGCGCAGCCGATCGACGTTCTCTCGGGCTATCGCTCGCCACAGACCAATGCGATGCTCCGACGCCGCTCCCGCCTGGTCGCCCAGCATTCGGAGCATATGGAAGGCAAGGCGATCGACGCCCATTTCGTCGATGTCGGCACCGCGACCATCCGCGACATTGCGATGCGCATGGAGGCGGGCGGCGTCGGCTTCTATCCCACCGGGGCGACGCCCTGGGTGCACATCGACAGCGGATCGGTCCGCTACTGGCCGCGTATGAACCGAGAGGCGTTGGCGCGGCTCTTCCCCGACGGCAAGACGGTGTTCATCCCCGCCGACGGGCAGCCGATGCCCGGTTACGAGCAAGCCCGCGCCGAGATCGAATCGCGCGGGGGCGAAGTCGTGACGGCGCGCGCAGGCAACGCGGGCGGCAATATCTTCAGCTGGCTGTTCGGCGCGCGCGGCGGCGGCGCGGACGACGAGGAAGAGAGCGGCGGCGCGGAAACCGCCGCTGTGGGCCGCGGCGGGCGGATGCCTTCCGGCGTCACCCAGGTCGCCAGCGAAACGCCGGACCCGGTCGCCTCCGCCAAGCGCGACCTGCCGCGCGGCGCGACGTACATGCAGCCCGGCGAGGCGGCGCCGCAAACCGTCGCCGCGAACGACGCCGACGCGCAGAGCGGCGGCGGCCCGGTCACCTTGCGCGGCCCGATAGCGGCGCAGTTCATCGCGCCGACGCCGCCGCGCAAACCCGCCGAGCTTGCAGCGGGCGGGCTCGTCGAGGCGGATACGCCGACGCCGCCCCAACGGCCGGCCGAATTCGCCTTCGCGCCGGCGCCGGCGAATGGAGCGGACAGGACGGCCAACCCGGATCTTATCGCCGCGCTCCTGCAGCGGGGACGCCTTCCCGGCGTGATCACCCGCGGCATGCGAGCCGCTCCGCCCGACGTCCTTGCATTGGCCGAGGTCGGCCCGCCCGAGCCGCCGGCGCGTCCCTCGCTGCTCGACCAGGCCGCCGCGCTCGACGCGCCTCTGCCGCCCTCTCGCCCGCCAGTCGCAAACGGAAGCTCGACGGCGGCCAAGACGGTCGCCGCCGCCAATCCGCCGGCGCCTGCCGTCCCGCACGAACTCGCCATGCTCTCAGGACAGGGCGGGCAGCCGAAGGCCGCCAGCCCCTACGGCGATCTGGTCTTCGACGGCTTCGCGCCAACGCCCCAGAACTTCGCCGGTCTGCGCGGCTCGGCGCCTTGAGCCCGTCTCAGTCCCTGACGAATTCGTCCGCGGCAATTCCCTGCGCATAAAGCAGCGCGGTGAGGTCGGCATGGTCGATTCGCGCATGCGCCTGCGCGGCGACCTTCGGTTTGGCGTGGAAGGCGACGCCAAGGCCGGCCGCGCCCAGCATGGCGAGATCGTTCGCGCCGTCGCCGGCCGCCATCGTCTCGTGCGGCGCCAGCCCCAGCCGCGCGGAAATTTCCTTGAGGGCGCTGAGCTTGGCGTCGGAGCCGAGGATCGGGTCGCCGACCTTGCCGAGGAGCTTGCCGTCCGCCGTCAGCAGGCGGTTGGCGCGATGCTCGCTCGCCCCGATCCGCTCCGCGATCGCGCCGGTGAATTGCTGAAAGCCGCCGGAGACGATCGCCACATGGGCGCCGCGCGCGCGCATGGTGCGCGCCAGCGTGCGCGCGCCAGGGGTCAGCGTGATGCGCGTCGCCAGCACTTCGTCGATTACGCTTTCCGGCAGGCCCGCCAGCAGCGCGACGCGCTTGCGCAGCGCCGGCTCGAAGGTGATTTCGCCCCGCATGGCGCGCTCCGTGATGTCGGCGACATAGGCCCCGACGCCGGCGAAATCGGCGAGTTCGTCGATGCACTCCTGGCCGATCAGGGTCGAATCCATATCGGCGACCAAAAGGCGCTTGGCGCGGTTCGCCGTCGCCTGAGCGATCACGTCGACGCGCTCGGCGGCGACGAGGGGCGTCACGACGCCTCGCGCGTCGATCTCGCCGTCGTAAAAGAGGTCGGCGGCGACGCCCGGCGAGAGCCACTGGCTGCCGGCGAAGTTCGGCAAGACTTGCGCGGCGCGGGCGATCAAGGCATCGCTGAGCGCCGAATCCTCGGGATTGACGACCAGAGTGACGACGTAAGCGGCTGACTTCATGAGATCTCAAAAGCCCAAGGGAAGCGTTAAGGGATGATCCGCGCGCTTCTCATCGCAGGCCCGACAGCGAGCGGCAAGTCGGCGGCGGCCGTCGCGCTCGCCAAGCGCTTCGACGGCCTCGTCGTCAACGCCGATTCGATGCAGGTCTACCGCGACTTGAGAGTGCTCACCGCGCGCCCGAGCGAAGCGGAGGAGCGCGAGGCGCCGCATCGCTTGTTCGGCGAGATCGACGGGGCGGAGAACTTTTCCGTCGGCCGCTGGCTCGCCGCCGCCAAGGCGATCCTCGCGGGGCGCTCGGGCGAGCCGGGGCCGCTCATCTTCGTCGGCGGCACGGGGCTCTATTTCCGCGCGCTGACGCAGGGCCTCTCCGACATTCCCCATGTGCCCGAGGCCATCCGCACCACCGTGCGCGCCGAGGCGGAGGGCGAGCCGACGGAGCGCCTCCATGCGCGCCTCGCCGAGCGCGACGCAATGACGGCGACGCGCCTTCGCCCGAGCGACCGTCAGCGCGTGTTGCGCGCCCTCGAAGTGGTCGCCGCCACCGGGCGCCCGCTCGCCGAGTTCCAGGGCGCGCGCGAGGCGCCGCCGCTCGCAGCCGGAGAATGGGCCGGGCTTTTTCTCGCCCCCGAGCGCGCTGCGCTCAACGCCCGCATCGACGCCCGTTTCGAGGCCATGCTGCGCCTGGGGGCACTTGAGGAAGCGGAAGCCTTGATGCGGCGGCGCCTGGACCCTGCCCTGCCGGTGATGCGGGCCCATGGGGCGCCGCATCTGATCGCGCATCTGGCGGGAAACATGCCTCTTGCCGAGGCCGCCGAACTCGCAAAGCGCGACACGCGCCAATACGCCAAGCGCCAGTTCACCTGGGCGCGCCATCAGATGACGGATTTCGTCTGGGTCGCGCCGGAGGAGGCGGAGGCGGCAGGCGCGAGGGCGCTCGCGCTGACCTACGCTTCGTGTCCCCGACCGGAAGGAACGAGCCTCTGATATATGAGACAGTCGATGCGGATCGCCAATGGCCGAACTGGGCCGCTTGCAGAACGTCCTGAGGGGACGTTCGCAGTGTTTCAAAAATCCAAGAATTTTGCGCAGTCGATTTCGTCGGAAAATGCGGGGGCTTTTGAGAAGTCGCTGTGATCAGCCCGATTTTGCTCCGACAAGAAGCAAGTCAACCATCAGTGTCCAGGCGTGCTGGAATTGCGCCCGTTCGTCAGTGCGCATCACCAAGTTGATCATCAGGCCATCGAGCGCCATCTCAGCGAGCCGCGCGATCGACTCGATCTCAGCGTCCGAAACATTCGAGGGAAGACGAGCGCGTAGCGCCTCGACAACGAGGCGGTGCATGTCGGCGACGCCTTCGGATAGTCGGGCGTTTATTTCGCGATCGAATATTGCTCTGGTGACGAAAACCGCTTGGGCTTTTAGCAGGACGGGATCGCTCTGGGCCGCGCGGACGAGCTGCTGGCCGAGGCCGTCGAGATAGGCCCGAGCCGATGTCGGTTGGTGTCCTTCAAGCTCCAAAGACTGACGCCAATCACACGCGGCGAGCAGGATTTCGTCGACCGACGCGAAGTGATGAAAGATCGTCGCCTTGCTCACGTTGACCTCTCGCGCCAACGCACCCGCACTGAACGCGTCAGGGCCGCCACGCCCCAGCAACGTCAGGGCCGCGTTCAGGATTTCCTTGCGAGTTTCTTCGCCCGCCGCAGTGCGCTGTCCCTTGATCGCCATGCGTCACAGCTACTATTGACCGATCGATCGGTCAAGAGCTATTCTGATTTTGACGACAGTTCTCGTCATCGCGGCCGCAGGAGAGTGGTCCAACGCTGGAGAACGCAAATGATCGTGCAATTGCAAGGGTTTCCCGAAAATGTCGTCGCCTTCACGGGTCGAGGACAGGTGACGAAGGCCGACTACGTTTCGACTCTCGTTCCAGCGGTCGAGAAGGCTTTCGCCGGCCACGATCGCCTTCGTCTCTATTACGAGCTTGGAGGCGATTTTGCTGGCATTGACGCCGATGCGATCGTGGAAGATTTCAAGATTGGAATGCAGCACCTCACCCGCTGGGAACGGGCCGCGGTCGTCACCGACGTCCAGTGGATCGCCCATGCGATTTCACTTTTCAGCTTTCTGATGCCCGGTGCGCTGAAGGTCTTTTCGACGAAAAATGCCGATCAAGCCCGTTCGTGGATCGTCTCGCCCTCTTTATAAGGCGAGTGCAAAAATCAAAATATTTGGGACAGCGATCTTTGGTCAAAAAGCCGGCTATGCGTCGCGGCGAGCCGTGGACCCCGCCGAACCTAGCCATGCCTTGCCAGCCGAAAGCGCTGTCGCCTTTCCGCGATGAAAAAGCCCTCCCGGTCTCTAGTTCGGGAACAAGCGACGATATTGCCGACGATATCCCCTTCTAGACTGTTGCCGTATCTTGCATATTTCAACACATTCGGAGCACGACGCAGGACCTTTGAAATCAATCGCCTCCGGCGAGCACAGTTCTGTTGCGAAGGTCCCCTTTTTCCCCGAAACTGAATTGGTTCAACCAAAGCCGAGTTGGGAGGTCAGAATGTCGCGCAGGATGATGATCGCCTCAATGGGACTGCTCGTATTGTTGAGTTTATTCAACTTGGTTGCGCTGCTCCTCAACACCTCGCAGTCGTCCAGAGCGGCGGTTGGCGGGACGAAATATGAAGACCTGGTCCGTGATCCTGAGTTCACGCGCGCGGTACAGTCGATTGTGCAGGACTGTAAAGTTAATGTCGACCTTGCCATTCTGAAGTGTTGAGCGACAGGCGACCGAGCCCGACTTCACTCCTACCTTGCAGTTGCCCGAATCGCTGGCCCTGGGGGGCAACCGGCGCGACCGGCCGCTGCTGGGCGACATGCTTTCGATTTCCGTTCGTTCAGCCCTTTCTCCCCCACCTCCTTGCTTCTTGATTGTGAGATAGGGGAAGGGCACTGTGCGCAAAAAGGACGGCCGAGCGATCGCTGCCTTCGAGCCTTTGGGAGTCAACGCCGTGGATGGACTGCAGTCCAGCGACCCCTATCTATCCGGCAATTTCGCGCCCATTCGTAGCGAGGACGATCACGACCTCGAGGTCGTCGGGACGATCCCCAGGGCCTTGGCCGGTGCGTTTTACCGCAACGGTCCCAACCCTCAGTTCGAGCCACGCGGGCGCTACCACTGGTTCACCGGCGATGGCATGATCCACGGCTTCTTCGTCGCGGACGGCAAGGTGAGCTATCGCAATCGCTACGTCCGCACGCCAAAATGGCGGCTAGAGAACGCCGCGGGAAGAGCGCTGTTCAACGGCTTCGATCCGAGAGGCGCAGACCCTTCCGTCATCGGCGCCGATAGCGGCGTCGCCAACACGAATATCGTCTGGCACGCGAACCGCCTGCTCGCCCTCGAGGAGGGCCACAAGCCGTTCGAACTCGATCCGATCAGCCTCGAATCGCGTGGCTATGTCGAGCAATACAAGGGCCGCGTCACCGCGCACCCCAAGTTGGACCCCGCGACAGGCGAGATGGTCTGGTTCGGTTACTCCGTTGGCGACAAGCCGTTCTCGAAGATGGTTTCCTACGGCGTGACCAATGCCGAAGGCCGCGTGACCCGGCGCGACGATTTCGAGGCGCCGTTTTCGAGCATGGTGCACGACTTCCTCGTCACCGATCGGCACGCCCTGTTTCCCATCCTGCCGCTGACCGGCGATCTCCAACGGGTCATGCGCGGCGGGCCGGCCTACGCATGGGAGCCGGAGAAAGGCGCCCACGTCGGCGTGATGGCGCGCGACGCAGGCGTCGAGACCATGCGCTGGTTCACGGCCGAGGCCTGCTACGTGTTCCATCCCATGAACGCCTGGGACGACGGCGACAAGATCTTCGCGGACGTCATGGAATATCCGGTCGCGCCGTTGTTTCCCAACGTCGACGGCTCCGTACCCAAGCGCTCGTCGGCCCGTCTGGTGCGATGGACTTTCGATCTCGCGGCGGCCTCAAACGCGATAAAGCGCGAGCCGCTCGACGACTTGCCGGGCGAGTTTCCGCGCTTCGACGAACGTCGCGCGGGCCTGGGCTACCGATATGGTTGGTTCGCAGGAAAGGCCAATTTGCGCGAAGACGGCGCGTTCGACTGCATCGCTCACATCGACATGAAAACGGGAAAGCGAACGACATACGACTTCCCCGTCGGCGATGCGCCCGGGGAGCCGATCTTCATTCCCCGTTCCAGCGAAGCTCCAGAGGGCGATGGATGGGTCATCGCAGTGGTCTATCGCGGCGCTGAGGCCCGCAGCGATTTCCTGGTGTTCGACGCAGGGGATATCAAGGCTGGACCAATCGGAATCGCCAAGATGCCGCGACGTGTTCCCTTCGGCTTCCACGGAAATTGGCGACCGGTGTGACGCGACGCTCACGCCGCGGCGACAAAAGCGCCGGTGGGTCTCGCCCTTGACGGGGCGCGCCGCCGGCTTCGGCGCCGGCGGCGTGCGATCCAGACCCGTCAGGCCGGATTGTAGCGTGTGAGCCAATGCGCATAGGGCGCCGGCAGAGTTGCCCAGGCAGGTCGTTCGGTTTCCAACTTGCGCGCCGCGGCGTAAGGCCAGTGTGGATTTGCAAGCAGCGGCCGACCGAGCATCACAAGGTCGAGCTTCTCGTCCCGGATCAAGCCCTCGGCCTGTTCCGGTTCGCTGATGAACCAACTCGTCGACGCGGGCAGGCCGGATTCGCGCCGCACGCGCTCCGCCACCGGCGCCAGAAATGCCGGTCCCCATGGGATTTGCGCAGCCAGGGTCGAGAACCCCATGCTGACGTCGATCATATCAAGCCCTTCGGTCTTGAAGAGGCGCACGAGGTCGATCCCCTCGGCGAGGGTCTCTTCGTCCCGACCATCGAATTCGATGACGCCGAGCCGCGCGGTGAGCGCCCGATCCTCGGGCCATACTTTGCGGACCGCACGGAGGGTTTCGATCAGGAAGCGGCTACGATTCTGGAAGCTGCCGCCATATTCGTCCTCGCGCCGGTTCGAATGAGACGACAGGAAACTTTGCGCGAGGTATCCGTGTGCGAAGTGCAGAACGAGCCACTCGAATCCGATGTCGCGGGCGCGCTCGGCGGCAGCGACGAAGTCGTTTCGGACGCGCATGATGTCGTCTTTTGTCATCGCGCGCGGTACGCGCGGCAAGCCGCCGCCCAAGGCGATGGCCGAGGGCCCGATCGTCTCCCAGCTCCGCGGGTCCGTCTCGGGAATATGATCGTCGCCTTCCCAGGGCTTGTTGGCGCTCGCCTTACGACCGGCATGGCCGATTTGGATTCCCGGCACGGCGCCGTGCTGTTTGATCGCCGCGACCGCTGGCGCCAGCGCTTCGGCCTGCGCGTCGTTCCAAAGGCCCAGGCATCCCGGCGTGATCCGGCCTTCGGGCGAGACGCCGGTCGCTTCGACGACCACCAGCCCGGATCCGCCCCGAGCCAGAGCCGCGAGATGGATGTGGTGCCAGTCGTTTGCGACGCCATCCTCGGCGGAGTATTGGCACATCGGGGACACTGCGATGCGATTGCGCAGCGTCACGGCCTTCAGGGCGAAGGGGTCGAACAAGGACGGCATTGGGGCTCCATCGAGAGGCTTGCAGGGTTGCTCGCCTCCATCGCATGTTCTAGTTTATACGAACAAATGAAAACGGCGTGTGCTGGGGGCTGGATGCGCTCGTACAAACACCCTGCGATCGAGGACGTCAGGCTCGAAGACGTGTTCTACGCCTTGAGCGACCCCGTCCGGCTGGAGATCGTCAATCGGCTCGCCCGGAAGGGGGAGGCGACCTGCGCGGCTCTCGATGGCGGGCGGCCGAAGTCCAGCATGTCGCACCATTTCCGGGTGTTGCGAGATGCTGGGCTCGTGCAGACCCGCAACGAGGGCGTGCAGGCGATCAACAGTCTCCGGCGTGACGAACTGGATCGCTGCTTCCCCGGCCTGCTGGCCGTCGTCCTGACCCTGGCCGCCTGAGGACAGTTGGCGGGATGCAGCGCCGCAGCGCCGCCTGAGCCAGACGCGGACCCGCTGCGTATCGAACTTCTTGGCTTGCGTCCAACACGGGCGCAACTTGGCCGCGACTGCCGGATGACATAAAATTCATCGGCAACGCTCGCCACGCGCTACACCCACGCGGAGGCCTCATGACCGCGGCTGACAACCTCGCCATCGCTCAAGAATTTCTTCACCGGCTCGGCTCGGGCGGCGAGCCGGCGGCTGTGGCCGAACTCTTCGCGGAAAACCTGGAATGGGACATTCCGGGCGACGACTCGGCCTTTCCCTGGATCGGCAAGCATTCCGGAAGGCAGGCCGTTGTCTCCTTCCTTACTGAGACGGTCGAGCAAATCGAGCGCATTCGCCTCGATCTCGACGACATCCTCGCCAGCGATACGCGTGTCGTCATCCTTGGATCGCTCGCATCCCGGGTTAAGCAGACCGGCAAGGTGATCGAGACCTATTTCGCGATCATCCTGACCATTGCCGACGGTCAGATCAGCCGGTTCCAAATGATGGAAGACAGTTTCGCCGTCTCGCGCGCCGCCGGAGGCGATGTTTCGCATCCTTGACTTCAAAATCCTCTCGCGCTCCGCTCCGCCAGGCAAACCATGGAAAAATCCGCGCTCCCCATGCGTAACGAGCCGCGCCTCGGCTTTACGTTGATGCGGCGGCTGCGATAAACCGTTTCCATGGCCGCGAAAAAGACGCCGACCGCAGACCCCTCGCTTGCAACGGCGCGCGCCGAGCACGACCGGCTCGGGGCGGAAATCGCAGAGCACGATCGGCGCTATCACGGCGAAGACGCGCCGATTGTCTCCGACGCCGAATACGACGCGCTGAGGCGCCGCTACACAGAACTCGAAGAGGCGTTTCCTGTCCTCGCCGACGCGCAATCCGCCAACCGAAAAGTCGGCGCCGCGCCTTCCGAGAAATTCGCCAAGATCCACCACGTCGTGCCGATGCTGTCGCTCGGCAATATTTTCGATGACGCGGAGGTCGAGGAATTTTGCGCGCGCGTCCGCCGCTTCCTCGGCATCGCGGAGGGGGCGCCGCTCGAAGTGACGGCCGAGCCGAAGATCGACGGCCTTTCCTGCTCGCTGCGCTACGAGCGCGGCAGGTTGGTGCAGGCGGCGACGCGCGGCGACGGCTACGAGGGCGAGGACGTCACCGCCAACGCGATGACCGTCGCGGCCATTCCGAAGACGCTGCACGGCGCGCCGGACGTCTTGGAGGCGCGTGGCGAAGTCTATTTGGCGCACGAGGATTTCGCCGCGATCAACGCGCGACAGCAAGCCGCCGGCAAGCCGACCTTCGCCAACCCGCGCAACGCGGCGGCGGGCTCGCTGCGCCAGCTCGATCCGCGCGTGACGGCGGGACGGCCGCTGCGCTTTTTCGCTTACGCCTGGGGCGACGTCAGCGCGCCTTTCGCGACGACGCAGTACGACGCGATGGAGGCGTTTCGCCGCTTCGGCCTCCCGGTCAACCCACTGACGAAACTCTGCCGCAGCGCGGCGGAATTGCTTGCGCACTACCATGCGATCG
>DASXGX010000023.1:0-6897 GCA_036488815.1 Roseiarcus sp.
GGACCCCATTTCGCTAGTATGGCTTGGGCGGGTCACACCGCAATACACATCCAGTCGAACACGAATATCCAGTCGAACGACGTCAAGCGCAGTGACGACAGGGCCGCTTTGCCCGTCTGATCTCAGCGGGGGAGGCGGCGAAGCATGGGTAAGCGGAAGTTTCGGATCGTTCTGCTGAAGCCCTCGCACTACGACGAGGACGGCTACGTCATCCAATGGATGCGCTCGACAATTCCCTCCAACAGCCTCGCCAGCGTCTACGGGCTGCTGACGATCTGCGCCGAGGAACGGGCGCTCGGCCCGGACGTCGATATCGAGATCGAGGCCTATGACGAGTGCAACACCATCGTCGACGTCGGCGCGACGGTGCGCCGCATCAAGGCGGACGGCGGCGGCCTGGTCGCGCTCGTCGGCGTTCAATCCAACCAGTATCCGCGCGCGCTCGACCTCGGGCGCCAGTTCCGCGCCGCGGGAATCCCGGTTGCGATCGGCGGCTTCCACGTCTCGGGCTGCATCGCCATGCTGCCGGAACTGCCGTCCGAACTGAAGGCGGCGCAGGATCTTGGAATCATCCTTTTCGCTGGCGAGGGCGAAGGCCGTCTTGCCGGCTTCCTCAGCGACATCGACGCCGGGCGCGCCAAGCCGATCTACAACTACCTCGACGACATGCCTTCGATGGAGGCGGCGGCGCTGCCCATCCTGCCGAGGCCGGTCGTCGCCCGCGTCGCCGGCCACTATGCGAGCTTCGACGCCGGGCGCGGCTGCCCGTTCCAGTGCAGCTTCTGCACGATCATCAACGTGCAGGGCCGCATCTCGCGCTACCGCACGCCCGACGACGTCGAGGCGATCGTGCGCGCCAACGCCGCGCAGGGCATTACCCGCTTCTTCGTTACCGACGATAATTTCGCCCGCAATCGAAACTGGGAGCCGATCCTCGACCGGCTCATTCTCCTGCGCGAGGAGCACGGGTTCCGGATCCGGCTACTGCTGCAGGTCGACACCTTGTGCCACCGCATCCCGAACTTCATCGAGAAGGCCGCCCGGGCGGGCTGCAACGCCGTCTTCATCGGGCTCGAGAACATCAACCCGCAATCGCTGCAGGGCGCCAAGAAGCGGCAGAACAAGATTTGGGAATATCGCGACATGCTGCAGGCGTGGCGGCGGGCCCATGTGATGACCTGGGCCGGCTATATCCTCGGCTTTCCCACCGACACGCCCGAAACCATCGCGCGCGACATCGAGATCATCAAGCGCGAGCTGCCGATCGACATCCTCGAATTCTTCTTCCTGACGCCGCTGCCCGGTTCCGAGGACCACAAGACCCTGCATATGAAGGGCGTCCCGATGGAGCGGGACATGAACAATTACGATCTCGAGCACGTCTGCACGGCGCATCCAAAGATGTCCGACGACGCTTGGCGCCAGGTCTATCGGGACGCCTGGGCGCGCTATTATACCGACGACCATGTCGAGACCGTGCTGCGCCGGGCGGTGGCGAGCGGCATCAGCGCGCGCAAAGTCGCCGACGCCATGACGATCTTCTCCGGCGCCTCGCGGATCGAAAAGGTTCATCCGCTGCAGTTCGGCTACGTCAGGCGCAAGGTGAGGACGCAACGGCGGCACGGCCTGCCGGTCGTCAGCCCGTTGCTGTACTATCCCTGGCGCGCGGCGGACTTCCTCACCGTGGCGGCCAAGTGGTTCGCCTTAGCGGCCCGCTACCGCCGCATCCTCCGGCGCGTCGTCGCCGACGGGGCGAATGCGTCCTACGCCGACGAGGCGCTGCGCCCGGCCTCGCCCGAGCACGAAAACGCGGAGTTCGTCACGACTTTCGCCGACAAGATTCCCAACACCTACGGCGCGCCGACGCGCCTTGGCGTCGCGACCTCATGAGCCGGGCGGATTGAGCGAGGCGACCAGCGCGCGCAACGTGGCGACGGTCGAAGCGTCGGCTTCGCCGTCCACCTTTTCGGGGCGGAAGTGGCGCTGGAAGGCGGTCACGACGATCTTGGTCTGCCGGTCGTAGACGCCGGTCAGTTCGACGCCATAACCGTAGAGCCCCAGCATCGCCTGCAACGCGCGGATCGGCGGGCCTTCCTGGCCGGAGCCGAACAGCACGCCGCCTGAGATCGGCGCGGGCTCCGTCCAATGGCCGACGCCGGCGCGCGCGAGCGCATCCCAGGGGAACTTCTCGCCGGGATCACGCTTGCGCGCCGGCGCGATGTCGGAATGGGCGAGCACACGCTCCGGACGAATCCGCCAGCGGGCAGCGATGTCGCGGCAGAGACCGATGACGGCGTCGATCTGCGCCGGCGCGAAGGGCGGCGAGCCGCCGTCGTGGCCGGGATTGGCGATCTCGACGCCGATCGACGCGGAATTGAGGTCCGTGGAGCCGGCCCAGGAGCCGACGCCGGCGTGCCAGGCGCGCTTCTCCTCGGAGACGAGTTGGATCACCTCGCCGGATTCGCCGACGAAATAGTGCGCCGACACTTCGACGGCCGGGTCGCGCAGCAGCGCGAGCGCGCCCGCCGCGGTCGGCATTCCCGTGTAGTGAAGGATGATGCAGTCCGGGCGAAGGGGACCGCGCCTTTCGCCGAAGTTGGGCGACGGCAGAAAGATGGAAGCGAGCGGACTGTCGGGAACGAGCGGCGTCGTCATGCGGCCCGCCTCAAGCGTCGGGGCGTCAAGCGGAGCGGCTTTGGGCAGGCCCTCCGCCTGCGAGGCGGAGGGCAAAGGAGTTGGCTCAATACCAGCCGCGGCAAACGCGGTTGCCGTAATAGTCGTAGCCCCACTCGGCGCAGCGCGGCGGCGGAGGCGGCGGCGGATAATAGCCGGGGCCGGGCGGCGTGGAGGCCGCGCCGATCATGGCGCCGGTGGCGGCGCCAGCGACGCCGCCGGCAAGCGCTCCGCCGGCATGGCCAGTCAGGGCGCCGCCGAGCAGCGCGCCGGTCGCGCCGCCGAGCACGGCGCCGCCGGCCGCGTTCTGGCCCTGCGGCGTATCGCAAGCCGCGAGGGGTATGGCCGTAGCTATGGCCAACGATAGGAAAACAACCTTCTTCATTCTTTGCTTCTCCCCGTCGGCGCGTGCGAAGCTCGCGCGCCATCGCTCCTGTTACGGTCCGGGCCGCTCGGCGCAGCCGCTATCCCCCGCCCCCCGCCGCCACAGTTGGCACAGGTTTGGTGAACCTCAAGTGAATTTTCACGCCGGCGGCCACAGGGGCGCGAGTAGGTAGAAAAAAGGCCGGCAATGAGGCGCAAAGCGCCCGATCGGCGCTCGCGGCGCGGCCGCATGACGTTTTATCTACGCTGTGGCCGCGGCGACACGCCATGGCTTCGATCCCGAGCGAATCGGCGCGATCGATGCGCCCGCGCGACGCTCTCTTGACCTGGGCGGCCCCGCGAGCCTATGGCCTAGCCCGCCAGTCGGCCGGACGGCCGTCGCCTGCGAGTTCGCTCGCAAGCGGAGGAAAGTCCGGGCTCCATGCGGACACGGCGCCGGATAACGTCCGGCGGGGGCGACCCCAGGGAAAGCGCCACAGAAAGCAAACCGCCGGCGTCGGGCGAAAGCTCGGAGCCGGCAAGGGTGAAAGGGTGCGGTAAGAGCGCACCGCGTCGGCGGCAACGTCGGCGGCACGGCAAGCCCCGCCGGGAGCAAGACCGAATAGGAGCGACGCGCGCAGCCGCAAGGCTCGTGGGGCCCGTCCGCAGGCTCGGTCGCTCGGGTTGGTTGCTAGAGGCGCGCGGCGACGCGCGTCCCAGAGGAATGGTCGTCACGTCGGGAGCCCTGCTCCCGGCCATACAGAACCCGGCTTACAGGCCGGCTGGCTTTTTTCATGTCGGGGCGGCGGGCGGCCGCCCGCCGCGCGTATGCGCATCGCCGACCGCCCGAGAGGAATTG
This sequence comes from Roseiarcus sp., assembly GCA_036488815.1. GTDB lineage: Bacteria > Pseudomonadota > Alphaproteobacteria > Rhizobiales > Beijerinckiaceae > Roseiarcus. The sequence continues at coordinate 3,896 of DASXGX010000023.1, forward strand.
CGATGCAGCACGCTCATAACGTCCTTCCCTCGGGCGCCTGGTCGGGCGAGCCGGCCGACACTGTCGTCCTCGATTACGACGAGCGCTATCGACGCCGGGTCGCGATGACAGGGGTGCGCGGGCTCGAATTCCTGCTCGACCTCGCCGAAGCGGTGATGCTGCGCGCCGGCGACGGGCTGAAGCTGGATGACGGCCGCATCGTCGAAGTCGTCGCAGCGCCCGAATCGCTGGTCGAAATCCGCGCCGCCGACGCCGCCGCGCTCACCCGCATCGCCTGGCACCTCGGCAATCGCCACCTGCCGACCGAACTGCTGCGCAAGAGCTTGCGCATCCGCCGCGACTCGGTGATCGAAGACATGGCGCGCGGGCTCGGCGGCTCGGTCGTCGCCATCGAGGCGCCGTTCAATCCGGAAGGCGGCGCCTATGTGCGCGCCCTGGCGCAGGCGCACGATCATCACGGTCACGATCATGGTCATGATCACCACGACCGCGCTCATGACCACCACGGCCACGATCACGGCCATCACGATCACGCTCATGACCACGGACGCCGCTGAGGCGCGAAATTCGCGCGAGCTGCCGCTCTTCCTCTGGCTTTCCCCGGCTTTTCCGGTCGGCTCCTTCGCCTATTCGCACGGCCTCGAATGGGCGCTCGAAGCGGGCGACGTCGCCGACGCGGCTTCCCTCAACGAATGGCTCGCCGATCTCGCCGTCTTCGGGGCGCCGAGGTCGGACGCCGTCCTGTTCGCCGTGGCGCATCGGGCGGCCGCGGCGGCCGACTGGCGGACCTTGAACCAGGTCAACGAACTGGCGGTCGCCCTCGCCGGCTCGGCGGAGAGGCGGCTCGAGACGACGGCGCAGGGCGCGGCGTTTCGTCTTGCCGCGCGCGCGGCCTGGGGCTGCGAGGCGCTCGAGCGCCTTCCCGAACGGGAGGGCGATGCGGTCGCCTATCCGGTCGCAGTCGCCGCGGCGACGGCCGGCCACGGCATGGCGCTCGAACGCGCCCTCCCCGCGTTCGTCATCGCGGTTTTCGCCAATCTCGTCTCGGCGGCGGTGCGTCTCGGCGTCGTCGGCCAGACCGACGGCCAGAAAACGCTGGCCGAAATCTTGCCTTTGCTCGAGAAGACGGCGAATCAGGCGGCGGGCGCGACGCTCGACGATCTCGGCGCCGCCGCATTCCGCTCCGACATCGCCGCAATGCGTCACGAAACCCAATATTCGAGGTTGTTCCGCTCATGAGCTCATCTCAGCAACCGCTTCGGGTCGGCGTCGGCGGCCCCGTCGGCTCCGGCAAAACGGCGTTGATGGAGCAATTGTGTAAGCGCCTCAGCGGCGAGTTCGACATCGCGGCCATCACCAACGACATCTACACAAAGGAAGACGCCCGCATCCTCGTCGAGGCCGGCGCTTTGCCCGCCGAACGCATCATGGGCGTCGAGACCGGCGGCTGCCCGCACACCGCGATCCGCGAGGACGCGTCGATCAATCTCGCGGCGATCGACGACATGCGGCGGCGCTTTCCCAAGCTCGACCTCATCCTGGTGGAATCGGGCGGCGACAACCTCGCCGCCACCTTTTCTCCCGAGCTCGCCGATTTGACGATCTATGTCATCGACGTTTCGGGGGGCGAAAAAATCCCGCGCAAGGGCGGCCCGGGGGTCACGCGGTCCGATCTGCTCGTCATCAACAAGATCGATCTCGCGCCCTATGTCGGCGCTTCGCTCGCGGTGATGGCGCGCGACGCGGCCCTCATGCGCAAGACGCGTCCCTTCGTCATGGCCAACATGAAGAGCGGCGAAGGGGTCGATGCTGTGATCGATTTCATCCGCGCCAAAGGGGGCCTGGGAGCGGACCGCGCGTGAGCGGGTTCGCCGCGGCGCTTGTCCTACAACGCCAAGCCGACTTATAAGCGTTCTCCGGGTCGTATCGATTCGGGCGCTGGTCCCGAGCGGGCGCCTGTGAATTGCTCCAATCGAGAAAGACACCTGATCATGCGCATCTCGACTTTCGTTTCCGCGATCGCTCTCGGCGCCTTCGTCTCAGGCTCGGCCTTTGCGCTCGACGCCGCCGCGCCGTCCAACGACGCTGCGGCGAGGGCCGCGAAGGCCGCGGAGTGCTCCAAGCAGGCTGACGCCAAGGGCCTGCACGGCAAGGAGCGCAAGAAGTTCCGCGAGGAATGCAAGAAGGCCAAGTAAGGCCGAGCGGTCGAGAAGGCCCAAATCCATGGCCGGCGTCGCCGGCCATTTTGATTTAGGAGGCTTCTGCGTTTTGGTGGAAGTGGCCTCTCCGGACTCCCGTTGTCATGCCCGCAAAAAGCGGGCAACCAGGAGTCAAGGGCGAAGGCCTGCGGCGGCTATCTGGACCCCCGCTTTCGCGGGGGTGACAAGCGAAGCGACGACATCGTCTAACGGCGCGTTGCGAGGGATCGCATGTCGAAATCCGAAAATCCGGAGAATGACGAGCGCATCGCCGTCTTCTCGACGATGCGCGATCTCTTCCGCTATGCGGTGAGCCGGTTCAACGCCGCCGATCTCGTCTACGGTCACGGCACGACCAATGCGGTCGACGAGGCGGCGTTCATCGTTCTCGAAGCCTTGCATCTGCCGATCGATTCGCTCGAGCCGTTCCTCGACGCCGCGCTGACGCGTGACGAACGCGCGCGCCTGCTGCAGCTGATCGACGCGCGCGTTTCGACGCGCAAGCCGGCCGCTTATTTGCTCAACCGCGCCTACATCCAGGGCGTGCCGTTCTATGTCGACGAGCGCGTCATCGTGCCGCGCAGCCTGATTGGCGAATTGGTCATGACGGCTTTCGCCGAGGACGACGGGCTCATCGGCGATTCACAGACGATCGCCTCCGTGCTGGACCTCTGCACCGGGGGCGGGTCGCTCGCCATTCTCGCCGCGCGCGCCTTCCCCAATGCGCGCATCGAGGCGGTCGACGTCTCGCCAGGCGCCTTGGAAGTGGCCGCGCGCAATGTCGAGGAGCACGGCCTTCAGGAT
>DASXGX010000030.1:0-14936 GCA_036488815.1 Roseiarcus sp.
ACGCGCGTGCTCGCCTCGCTCACGCCGCGCGAGGAGCGCGTGCTGCGCATGCGCTTCGGCATCGGCATGAACACCGACCACACGCTCGAGGAAGTCGGCCAGCAGTTCTCGGTGACGCGCGAACGCATCCGCCAGATCGAGGCGAAGGCGCTACGCAAGCTCAAGCACCCGAGCCGCAGCCGGAAGCTCAGGAGCTTTTTGGATAATTGAGGACGCGCCCGAACCGACCTGCGTCGCCGGACAAGTCGACGCTTGGAGGGCGCGAACTTCCCCTCACCCCCAACCCTCTCCCAAGCGGGCGAGGGGCTGCAGGGATCCCTTCTCCCGCGTTGCTCCCGACAAACGCTATGCGTTTGCGGTGGAGAAGGTGGCCCAAAGGGCCGGATGAGGGGCTGCTGTCGCGACGTGGAATGCTTTAGGCTCGCGCAGAATGAGCCTGGAGGCGGGCGGTGTATCGATCAACGCTCGGCGGGACGCGCTACGTCTTTCCCGACCTGAAAACGCTGATGGCGAAGGCGTCGCCCGCTCGGTCGGGCGACGAACTCGCCGGCGTCGCGGCGAACGGCGCCGTCGAGCGCGTCGCGGCGCAGGCGGCGCTTGCCGATCTGCCCCTCCGCGCGTTTCTCAGTGAAGCGATCGTCCCCTACGAAGACGACGACGTCACGCGGTTGATTGTCGACCGCCATGACTCGGCGGCGTTCGTGCCCGTCGCGCATCTCACGGTCGGCGCATTTCGCGACTGGTTGCTCGGCGAGGCGGCGACAAACGAAGCCCTTGCCGCGCTGGCGCCGGGGCTGACCCCGGAGATGGCGGCGGCGGTCAGCAAAATCTGCCGCAATCAGGATTTGATGGCGATCGCCGCCAAGCGTCGCGTCGTCACCCGATTTCGCAACACCATCGGCCTTCCCGGACGCTTCTCCTCCCGCCTCCAGCCCAATCATCCCACCGACGATCCCAAGGGCATTCTGGCGAGCATCGTCGACGGTCTCCTGCTCGGCTGCGGCGACGCCGTGATCGGGATCAATCCGGCGAGCGACAGCCCTGATCGCTGCTACGAGCTGCTGAGCCTGATCGACGACGTGCGCGAACGGCTCGCCATTCCGACCCAATCCTGCGTATTGACCCATGTCACGACGACCATCGGTCTTATCGAGCGGCGCGCGCCGGTCGATCTCGTCTTCCAGTCGATCGGCGGGACGCAGGCGACGAACGCGAGCTTCGGGGTCGAGCTGCCGCATCTCGCCGAAGCGCGCGAGGCGGCGCTTTCGCTCGGGCGGGGAACGGTCGGCGACAATGTGATGTATTTCGAGACGGGGCAGGGCAGCGCGCTCTCGGCCGGAGCTCATCACGGCTGCGACCAGCAGACGCTCGAAGCCCGCGCCTATGGCGTCGCGCGCGAATTCAGTCCGCTGCTCGTCAATTCGGTCGTCGGCTTCATCGGCCCGGAATACCTCTACGACGGCAAGCAGATCCTTCGCGCCGGGCTCGAGGATCATTTTTGCGGCAAGCTGCTTGGCCTGCCGATGGGCTGCGACGTCTGCTACACCAATCACGCCGACGCCGATCAGAACGACATGGACGCTTTGCTGACGATGCTCGCGGTGGCCGGCGTGAATTTCGTGATGGGCGTTCCGGGCGCCGACGACGTGATGCTCAACTACCAGAGCACGTCCTTTCACGACGTGCTGGCGATGCGGCGGCTGCTCGGCCTCGCGCCGGCGCCGGAATTCGCCGACTGGCTCGCTCGCATGGGTCTGGCGGACGCCGATGTTTCGAGCGTCTTGCCGTCGCAGTTCCTGCCGTTGCTCTCGGGAGCCTGAGGCGATGGAGGAGCCCAAACCTCTCAGCGAGATCGACCGCCTCTGGGCGAAACTGCGCGCCATCAGCCCGGCGCGCATCGGTCTCGCGCGCAGCGGCGCGGCGGTTGCGACTCGCGATCTCCTCGCTTTCCAACTCGCCCATGCGCAAGCGCGCGACGCGGTGAACGATCCGTTCGACGCAGGCGCGCTCGCCGCTGATATCGAGGCGCGCGGCCTCGACGCGGTGCGCCTCGCCAGCAGCGCGTCGGACCGTCACGCCTACCTGGCGCGGCCCGATCTCGGCCGTCGCCTCGATGAGGCGTCGCGACACGCGCTTACCTCAGGTCCAAAAAGCTTCGACATCGCGTTCGTTGTCGCCGATGGGCTCAGCGCAAAGGCGGTTGCGGCGCATGCGCGCCCGCTACTCGACACGGCGCTTCCCGTCTTGATTGACGCGGGCTGGCGCATCGGCCCGGTTGCGATCGTCGAGCGGGGCCGCGTCGCGATCGGCGACGAGATCGGCGAACTGATGGGCGCCACTCTTGTCGCGGTGCTGATCGGCGAGCGCCCCGGCCTGACGACGCCGAACAGTCTCGGCGTCTATCTGACATTCGCGCCGAAGGTCGGGCGCAGGGACGCGGAGCGCAACTGCCTTTCCAACATTCATCCGCAAGGCATGTCCTACGAGGAGGCGGCGGCGCGCCTCGCCTATCTCTGCGCCCAGGCGCGCCAGCGAAAGCTGACCGGCGTTTTGCTCAAGGACGAGTCGACGCTCCGGCGCCCGATAGAGAAGCTGCCTTAAAGCGCTCTCTCTTCAGGTCGATCCACCTTGAGCGTCATTGCGAGCGGAGCGAAGTCGCTGGATCGCTTCGCTCGCGATGACGACAAAGGCCCGGCTCAACCCAAAGACACTCCGCTGTAATAGACCTCAGCTTCGCAGCCCCGGCGCCTCCTGGCCTGTTCGCGCCACGTACTCCGTGTAGCCGCCGGCGTATTTGTGGACGCCGTCCGGCGTCAGCTCCAGCACGCGGTTGGAGAGGGCGGCGAGGAAGCGGCGGTCGTGCGAGACGAACAGCATCGAGCCCTCGAATTGCGCCAGCGCGGCGATCAGCATTTCCTTGGTCGCGAGGTCCAGATGGTTCGTCGGCTCGTCGAGCACGAGGAAGTTCGGCGGGTCGTAGAGCATCATCGCCATCACCAGGCGCGCTTTCTCGCCGCCTGAGAGAACCCGGCACTTCTTCTCGACATCGTCGCCGGAGAAACCGAAGCAGCCCGCGAGCGAGCGTAGCGAGCCCTGGCCCGCGCGCGGAAACGCGTCTTCGAGCGTTTCGAACACGGAGCGCTCGCCGCTCAGAAGATCCATCGCGTGCTGGGCGAAGTAGCCCATCTTGACGCTGGCGCCGATCGCGACATCGCCTTGGTCGGGCTCGGCGGCGCCCGTCACCAGCTTCAGCAGCGTGGATTTGCCGGCGCCGTTGACGCCCATCACAGCCCAACGCTCGCGGCGGCGAACCTGGAAGTCCAGGCCCTCGTAGATGCTGCGCGCGCCATAACGCTTGTGCACGCTCTTCAGGCTCGCGACATCCTCGCCGGAGCGCGGGGCGGGCTGGAATTCGAACAGGATCGACTGCCGGCGGCGCGGCGGCTCGACCCGCTCGATCTTGTCGAGCTTCTTGACGCGGCTCTGCACTTGCGCGGCGTGGGAGGCGCGCGCCTTGAAGCGCTCGATGAACTTGATCTCCTTGGCGAGCATCGCTTGCTGGCGCTCGAATTGCGCCTGCTGCTGCTTCTCGCTCTGCGCCCGCTGCTGCTCGTAGAATTCGTAGTCGCCGGAATAGCTCGTCAGCGAACCGCCGTCGATTTCGATGATCTTGTTGACGACGCGGTTCATGAACTCGCGATCGTGCGATGTCATCAGCAGCGCGCCGTCGTAGCCTCTAAGGAACTGCTCCAGCCAGATCAGGCTCTCGAGGTCGAGATGGTTGCTCGGCTCGTCGAGCAGCATGACGTCGGGACGCATCAGCAGAATGCGGGCGAGCGCGACGCGCATCTTCCAGCCGCCCGAGAGCTTGCCGACGTCGCCGTCCATCATGTCTTCGCTGAAGCTGAGCCCGGCGAGCACTTCGCGCACCTTGCCTTCGAGCGCGTAGCCGCCGAGTTCCTCGAAGCGCGCCTGCGCCTCGCCGTAGCGCTCGATGATCGCGTCCATTTCGTCGGCTTGGGTCGGGTCGGCCATGGCCGCTTCGAGTTCGGCGAGTTCGCTCGCCACCTCGCTCACCGGGCCGGCGCCGTCCATCGTCTCGGCGACCGCGCTGCGTCCCGACATCTCGCCGACGTCTTGACTGAAGTAGCCGATGGTGACGCCCCGGTCGACGGCGACCTGGCCCTCGTCGGGCGGCTCGCGGCCTGTGATCATCCGAAACAGGGTGGTCTTGCCGGCGCCGTTGGGTCCCACGAGGCCAATCTTTTCCCCTTTCTGGAGCGCCGCGGAGGCCTCGATGAAGAGGAGCTGGTGGCCGTTCTGCTTACCGATGCTTTCGAGACGGATCATGCGTGCGCGAGGCCCAAGTTGCTCTGCTCAGCCACGGTGTGGCCGACGGGTAAAGACCGGCTGATCGTGAGAGACGCCTACTCCTCGAACCGCTCGCTCGTGCCGAACGATTTGCGCGGCGCGATTGCGGGGTCCGGCGGCTGCAAGGGCGCGCCGGCGTCGCGGAAGCGGTTGACGATCGGATAGCGCCGGTCGCGGCCGAAATTCTTCGGGCCGATCTTGACGCCCGGCGCAGACTGGCGGCGCTTGTATTCGGCGAGATAGAGGAGCCGCTCGATCTTGCGCACTGTCTCGAGGTCGAACCCTTCGGCGACGATATCGGCGACGCGCATCTCCTTTTCGACGAGGCGCAACAGGATCGCATCGAGGACCGGGTAGGGAGGCAGCGAATCTTCGTCCTTCTGGTCCTCGCGCAGTTCGGCCGAGGGCGGGCGGCTGATGATGGCGGGCGGAATGACTTCGCCGTCCGGCCCCTTTGCGCCCTCGGGCTTCCAGCGATTGCGCAACGCCGCGAGGCGGAAGACCTCCATCTTGTAGAGGTCTTTGATGGGATTGAAGCCGCCGTTCATGTCGCCGTAGAGCGTCGCATAGCCGACCGACATTTCCGACTTGTTGCCTGTCGTGACGACCATCGCGCCGAATTTGTTGGAGATCGACATCAGGATGAGACCGCGCGCGCGGCTCTGGATGTTCTCCTCGGTGATGTCGCGCGCTCGGCCCGCGAACATCGGCGCGAGGGCGCGCTCGACGCCCTCGACCGGTTCGGCGATCGGCACGATGTCGTAGCGGATCCCGAGCGCCTTGGCGCAGGCCGCGGCGTCGCGCAGCGATTCCTGCGAGGTGAAGCGATAGGGCAGCATCACCGCATGGACGCGCTCGGCGCCGAGCGCATCGACCGCCATCGCCGCGCAGAGCGCCGAATCGATGCCGCCGGAAAGGCCGAGCACGACACCGGGAAAGCGGTTGTTGTCGACATAGTCGCGCAGGCCCAGCACGCAGGCCGCGTAGTCGCCCTCGTCGCCCTGGTCGAGGAGTTCGCGTGGACCCTCCGTGCAGCGCCACCCATTCGGGCCGCGCTGCCACACCGTCCGCGCGACGCAAGCCTTGAAGCCGGGCAGTTGGAAGGCCAACGAGCGGTCCGGATTCAGGCCAAACGAGCCGCCTTCGAACACGAGTTCGTCCTGACCGCCGACCTTGTTGAGATAGATGAGCGGCAGACCGCTTTCGAGCACGCGGGAGACGGCGACGTTCTGGCGAACCTCAAGCTTGTCGCGCTCGTAGGGCGAGGCGTTGGGGACGAGCAGAATCTCGCCGCCCGTTTCGAGGATGCATTCGACCGGATCCTGGCCCCAGATGTCCTCGCAGATCGGCACGCCGATGCGCACGCCGCGGAACACCAGCGGCCCGGGCAGGGGGCCCGGCCGGAACACGCGCTTCTCGTCGAAAACGCCGTAGTTCGGCAGATCGACCTTGAACTTCACCGCCTCGATCCGCCCGCCGTCGAGCAGCGCCGCGGCGTTGTAAAGCGAGCCGTCCTCGAGCCACGGCAGGCCGACCAGCACCGCGGGGCCGCCGTCGGCGGTGTCGCGGGCGAGCGCCTCGCAGGCGGCGCGGCAGGCCTCCTGGAAGGCGGGCTTGAGCACCAGATCCTCAGGGGGATATCCGGCGAGATAGAGCTCCGGCGCAAGAACGATGTCGGCCCCGAACGCCGCCGCCTCGGCCCGCGCCTCGCGCAGGCGAGCGAGATTGGCGTCGATGTCCCCGACGATCGAGGGGATTTGCGCGAGCGCGATGACGAGACGGTCGGCGGGAGCGGGCATGGGGTCGGTTTAGCTTGGGACGGAGCGGGTTACAATGATGCGCGCTTGACGGGTGCGCAAGGGAGTATTACCAATTTGGATGACGGTATTACCAGGATGCCAATGACCACGACCGTAACTGTGAAAGGGCAGGTGACGCTGCCAAAGGCGGTGCGTGAGGCCGCTGGGATCCGACCGGGCGATCGGGTGAGCGTTCGCGTCCGGCCCGAAGGCGGAATCCTTGTCGAGCGAGATTCGACGAGCGAGTTCAGGGACGCCGAGCAGCGCAAGCGGCGCATGATCGAGCGGGCTGTCTCCGCTGTGCGTGCGGACGAAGTCGACCGCACGATGTCCACCGATGACTGGATGCGACTGCTTCGAGGCGAGGATTGACGCTCGTCGACACCAATATTCTCCTCGACCTCTTGCTGAACGATCCGGTTTGGGGCGAACCATCGCGGGAGGCCTTCGTGTCGAGGGCTGCGTTGGGGCCTGTACAAATTGTTGACGCGATCTTCGCTGAAACCTCGGTTCCCTTCGCGTCCGCCATGGCCTGTGAGCGTTTTCTCACCGCTCTGGAAATCGAGCGACGTCCCATGTCGAGCGAAGCGCTTTGGCGGGCCGGCCAAGCTTTCCGCCAATATCGCCGACGGGGCGGCGCGAAAACCAACGTCCTCCCGGACTTCTTCCTCGGCGCGGAGGCCGAGTGCGCCCAAGTTCCAATTTTGACCCGCGATCCGCGCCCGTACGCGACTTATTTTCCCGAGGCCAAGGTTTTCGTCGTTCGTTGAGGGCAGGGCGATATTGACAAAGTCCATCACGCGTAAAGGACGGAAGCCTTTGTTAGCTGGCGCCAGCGCCGAAGCGCCTGCTCCCGCCGAGAACGACGACGCGGCTGCCTTCTATTTGCGTGCGCTCGAGGAGGTCAGCCGCCGACAGCCCCTCAAAGGGTTGACGACGGACGAAATCATGGCGCTGACCCGCAGCGAGGCGTCGCCGAAGCCTACTCCGCCGCCTGCACCGGTCGGGCGGGGGCGGCGAGGCGTTCGGCCTTGAGCAGTTCCGCCACCAGGAAAGCGACCTCGATCGCCTGCTCCGCATTGAGGCGCGGATCGCAGTAGGTGTGGTAGCGGTCGCGCAGATCGCTTTCCGAAATCGCCCGCGCCCCGCCGGTGCATTCGGTGACGTTCTTGCCCGTCATTTCCAGATGGACGCCGCCGGCGTGAGTTCCCTCGGCGCGATGAACGGCAAAGAAGGAGCGGATTTCCGAGGTGATGCGCTCGGTCGGTCGGGTCTTGTAGCCGGTCGCGGTCTTGATCGTGTTGCCATGCATCGCGTCGCAGACCCACAGCACCTTGCGCCCCTCGCGCTGGACGGCGCGGATCAGCGCCGGCAGGCTGGATTCGATCTTGTCGGCGCCGAAGCGGCAGATCAGCGACAGGCGGCCGGGCTCCTGCGCCGGATCGAGGGCGTCGATCAGGCGGATAAGGTCGTCCGGCTGTAGGCTCGGGCCGCATTTGAGGCCGATCGGATTGCGCACGCCGCGGCAATATTCGACATGCGCGCCGCCGAGCTGGCGGGTCCGGTCGCCGATCCAGATCATGTGGCCGGAGGTCGCGTAATAATCGCCCGAGGTCGAGTCGAGCCGCGTCAGCGCCTGCTCGTAGCCGAGCAGCAGCGCCTCGTGCGAGGTGTAGAAGTCGGTCGCCCGCAATTCGGGATGCGCCTCGGCGTCGAGGCCGATCGCGCGCATGAAGCCGAGCGTCTCGGTGATGCGGTCGGCGACGCCCTGATAGCGGTCGGACTGCGGGCTGTCCTTGACGAAGCCCAGCATCCAGCGGTGCACGTTCTCGAGGTTGGCGTAGCCGCCGGTCGCGAAAGCGCGCAGGAGGTTCAGCGTCGCCGCCGACTGGCGATAGGCCTCGAGCTGGCGGCGCGGATCGGGCGTGCGCGCCTCGGCGGTGAATTCAATATCGTTGACGATGTCGCCGCGGTAGGCCGGCAGCGTCTGGCCGCCGATCGTCTCGTTGTCGGAGGAGCGCGGCTTGGCGAACTGCCCGGCGACGCGGCCGACCTTGATGATCGGCGAGGCCGCCGCGAAGGTCATCACCACCGCCATCTGCAGGAAGACGCGGAAGAAATCGCGGATGTTGTCGGCGGAATGCTCGCCGAAGCTCTCGGCGCAGTCGCCGCCTTGCAGCAGGAAGGCGTCGCCCGCCGCGGCCCTGCCGAGGGCGGCCTTGAGCTTGCGCGCTTCGCCGGCGAAGACGAGCGGGGGATAGCCGGCGAGCTGGCGCTCGACATCGGCGAGCGCGCTCACGTCGGCATAAAACGGCGACTGCTCGATCGGCTTGCCTCTCCAGCTCTCGGGACTCCAGCGGCTCTGGGCCATATCTCACGCCTCGACTGACGATCTGCCTCGTGGGCGGCCCGCGCCGCCCCACTCAAAGAAGCGAGGTCTATACAGGAACTCGGCGCCAATGGCGATATGTGGAATCGTCCCTGAAGCGGCACTGCTTTTAGCCGCCAAATCAGCCGCAGCGTCGCCGGCCGCAGAGCATCGCGCCCGCCCGTGCGAGGGCGCCGTGGACAAGGATCTCGGGGGCGAGCGCGTGCGACGTCGTCCTGCCGGAAAATCACATTTTCGTGGACGTGGCAGATTGCCTTGTTGTCGGTGGCCCACCAGATCTAGCTTCCGCCGGCTCGCTACCGAACGGAGGATCAGGCCGAATGCCCCCGGGGGCCACGAATGTGTCGGTCCTTTTGCGAACGGCGATCGCACGCCATCAGGCTGGCTCTTTAAAAGAAGCTCGCGGCCTTTATGAACAGGTGTTACGCGATAGCCCGAGACATCACGAGGCGCTGCATTGGCTGGGCGTTCTCCTGTGTTCGACAGGAGAAGTCGAGACGGGCGTTCAACACATTCGGAAGGCGATTCACGCTTTCCCAAGATTCCCCGAGGCGCATTACAATCTGGGCGTCATCTTCCAGCGCCTGGGAAACACCGGCGAGGCGCTTGCAAACTTCGACCGGACGCTGGCCATCGCCCCGGATCACTTCGGCGCCCTGATCAACCGCGCATCGACGCTGCGCACGCTTGGCCGGCACAATGAATCGCTGATCAGCCTCGACGCGGCGTTGGCGGCTCAACCCCGCAATGCGCTGGTCCTCTACAACCGCGGCAATGTGCTGCTCGACCTCAGGCGCTACGACGAGGCGGTTTCCAGCTACGATCGGGCGCTGGCGGAGAGGGCGGACTTTTCCGAGGCCTTCAACAATCGCGGCGACGCTCTCCGCTTGCTGGGGCGGCATGACGAAGCGCTCGCCAGCATCGACCGCGCGCTTGCATTCAAGCCCCACGACGTCTTCGCCCTCAACAGTCGCGCCAAGATTTTGCTCAAGCTGAAGCGCTACCAGGAGGCGATCGCGAGCGCTGACGCGGCGCTGGCCGTCAGCTCCGAGTTTGCCGGCGCGCTCGTCAATCGCGGTTACGCTTTGCTTGAAATTGGCCGCCCCGAGGATGCGCTGCTCAGCTTCGGCCGAGCCCTGCGAAGTCAGTCCCACGCGGAGGCCTTGGCTGGTCACGGCTACGCTTTGGCCACGCTCGAGCGCCTCGAAGAGGCTGTGAACAGCTATAGCGAGGCGCTCGCGCTGGAGCCTGATTTTGTCGTCGCCCTCAACAACCGCGCCCAGGCTTACCTCGATCTCGGGCGTCCCGACGAGGCCGCTCGCGACTTCGAGCGCTTGGTGAGTTTGAACCCGACCTATGAGGACGCCCTCGGCTATGCGTTGTACGCAAAGCTCATGGCTTGCGATTGGGATTCGTACAGCGAAGCTCTGAACCGCGTCGAAAGCGCAGTTATGTCAAGCGAGCGCGTCGCCCATCCCTGGGTCTTTCTCGCCATATCCGGATCCGCCGAAGCTCAGCTCAAATGCGCTCAAAGCTACGCCCAGAGCAAATATCCCGCGCCTCTGGCGCCGGTCCAAGCCGCGCCTTTCGTGTCGATTCAAGACGACGACAATCGTCGAGATCGAAGGATACGCATTGCCTATCTATCGGCCGATTTTCGCCGGCACGCGACGACCTTCTTGATGGCGGGCTTGTTCGAGGTCCACGACAAATCGAGATTCGACATCACCGCGATTTCGTTTGGCCCGGCGCGCGATGACGAAACCAGCGCACGACTGCGCAGTTCGTTCGATCGGTTTATCGATGTCCGTGACCAGAGCGACCAACAGGTCGCTGAGCTTATCAGGCGACTCGAGATCGACATCGCCGTTGACCTCAAAGGCTATACGACGGATTCACGGCCAGGCATTCTCGCGCTTCGACCCGCTCCGCTGCAAGTGAACTATCTCGGCTATCCCGGAACGCTGGGCGCGTCTTACATCGACTATCTCATCGGCGATCGGATCGTCATCCCCGAGGGGCGCCAATCCTGCTATGCCGAGAAGGTCGTTTATCTCCCGGATGCCTACCAGCCCAACGACTTCAAACGGCGCATCAGCGAGACAACGCCGTCTCGCGCGGAAATGAGGCTGCCCGAGACCGGGTTCGTGTTCTGCTCGTTCAACAACAGCTTCAAAATCACGCCCCCGGTGTTCGACGTGTGGATGCGCCTGCTCAACCAGGTCGAGGGCAGCGTGCTTTGGCTGCTGGAAAGCAACGCCGCCGCGGTTCGCAATTTGAGACGGAGCGCAGAACAGCGCGGCGTCGCCGCGAGCCGTTTGGTGTTCGCGCCGCGCGCGACCCAGGAAGACCACCTCGCGCGGCATCGCCTCGCCGACCTCTTTCTCGACTGCCTGCCGTGCAACGCCCACACGACGGCGAGCGACGCGTTGTGGGCGGGTCTTCCGCTCGTGACTTGTCTCGGCTCCAGTTTCGCCGGCCGCGTCGCGGCAAGTCTGCTGCACGCCGTGGGCCTGCCCGAACTGATCGCGGAGACGCTCGCCGACTACGAGGCGCTGGCGCTGAAGCTGGCGACGGAAGAAGGCGCGCTGTTGGCGATCAAGGCGAGGCTGGCGCGGAATCGGGAGACGTTTCCCCTGTTCGACACCGACCGCTACCGGCGCCATATCGAAAGCGCCTACGAAACCATGTGGCGGCGTCACCGAGGGGGAGAGCCGCCTACGAGCTTTGCCGTGAAGCCAATCAACGGTAAGCTAATGGATATTTGAATTCGGTGGCCGGGTATGGCGATCCCTAAGATTATCCATCAGACCGTTTACGACAAGCGCAGCCTCCATCCCCGATTCTTCGCAAATGTATCCCATCTCAAATCGTCAAACCCTCAATGGAAGCATGTCTTATATGACAATAGCGACGGTGTCGCATTCATATCAGAGCACTATGGACCGGAGACGCTCAGCTACTACAATCGAATAAATCCGACCTATGGTCCGGCGAAAGCAGATTTATTCCGGTATCTTGCTCTGTACAAACTCGGCGGGGTCTATTTGGATATTAAATCCACGGCCACGAGACCACTTGATGACGTGTTGAGTCCAGATGACGAATATCTGCTGTCTCACTGGAGCTACGAGGAAGGCCGCCCCTACAAAGGATGGGGTCGACATCACCCCCGCCATGGCATCGACGAAGAATATCAGCAATGGCACATCGTCGCGGCCGCCCATCACCCCTTTCTCGAGGCGGTGATTGAGAGGGTCAAAAGGAACATCGACGCGTATGACCCAGTAAAGCACGGTGTCGGCAAGCGCGGCGTCCTGCAGGTCACCGGACCGATTGCGTACACGATCGCGATCCAAAACGTTCGCCAAAGCGGTCGTTTTCGGCTTGTCGACATTGAGGATCTCGGCTTCCAATATTCCATATTCGGCCCGAGCGGAAATCATGAATCGTACTTCGACGGTCATTACAGACTGAGCCGGGAGCCGATCGTAATACCCGCTGACGGCGGCGACATGCGATATTACGGCGTCCGACGTAACGAGCTCTGCCCCTGCGGCTCCAATAAGAGATTCAAGCATTGCCACGGCATTCTTGCTTAGCCCGCCCGGACGAATAAGCCCGCCGTTCGCGCTGGCAAGCCGGTCAGGAAACTTTGACAACGCTCGCGCCGCCGCCTTGCGCTCGTCGCGCCGGCGGCGACAATAGGCGGCTCCCTCAGACGGAATCGACTCATGCCTCATCTCTTCAGCGAATTTCGACTCCGCGACCTCACGATCCCGAACCGCATCGGCGTCTCCCCGATGTGCCAATATTCCTGTGACGACGGTTTTGCGAACGACTGGCATTTCGCCCATCTCGCGGCGCGGGCGGTCGGCGGGGCCGGGCTCGTCTTCACCGAAGCGGCCGCCGTCATGCCGGAGGGGCGGATCGCGCCGCAGGATCTCGGCGTCTGGAGCGAAAAGCACTTCGAGCCGCTCGAGCGCATCGCCCGCTTCGTCGACGCGCAAGGCGCCATCGCGGGTATTCAGCTCGCGCATGCCGGACGCAAAGCGAGCACCTATCGCCCGTGGTCGGGTAAGGGCGCTGTGCCCAAAGCTGAAGGCGGCTGGACGCCCCTCGCCCCGAGCGCGATCCGCTTCGCCGAGGACTATCCCCAGCCCGAGGCGATGAGCCTTGCAGACGTCGCCGCGGCCCAGAATGCTTTCGCGCTCGCCGCCGAACGCGCTTACGCCGCGGGATTCCGCGTCATCGAAATCCACGCCGCGCACGGCTACCTCGCCCACGAGTTTCTGTCCCCGCTGAGCAACCAGCGCACCGACGCCTATGGCGGCTCGTTCGACAATCGCATTCGGTTCGTCTGCGAAACGGTCGCAAGGGTCCGCAAGGCGCTGCCGGACCGCTGCCCGCTCTTCGTGCGCGTTTCCGCGACCGATTGGACCGAAGGCGGCTGGGACATCGAACAGACCGTCGAACTCGCGCGCCGCCTCAAGGACCTCGGCGTCGACGTGGTCGATAGCTCCTCGGGCGGCAATGTCGAACGGGCGGCGATCCCCGTCGGCCCCGGCTATCAGGTTCCGTTCGCCGCGCGCATCCGGCGCGAAGCCGGCATCGCGACCGCCGCGGTCGGCATGATCACGGAGCCGGCGCAGGCGGACCAGATCGTGCGCAATGGCGAAGCCGACATGGTGCTGCTCGCGCGCGAACTGCTGCGCGAACCCTATTGGCCGCTGCGCGCCGCGAGCGAACTCGGGCAATCCGCTTCCTGGCCCGCGCAATATCTGCGCGCCGGCCCGCATGGCGCGACCGAGCGCACGCCCGCACACGAGATCGACTGAAGTCAGCGGCGCGCCGCGCTTCTTCCGGCGGCTCGGCCCGCGTCGGCGGGGCCCGCCTCAGCAGGCGGCTCCCACCCGAACACGCTCTGCCCGCCAAAGTCGTGCGAGCGGCGCATTTCCTCGTCGATGAATTCCGGCAGGCTCGGCCCGTCCGCTTCGCGCTCGAGCATCCGCGCCTGCCGGTCGAGACGGCGGATCGCTTCGAGGCGCTCGTCATTGCCGAGCTTGGCCTGGGCGATGGCCGATTTCAGCAGCGAAATGGTGTTGTCGTAGACCTTGGTCGGCACCGGATAGGGGTGACGGTCCTTGCCGCCGTGCGCGAGCGAAAAGCGCGCGGGGTCGGCGAAACGGCACGGCGCCCCGTGCACCACTTCCGCCACCATCGCGAGCGACCGCACGGTGCGGGCGCCGACGCCGGGCGAGAGAAGCAGATCGGCGAAGTCCTGTGGACCCCTGTCGGCGGCGGCCGCCAGCGCGCCGTGGAGCCGCCTGAGGATGACGTCCTTCGGCCGGACATCGTGATGGGCCGGCATCACGAGATGCGGCAGGAGCGGCGCCTCGGGCGCGGGCGGCGTCGCATCGCGATTTTCCAGCGCCGCGACCTCGCGCACGATTCGATCCGGGCCGAAATCGCGCAACAGATCGAGTTGTCCGCGGCGAGAGGCCTCGGCGCGCCGGTCGGTGAGGTTGACGATCTCGCCCTGCGTCCTCCCGTCGATCGCCGCATGCGGCGCGTCGACGAAGCTCTTCAGCCCCTCGGAGAGCCAATGGTAACGTCGCGCGAGCCGGCTCTCGCCGTTCATACCCTGCTGGACGACGACCCATTTGCCGTCGTCGGCGACGATGAAGCCGTGCAGGTAGAGATCGAAACCGTCCTGCACCGCGGCGCTGTCGACCTTCGCGACAAGACGGCTCGCCTCAGCGAGCCCCGCGCCGTCGAAACCGACGCGCTCGCCGATCGCGACGAGTTCGCCTGGCGTCTGGCGCGAATGCGCGCCGCGGCCGCCGCAGACATTGAGGCCGAGTTCGCGCGACTGCGGTTGAAGCCCACGCTTCAAGGCGCCGATGACGCTGGTGGTGATGCCCGAGGAATGCCAGTCCATCCCCATGACGGCGCCGAACGACTGGAACCAGAAGGGATGGGCGAGGCGCCGGAGAAATTCGTCGCGCCCGTAATGATGGACGATCGCCTCCGCGATGATCGCGCCGAGCTTCGCCATTCGCTGGCCGAGCCAGGCGGGAACGCGACCGTTGTGAAGCGGCAGATCGGCGCTGCCGGCGCGTCTGGCCATCGGGCCCTCCGGGAACGCGATTGATTTCAGATTCGTAGCACAGGCGAGGGCGCCGCGCACGCGCGCCCCTTAGCTGCGATTCGACGCCCCGACGGCGCCGAGACAAAAATTTGCAAAAAGCGTTTGACAGTTTGAATGGGGTTCCCCTATATCCGCGTCCACCGACGGCGACGCCGCTGAGGCGGTCGAAAAAGAAGTCGGTTCTTCGCAGAAACGCGGAATTCTCCGCCCGGCCGAAAGGAAGGGG